>NZ_JROZ02000001.1:0-600000 GCF_000765665.2 Helicobacter sp. MIT 05-5293
AATTCCCTCTACTCCTAAGCCCACTTTAAGCTTAAAGTATGTATTATTTCACTCCCTTACCGATTGAGCTTCTAGTCTCTCTTTTAGGTTTATCTGTATTATTACATAGGGATTGTTCCTTATCTTGAGGATTAAAGATAAGACAAGTTAATAGTTTTGTCTTCATCATTAAAGTCAAATATGGACAAACAGCTATGATATGTTAAAGATTATACTTAAAAATGTGTTTTAGAAGTGCATAAGTTTGGATTGTTCTTTATATCAGAGTAATATGGTGAAACCTTGAGTATAAATTGAACTCTTAAGGGTTATGCTTAATTATTTTGGTGTATGATCTTTGACATCTAAGCAAGAACATTAAGTTGATTTATCAATACTTGATATTCATAATTGATAAATTTTTAAAGACTTAATTTCTTAGTAATATTAAATATACAACTCAAATATAACTTTGAGCAGATTCTGAAACTATGATAAATGATACTTGATATTCTTTGTCATACAGAATCTACTCTAGTCTTTGTGATATATGAGATACACTAAGAGATAGGACAAATTCACTAAAGCTATAAATCAAGATAGAGTTTCTAAGATTTTCATCTTGAAATTATATATTGAGAATAGCAAGAGAAGTAAAACTTCTCATTTTTATGGAGAGTTTGATCCTGGCTCAGAGTGAACGCTGGCGGCGTGCCTAATACATGCAAGTCGAACGATGAAGCTCTAGCTTGCTAGAGTGGATTAGTGGCGCACGGGTGAGTAACGCATAGATAACATGCCCTTTAGTCTAGGATAGCCACTGGAAACGGTGATTAATACTGGATACTCCTTACGAGGGAAAGAATTTCGCTAAAGGATTGGTCTATGTCCTATCAGCTTGTTGGTGAGGTAATGGCTTACCAAGGCTATGACGGGTATCCGGCCTGAGAGGGTGAACGGACACACTGGAACTGAGACACGGTCCAGACTCCTACGGGAGGCAGCAGTAGGGAATATTGCTCAATGGGCGAAAGCCTGAAGCAGCAACGCCGCGTGGAGGATGAAGGTTTTCGGATTGTAAACTCCTTTTGTTAGAGAAGATAATGACGGTATCTAACGAATAAGCACCGGCTAACTCCGTGCCAGCAGCCGCGGTAATACGGAGGGTGCAAGCGTTACTCGGAATCACTGGGCGTAAAGAGTGCGTAGGCGGGGTTGCAAGTCAGATGTGAAAGGCTATGGCTTAACCATAGAACTGCATTTGAAACTGCAACTCTCGAGTATGGGAGAGGTAGGTGGAATTCTTGGTGTAGGGGTAAAATCCGTAGAGATCAAGAGGAATACTCATTGCGAAGGCGACCTACTGGAACATCACTGACGCTGATGCACGAAAGCGTGGGGAGCAAACAGGATTAGATACCCTGGTAGTCCACGCCCTAAACGATGAATGCTAGTTGTTGCCCTGCTTGTCAGGGCAGTAATGCAGCTAACGCATTAAGCATTCCGCCTGGGGAGTACGGTCGCAAGATTAAAACTCAAAGGAATAGACGGGGACCCGCACAAGCGGTGGAGCATGTGGTTTAATTCGAAGATACGCGAAGAACCTTACCTAGGCTTGACATTGATAGAATCTGCTAGAGATAGCGGAGTGCCCTTCGGGGAGCTTGAAAACAGGTGCTGCACGGCTGTCGTCAGCTCGTGTCGTGAGATGTTGGGTTAAGTCCCGCAACGAGCGCAACCCTCGTCCTTAGTTGCTAGCAGCTCGGCTGAGCACTCTAAGGAGACTGCCTTCGTAAGGAGGAGGAAGGTGAGGACGACGTCAAGTCATCATGGCCCTTACGCCTAGGGCTACACACGTGCTACAATGGGGTGCACAAAGAGACGCAATACCGCGAGGTGGAGCAAATCTTTAAAACATCTCTCAGTTCGGATTGTAGTCTGCAACTCGACTACATGAAGCTGGAATCGCTAGTAATCGCAAATCAGCCATGTTGCGGTGAATACGTTCCCGGGTCTTGTACTCACCGCCCGTCACACCATGGGAGTTGTATTCGCCTTAAGTCGGAATGCCAAACTGGCTACCGCCCACGGCGGATGCAGCGACTGGGGTGAAGTCGTAACAAGGTAACCGTAGGTGAACCTGCGGTTGGATCACCTCCTTTCTAGAGATTTTATCAGTATATTCATTTATGCTGATACAGATTAGAGATAGAGAGTAGAGATAAACACTTAATGAAATTGCTTAGTTTTCAGAGATCACCCAAGATAGCAGCTTAATTACAAGAGACTTTAGGGGCTTATAGCTCAGGTGGTTAGAGCGCACCCCTGATAAGGGTGAGGTCGGAGGTTCAAGTCCTCCTAAGCCCACCATCTTTTAGAATGGGGAATTAGCTCAGCTGGGAGAGCGCCTGCTTTGCACGCAGGAGGTCAGCGGTTCGATCCCGCTATTCTCCACCACTTTTGAGTTGATGAAGTTGTATGGAAGGTTTTTACATTTATAAGACTCTATAAAGTATTCAAGGATTAAAGTGATATGATGTCTTGATTCTGAAAGCAGTGTTTAGGCAGAATCTTTTTCTTTTTTCATATTGAGATTCGTTGATTTGAAAATAAAAGTCTGTATATGCAAAGAAGAAGTAGTATTTAGAGGATAAATAATATAAGCTTTAGTATTGAAGAATACGCACACAGCATTAAGTTTAATGTAAATTTTATCGATACAGAAAGATTTACATTAGACTTTATGTCTAAATGTTATTTGAAAATTTATTGTTAATAGCCTACAAAAATAGTAATTAACTACAATTACGCGATAGTGTTTTATTGTTTGTAATCATACATTCAATAAGGCAGTAACCTTAGAAGAAATAAGCTTTTAAGGGCAGATGGTGGATGCCTTGGGTGATAGAGGCGATGAAGGACGTACTAGACTGCGATAAGCTACGGGGAGCTGTCAAGAAGCTTTGATCCGTAGATTTCCGAATGGGGCAACCCAATGCGTAGCAATGCGCATTACCTTTAATGGAGCGAACCTAGCGAAGTGAAACATCTCAGTAGCTAGAGGAAAAGAAATCAAATGAGATTCCCTAAGTAGCGGCGAGCGAACGGGGAACAGGGCAAACCAGTAGCTTGCTACTGGGGTTGTGGACTGCAATATCCACTTGAATAATGAAGCAGAAGTATTTGGAAAGATACATCACAGAGGGTGATAGTCCCGTATGCGAAACATTATTTATAGGTAGCAGTATCCAGAGTAGGTCAGGACACGTGAAATCCGGACTGAAGCAGGGGAGACCACTCTCCAACCCTAAATACTACTATCACACCGATAGCGAACAAGTACCGTGAGGGAAAGGTGAAAAGAACCGCAGTGAGCGGAGTGAAATAGAACCTGAAACCATCTGCCTACAATCATTCAGAGCCCTATTGTTTACAAGGGTGATGGACTGCCTTTTGCATAATGATCCTGCGAGTTGTGGTATCTGGCAAGGTTAAGCACATGCGAAGCCGTAGCGAAAGCGAGTCTGAAAGGGCGTTAAGTCAGATGCTGCAGACCCGAAGCGAAGTGATCTATCCATGGCCAAGTTGAAAGTGGGGTAACACCCACCGGAGGACTGAACTCGTGCCCATTGAAACGGGCTGGGATGAGCTGTGGATAGGGGTGAAAGGCCAAACAAACTTCGTGATAGCTGGTTCTCTTCGAAATATATTTAGGTATAGCCTCAAGTGATAGTCATAGGGGGTAGAGCTCTGATTGGGCTAGGGCTGCTCACCGCGGTACCAACCCCTGTCAAACTGCGAATACCTATGACCGTATCTTGGGAGTCAGGCGGTGGGTGATAAAATCAATCGTCAAGAGGGAAACAACCCAGACTACCAACTAAGGTCCCAAAGTTCTATTCTAAGTGGAAAATGATGTGGAGTTACTCAGACAACCAGGAGGTTGGCTTAGAAGCAGCCATCCTTTAAAGAAAGCGTAACAGCTCACTGGTCTAGTGATTCTGCGCAGAAAATATAACGGGGCTAAGATAGACACCGAAGTTGTAGATTGTGCTGATGCACAGTGGTAGAAGAGCGTTCGTATTGCGTTGAAGGTATACCGGTAAGGAGTGCTGGAGCGATGCGAAGTGAGCATGCAGGAATGAGTAGCGATAAAAGTGGTGAGAATCCACTTCGCCGAAAATCTAAGGTTTCCTACGCGATGCTCGTCATCGTAGGGTTAGTCGGGTCCTAAGACAAGTCCGAAAGGGGTAGTCGATGGAAAATGGGTTAATATTCCCATACCAATGCAAGTGTGCGATGGAAGGACGCATAGGGCTAAATGGTGTTAGCGGATGGAAGTGCTAATTTAAGAGTGTAGATTGGAGGATTGGCAAATCCGCCTCTGTATTCGAAACTCCAATAGCTTCAAGCGAGCTTCGGCTCAATTGGAGTACCATTGATGCCGTCGTGCCAAGAAAAGTTTCTAAGTTTAGCTTGCATTGCCCGTACCGCAAACCGACACAGGTAGATGAGATGAGTATTCTAAGGCGCGTGAAAGAACTCTGGTTAAGGAACTCTGCAAACTAGCACCGTAAGTTCGCGATAAGGTGTGCCTACGCAAGTAGGTCTCAGCAAAGAGTCCCTCCCGACTGTTTACCAAAAACACAGCACTTTGCAAACTCGTAAGAGGAAGTATAAGGTGTGACGCCTGCCCGGTGCTCGAAGGTTAAGAGGATAAGTTAGTAGCAATACGAAGCTTTGAATTGAAGCCCGAGTAAACGGCGGCCGTAACTATAACGGTCCTAAGGTAGCGAAATTCCTTGTCGGTTAAATACCGACCTGCATGAATGGCGTAACGAGATGGGAGCTGTCTCAACCAGGGATTCAGTGAAATTGTAGTGGAGGTGAAAATTCCTCCTACCCGCGGCAAGACGGAAAGACCCCGTGGACCTTTACTACAGCTTGGCACTGCCGATGGGAACATTATGCGCAGGATAGGTGGGAGGCTTTGAAATCTTCACTCCGGTGGAGATGGAGCCATCGTTGAGATACCACCCTTAATGTTTCTGTCTGCTAACTGGCTCGAGTTATCCTCGAGCAGGACAATGCCTGGTGGGTAGTTTGACTGGGGCGGTCGCCTCCTAAAAAGTAACGGAGGCTTACAAAGGTTGGCTCAAGATGGTTGGAAATCATCTGTAGAGTGTAATGGCATAAGCCAGCCTGACTGCAAGACAAACAAGTCAAGCAGAGACGAAAGTCGGTCATAGTGATCCGGTGATTCTGTGTGGAAGGGTCATCGCTCAAAGGATAAAAGGTACCCCGGGGATAACAGGCTGATCTCCCCCAAGAGCTCACATCGACGGGGAGGTTTGGCACCTCGATGTCGGCTCATCGCATCCTGGGGCTGGAGCAGGTCCCAAGGGTATGGCTGTTCGCCATTTAAAGCGGTACGCGAGCTGGGTTCAGAACGTCGTGAGACAGTTCGGTCCCTATCTGCCGTGGGCGTAGGATTGTTGAGGAGAGCTGTCCCTAGTACGAGAGGACCGGGATGGACATGCCACTGGTGTACCAGTTGTTCTGCCAAGAGCATCGCTGGGTAGCTACGCATGGATGTGATAACCGCTGAAAGCATCTAAGCGGGAAGCCAACTCCAAGATGAACAATCCCCGAAGGTCGCAGCAAGACTAGCTGCTTGATAGGGTAGATGTGTAAGCATAGTAATGTGTTTAGCTGACTACTACTAATAGACCGTTTGGCTTATTTTTTAAGGATTACTGCCTTATTGAGTGTATGGATAAAATTCTTTATTAAGAGTATCTGTATCAAGAGAAAGATAAAATATCTGCAGTGATTGTGGTTTTACTACTTTACAAGGCTTTTAACAATGATCATGACATTTTATGAAAAATGGAAATAAGAGCAAATACTTGTTTATAAAAATAGATAAATGTATAAAAATTGCTTTTATTTCCCTTTTTCTTGTGTCTATAGAGAGAAGGCAACACCCAGCTCCATTCCGAACCTGGCAGTTAAGCTTCTCTTCGCCGATGATACTGCACTTTTCAAGTGTGGGAATGTAGGTCGATGCAGGGATAGGGGAAATTCCTCTTAAGTCTTTCTGGTATTCTTTCAATGTTTAAATGAATTTAATAATTATTTTATGCTTCTTTTAGGGCTTTAATGTAACTATACATTTTAGCATTGTTCCAATGATATTAACCATACTCGTATTCTTGTATGTATGATGGTAAGATTCTAAAGAGATATGCTAAATAGAGAATCTACAATCAATGCAATAGTTTAATTAATGAGGGTTGGTTACATTGTGATCAAGTAGGGATTCTATGATTTATTCTGTTTGTGTTGTGAAAATGCTAAGATTCTGCAATGGAGAATAGCTTAAAATTATTTGATAAAGAAGTGTGTCTAGGGTGAAGAGCGTGATATACGCATTATTATTCATGCTTGTTTTAGCTTTGCATTGATTTTAATGATTTAGTTTGAAATTATTGGTAAAAAATGAAGTAAAGGTTAAAAGCCCTGTGCTTTTAATATGAAGAAAATCCTATAAAATAAAAGTGAAAGTTATTTTGGAAGATTCTTTTTTATCTCTGCAATACTTTCTACAGCTACGCCTACGATTAGATTTAGAACAATAAAATTAGTTATGCAGATAAAGCTTATAAATACTATCCATGCATAAGGATATACTTCCATAATAGGGCGCACAATACCCATAGACCAAGATTCTAAAGTCATAATTTGAAAAAGTGTATAAAAGCTCTTACCTAGATTTCCAAACCATTGTGGGAATGTATCACCAAAAAGATTCACACAAAGCACTCCGTAGATATAATAAAAAATAGTGAGTAACACCACAACGCTCAACATTGCGGGGATTGTGTGCAACATTGCCATTGATATAATACGCATAGCAGGGATAGCAGAAAGCAAACGAAAAATTTTCACTATTCTTACTGCTCGAACAATAGAAAATCCAGCATTTGCAAAAATACTTATTAATACAATTATTAAGTCAAACCAATTCCATCCCCATTCATTACTTCCAATAAAAAAATTCTTTTTATATGTAATGATACGAAGTGATAGTTCAATAACAAAAATTACAAGGCAAACATTATCAATAATGAAGAGTGTATTGTTAAACTGCCTATGGATAATGTCTATTGTGTCCAGTCCTAATGCAATAGAATTTATCAAAATTACACCTATGATAAAAGATGTCCATAATCGAGATTCCAAAAACAAAGAGAGCTTCATGGTTTTCTTGATTGGGCGATATTTCTTATCATTATTTTTCTTCCCCTTTATGTAATTTATTCAAATTTTTTTGCAATGATACGCTCTTTGGTGGCGTTATAGGATTGTGTGTCTCCAAGTTGAAAATAAATTTGTGAGAGTGTTTCTAAATCTGCTAAATTTTCGTTATTCTTTAGTCTGGTTTCTAGAGATTGTGCCATTGTTTGAAGTGCATTTAAAGCCTCTTTTGTGCTGATAGTTTCTTGCGCAAAATTTGTTTGAGAGTGAGGTTTGCTCTCTTCTGAAATAGCATAGAGTTTAACGAGATTTTCTTTGGGAAGTATGGAGAGCATTTGATTTTGGTCATCTGATATTTTACTTTGAAAGGCACTTATTTTTATCCCTTCTAGCTTAGAATCTGATGTTTTGAGATAGGATAAGAGTTGCGATTTAGCATAGAGTTGTGCGCGAATTTGAGTTTTGGAAAGCGACTCGTTTTTATCTAACAGAGGTGTGCATATCACAAATACTTCATTTTGCCCTAGATTTTGCTCACTTACATTTGTTTTTGATTGTTGGCAGATTCTATTGATTTTTTCCCATTCAGAATCTGCTCGAGATTCCACAACAGAAAACAGAAATAGTATTCCTGCACTCAAAATGATTAGCTTAGAAGTCTTCATATTTTTTGCTAGGTTTTTTCTTTGAAGTTTGGTTGCGATTCCAGCCTACTACAACACGCACAACTTTATCTTTTTTGTTGATTAGTGTTTGTATTGTAACAACGCCTTTAAGGATAGCTTGCGCATCGTTGCTAATATTTTGCATTAAGGTGTCAATGTCTTTTTTACTGACATTTGCATTTCCTTTGGAGCTTTGCTCACTGAGTGTTTTGCTAAGTTGTTCTTGAGTTTCTTGAGATTTAATATCTTCAGAAAGATATTTTGTGATGTAGGCTTTGGCAGAGAGTTCGGCTTTATGAGTTGCTTGGCGAATATCTTTGGCATCACCAAAATGATAATTTGCTTCGCCTATGGAGATAATGCGGGTAATTTCTTTAGTGTCTGAATTAATGATAATCTCATCTTTTTGCACACCTAGCGTTTGTATTTCCTCAAAATCATCAGCTTGCAATACATTTAGGCTTGTGCCAAGTAATACAATAAGTATATATAAATATTTTTTCATTGATGTCCCCTTTAAATGTTTTTAAGTGAAAATTCACATTTAATCTCTTTGAGATTTTGTATCATCTCTTGTGTGAGATAAACGATAAGCACAGATTTTGGTGGGTCTTTGAGAAATTGCACTCCATTCCACCATTGAGGAATTAGTCCAGATTCTGGATTAAACTCCCACTCTCCTTTGGGTTGTTGATATTGAGGGAGATTGAATGAAACTATTTGAGACTTCTTCATATTATCCGTGTAGATATAGGGGGAGGGCAAAGGTCGTTTTTGAGAATCTAGGAAAGTTAGAGTGAGTTTGCCCTTTTTGCCGTATTGATTATTAAAAGATTCAAGTTTTGTTTGAAGCAATGAGGCAAAAGGCTCTTGTATTTCTAAGCAATAGTTTGCAAAATTATTAGGCTTAAGAGGATGAGTGATAAATATCTCAAATATATTCATCGGAGCATATCTCATAAAAGCGATTGTTTTTTGATTGAGGGATGATTGAGAGCATTGTTTGTTGCTGATAGTAGAAAAGAGCTTTTGAATACCCTCTAAGTATCCTTTTTGGTGCTTTAAATCAAGGGTGATAAGATAAGGTTTATAGCGCGATACATCAGGGTTTGCTTTTGCCACAGGATTGATAAAAGATGAGCGACAATCAGCACTAGCATTGCATTGTTTGTAAAACTTACTCAACTCAAAAGGCTCAAAAGCAACGATTTTGGTTTCCCACGCTTCACTATTTAATAATGGTGCTATGATTACATCATCAATCATTGTAGTAAAGTCATTGTCTTTTTTATGGCTTTCATCGACATAGACTTTGAATGTCCCAGAATCTATATCTTTGACATCGACATTAAGGTCTTTGAGTATGCCCACAAGTTTGCCATCTTCGATTTCTAATTGGGCTTTGATTTCATAAAGTCCATAATCATTTTTGGATACTGAGAGCTGTTGGTAATCCAAAACATAAGCATTGCTGAAGCTAATAACCTTTTCATTAAGGGTATCATCTTCTAAGCTTTGTTTGGTGCGGATATATTCGCCCATTGCTTCTCGAATCCCATTAGCAATCGCATCTTTTTTGGCACTTTCCAAATCCTCGCCAATACCTACGGATTCTAAAGTGATACTTGCAAACATTAATTCTATACACAAACTCAGCGGGATTAAAAATCGTAAAAGTTTCATTATTGGTAACCTTAAATTATAGAGATTAGGCTTTGTTTTCTCGTAATGCCTTACGGATTGATATTACAGCTTCTTCTGCTGCCACTAAACTTTGTTTATTGCTTGTATTGATGCGAATATTGCATTCATTTTGCCCATGAACTTTAATAATAAAGCGTTTTGAATTATCTTCATCGTATATGCTCACTGTGCTGATATCTCGATAGAAAAATTCATTGGTTCTGCCTGAATAATCACTTTCACTTTGGCACATTATGTCTATTTCTACGCTTGCTATAAGAAGTTGATTGTTGGTGAAGTATATAGCTTCCATTTGCATAGGATTAAAGCGATATACGCCATCTTCACCTTTTTTTGAATGAGTATATGAATTAAAGCCTATAATTGTCAAAGGCTCTCTTATAATATCCTCTTCATTGATGCCAAGCTTACTAAAAACTTGCTTTTTTCTCATTTCTTTAATTTGCTCGAAAGTTTCATCGATTTGTGCATCGGTTGGGAAGTTTTTATATGTTAAATAAGCAAGTGCTCCACCTCCTCCAAAAAAAATTAGGACAGCAAAACCACTAAAAAACTCGCCATCAGCTATTAGAAATAGACCACCTATAGCAAAAAAGGCGCAGCCGATAAAAGTAAAAATACTTGGTTTTTTCTTTGTGAAATAAGTTTCTATCTGTTGGGGGGTTAGCATTCATTTCTCCTTAATTAAAGTCTGGTTTTTAAGTGCTTGCAGGTTCTCAAATTGAGCTTTTATTTTTTCTAAGGCTTTAGAAAATTTTAAGCGAGAATCATCATTTTGAATAGATGCTTGCAAAAATTTTATTGCTAGTTCATCAGGCACGATAAACCAACAGGGTTCATTTCTTGTGTTTGTAGGGAAATCTTTTTGCCTACCTTGTTTTGTGTAGCGAAGACCTAAACGAAAACATTCATCCTTTGCGTGAAAACCAAAACCTACGAGAAAATTCCCCTTATCTCGCCATAGGATTTCAAAGTCTTTTTTTGCAAAAGGTCGAAATACTTCATTTGAAATTGATTTGTCCATTTGTTTCCTTTTCTTTGATTGTAATATTTTTTAGAATTTGTATTATGCCCCCCCCCCCGCTAAAATTTTGCTTAAATCGCTTGTGAGAGTGTCGTGAGTGCTTCGCACTTAAGTTTTAGAAAGATACGCATATTTAATAAAACCTCATTGTATTTATTGTCTTTTTGTATTGTTTTTATTACAATGCCATAAGAGATAAAGGCTAAATAAATAGAGAATCTGTCTTATAACTTAAACTATGTGAGAAAAAAATGCGTTTTATAATTGATGACCAAGAGAATTTTTTTAAAGATTTCGACCAAGCATACATTGACCCTCCTAAAAAATTGCCCTTTTATATACGCATAGGAGCATGGCTATCAAAAAAGATTATCAAAAAGGATTTGATGATACCCAAGCTTTTAGCATGGTATCCAAAAGCAGCAATAAGCTCGGGTATATTGGAAAGCCTTGTAACTCACGATGACGGAGAGATTAACAAACGGCTTTTAAAAATCATACGCATACAGGTTTCTGTAATGGTGGCTTGTCCTTTTTGTATTGATATGAATGCTTTTGAATACGATAAAGTCGGACTTAGTCTTGAGGAAATCAATGCGATAAAAAATGGTGATTACACTTACCACTCTTTTAGCCCTAAAGAGCAAGTTATGATGGAGTATGTCTGCCTTATGAGTAATACGCCTGTCGTCATTCCTAAAGAAATGGTTGATAGGCTTAATGAGCATTTTTCAGAACGCGGCATTATCATCATCGCATCAACAATCGCACAAGTCAATTATTGGGCAAGGCTTATCCGCTCTCTTGGCATTCCAGTAGCAGGTTTTGGCGATATTTGCACAATGGAGAAGCCATAGATTCTCCTAAAAGATATGGCTTTATTTTACTCGTTATTGAGTGAAAAATTATGGAACAAATCCACTTCCGCAGCTTTGGTAAAAGTAAGCAAAAGTATTGCTAGAGTGCAGAGGTTAATGATTAGTTTCATACATATATTCTTCTATGCGAGTTGATTAGATCATTTATTTTTTTGGGCTTACATTCTTTAATACTATTGATTCTGTCCCATCAGTATTTTTTATGTGCGCTATTGTATATTCTAAATCCAAAGACCTAGAGCCAGCTTGTGCAGTTGCTGTGCATTCAAGGATAAGACCGTCTTTTGATTTATTAATCTGTTGGACATTTTTAAACGCAACGGGAATCTCCTTTAGCTTCTCGGGAGCATGAAACACTTTGTTGGCTTGTTCTTTGATATACTCATCAAGGAGACCCTCGCTTTCTTTGCTATCGCATTTAAAGCCTGAATTCCCGCAGCCACTCAATACCAGAATCATTAAGGTAACGCTTAAACTTGTGATTATTTTTTTCATTATTTACTCCTTATAGGTGTGAAAGTGTGCATTGTTGTTTGTGTGATTTGACATAATCGATAAAGGCTTGTGCCTCATCGACTTCTGTGATGTTGCCATAGGGTGAAGTGCGTTTGGGGACTTTGGGACGTATGTGAGCGGGTATTTGGAGAGCCTTTTTTCCGCTTCCAAAGTAATAAAACTCATCGCATATCAACACTTTGAATGATTTAAGGTCATGGTCTTTATCGCTGAAATGCGATGATGCCTCCTCCTCATCAATGTGTTTGGAGCTTGGGTAACAAAAACAACCAATTGATGCTTTTTCATTTTCGGGGTGATGAGCATTAGGTATGACTTCAAAATCATCGGCACTTTGAGGGTTTGGGACTAGAGGTTTATAGATATTATCACCCTCTTTATTTTGTGGAGGACGTTTTTGAGGATAAGCCTCCCAATACTCCGCAAAAGTGAGGATTTGAGAAATTTTGGCAAGATAGATGAGATTCTCTTGCCCTATTTGTGAATCATCTAAGGCTTTGGAGCTCCAGCCTGCAAGATATTCTCCAACTTTTGCAGATTCTCTGATATAGGGTTTGCAGGTAGCGAGTGTGAGCACCCCGCAAGAATAATTAGGAGCAAATCCGCAATCTACTTTCATTTTATATGAGCGAATACGATGAGACATTGTTTATCCTTCTATTTTAGTTTATGCTTATATCTTTTATGTTTTCGGAGATAAAGCGCACCATTTCTTTGTCATAAAATTTGTTAAGCAGTGTGTTGAATTCTTCTTGATTATAGACACGGGGATCAATCTTAACACCATTTTTTGTGAAAAATAAGTATATGGAAGAGCCTCCCGACACGCTTGTAAGGTTTAGTTTGTAAGTCGCACCGTTGATTGTTTCGGTGATTTTCTCGCTAATGTATCCTCTCATTGATTGTAAAACAACACCTCCTAAACCAACACCAACGCTTCTGGGACTGAACTCTATGCTGCCATCATATTTGTTAAGAGAGGGTTTAGTCATTTGATAGTCAGAATCATTTGAGAATGGATCAAATTCTCCTTTTTCAAATCGTTCCAAAAGTGTCTCAAAAAATCCATATTGAGAATGGCAATATTTTTTATCTCTTTTCTTGAAATCGGAATCGGAATAAAAGTCGCGCCAAGTCATTTTATAATTTGGTATTTGAATCCAGTAATGATGTTCATTTCCCTGTGTAGAGTCATTTTTACTCAATACAATATAATCACAATTTATCGAACTATTAACTATCATTGCGCCTGCCCTTATGTCAGAAAATTCAGAAGAGCCAGAGCTACCTATCGATAATTGGATTTTTTGCATCTCTTTGGGCTCTTGGTGTGTTTTTCTTCCTCCTACTTCATCTGAAATTCCCCCATTCCCCTGTGCCTGGTATAGTGTCTTTCGCATAAGGATATGATATTCTTTATCACTGGGGTTTGCCTTGCTTTGTTTGGGTAAAAAAACCCATGTTTTTTCTTCCCCATCTTGCACTCCATTTTTGTAGGTTTCTTCCTCCAAAATGACCCCTTCATACACTGTGCTTTTTAGCTGGAAAACACCCTCTTGTTCCCCGTCTATATAGTTCCCTTCTAAAACAGTGGCTTGAGAGCTACCCTTATCTTTTTCAAATTTAACAAGTCCGTGCAATCGGTTGTAGGCATTGAGAGGATTACCGTCTCTATCGGGATGTGTGCCAGCAGGGTATCCTTCGTAAAACACATAATCACTGAACAATTCAGCATATACATTACCCATACCATATTGAACGCACAGCATCATACTTAAGACTAATGCTTTGAATTTCATTCCAAACTCCTTTTAAATCTCGGAAAATTTAATAAAAGTCTGTATTATGCCCCCCCCCCCGCTAAATATTTGCTTAAATAGCTTGTGAGAGTGTCGCGGGTGCTTCGCACTTAAATTTTAGAAAGGTTTATTTTTAACTTAAATTAAGGGTGTAGAGATTAATATTAAACTTTGTTGATTTAAATATAAGAAAACATAAAACCAAACAAATTTGGGATTCTATTCATATTTATTCGTATTAAGGAGAAATTAAAATGTCATTATCTATCAATCAAAAAGTATCAATCGGTGCGGTTTTTTTGGTGATTCTTAGTTTTGCGTGTTTAGGAATGTTTAATGTTTATAGCACGAAAAATGTTGTTACGGAAATGGTCTTAGAGACGCAAAAAGAAACGGTCAAAGAAATCGATAGCCTCATTTCTGTGTATTTGCATGAAAAATCTCGTCTGATTCGCACTCTTGCTCAAACTATCGCAAAGGATAATCTTAGTGAAGAAACAATGATACAGAATCTTGCCTTGATGCAAAAATCAGGTGCGTTTAATCTTTCTTACATCGGTTTTGAATCTAATGGGAGAATGTTGCGAGGGAATGGCAATCATCAAATGCCTAAAGATGGCTATGAGCCACGCGATCGAAGTTGGTATTTTCTCACGAAACAAAGCCAAAAGGACGAGATTCTCGGTGTGCCATGGTTGCAAGCTTCTTATAAGATTCCCGTTTTTGGTTTTTCTTCACCTATTATCAAAAATGGCGTATTTGTAGGTGTCGTCTCAAGTGATATTGCGCTTAAATCGTTAAATTCTTATATTGTTGGATTGCGAGAAAATAGCGATAGTTCTATTGTCGTGATTGATTCTAAGGGAAATTATGTAACACATCAAGATGAAGAAAAAATAATGAAATCTGATGCAGTAAGTGAAAATCTTCTCCAGAGCTTTAGCACAATGGATAAGCCCATATATTTTGAGCAAGATTCGATTGATAAAATCGCTACTTGTATGAGCAATACCAATGCACAATGGCTTATTTGTTCGGTGATTACAGAATCTTCCATACATCAAAGTATTAAAGAAAGTATTTTTTCTACGCTGTTGATGCTTCTTGTTTTTGCTTGTTTGTTGATTTTGTGTTTATCACTTTTTTTACGAACCTTGCTAAAACCCTTGCCTGAAATAAAGAATGCCCTCTTAGATTTTTTTGCATTACTGAATCATCAAAAAGATTCTATTGAGCCGCTTAAAATTCGCTCCACAGATGAGTTTGGGCAAATGGCATTAGCAATCAGTGAGAATATCACAAAAATTGAGCAAGGGCTTAAGAAAGACAATGAGAGCATCAGAGATTTTCTTAATACCGTCAATAAAGTCAAAGGTGGGTATTTGGATCTTTCTATTAATAGTGAGCCTAATAACCCTCAACTTGCCCAGCTTAAATCATTACTCAATGAGATGTTTGTGTCATTACGAGACAATATTCAAGAGATTCTTAAAGTTCTTAATGAATATTCACACAATAATTTTACATCAAATTGCACAAATAAGGGCTTAGAGGGTGAGATTCGCAATATGATTGATGGTGTAGGGAATCTCGGACAAGAGATGCGCAAAATGCTTCAGACAAGCTTAGGTTTTGCTCATATTTTGGTAGAGAGATCTAAGGAATTGGATCATCTTGTCCATGAGCTTAGCGAAGGTTCAAACGAGCAAACAATGAGTATCAATAAAACTTCTACGGCTCTTGAAGAAATCACAAGCTCAATGCAAAATGTGCGTGATAAAACAGATGGTGTGATTCAACAAAGTGAAGATATTAAAAGCATCATTAGTATTATTAAAGATATTGCCGATCAAACAAATCTTCTTGCGCTTAATGCTGCCATTGAGGCTGCGCGTGCAGGTGAGCATGGCAGAGGCTTTGCGGTCGTTGCCGATGAAGTGCGCAAACTTGCTGAACGCACGCAAAAAAGTCTTGGAGAAATTGAATCAAATACAAATATGCTCGTTCAAGGTATTAATGAAATGGGAGAATCTATACGAGAGCAAACTATTGGCATTGAGCAAATCAATGAGTCTGTGTCGCATTTAGAGAGCATCACTCATCGCAATGCTGAAATCGCTAATCAATCTCAACAGGTGAGCAGAACGGTCGAAAGTATTGCCAATGATATTTTAGAAGACACGAATAAAAAGTCATTTTAGTATCAAAGTGTGCGACAAAAAGTCTTAACACAATGATGTTCTTATAAATATGGTAAAAGCACTAAAGTTAATTGAGCTTTTATAAGCTTTTATTTGTAGGTATGATTGATGAACAGAATCAAAATTCAATGGACAAAAGATAAAGCCAACGCATAAAATGAGAGCATTTTATATTTTTGGAATATTAATTGCTTTATACCTTTTTGAAATTTAATTCAAAGGACTGAATATGAAAAAAGGTATGCTTAAAGGTTCAATCATTGCGAGTTTTGCTTTATTTGCATTGAGTGGTTGTGGTGATTTATTTAGTGTTGGTGGTAATGATAATGCAGGGTTGATTCCTCCTAGCGCGAGTAATCAACCGGTATATCAGCCGATTCAAGCACCGACTTATCCGCCAATGCCCGGATATAATACTAATCCTAATCTTTTGTCAAAACCCAATGTTGGCAATCAAAAAGTCGGCACTTTAGTCGTTGAAAAAGTGGAAGTGCCCGGATTGAATAGAAATGATCTTGAGCCAAAATTTGATCGAGATGAGTATTTGGACAGAGGAGGCAATCAAAGTATCCCTAATGCTCCAATGCTGACACCAGAAAATGAAATTACACTTAGTGCAGTAGGTATAGGTGTATCGCCAGAGAATTCTCTTTCACCCTCACAGGCTTTTGCTATGGCAAAACGCGCAGCAATCGTTGATGCGTATAGACAAATTGGTGAGAAAATGTATGGAATCAGAGTAAATGCTCAAGATACGGTGCGAGATATGATGCTTCAAAGCTCAACGGTTAAAACAAAGGTGCAAGCACTTATTCGTAATGCTGAAATCTTAGAAACGGTCTATAAAGATGGTTTGTGTCAAGTGAATATGGAACTCAAACTTGATGGTAGAGTTTGGCATCGAATACTTTCTAATGCTCGAGCATAATGCACTTATATAAAGTATTTTGAATGAGAATCATTAAGCAAGTAATATCTTTAGGCTGGGTGCTTTTGCTCCCAGCATTTATCACTTCTTGCGCATGGATTGAGAGTTTGCAAAATCCTACCACCGCTACTGCCGAAGCTCCTGTGCTTGAGCCTACAAAATTTAAGATTTTACTTATTGATACCCCTCAAGTGAAATTTTATGATTTTGCTTCATTCAAATATGGCAAAACTGACAAGAATCTCACCATTGATTTATATAAATTAGGAAAACCCATCAGTCAGATTAAAGTTTCTTCTAAAGAAGTGTGTATGATGAAAAAATGCACCGCGAAATGGATCGCATCAAAGAGTTTCTTTGGATCGGTGAGTTACCCTAATTTATTTAGTGATATTGTGCGAGCGCGTGATATTTTTGATGGTGAAGGTAAAAGAGTAGGCAATAATGGCGAATTTGTGCAGTGGTTTGTCAAAGGCGGACAAGAGATTTATTATGAACGCAGTAAAAATCGTGTTTTGTTTAAGAATCTGACAACAGGCGTTACAATAGGGGTCGAGGATTATATCCCAAATTGATTGAAAGTTATGGTTTTCTTAGTTATTTTTAGATACAATTAGCCCTTTTTAGATTTTGGTATGAGCGATACACAAAATAAGGGGTGAGCGATGAGACACTTTTTGACGCTAAATGATTGTAACAAAGATGAATTGTTAGAGATGATTGATTTAGCATTAGATCTCAAAAAAGCATTACAGACGACAGGACATCAACCTTATTTGAAGGGTAAGATTCTTGCAATGATTTTTGAAAAAAGCTCCACGCGCACACGAGTAAGCTTTGAGAGTGGCATTTATCAACTTGGTGGTTTGGGAATCTTCCTTTCCAATCGTGATATTCAACTTGGCAGGGGCGAAAATATCAGCGACACAGCACGCGTTATTAGCTCTATGGTTAATATGGTGATGATGCGCACAGCAGAGCATTCTCGCCTTGAAGAATTTGCTCAATATTCTAAAGTGCCTGTTATCAATGGTTTGAGTGATGATTATCACCCAGTCCAGCTTATGGCAGACTATCTCACAATGGTAGAATGCGGGATTTATATGCCCCATAAGAATCCTCTTTACCCTCAAGGCGGAGAAAATGCTCGAATACCGATTGTGGCTTATATCGGTGATGGTAATAATATGGCACACTCTTGGCTCAATCTCGCATCGATTTTGGGTTTTGAATTGCGTATTGCTTCGCCCAAAGGTTATGCGCCACTCCAAAAGATTCTAGAATCTGCGTATGCGACTGCAAATAAAAGCGGTGCGCGAATATCTGTAAGTGAAGACATCAAAGAGGCAGTGCGTGGTGCTAATGTCGTAGTAACAGACACATGGGCATCAATGGGTCAAGAAAATGAAAAGGAAGAGCGCAAAAAGGCTTTTAAAGGATTCTGTGTTGATGATGCGTTGATGAGCTTAGCACAAAAAGAGGCGATATTTTTGCATTGTCTGCCTGCTTATAGAGGGCAAGAAGTGAGTGAATCTGTAATAGATGGCGCACAAAGTCGTGTTTTTCAAGAAGCCGAAAATCGTCTCCATGCTCAAAAGGGTATTATGCTTTGGCTTGCACGCGTGAATGGATTGATCAGTCATTAAGAGAAGGATAATGAAGACATTTAAAAACGATCAGGAATGGTTAGAAGAGCCATTGGGAGAGAATTTAGGAGTTTTGCGTAAGCTTGACAATAAAGAAATGCTTTTGTCAATGGAACAAGGCGGATTCTCAAAAGAGGATTTATGGTTTTTGCAAGATGAGGAGGGTGAAGAATATGTCGTATTCCCTCAAAAACTTTTTGTGCGTCTGCTCTCGCGTATCCGCACAACGCGTGAAGAGAATCTTATAATGGCTCTTGAAAAAGACATTATCGCACAAATGCCTCTTGATTTTGATGATGCGATGGTAGTGGCAAAATCAGCTTTAGAGACATTGCGACAAAATGACGGGAGTTTGCCCGAGATCAATACCGCTTTGTTTGCAAAAGATATTAAAGTGAAATACCCTAATCTTTTTTTTGATCTTAATGATTATTTGCAAAAATCTTAAGAAGGACAAGAAATGAGTGATGCCATTGATTTTGCAAAATTTGTGAAGTATTCCAAATCGGGACCACGATATACGAGCTACCCCACAGCTGTTGAATTTACGCAAAATTGGCAAGACAATGATTATATGCAGGCACTCAATCGTGCGGATAAACTTTTAGATTTACCCCTCTCGCTTTATGTGCATCTGCCCTTTTGTCGCTCGGCTTGTTATTTTTGTGGGTGTAATTCAATTTATACAAGCAAGGAAGAAAAAAAGCAAAGATATATTGCATATCTCGCCAAAGAGCTTGCTTTGCTTGCAGATTCTATGGACACATCACGCAAGGTTGTGCAGTTTCATTTTGGCGGAGGGACGCCGACATTTTTCAATGCTAAAGAATTAGAATCTGTTATTGCGCTTGTTCGCAAAACATTTCCTCATTTTGCATCAGATGCTGAAGTGAGTTGCGAAGTCGATCCGCGATTTTTCGAGCGTGATCAGATGAAAGTATTGCGTGAGAATGGATTCAATCGCCTTAGTTTTGGTGTGCAGGATTTTAATGAGCAAGTCCAAAATGCAATCCATCGTCATCAAAGCGTTGAGATTGTCAAGCGTGCGGTGGAGCTCGCACGAGAGTTTGGGATTTTATCAATCAATTTTGATTTGATTTATGGGCTGCCTTTTCAGAATCTTGAAACTTTTAAACAAACGCTCCATCTAGTCGTCTCACTCTCACCTGATCGTTTAGCGATTTTTAATTATGCACATTTGCCTTGGATGAAAAAAACCATGCGTAAAATCGATGAGACTACTCTCCCTACGCCTCAACAAAAGCTTGAGATTCTCAAAAATACGATTGCATTTTTACAAGCAAATGAATATGCAATGATTGGTATGGATCATTTTGCTAAGACAAGCGATGAGCTGTATCTCGCTAAAGTCCAGCACCAGCTCCGAAGAAATTTTCAAGGTTATACAACACGAGGATTCTCTCAAACAATCGGTATTGGGCTAACGAGCATCAGTGAGGGTGTGGATTATTATTCACAAAATTTCAAGGATATGGCATTGTATGAACAAGCCCTTGATTCTCACAGACTCCCAGTGGAGAGAGGAGTGAAACTCACAGAAGAAGATATTTTGCGTAAAGAAGTCATTATGGGATTAATGAATAACCTTTCTTTGGATTTTGCGAGCATTGAAGAAAAGTTTCATATTAATTTTAAGGAATATTTTGCCAAAGAGCTTGCTTCTCTTAAAGAATATGAAGATGCACAATTGCTTGAAATCACATCTTCAGGCATTACCACTTCCCCAACGGGTGGAATGCTTATCCGTAATATTGCTATGACATTTGATGCTTATTTGGTTGCAGATTCTAAGCGATTCAGTAAAACGATATAGGGGATTGTATGCTTGATTTGCAAACTTTGTCAAATAGCTGCGTAAAATGCGGAAAATGTATCCCTCATTGCACGATTTATCTTGCCAATCGTGATGAAGTAACTTCTCCAAGAGGTTTTTTGGATTTGCTCGGTGCATACAAAAGAGGCGATTTGCCCCTAGATTCACAAGCAAAAAATATTTTTGAATCATGTTTCCTTTGCACGACTTGCGTGAGTAATTGCCCTTCAAGTTTGCCCGTAGATACGGCAATAGAATCTGTGCGTATTGATATTGCACAAAAATATGGTATTGCGTGGTATAAACGCGCTTATTTTTATCTCTTGCGTCATCGTAAAATCGCTGATTTGGTCTTTGGATTCTGTCATTTTGTGATGCCTTGTGCATTTAAAAGCGATGCACAAGGGCGAAAAGTCAGCCGTTGGAAGATTTTTAAAGGTATTGATGGGCAAAGAAAATATCGGTCTGTTTTCCCCTTTTGGCGTAAGTCCTTTTTGCAGACTTATAGCGGTGAGATAAAGCCTCAAAAAGTGCGAGACAATGGCTTAAAACATAATCGTGTGGCGATTTTTATCGGGTGTTTAAGTAATTATAATTATGTCCGTGTGGGCGAAAGTCTGCTTGAGATTCTAAGTCATTTGGGGATCAATGCGTTTATCCCTCCTCATCAAGAGTGTTGTGCTGCACCAGCATTTTTTACGGGTGATAAAGACACAGTGGTGTATTTGGCGAAAAAAAATATCGAATATTTTGAAAGTTTTTGGGAAAATATTGATGCGATGATTATCCCTGAAGCGACTTGTGCGGCGATGATTAAAAAAGATTGGTTACATGCTTTAGAAGGGCATCAAGATTATCAAGAGCGACTAAAAAAACTATTGCCTAAAATCGATATGGCAAGTTCGTGGCTGTATCACCATACTGCATTACTTACGCTTTTGCCTAAAGATAAACACTCATCACTCATCACTTATCACGATCCTTGTCATGCGAGAAAAGTTTTGGGAATCTACAAAGAACCTCGCGCCTTGCTCACTCGCAATTATACATTGAAAGAAATGAGTGATTCTACGCGATGTTGTGGGTTTGGTGGTATCACGATGCAAAGCTCCAAATACGACCTTACACTTAAGGCAGGTATTCCTAAAGCACAGATGATAGAATCAAGTGGCGCGCATATCGTAAGTGCAGAATGCGGCGCGTGTCGAATGCAGATTGACAATGCGCTCGTGCAAATTGATTCTCAAATGAAGTTTTATCACCCCTTAGAGCTTATCGCACAAGCCTTACAAACACCTATAAAAAATGACGCTTAAATACTCCATTTTACTTATATTGTTTCTCGCAATTGTCGTGAGTGCGCTGTATGTGCCGTTAAAAGAGCGATTCTATACAATAGAATCTTTGTCATCTCCCGATAAGGCAAATCCTATCCATATTGCACTTTTAAGTGATTTACATTCTGGCAAACTTTATCTTCCCACACTCTTTGCCAAGCTCGAAGAGGCTTTGAAAGAAAATCGTTTAGATATGATTGTGATGAGCGGGGATATGATCGATGACGATGAGCCTTTTGATGGCGCGAGGGTGTTTTTTGAGCGGCTTAATGCACCGCCTTTTGATCGGTTGCCTAAGTTCTATGTGAGTGGGAATCACGAATTTTGGAGCGGTGAGATTCTCTCTTTTAAAGCATTTGTGAGGGAGCATCAAACCTTTGTGCTTGATTCTGCATCTCCTTGTGTGTATTTGAATCTTAAAGGTAGGGAAATCTTAATAGCAGGTGTTGATGACCCTTATAGTGTCAAATATGACACGCAAGGCATATTCATTCAAAAAAACTATCCAAAAAATTGGCAAGATGAATGGATTAATACATTTCAAAACACATTTAAGGGGGATTTTGATTGCACGATTAGGAGTGATTTGCCTTTATGGTTAGAATCGCTCCAAAGTCATTCATCTTCCCAACCTTACAAGATTCTCTTATCTCATCGCCCTGAATTTGTATCGCTTTATACGCAATCGCCTTTTTCTCTTGTATTGAGCGGACATACGCATGGTGGGCAGGTGAGAATTCCTTTTTTGATTAATGGTCTGTATGCGCCCAATCAAGGTATTTTCCCCCAATTTGCAGGAGGGAAGTATGAGATAGGCAAAGATGAATTAGGCAAAGCAAAGCATCTTATTGTTTCACGAGGTTTGAGTTTCAATCCTATCCTCCCACGCATTTACAATCCACCCGAAATTGTATGGATAAAGATTTAAGGGGAGAAAGTGGTTTGTTTAAAAGTTGTGTTATAATGATTAAAAATTGATTTCTTTTTAGGTTTAGTCATGAAGATTCTTCTAACGATTGGCGATGTTAGTATTGTAGGCGGAGCTGAACGCGTATGTGTGAATCTCGCTAATGCCTTTAATGAAATGGGACATCAAGTCGAGATACTAAGTTTTTATAAAACAAATGAGACTTTGCCCTTTGCTATCCATCAAAATATCAAGCTCCATATATGGCATAATATGTCAGAATCTAGGCACAGACAGGAAGCCACGCGGCATTTCTTGACGAAATTGTATTATAAAAATTTTTATAAGCTTGTTCTTAATTTTCAAGTTGCAATGGCTTTCAAAGATGTCGATGCGGTGATAACTAACGATAATACTTTTATACCTTATTTTAAACACAAAAATACACGATATGCAAAACTGATTCATTGTGCGTTTGCTTATCATTCACGCAATCGTATTTTCCAAATTCTTGTCGTTTTGACTTCCAAAGAGATTGCTACTTGGAAAAGCTATTTTAAAGATGTTAGGGTAATCCCTAACTTTATTCCTTATCCCCCCCCCCCGCTAAAAACAGACATTTCACAGCATAGAATCTTATCCATCGGCAGAATGGACAAGGGCGACCAAAAAGGATTCTTGCGCCTTATAGATATTTGGGCAAAAGCGCAAGATTCTATCCAATCCACACACCCACAGCTTAAAGATTGGCAGCTTACAATCGTAGGGGGTGGAGAACTCAAAGAAACCATAGAGACAAAAATCACAGAATACAATCTGCAAGATTCTATTATCCTTAGACCCTTTACGCAAAATACAGAATCTGAATATTTACAAGCAAGCATCTATGCAATGAGTAGCCATTACGAGGGATTGCCAATGGTGCTTTTGGAGGCAAGCAGCTATGCTTTGCCTTGTGTCGCCTTTGATGTCAAAACAGGTCCGAGTGATATTATAGAATCTGGCAAAAGTGGCTATTTAATCGAAGATAATGACTTAGAATCTTTTGCACAAAAACTCATAGAGCTTATGAATGATGAATCTAAACGCAAAGCAATGGGTTTAAATGCACGGCAAAAGATGCAAGATTGCTTTTCCAAAGAAGCCATTATGCCTTTATGGGAGGCATTGCTAAAAGATGAAACTCCTTCTCACAATAGCTGATATTAGCACTACAGGCGGAGCTGAACGCGTATGTGTGAATCTCGCTAATGCCTTTAGTGAAATGGGACATCAAGTCGAGATACTAAGTTTTTATAAAGCAAACGAAACTTTGCGCTTTGCTATCCATCAAAATATCAAGATTCATATATGGCATAATATGCCAGAACCCCAGCATAGGCAAAATATGACTCGATATTTTTATCCGTTGTCTAAAATTTATTACAGAAAGCTTTATAAATTCTTCTTTAGTTTTCAAGTGTCCCGAAAATTTTGTGATTTTGATGTGATGATTGCAAATAGCGATCTTTATGTGCCTTTTTTGAGACATAAGAATGCGCAATACATAAGGCTTATCCACGAGTCGTTTAGTTGTCATGCGCGTAATCGTTCTTTGCGTTTGTATGAAACTCTTGTCATTCTATCTTCCAAAGAGATTGCTACTTGGAAAAGCTATTTTAAAGATGTTAGGGTAATCCCTAACTTCTTGACATTTATCCCCCCCCCCCGTTACAATCCTATTCAGCAAAGGATATTATCCGCAGGACGCTTGAGTAATGAAAAAGGATTCTTGCGACTGATTGATATTTGGGCAAAAGTGCAAGATTCTATCTATAGTGCGTATAGTCATTTAAAGGATTGGAAGCTGATTATTGTCGGTGGCGGAGATCTTAAAGAAACCATAGAGGCAAAAATCAACAATCAGAATCTGCAAGATTCTATTATCCTTAGACCCTTTACGCAAAATATAGAATCTGAATATTTGCAAGCAGACATTGTTGCTATGGCAAGTCATCGCGAAGGGTTTGGGTTGGTATTGGCAGAAGCAAGCAGCTATGCCTTGCCTTGTGTCGCCTTTGATGTCAAAACAGGTCCGAGTGATATTATAGAATCTGGCAAGAGTGGCTATTTAATCGAAGATAATGACTTAGAATCTTTTGCACAAAAACTCATAGAGCTTATGAATGATGAATCTAAACGCAAAGCAATGGGACTAAATGCACGACAAAAAATGCAAGATTGCTTTTCCAAAGAAGCCATTATGCCTTTATGGGAGGCATTGCTAGAAAAGCATAAATGAGTGAAGGTATTGGCAGAATCATTATTTTTGTATGCTGGTAAGTTGCTTAAAATCGTGCGAGTAAAAACAAAAGAAGCACAAAGATGATGTGTAACATACGCGTAACCCTTATAAGTTTTTGAATCTTAATCACTATTTTGTAGGGTTTTTGAGATATAATTATAAGTCTGGATATTTTAAAAAGCCGAAGGATAGATAATGAATGAACTTTTACTTAAAACGATTGATAATTTACCTCCTTTACCCGACACTGTGATTAAGCTACAACAATATATCGATTCTGCTGGATCAGATGTGAGCATACAAGGTGTGGTTGATATTATTTCCAAAGATCCGCTTTTAACCGTGGATTTGTTAAAACTTGCAAATTCCCCTTTTTATGGGCTTTCTCGTGAAGTCTCTACATTGAATCAAGTCGTATCTTTGCTAGGAGTAGGTAATGTCAAAAATGTAGCGATTGCAAATTCACTAAGAAGCGGTTTTAAAGTAAATGTTTCTCCTTATGGGCTTGATACTTCAGAATTTTTGGCAAGCTGTAGCAGAGAAGTGGATTTTATTTCTACATGGTTTGAAAATGAGCGGAAAATGGCTCAAGTGCTTGTCCCTTGCGCAATGTTATTGCGTTTGGGAATAATCCTCTTTGCAAACACTCTTATCCAATCAGGCAAGGACAAGGATTTTCTTAGCGCGCTTAAAGAGAATGATTTTAAAGATATTGCCACCGTGGAGACAGAATTTATAGGCGTTGATCACTTGTCATTTTTGGGCTTTTTGTTTGATCACTGGAATTTTGATGAGTTGCTTATCCAAAGTGTAGCTTATATTACAATGCCCCATGCAGCTTCAGATGAGATAAAGAAAAATGCCTATGCTTTAGCAATCACAAATCGGATATTTGCCCCTTATCAAGGTGGGAATCCTTACAATGTCCAAGAAGCTTTAGCGTTAATCAAAGAGGCGGGCGAACAAAATGTCAAGCTTGACAAAGAACGTTTCCTTGAGATACTGCCTCCTGAAGCGAAAGAAAATCTCTATAAAGAAGTAGAGGAATAGGATAAGCCTTTTGTTGGAGGAGATTCTTAGATTTCCTCTTGATTTTGTTCTGATGACCCAAAATCTTAAATTTTAAGATTTCAAAACTCACTCAATAAAAACTTACAAGCATAAATAAAATTTAGAATATAAAAAGATAAACAAGAGTCAAGAAGCATCACAGAATCAAAAGATTCTGTGATATGAAGATTAGGCAAAAATGGGAGCGACCACAAATCCTAACGCTACAGATAATGCCACAGCGACAACACCCGGGATAAGGAAACTATGGTTGAAAACATATTTACCGATTCTTGTTGAGCCTGTGTCGTCCATTTGCACCGCACCTAGAAGTGTAGGATAAGTAGGCAACACAAAGAGGGCTGAAACTGCTGCAAAACTAGCGACTAAGATATATGAATCGCCTGGATTTACTGCGCTGATTCCCAACGCACCAATTACGACTGGCATAATAGCTTTTGCAGTCGCTGCTTGTGAATAAAGAAGCATACTTGCAAAGAAAAGAGCCACTGCCAAAAGTGCAGGATAATCTCCGACCAATGCTCCAGCCAAATCACCAATTTGTTGTTTATAGCCAGCCACAAAGGTATTCCCAAGCCATGCTACACCTAGCACACACACACATGCAGTCATACCTGCTTTAAATGTGCTTGCTTCAAAAAGCTTGCCTGTCTCTACTTTACAGAAAATCGCAATCAACGCAGCAATACCCAACATAAAGCTCATAATCGCTCCATCTCGAGGTAAGCGCACAGGATCAATATAGCCTTTCATAAATGTTGCAACACTTGCCATAAAGCCTTCCCCATTGCTATTTGCAATAATTCCACTTAAAAAGTCTAAAAAAGGTTTGCGAACGATGTCTGAAATCGAAGTCGCATAAAGCACGACCAAAACCACACCACCAAGGAAAATACCCACAGAAAGTTTTGCGCCTTTTTTAAGCTGCATATTTGATGCACCCACAGAAGGTTTGACAAGCCCAGCTTTAAGTCGTTCTTGGTAAATAGGATCTTTGCTCAAATCAAGCGGGAAAAATTTACTTACGATAAACGCAGTAAGCATCACAGCACAAAAAGTTGTGATAAGCCAGATTCCAAGTAAGCCCGGATAGCTCCAACCAAAAGGTTCTAATGCGCCACTCATATACACCACTGCGGCACTTACGGGACTCGCAGTAATAGCGATTTGACTTGACACAACCGCAATTGACAAAGGAGCAGAGGGCTTAATGTTTTGTTCTTTTGCTACTTCTACGATGACGGGGATCATTGAAAAGGCTGTGTGTCCTGTCCCTGCTAAAAATGTCAAGAAGTAAGTAACCGTTGGTGCAAGGTAATTGATATGCTTAGGATTTTTACGCAAAATCTTTTCTGCGACTTGCACCATATAATCAAGCCCACCCGCAAGCTGCATTGCTGCAATAGCTGCAATCACGGACATAATGATCAAAATCACATCCCAAGGAATATCGCCCGGCTTCATTCCTAGCACGAGGCAAAGCACCACGACACCAAATCCCCCAGCATAACCAATAGCCATACCGCCTAAGCGAATCCCTAAGAAAATCGCCCCCAGCAATACCGCAACTTGTAAAATTAGTAAAATAATATCCATAGATAAATCCTTTAAAATATAATGATTTTTCTCCTTTTGTTGTAAGGAGAAGTCGTTAGAATCTAGCTTTTAAGGTATTGACCTTGCATTGATTCTAACAACAAAAAGCCCCTTACCACAGCAAGAGGCTTTGTCAAGATTCTGTAAGATGCGAAATCATACAGAATCTTTACAGATTTTAGAAATTTAAGAATGTTGTTTAAATTTCGCCTTGTCTTCGGCACTCATATGTGGATTAAGCATATTGGCAGGTTGGAAAATCTCATCAAGCTGTTCTTTTGTCAAGAGACCTCTTTCCAAAGCAATATCATAGACGCTTTTTCCGGTGTTAAGAGATTCTTTAGCGATTGATGCAGAATTTTCATAACCGATATAAGGATTAAGTGAAGTAACGATACCGATGCTGTTAAATACAAAATCTTTACATACTTTTTCATTTGCAGTGATGCCATCAACGCATTTATGTGCAAGAGTAAGCATTGCGTTGCGCATCATTGAGATAGAGTTGAACAAACCATACGCGATAACGGGTTCAAACACATTGAGTTGGAGTTGCCCTCCCTCACTTGCAAAGCTCACGGTTACATCATTACCGATAACTGCGTAACATACTTGGTTTGCGACTTCAGGAATCACAGGATTGACTTTACCGGGCATAATAGAGCTTCCGGGTTGCATTTTAGGAAGATTGATTTCATTTAACCCAGCGCGTGGTCCAGAACTCAAAAGTCGCAAGTCATTACACACTTTTGAAAGTTTCACTGCTACTCTTTTAAGCACACCGCTTACTTGCACATACGCACCTGTGTCTTGTGTCGCTTCAATTAAATCACTTGCTGTTTTGAAAGGGTGTCCTGTGATTTCTTTGAGTTTTGTTTCTACGATTTTGGGGTATTTAGGATCGGAATTAATCCCTGTCCCAATGGCTGTTCCACCCATATTGATTTCAGTGATAAGCTCTCGTGCTTCTAAAACACGCGAAATATCTTCACCCATCATCACCGCAAAAGTATGAAATTCTTGTCCCAAAGTCATAGGCACAGCATCTTGAAGCTGTGTGCGTCCCATTTTGAGGACATTTTTAAATTCTTGTGATTTTTTTTCAAATGATGCTTTAAGCACTTCCATATCTTTTGCCAATGCAGAAAGCTCATCATAAAGAGCCACATGGATTGCTGTAGGATAAGCGTCATTAGTTGATTGAGAGAGATTGACATGATCATTAGGGTGGCAGTGTTGATAATCACCTTTTTTGTATCCCATGATTTCTAGTGCAAGGTTTGCCACAACTTCATTTGTATTCATATTTGTGCTTGTGCCTGCACCACCTTGTATCATATCTACCACAAATTGATCGCGATATTCACCAGCAATAAGTTTGTCGCACGCTTTACAAATAGCGTCCTTTTTCTTTTCATCAAGCAATTTAAGCTCAAAGTTTGCCAAACAAGCTGCTTTCTTTACTTGCGCAAAAGCTTTGATGAAACTTGGGTAACCGCTTAATTTATCACCCGTGATATTAAAATTTTGCAAAGCTCTGAAAGTTTGCACACCATAATACACACTATCGTCAATTTCTAATTCACCGATAAAATCGTGTTCTACACGTTTTCCCATAATATTCTCCTTGTAATGTGGTTATGTATGTCTTTTGACATTAACTATTTTAGCCTAACCCTTAATAATCATACCTTAATCACTTGTGTTTTTAATATTTTTTGTGATAGTTGCTCTTATGACGCAGCAAGATGTCAGACAAAAAAATTAAAATACAATATGTAATGTAATAAAAAGTAACATTCAGAATCTTTTATCATTACAAATTTTTATAATTACATATTGTGTTTATAAATTTATGCCATATTTTCTTTGTTTTAAAAAATTCATTTCAAAAAGGACAACTAATGGCAAATCTAACTCATCAAAACTTTTCGCAAAGCACTCTTGCTTTGCATGCGGCATATCAGTATGACACACAGCGCACTTTGAGTGTGCCGATTTATCAAAACACCGCTTACAGCTTTGAATCTCTCGCTCAAGCGGCAGCACGATTTGGTCTTCAAGAATTGGGCAATATCTACACGCGTTTGACAAATCCTACTAATGAGATTCTGGGTAATCGTCTAGCAGCGGTTGAAGGCGGTGCGTTTGGTGTGGTTACAGCAAGTGGCTCATCATCGGTTTTTACTTCGCTTGTTAATTGTGCGCAAGCTGGTGATAACATCGCATTTTCAAATAAAATCTATGGAGGCTCACAAACGCTTTTAGTCCATGTGCTAAAACGATTTGGCATTGAAGCGCGTGTTTTTGATATTGATAATATTCAAGGCACACTCCCTCAAGTGATTGACGATAAGACAAAGGCGATTTTCTTTGAATCTCTCTCCAATCCACAAATTGCAATTGCCGATGTAGAGCAAATCACCACCATTGCTAAAAAGCATAAAATTATCAGTATTTGTGATAATACCGTGGCTACGCCTTATTTGCATCGCCCTTTTGAATACGGTGTCGATGTGGTAGTGTATAGTTTGAGTAAATACATCAATGGACAAGGCAGCGCGTTAGGTGGAGCGATCATCGAACGCAATGGTTTGAATGAGCTTATCAAAGATAATCCTCGCTATCCTGCGTATAATACACCTGATGAAAGCTATCATGGGCTTGTGTATGCGAGTTTGCCCTTGCCGATTTTCTCTATCCGTGTGATTACTGAATGGCTAAGGAATCTTGGTGCGACACTTTCTCCGCAAAATGCTTGGATTATTTTACAAGGGCTTGAAACATTGGAATTGCGTATCAAAAAACACTCTAATAATGCGCTTGAGGTCGCGAAATTTTTAGAATCTCACCCACGCGTTAAAAGCGTAAGCTATCCGGGATTGTCAAGTAATCCTTATCATACTTTGCTTAAAAAGTATTTCAAAGATTCTCAAAGTTCGGGGCTTTTGAGCTTTGAAGCACAAAGCTACGAAGAAGCACAAAAGATTTGCAATTCACTTGAAATCTTTGCCATTGTTGCAAATATTGGTGATAGTAAGTCGCTTATCATTCACCCTGCTTCAACGACACATTCACAGCTAAGCGCGAAAGAATTAGAATCTGCTGATATTACCCCTTGCACAGTGCGCCTAAGCATTGGCTTAGAAAATGTGCAAGATTTGATCGCAGATTTGAAAAAGGCGATTGAGGCTTAAAGGTGTGGTTATCGCGCTCATTGAGATTGTTTTATGAAATTATTTAATAAATAAAGGATTCTTATGCCATTGATTATCCCAGAGCAAATTCCTGCGTATCAATTTTTACAAAAAAGTGCTTTTGTGATGGGGGCAGAGCGGGCGATTCACCAAGATATTCGTCCGCTTGAAGTTTTGATTATCAATTTGATGCCGACTAAAATCGAGACAGAAAATCAGATTCTCTCACTTCTTGCGAATTCGCCTTTGCAGGTGAATATTACCCTGCTCACAACGCAAAGCTATATAGGCAAAAACACGCCACAAAGCCATTTGGATAGATTCTATGTAAATTTTGAAGATATTAATGGGCGAAACTTTGATGGTGCGATTGTAACAGGTGCGCCTATCGAACATTTGGCGTATGAAGAAGTCAAGTATTGGGACGAGCTTGTCGGCATTATGTCGTATTTGCGATGCCATTGCACAAGCACGCTTTATTTGTGTTGGGGAGCAATGGCAGGGCTTTATTATTTTCATCGTATTGACAAGATTTCTTTACCACAAAAGCTTTTTGGTATTTTTGATCATTATGTGTGCGAAGATGATGTGCTTTTAAGTGGGCTTGATGAGGTCGTAAGAATCCCTCATTCTAGGCATTCAGGCATTGATGAGCTTGCCTTAGCACGCAAAAATGACCTCAAAGTCTTGCTTCGTGGAGAACAAAGCGGGACAAGTATGCTGCGAGATTCTCAAGATGTCTTTATCTTAGGACACCCCGAATACACGAAAGAAACGCTTTATAACGAGTATCAGCGAGATTTAAGCAAAGGACTTAGCATAGAATCCCCGCAAAACTATTTTAATACGCATGGGCAAATTGTCTTTTCTTGGCGTTCTAGTGCGAGTGTGATTTTTAGCAATTGGCTTAATTTCTCTGTGTATCAAGACACACCTTTTATCTTGCACTAGAGTGATAAAAGGAGCAAATTTTGATATAAATCAATTTTTTATCTATATATTTTTATATATAATGCACTCCGCAAATTTTAACAAAAAGGAGTGGAAAGTGAGAATGAACATCACTAAAATCATACGAGGGGGGGGGGCATTAATTGTCTTCTTAGGCGCGAATGCTTATGCGTTAGAAGATTCTAGTAAGACTTACGACTTAGGACGAATCGAAAAAGTCGATTCTCAAAATTCAAAAATCACCGATTACAATCCCACGGTTACAACAATCACATCTGAAGACATTGCCAATTCTAGCTCAAACAATATCGCCGAGGCGTTGCGCTTTACGCCCGGTATGTTTTATGAGCCTGCCGCTGGTTCTAGGGGAGAGCCAAGCATCGGTATTCGCGGATACAGCTCTACACATATCGGGCTATTTATTGACGGAATCCCTGTGCATAGTGTTTATGATCGCCAAACTGACTGGTCGCAATTTAGCTCATTTGGCATCTCTGAAATCGATATTTCTAAGGGCTACACTTCGCCGATTTATGGTATGAATACCTTAGGAGGAGCGGTGAATATCATCACTTCCAAGCCCAAAGACAAGCTTGAGATTGATGCGCGTTATGGCTTTGTCGCAAATAATGAGAATCAAGTCAATCTCTCTGTGGGGACAAATATGGGTAAATGGTATGCTCAAGCGAGCTATGCCTACACTGATAGAGATTCTCTTAATCTCTCGCATAACTTTAAAACGACACAACTCCAGCCTACAAAATCCGATAAAATCAATTCAAACTATACCAATCATACTTTGCGCGCTAAAGTCGGCTGGGAGCCGAATGAAAATCACGAATATTCGCTCAATGTGATTTATCAAAAGGGCGAAAAGGGCGGTATGATCTCTGCTAATGGGACAAGTGCGAATCTGTGGGATTGGCCAAATTACGACAAAACCACCGTGTATTTACTCGGCAACTCTTACTTCACCGATAAGCTTTCTTTGAATTCTCGTTTGTATTATGATAGTTTTTATAATAATCTTACGGTAAAAGGTGCTTGGGACGGAAGCTCTATTAATAAAATAGATAAATGGGCAGGTGCGAAAATTGATACCAACAATCCTTATGTCTCAATTTACGATGATTGGGCTTTGGGTGGGATTTTCACACTCGGCTATGAGTTTGATGAGCGGAAGAATCTTAAAGTGGGGCTAAACCTCCGATCGGATACACATAAAGATGAGACTACTTATAAATGTGCAAATGGTGTAAGTGATTGTAATGAAAATGACCCTATGGATATTAATACTAAACTATCAGATTTTAGCACGAGTATTTTTGCAGAATACACCCAACGCGTGAGCCAACTCTTCCGCTTTGCGCTGAATGGTAGCTATGACCGCAATGATATGCTTAAGGCAGTAGTAAAAAACACCGATGATAAGACTTATTCGATGCAGGGCTGGACATTGCAAGGGATTGCTTATGCAGATTTAAGTGACTGGGCGATTTTGCACCTTAATATCGGGAAAAAGTCCAAACTCCCCACGCTTAAAGAACGATACAGCACGACTTGGGGAAATCGCACACCTAATCCAAACCTAGCCCCTGAATCTGCGCTCAATTATGAAATCGGCGCAAATTTCGACTACCAATCGACTAAAGCCTCTATTGCGGTATTTTATAATGACATCAACGATATGCTAATCTCTGTGGAAGATACTAGTAATAGCTGTAACGAGGGAAGTAACTGCACCAAGCTCACTAATGCTAAAGAGGGTTATTCTTATGGTGCAGAAATCGCGCTCAATCAAGGATTCTGGCAGGATCGCATTAATCTAGGTATCAATTATTCCTATGTCCAAAGAAAGGCAACCAACAAAGATGGCACTAGCTATGGAGTCGATGGCTCACGAATCTTGGATTATCCTAATCATATTGCGAATGTTACATTCCTTATCAACCCATGGAAGCCTTTAGATGTGATTGCCAATGCGACTTACCAAAGCCCACAATGGTATACTTCTGGAAAAGGAGCAAGTATGACCTATGCACAAAACAACGATATTTTCTTGCTTGATTTAAAGCTCAATTATCGTGTGATTAATGGCTTACAACTCTCTCTCGGTGCGTATAACTTACTCGATAGGAATTATTACTATGGTGCAGGTTATTATATGGCAGGACGCAGAGTGTTTGCAAGTATCGAGTATAAATTCTAAAGAGTATAGATTCTCTAATGATGCACGATTCTCACAAGATAACGCGCCTTGCAAAGGGCGCGCAGGATTTTTTGCAAGGCTCTCTTTCCTCACAAGATTTTCAAGTCATGCTTAGTGATGCGGGCTGTGTGATTTCCCATGCACACCAAACTCCTCATCTTTACCCGCAACAAACATTACTAGAATCTTACCGCCAAGCTCTGCAGGCTGGATTCTCTCCTCAAATCAAGCTCATAGGGCTTTTTACATTCTTTAGCCTTTGTCCTATCCCACAAACGCAAGAATCGTTTAAAAAGATTAAAAGCGCATATTTGGATATGATTGATACAATTGTCAAAGAGCTAGGAGTGGGCGTTGTGATTGAATTTGATGAGCCAATCCTTGCGCAAGATTCTGTGCTTAATGAATTACGATGTGTCTATGACCGAAGCGCGATTGAGTGCATTTATGAAGTGATCCCTCAAAAGGGTATTCAAACGATTGTCCATACATACACAAAGGAACAAAAATGAAAAACATATTATTAGGATTTGTAGCGTTTTTATTAATCGCTTGTTCGGATAATGCGTCTGAGAAGCAGACAAATATCCCTCATAAAGAGCCGCAACAAACACGCGTTATCAAGGCTTTTGGAATGAATCCACCGCTTACGGTTTTGCTAGAGATTCTCAATCCCGAAGGTATGGTGGGCTTAAACTATAAGCCTTATCCCGAAGATATTGTGTTTATGCCACCAAACATTGCTGATTTACCTGTGCTTGGACATATGGGTGATAGGAGTGCATTATTTGAGGCAATCGCCCAGCTCAAACCTGATGTGGTGTTTTTTAGCGACACGACACCCTTAGAAGTGCTTGAGCCTTACGAAAAAGTCGGTATTAAGGTTGTGCGTGTGGAGGGCTATGGTTTTGAAAGTTTAGGCTCGGCGATAGAATCTTACAAAGACGCGTTAGGCGGGGGAGATTCTGCTGTGGGTAAAAAGGCTGATGCGCTGATTGCGTTTGTGCAAAAGTCTATTGATACATTACAAACACTAAGTGAGGCGATTACATCTCGCCCTAAGATTTATTTTGCGCAAGGTTTTGATGGGCTGAAAAGTCAATGCAGTGATGGCGATAATCAACAAGAATTAGCCTATCGCATCGGTGGTGTGAATGCCTTGCCTTGCTCGATTCTCACAAATCCCTCTCATCAAGTCAGTATTAACTTTGAGATTCTCGCATCGATTAATCCCGAAGTCATTTTTGTGCGTGAATTGCCTTTTTACAAAGAACTAATGTCTAATCCTCCACAAGAGTGGCAATCTTTAAAGGCTTTTGAAGATAAGAGAATCTATTATGCGCCATCAACGCCGTCAAATTGGCTTATGCGTCCGCCAAGTGTGATGCAATCAATCGGATTTTTATGGGCGTTTTCAAAAGTCCAACCCACGCTTTTAGATGATGAATCTGTAAAGCAAGAAGCGCAAAACTTCTTTCATACTTTTTTAAGAGATTTGAGTGATAATGATTATGAGCGCATACAAGGTTTGAAAGATTAGATTCTGTAAAAATAAAGAATCTGATATTAATTGAAGGAGGGAACAACGATGCAACGATCATTTTGGGAGAAAAAAGCGCAAACTTTTCCACGTTTTAAGAAAGGTGCAGAGGATACCTTAGAGATTCTGACATTTTTTCAAGACCAAGGTGTGGATTTTCGCGATAAGGTGGTTTTTGATATTGGCTGTGGCAATGGACGCTTTGCGCTAGAGATTGCTTTTTTAGCAAAGAAAGTCATCGGGAGTGATATTTCTACCAATATGCTTGCTTTTCTTGAGGAAGATGCAAAGACTTTGGGGCTTGATAATATTCGCACATTGCATACGGATTGGGTGGATTTTGATGTTGCGTCTTTGGAAGAGAAAATCGATATAGCCTTTGCATCAATGACTCCTGCATTAAACAACAAACAAGGCTTGTTAAAGGCAATAAACTTAAGCGAACAAGGGCTTTGTTATGTCGGCTGGGGGAGACTGCGAGAATGTGAATTTTTAGCAAAAATCCTTTCCCAACACAATATTACGCTTTTACTCCCTAAAGGTTTGCCTAATGTCCTAGAATGGTTGCAAGAAGAGGGCTATAAGCAGCCAAAATATCTTTACAGAAAGGCAGATTTTACCTATCAAGCACCGATTCAAAAAGCGATTGATGATATTGTATGGCATGTGAGTATTCACGAGGGAGAGCCAAACCTTCATCTCATTGAAGAATATGTGCGACAAAACGAACGCGATGGGCAAATCACTTATACGCATAGTCGTGAAGTGGGTATCGCCTTTATCCCTAAAAAATCCTCAAAGAAAGCTTGATGATTGCTTTATCTGCGCGTAAGATTCTATGGATTGTTTTACTTGCGTGCGCTCTTGTAGGATTTGCGTTGTATGCGATTGGTGTAGGGACGCTTTCTATCAGCTATCACAAAATCTTTGCGATGATTTTTGGCTCTGCACAAGATGTCGCAGGGTTAGAAGATTTTGTGGTGTTTGAGGTGAGAATCCCACGCATCATTGCAAGTATTGTTGTGGGCGGTTCGTTGGCATTAAGTGGGGCGTTGTATCAAGGTATTATCGGTAATCCGCTTGTCTCTCCAAGTATTCTTGGCGTGCTTAATGGTGCGAGTTTTGGCGCGGCGTTGGGTATGTTGCTTGGATTCAATGTGTTGGGTATGGAAGCATTGTGCTTTGCATTTGGAATCTTTGCAATGAGCATAGCGGTGCTACTAAGTCAGCTTTTTGACGGGCGCAGGAGTATTTTGATGCTGATACTTGGCGGTATGATTAGCTCGGCATTTTTTGGCGCGGGGGTGAGTGTGTTAAAGCTCCTTGCTGATCCTTACAATACTTTGCCTAATATTGTATTTTGGCTTATGGGTTCTTTAAGCGGGATTAGTGGGTTTAGTTTCCCTTTGGTGTTTGCGAGTGTCATTTTTGTTTTGAGCTTTATTTTCAGCACGCTTTTTGCGCGTTATGTGGATATACTCAATCTCGATGATGAAAGCGCACACGCTTTAGGTGTGAATGTCAAATTGATGCGGCTTGTTTTTGTGGTGATGGCGACATTTTTAGCGAGTTGTAGTGTAACGCTGGGAGGTATTATTGGCTGGGTAGGTTTGGTGATACCGCATATTGCGCGTTTTATTATCGGCGCAAATCATCGTTTTATGCTGCCTTTTTGTGCGCTTTTTGGGGCGTTGTTTTTACTTTTTTGCGATAGTCTTGCACGAGGTTTATTAAGCACAGAAATCCCTTTGGGAATCCTCACAAGCATTTTTGGAATCCCCATTTTTGTGGCGATTTTATACACGACTAAGCGAGCAGTGAATGAATAGCGCACTTAGTGTTTGTGATATGAGTGTGAAAATAGGCAAGAATAAGGAAATCTTGCGTCATATTAATTTTGAGCTTGGGCGCGGAGAAATCTGTGCAATTTTGGGCGCAAATGGCAGTGGCAAAAGCACGCTTTTACGCGCTATTTTAGGTGTTTTGCCATATAGTGGGAGCGTGAAGATTTTTAATCAAGAATGTCATAGTCTCTCGAATCTGCAACGTTCAAAGATTCTAAGCTATGTCCCACAATCCCAACACATCAGTTTCCCCTTTACTTTGCTTGAAGTCGTGATGATGGGTGCATTTGCTAAAAGCGCGTTTGTCTATCGTGCAGAGGATTCTAAAAAAGCATTTGAGGCATTGGAATTGCTCTCCATTGCTCACCTTGCTTCGCAAAAATTTTCTACACTTTCTGGAGGACAAAAACAGCTTGGACTTATTGCACGCGCACTCGTGCAAGATAGCCCGATAATTGTCCTTGATGAGCCTGTGAGTGCGCTTGATATGTCGTATGCGTTTAGACTTTTGGAGATTCTCTCAACATTGCGTGATAAGAGTATTGTTATCACTTCGCACCACCCTGACCAGTGCTTTATCGCCCAACGCATTTTAATGCTCAAAAAAGGTGAGTTGTTTGCTTTTGGCAATTATGATGAGATTCTAAGAGAATCAACGATTGATGCGCTGTATGGTGTTACGACACAGAGTGTGATGTTGCCAAATGGAGGGCGGTATTTTTGCCCTTTGAATACACAAAGATTTAGCGATGAGAAGAGCTAAGAAAAAGGAAAGAAGTTCTCTTTGTATTGCCTTTTTTATTGCAGTGGGAATCTATGTGCTGCTTGGCGTATGTGTGTATGCGGTGATGATAAAAATGAAAGATTATGAGATTCTTGCTCAAAAGACTTATTATCTTTCACTTTCGCATTTTGTGCCAAGCTCATCACAAGAAACAAATCAAGAGCATCAAAAAGCCCAAGATTCTTCAATTAATGAGATTGATAAGGTGAAACCCACAGCCTCGCGTAAGAAAAAACCTCCCAAAGCGCAAACACATTCATTTCCGCAGACCTCCCAGCCCATATCTGCTCCGTCATCGCAAGCAGTCGATTCGGATTCTGATGATGCGTATGCGCGCAGGATTTATGCACTGATTTCAGAATCTTACACTTATCCCTCGTATTTGAAAAATAAAGGCATCAAAGGAGAAGTAAAACTCCGCTTTGAAATCGATGAAAATGGGGCATTAAATAATGTCAAGATTCTGCAAAGTAGCCGTTTTGAAAGTCTTGATAAACTCGCAATCAAAAGTCTTTTAAAGGCTTCTCATTATTTTCCCAAACCTTCCGCAAATCGTGAGATGATCATTACTCTAGGCTATGGGACAAAGTGATTTTACAGGGTTTATTAAGGGATTTGTAGAATCTTCATATTTATCATAATTAGATATATTTTGAGAAAATAGGCTAAAATTTCCAAAAATACATATTGTGTTTTAAAATATATTGATATTTATTTCATATTTTGGTATATTTCCAAAAATACATATTGTGTTTAAGATTTTTTACGAGGAGTTTTTATGCAGGTTTCTACTATTTCCTATCCGAGAATCGGTGCAAAGCGCGAACTAAAATTTGGGATTGAAAAATATTTTAAGGGTGAGATTTCTCAAGCTGAATTGTTGAATCTAGCAAAAGATTTGCGTCAAGTGCATTGGAGTGAGCAGGCAAAGAATAAGATTGATTTTTTAAGTTGCAATGATTTTTCGTTTTATGACAATATCCTTGATGCAGCGGTATTGTTTAATATTGTGCCAAAACGATATAAAGATTTGGGATTAGATTCTCTTGATGAGTATTTTGCGTTGGCGCGAGGTTATCAAGGCGATAAGGGCGATGTAAAAGCTCTCGCAATGAAAAAGTGGTTCAACACCAATTATCATTATTTAGTGCCAGAGTGTGAAGATGCAAGTAAGATAGCCCTTGTAGGGGAGAAAATCTTTAATGAATTTCTTGAGGCAAAGGCTTTGGGTTATCGTCCAAAGGTCGTGATTGTAGGGATTTTCACACTGCTTAAGCTTATTTCTTTTAGTAATGACAAAGATTTCAATGTGGCTTGTGAATCTTTGCTAAAGGCTTATCTTGCGTTGTTAGGTAGATTGAAAGACATTGGTGTAGAGTGGATTCAGTTTGATGAGCCAGCTTTGGTGTGTGATTTAGATTCTCATGATAAAGAGCTTTTAGGGCGATTGTATGGTGCATTATTGGCGCATAAAAATGGCTTAAAAGTGTTACTCCAAACATATTTTGGCGATATTCGTGATTGTTATGAGCAAGTATTGGGCTTTGATGTCGATGCTATCGGACTTGATTTTGTCGAGGGAATCCAAAGCTTGGATTTGGTGCAAAAATATGGCTTTGATACAAATAAAATCCTTTTTGCAGGGATTGTAAATGGTAAAAATATCTACAAAAATCAATACGCAAAAAGCCTCAAGGTCATCACAGAATTACAAAAAATCACACAGCGCATCGTGCTTAATACGAGCTGTTCGCTTTTACATGTGCCTTATACTTTGCAAAATGAAACCAAACTTCCTGCAAAGACTTTGCAGCATCTTGCTTTCGCACAAGAAAAACTCCAAGAACTCAATGAATTGCGAGAAATCATTGATACAGGTAATAGCACTCACAAGCTTTTAGAATCTAATACGACTTTGCACGCGCATCGTTTAGAATCTCGCAATGATGAGCTTAATAAAAAAATCGCGCAACTTGATTTGGGCAATATCAAACGCTTGCCAAGCTTTAAAGAGCGTCAAAGTGTGCAGAAACAAGCACTGAATCTGCCTTTGTTGCCAACTACAACGATTGGCTCTTTCCCTCAAACAAGTGATGTGCGAGCAAATCGACTTGCGTTCAAACAAGGTAAGATTAGTCTTGAAGAATACACTGCATTTAATCAAGCCAAGATTAAAGAATGTGTAAAGCTACAAGAGGATTTAGGATTTGATGTGCTTGTGCATGGAGAGTTTGAGCGTAATGATATGGTGGAATATTTTGGTGAAAGCTTAGAGGGCTTTATTTTTACACAAAATGGTTGGGTGCAATCATACGGCACGCGTTGTGTAAAACCTCCTGTTGTTTGGGGAGATGTGAGCTGGAAGCAGCCTATCACCGCACCTTATACAACCTATGCGCAAAGTCTCACTTCAAAACCAATGAAGGGAATGCTCACTGGTCCGGTTACGATTCTCAACTGGTCATTCCCGCGAGAGGATATTAGTCTCAAAGATTCTGCCTTGCAAATTGCTTTTGCAATTGCGCAAGAAGTGTTGGATTTAGAATCAAAAGGCATCAAGGTGATTCAAATTGATGAAGCAGCTTTGCGTGAGAAATTGCCTTTGAGAAAGGGTGATTGGCACACACAATATTTGAGCTGGGCAATCCCTGCTTTCAATCTCGTGCATAAAGATGTCAAGCCACAAACACAGATTCATACACATATGTGCTATAGTGAATTCAATGATATTATTAAAGAAATCGATGCGATGGACGCTGATGTGATTTCATTTGAGGCTTCACGCTCGAATCTTGAATTGCTTGATGCGCTTGTCGCAAATCATTTTCAAACAGAAGTCGGACCGGGCGTGTATGATATACATTCGCCTCGTGTCCCCAAAGTCGAAGAAATCAAAACCACGCTTAAAGCAATACTCTCCAAGCTCCCCAAAGAGCAAGTGTGGGTGAATCCTGATTGTGGGCTTAAAACGCGCAATAATCCCGAAGTGGTAGAGAGCCTCAAACACTTGATTCAAGCGACAAAGGAGATAAGAGAGGAGTGGCGATGAGTGAGCCAAAGCCTTGTTTTTCATTGGAGGTTTTTCCTCCAAGAAATACAGATGATTCTCGTAAAATTTATGAAGTTTTAGAGGATTTAAGCCATCTCCAGCCGGATTTTATTAATGTTACTTATGGCGCGGGCGGTTCAAAAAATAGTGATAAAACGCTTGAAATTGTCTCGCTCATTCAGAATCATTATCACATTAAAGCTATTGTGCATCTTCCTTGTATTCATAAAAGCCAAGAGGAAGTTTTGGATTTTTTAGATTCTTGCACAAAAATAGGCGTGAAAGATATTTTAGCCTTGCGTGGGGATAAAGTGGAAAATGCACCTGTGAGCAAGGACTTTACTTATGCGAGTGATTTGGTGCGTTTTATAGAATCTCACAAAGCCTTTAAATTTGAGATATATGGGGCATGTTATCCTGAAAAACACAGCCAAGCACTTGATTGGGTAAGCGATATGAAAGCTTTAAAAATCAAAGTCGATGCGGGAGTGAGCCGACTTTTTACACAATTATTTTTGGATAATGATGATTTTTATGCGTTTAAAGAAAAATGCGCTTTAGTAGGTATCAATGTCCCTATACACGCGGGTATTATGCCGATTATCAATGTTGCTCAAGCGCGTAAAATCACAGCAATGTGTGGGTCAAAAATCCCTCCAAAATTTGAGAGAATCTTGCAAAAATATGCCGATAAGCCTAAAATGATGTGTGAAGCAGGCACGGCTTACGCAGTGGATCAAATCGTGGATTTGCTTACAAGGGGCGTTGATGGGATTCATTTGTATGTGTTAAATAATGCTTCTGTGGCGCGAAAAATCTATGAATCAATACATTGTTTATTGGGACGCTCTAGCTGATAAAAAGTGTAAAAAGAGTTTTAAGAATCTTAAAGTAATAAAATCACTTAAAGATTCTTGTAAGCATTAATCAGACAATCACCCCACCGCCTAATACACAATCTCCTTCATAAACGACTAAAGCTTGTCCTTTTGCGACACCATAGGCGGGTTGCAAAAGAGTAGCGTTAATATAGTCTCCATCAATAGTGATTTCAGCCTTTGTAGGCACACTGCGATAGCGCACTTTGACATCATAGGTTTTTTGGCTAAATTGTTTGGGCAAACTTTTGTTTAACGCTCTGACTGAAGAAACTGCTAATTCTTCTTTATTCCCTACGATAATTTCATTGATTTGGGGATTGATTTGTTTGACATAGTGAGGCTCATGTGAATGAAAGACATTGAATCCTTTGCGTTTGCCAATCGTATAGTGCATATAGCCTTTATGTTTGCCTATGATTTCTCCTTTGCTATTACGCACAATACCCTCATTATCGACTTGTTCGTATTGCTTTAAAATATCAATGTAACTATTTTCTACGAAGCAAATTTCTTGTGATTCTTTATAGGTTTGTAGTGTCCCTAAAAATGGCAGCAATGTAAGGGCGGTTTTTTTAATATCTTCTTTGATTAGCTCACCTAGTGGGAAAATGATAGAATCAATCGCATCTTGAGAGAGCGCATAAAGGAAATAGCTTTGGTCTTTGCGCTCATCGATTGCTTTGGCAATGCGCTTGATGCCATAAATTTCTTTAATCCGTGCATAATGCCCTGTAGCGATGCGCTCACAGCCGTATTCTCGCGCCTTTTGAAGTCCTAAGCCAAATTTAATCAAAGGATTGCAAATTGCGCAAGGGTTGGGTGTCTGCCCTTCTTTGTAAGCTTGGATAAAATTTTGATACACTTCTTGATGAAATTCTTTTTGTGCGTCAATGACTTCAAAAGCGATTCCTAAATGTTTTGCGACATCGTGGCAATTTTGGATATAGATTTGATGCTTTTTTTCCTTATTATGAAGCTTCAGATAGAATCCTTGCACTTCGTAACCTTGAGATTGTAATAAATATGCGCAATAAGAGCTATCTACCCCACCGCTCATTAATAATCCGACTTTCAATAGATTCCTTTAAATAATGAATTTTTAAAAGCAAGAGTGTATCATTTTAAAACAAGTGCTTTGCAAATGTGATTAAAACGAATTTATGTTATAATAAATGCTTTTTTATATTATTAATATTATAAAGCAGGATATGACATTGATTCTAGAACATGAATTACCACAAGGAAGCAAACTTTATTTTGACACATCAGCGAAGTTAAAACGCGATATAGAATCGTTGGCTGTGGAATACCTCTATCAAAATGACTATAAAGAAATTGTAACGCCAATTTTTACCTTTTTGGAGCATCAAGAGGATTTTTCTAATCGTCAGCTTTTGCGTTTAAGCGGAGAGAGTAATCACCAAATTGGATTGCGCTATGACACGACTTTTGATGCAATGCGTATTATCACAAAACGCATTGCACATAGCAGTGAGCACAAAAAGTGGTTTTATGTCCAGCCTGTATTTAGCTATCCGACAACAGAGATTCACCAAATTGGTGCGGAACATTTAGGGAGTGATAGTCTTTCGCCCGTAATGTGCTTGGGCGCGAGTATTATGACGGCACTAAAGCTCAAACCATTTCTGCAAATCTCTAATATGAAGATCCCTCTTTTGTGTGCTAAACATAGTGGCGTGGATATAGAATCTTTTGCCGCACTCAAGATTGAAGAGCTTTTGCAAATGGATAGCTATATCGCACAACTTGTGCGTGTGAGCAGTAAAGATGAGCTCAAAGAGGCGATCAAAAAAGCTCCTGCATTTTTAAAAAATGAGCTAGAGCGTTTGTTGGAATGTGCAAGTTATTGTGAGTATGAAAATACCTTATTTTCACCTTTAGCTTGCGCACCCAACTCGTATTATGGTGATTTGTTTTTTAAAATGTTTATCAATAATGCGACTTTATTGCAGGGTGGAAAATACAGCATCGGTAAGCAGTCTTCATGTGGGTTTGCGATTTACACCGATGAGGTCGTAGAGTATTTGTTGTTAAATAATATTTCAATAAAGTAGGGAGGAAATATGGCAGACTTGATTGTCGGAATACAATGGGGCGATGAGGGCAAAGGCAAGGTCGTAGATTCCCTAGCTGGACAATATGACTATGTAGTGCGTTATCAAGGTGGGCATAATGCGGGGCATACGATTGTTGTAGGTTCGCGAAAAGTCGCTTTGCATCTTTTACCATCAGGGATTTTATACCCACATTGTAAAAATATTATCGGTAATGGTGTAGTGATCGATCCTTGGGCATTAGCTGAAGAGATGCAATCATTTGAGAATCTGCAAGGGCGATTGTTTGTGAGTGATAAAGCTCACCTTATTTTGCCTTATCATATTCTACTTGATCAAGCCAAAGAAAAAAACAAACAACGAGCTATTGGCACGACAGGCAAAGGGATAGGTCCTTGCTATGGGGATAAGATTTTGCGCAATGGCATTAGAGTAATGGATTTAAAAAATCTTGAGGTCATGAAGACAAAAATCGCACATATCTTACAAGAGCTTGGCTATGTTGAAAAACTCTATGGGATAGAATTGCCAAGTGTGGATTCTATTATGCAAAAAATAGAATCTGTGCGCCCTTCTATTATGCCTTTTATTGCAGACAGCACGCAGATTCTATGGAAAGCACAAGAAAAGGGAGAAAAAATATTGTGTGAGGGTGCGCAGGGCAGTATGCTTGATGTGGATCACGGCACTTATCCTTTTGTAACAAGCTCTACAACGATTGCCGCAGGTGCGTGCAGTGGGAGCGGACTTAGCCCTAAGAGCTTGAAGAATATTATTGGCGTGGCGAAAGCCTATTGCACACGCGTGGGTAATGGTGTGTTTCCTACAGAAGAAGAGGGAGAAGTAGGCGAATGGCTACGACAAAAAGGCGGAGAATTTGGCACAACTACAGGCAGAGCAAGGAGATGCGGGTGGTTTGATTCTGTGGCAGTGAAGTATGCGTGTGGATTAAATGGTTGTGATAGCCTAAGTATTATGAAACTTGATGTGCTTGATGGATTGGAGCGCGTGAAAGTCTGTGTAGCGTATGAATATGAAGGTAAAAGGATTGATTATATCCCTACAGATTATAACAATGTCAAGCCTATTTATCAAGAATTTGAGGGCTGGGAGAAAACTTGCGGTGTGAGGAGTTTTGACTCATTGCCTTCAAAAGCGCAAGATTATATTAAGGCTCTTGAAGAGATAACTAAAGTGAAAATCTCAATGATTTCGACAAGCCCACAACGAGATGACATAATCATGCGGTAAAAACGATGAAAACAAAATTCAGTGCGATTGTGGATTTGCGTAAAAAAGATATGCAAAAATGTGAGCGTGAAATTATGCAAAATGAAAACAGAATTGCCGATAAACACAGCCAAATTGCACATTTGAATCAATCATTTGAAAAGTTACAAATCCCACAAAATGGTTCTTTTGATTGTTTTCAAGCGTTTGAAATATCCAAAAGGGCGATTTTGTATGAAATTGAGATTGCGATGCAAGAGCTTCAAGACTTGCAAAACACGAAGAGTGCTTTACAAGAGCGATATAAGCACTTAAATATTGAGTATGAAAAAATCAAATTCCTTGATAAAAAAGTGCAAGATGAAGTGATCAAAGAGCTTAAATATCGTGAAAAAATAGAAAGTGATGAGATTGCTACGATGCTTTATAACAATACGCTAGGAGGGATTGTATGAAAAAAATCATTCTACTTATTGGCGTAACAAGCTTTTTGTGGGGGGTAGATTCTCATTTGTTGGATTGTAGTATTATTTTTGAAACGCGCAAAGATGAGATAAAAGCCCAGCTTGATGAGATTGATGAGCGTCAGCAGGCTTTACAAGTGCTGCAAAATGCTACACAAGTTCTTCTTGATGAGAAACAAAGACAATTGCAAGCAAAAGAAGCAGAGATTGATCAAAAGATTCTTGTTTTTGCTCAAGAACAAGAGAAAGCTCAAGCTGATATTGACGAAAAAAATAAACAAAACACTCAAGCCCTAGAAGAAAAAGAACAAGCAATTTTGAATCTGATTGCGCAAAATGAGGAGATTCTCGCGCAAATCAAAGAAGTCAAAGATGATAAGATTATTAAGGCTTATCAAGGAATGAAAGAGGCTAAGGCTGCGGCTATTTTGGCGGGTATGCCTGAATCTGAAGCTGTGGATATTCTTTCAAAAATGGAAGTAAAAGATATAACAAAAATTTTAGGCAAAATGGACGATCAAAAAGCTGCGACAATCACTTCTGCACTTCGCGCCGTAGAGCCTAATCGTCTTGAAGATTCTGCAGCTTCGTCTGCTCCTTTGCCCAATCAAGAAAAGTCTGATGATGAAGACATCGCACAAGATGTGCAAGAACCTCAAGATATGTCTGAAAACGAAGATTCTCAAGATGAAGAGACAGATAGTCAATCAACTCAAGAAGACTCACCAGACACACAACAAAATCCACAAGATAATAACGCTTTATAGTCTAAAAATCCCCATATACTAATATGTTTATATTAATTTTTATATAAAGAAAAATAACGCATTTTAATTTGATTTTAATCAAATTGGTTTTATTCTGCTTAAAGATTGCTTTAAGGAGGATCAATGAAAATGCTTATTAAACTCGTTGTGCTGACAGCAATAGCATTTGTGTATGCACAAGGAGGGGAAATCAAATATGCTTCTAAGGTCAAATCGCTTTACAAAGAAGGCGATGATAAGGTCGTGGGGAGGCTTTTACCCACCGCTAAGGTAGAAGTATTAGAACAAAAAAACAACAAAGTGCTTTTGCGTATCAAGGGTTACACGCAAGCAGACGCGCAAGTCGCATTGTATTACGCACCCAATCGGCGGATTCTCAACGCTGGATTCTCTAAAAATTCTGGAGTGGTCTTTAATCGTATAGAATCTTTTAAAGAGAGTGAGAGCAAACAAGAATGGAATCTTGCAAGTGTGGATTTGTGGAGTGATAATGTGGATTTGGTCGATAAGGTTGAGCCACTTTATCAGGAAGCGCAAGAGCTTTTTGCAAATTGCTCAATTTGCCATGCTTTGCACCCACCAAAGGAATTTAGCGCAAATGCGTGGCCAAGTGTGGTCAAATCAATGAAAAGTCGCGTAGGGCTTGATAGTGATCAAGAGTATTTACTTTCTCAATACCTACAAAAAAATGCTAAAGATATGCCTAAAGAAAAATAAAGGAGAAATAATGAATCCAATCAATAGACGACAAGTGCTTCAAGCAATGGGGAAAGGTTTAGCGATATTTGCCCTTGTGCCTTTTGTGGGCTGTGATAATCAAAGTAAAAAGACAGCCATAGAATCTGGTGTCAAGAGTTTTAGCGAGAATCTTGTGCTTGATGGAGAGGTTATCACAGGGGCTCATTGGGGAGTATTAAAAGCGACAATTAAAGAAGGGAAAATCGTCTCAAGCACTAATGCGCTTGATAATGCAATGCCTAATCCTTTGCACAGCACGATTCCGGATTTGGTGTATTCACCCACACGCATAAAGTATCCTATGGTTAGAAAATCATACCTTGAGAATCCTGATAATCCAAAACCCGAATTGCGGGGCGATGATGAATGGGTAAGGGTGAGTTATGATGATGCAATTGCATTGATTGCTAAGGAATTGAAAAAGACTTACAAACAAAAGGGTAAAGAGGGCGTATTTGCGGGTTCTTATGGTTGGAAAAGTAGCGGGAATCTTCACAATGCGAGAATCTTATTGCAGCGATTCATGGGAATGGCTGGCGGTTATGTGGGTGTAACAGGGGATTATTCTACGGGTGCTTCACAGGTGATTATGCCTTATGTCGTGGGAAGTATTGAAGTGTATGAACAACAAACTTCTTTTCCTTCAGTATTAGATCATACACAGGTAGTAGTCATTTGGGGTGCTGATCCAATGGTAACATTGCGCAATGCTTGGACGCTTAATGAAGGCACGGGGCTTGATTTTTTCAAGAAACTTAAAGAATCTGGCAAGAAAATTATCAGTATTGATCCAGTGCGAAATATGACTTGTGATTATTTGGGTGCAGAGTGGATTGCTCCTTTGCCTAATACAGATGTGGCATTGATGCTTGGTATTATGCACACCATGCTTAAAAATAATCAATACGATAAAGATTTTATAGAAAATTACACGCAAGGCTTTGAACGTTTTAAGGCTTATTTGCTAGGAGAAAGCGATGGCGTAGTGAAAGATTCTCTATGGGCAAGTCATATTTGTGGTATTTCAAAGGCAAAGATAGAATCTTTAGCAGAACTTTTTGTTGGAAATCGCACGATGTTAATGTCTGGTTGGGGTATGCAAAGGGCTCATCATGGTGAGCAGGCTCATTGGAGTTTGGTAACGCTTGCTTGTATGATAGGACAGATTGGGCTACCCGGTGGCGGATTTGGGCTAAGCTATCATTATAGCAATGGCGGCTCGCCTACAGCGACTGCTCCTGTGGTCGGAGGTATGAATCTAGGCAATGTGAGCAATGGAGGAGCAGAGTGGTTGATGCAAGGAAGTGATAATAACTTCCCCTTAGCTCGTATTGCTGATGCACTATTACACCCGGGTAAAACAATCGATCATAATGGTAAAAAAATTACCTATACAGATATTGATTTCATTTATTGGGTAGGTGGCAATCCGATTGTGCATCATCAAGATACAAATACTTTTCTTAAGGCATGGCAAAAGCCCCGCACAATTGTTGTCAATGAGATTTATTGGACGCCTACTGCGCGTTATGCTGACATCGTGATGCCTATTACGACAAGTTATGAACGCAATGATATTTCTATGAGTGGGGATTATTCGAATCTGCATATTGTGCCTATGAAACAGCTTGTAGAAAAGCAATTTGAAGCTGTTGATGATTATCAAGTTTTTTGTGATTTAGCAAAGGCTTTTAATGTCTATGACAGATTCAGTGAGGGCAAAAATGAAATGCAGTGGCTGAAAGAGTTTTATAATCAAGCCCTTAGCCAATCTCAAGGGTTGATGCTTGAATTACCGGATTTTGAGAGTTTTTGGAAGGCAAATGCACCGCTGAAGTTTGAAATCCCTTCAGAATCTGAAGAATTTGTGCGCTATGGGGATTTTAGAGAAGATCCGATTTTAAATCCGCTCGGCACAGATTCTGGTTTGATTGAAATTTACTCTCATACTATTGAAAAATACAATTATAAAGATTGCCCTGCACACCCTACTTGGCTTGAACCTATCGAATGGCTAGGTATGGAGAACAAACCTGCAGAATTTGCTCTTATCACTTCTCACCCTGCATATCGGCTGCATTCTCAACTCGCCAATACCTCTTTGCGCAAGGAATATGCAATTGCTGATAAAGAGCCTATTTGGATTAATGCCAAAGACGCACAAGAAAAAGGTATTAAGACGGGTGATGTTGTGAGTGTGAGCAATGCGCGAGGAGAAGTCTTAGCTGGGGCTTTTGTAACAGATTCTATCAGAAGAGGCGTGGTGCGTTTGTGTGAAGGCGCATGGTATGATCCACAAGAGCATGGCAAGATTGGTAGTCCTTGTAAGAATGGCTCATCTAATGTCCTTACGCTTGATATACCTACTTCTGCGCTTGCTAATGGCAATATTGCCCATACTGCACTTGTGAATATTAAAAAATACGAAGGAGAAGTAAAACCGGTAGATATTTTTATCCCACCTGAAGGCGCGTAACTTTAATGCCTTAGATTTGCTTCTAAAATCTTAAGCATTAAATGAATGATTTTGGCTATAATATGAGGCTATTAAGTTTAAAGGAGTGGTATGAAAATCTTAGTTATTCAAGGACCAAATCTTAATATTCTCGGACATCGTGAGCCTCATATTTATGGTAATTTTACGCTTGATCAGATTCATCAGAATCTTCAGGCACAGGCACAACAAAATAATGCTGAATTGGAATTTTTTCAAAGCAATTTTGAGGGAGAGATTATCGATAAACTTCAAGAATGTATCGGTGGAGAATATGTCGGTGTTATTATCAATCCCGCCGCATTTTCGCATACTTCTATTGCTATTGCTGATGCGATTGCGAGCTGCGGTGTTCCTGTGATTGAAGTGCATATCAGCAATATTCATGCGCGAGAAAAGTTTAGAGCGCATAGCTATACTGGTGCCGTAAGTGCGGGTGTTATTACGGGATTTGGAGCATTTAGCTATCATTTGGCTTTGATGGGAATCTTACAGATTGCAAGTGAAATCGCTGCTCTTAAGGCTCAACAAGCCCAACAATCTCAACAAGCTGTCAAACCTTAATGAAAGCATATCTTACTTTTAGTCAAAGTGCTCAATACTATGAGTGTGGATTTAGCTGTGATAATGCCGTTGTGGTGCGGGTAGATGAGGCGAGATTTTTTATCACAGATTCTCGTTATACTTTAGAGGCAAAAGAATCTAGCTATTCGGGTGTGGAAGTCATCGAATCAAGGGATTTTATCCAAAGTATTCAAGGCATCGTCAATCGTTTTAAGCTTAAAGAAATTGCATTTGATTCACAAGAAGTCAATGTTGATTTTTATCAGAAGCTTTACGCGGGATTAGAGGCATTTAAGTGTAGTCTTGATGCGCAAGCAAATTTTCATCAAAAACTTCGCATCATTAAGACAAAAGAAGAAATCGAGCTTATTCGTCAATCACAAAAGCTCAACAAAAAAGCTTTTAAAAATTTTGCCAAATATCTTGAAAAAGCATTAAAAGATGCTCCTAATGAGCAAGAATTGCATTATGAAGCGATTAAACACTTGACCTACAAAGGAAAATATGCCTTGAGTTTTGAGCCTATTGTCGGCATTAATGCGAATGCTGCTAAGCCTCACGCATTGCCATCAATCAAGTGTAGATTGTATAAGAATGATTTGCTACTTTTTGATGCAGGAATCAAATACAAACGCTATTGTTCGGATATGACACGCACAGCTTTGATAAAAAGTGAAATAAACTTTAGTAAAGATCAAAAGTTTAAAGACAAGCAACGCATGCAGATTTATGATATTGTCCGAAAAGCACAAGAAAATGTCATCAAAAATGCGCGTAGTGGAATGAGTGGGAAACAAATAGATTCTCTAGCGCGAGAAGTCATCGAAAAAAATGGCTATGGAAAATATTTTATCCACAGCACAGGACATGGGGTAGGGCTTGATATACATGAATTACCGCGTATTTCGCGCATAAGTGATGAAATCGTGCAAGATGGTATGGTGTTTTCAGTCGAACCCGGTATTTATTTGCCTAACGCCTTTGGTGTGCGCATTGAAGATATTGTCGTAATGAAAAACGGACGAGCGGAAGTTTTGTGAGTGATATTAGCCTTTTAGAGATTATCCATTCGCGACAGCTTCATCTTTTGGATTCTTGGAGTGCGCGAAATTATGCTTTGAATATGAGCTTTTTTGCATCACTTAATCCAAAACTTTTTGAAGAGCTTAAGAATCCTCCTACACAATATAATCTTTACCTTGAAGGTGAGAATCTTAATATCATTGATATATGCAATCACAGCTTTGTCTATCCTATTATCAATGGGCATCATCAAATGATTGAGCAAAATATCCAACTTGCTCAAAATCCGCTCAATAATCAGCTTTATACGCTTCACACCAATCATCTAGCACTTCAAAAGCTTGATGAACAAAAAATTCCCTACACTGCCAAAATTTGTAATGAAATGATTGATATTATGATGCAAGAATATGGCGGACAGAATCGTTTTCATCTGCCCCAGCATTTTTTGCCTAATATGACACTTTTTGGGCTTTTGGGCGGTATGTTTTTGGAATTTTTACTTGAAGAGGGATATTTTTTTCACTCTCTTTTGCTTTTTGAGCAAGAGTTGGATTTGTTTCGTATTTCGCTTTATTTTGTGAATTATCCTAAGCTGTTTGAGCAAGTCTCCGAGCATTCATGCTATATTTTTGTGAAAGATTTATTGCACAAAGAATTGGTGCAAAATTATTTTACTCACAAAAAAATCACGAATAACTTTTTACGATTAGAATTGCAGCTTTATGACAGCCCCAAAATTGATCGTGTGCGGGAACATATTGCAGAATCTTATGCGATTAATGCGCGGGGTTGGGGGAGCTTTGATGATGAAATGATTGGTGTGAAAAATACTTTTGCAAATCTTGGCAATGATGCGCATCGGCTCAAGTATCCCATCTTGCACCAACCTAAACGCGTTAATATTCCTGTTTGTGTCGTGGGAAATGGTGCGAGTCTTGATGCGTTATTACCTTTTATCAAGGCTAATCTTGATAATATGATTGTCTTGAGCTGTGGCACGGCACTAAAGCCTTTGAAAAATGCAGGTATTGAGCCAGATTTTCATATTGAAATCGAACGGATTGATTATCTTAAAGATGTTTTAGAATCTGCACCTTTGGGTGATACTACGCTTTTGTGTGGTAATATGGTGCAGCCTAATGCTATAGAGATTAGCAAGGAAGCTTATATCTTTATGAGAGGCGGGAGCGCGAGTTCGTATTTTGGAAAACCTTCAAGCGTGATTGAATTTGCCGCTCCTTATGTGGGGAATGCAGGCTTTGCTTTGGCGTGTTTATTAAGCGAAGAAGTTATTGTTTGTGGGTTAGATTGTGGCTATATCAAAGGGAAAACAAAGCATGCTAAGGGATCATTTTATGGAGAAGAAGATAGTGAGATTCCTAAAAATGCTTATAAGGTGCAAGGAAATGGGGATTATGAGGTGTATGCTGACGCGCTTTTTTCACTTTCAAGCGCAATGATGTCTCGGGCAATCAATGTCTTTAAACCTCATCTTGTGATTAATCTTGGTGATGGTGCGTATATACAAGGGAGCAAGGCAGTAAAGCCTAGTGCATTTGATTTGCGTGAAGTCGATAAACAGAAGTTTGTCAAAGAGCTTAAAAGTTGTATGAATGCGGATAAAGAATCTGTGTTTGCGTATTATCCTAAAGACGCGTATTTAAGTGAGATTCTTGCATTTAAAGAGCAAATTATTCGGGCTTTAAGCTCTCCTGTTGGTGGGAAAAGAGCATTGTTTGAGCGAATTGATTTAATCCATAAAATAAGCCTTAAGCAATCTTCGCAGAATCCTTTCGTGGGTGTGCTTTTTGAAGGCAGTATCTCGCATATTTTGCATTCGCTAATGGTGTGTGCGTTGCATATTCCTCGTGATGATATTAGTGGATTCTATCAACGATGTGTAGAGTGTATTATGCTAGGGCTTAATCAAATGACGATGAATTATCGAATGGTCAGTTTTAGCGTGCAGCAATTATAGGGCTTGCATAAAGTTTATTTTTGATATTGTCATTTTAATGGTTTAGGTATCTTGTATCTGAGGGTTTAAGTGAAAAGAGAATCTCTTTGTGCGGTATTGTGAAAATGTTATTTTCTAAAGAATAAATGCTCATTCGGTGGGATTAGCCCTCCGAAAAGCTCTCTGTAATGTGCTTAACAAGCACTACTTTTTGCCTTGCATTCTGGGCAAACGCCAATAAATACTGCGGATACATCATAGATTTGATAACCGCTTAGATTCGCACAGCCATTTTGCAATGAACTTGTGTCGATTTTAATATCTTCCAGTTTGCCGCATTTTTCACAAGCGACATGGATATGTCTGTCGCTGCTAAGCTCGTATTTTTGCTTTTGTGTGGGGGCTTTAATCTCTCGCAAGATATTAGCTTCACATAAAGCATTGATATTTTTGTAAATTGTAGCAAGTGAGATAGAGGGATAGATAGACTTGATTTGTTCGTGCAATTCCTCAATACTCATATGCCCATTATCGCTAATTTGGCGAAGCATTACCATTCTTTGAGGCGTGATTTTGAGATGTTTATCACGCAATTCTTGTTCAAAACTTATCATACAAATAAACCTTTTTTATAGAATTTTTAATTAATTAAAATTTTTAAGCAAATTGCGCTTGAAATATATACGAGAGAAATAAATAAAAGCATAATGAAAGTGATTTTTTTATACAATTTTTGTCAAAACAACATAAAATTATTTAAGAGAATCAAAAAGGAGTTATTGTGTTTGACACTTTGACACATTCATTTAAGGGTATTGTTAATAAGATTCGATTTGCTGATGACGAAAAGTCTTTACAAAGAGCGTGTGATGAGCTCAAGAAGACGCTTTTAAGAAATGATGTTTATCATAAAGCGACTAAAGATATTGTGCAAGAAGTGCAGACTCAAACAAAACTTAAAGGCATTGGCAAGCAAAATTTTATGCAGGCTTTAAAGGATTCTTTAACCAATATCCTCCAGTCTTCTAAAAGTTATGGGATTAGCTTTTCGCCTACGCCACCTAGCGTGATTCTGATGATGGGTTTGCAAGGAAGCGGTAAAACGACTTCAAGTGCCAAGCTCGCATTATATTTGAAACAAAGAGGGAAAAAGGTTTTGCTTGTTGCTTGTGATTTACACCGACTTGCAGCTATTGAGCAGCTCACCCAGCTCGCAGAGAGTATAGAAGTCGATATTTTTACTCCTAGTCAAGCCTCAAAGCCTGAAAATGCTATACAAGTTGCCATAGATGCGAAGAAAAAAGCGACAGATGCACATTATGATGTGATGATTATTGATAGTGCAGGGCGGTTAGCGATTGATGAAGTGCTAATGAATGAGCTTTTGGAGATTAAAAAAAGTGTAAATGCTTATGAATGTTTGTATGTGGCAGATTCTCTAAGTGGGCAAGATGGTATCAAAACCGCAGGGCATTTTAATGATAAAATCGGTATTGATGGTGTGATTCTCTCAAAGTTTGATAGTGATAGTAAGGGTGGTATTGCCTTATCGATTGCGTATCAAATCGGTGTGCCATTGAAATTTATTGGGAGTGGCGAAAAGGTCGCTGATTTTGATATTTTCTTGCCCGATAGGATTGTCGGGAGACTTATGGGTGCGGGGGATATTGCTTCTCTTGCAGAGAAAACAGCAAGCGTAATGGATCAAGATGAAGCAAAAAATATTGCTAAAAAATTGAAAAAGGGACAATTTGGTTTTGAGGATTTTATCGCACAAATTGAAAATATGAAAAAGCTAGGCTCTATGAGCTCTATCGCTTCGATGATTCCCGGACTTGGAAATATGGCAAGTGCGCTCAAAAATGTGGATTTGGAACAATCCAGTGAGATAAAAAATATTCGTGCGATGGTCAATTCAATGACAAAAAAAGAACGCGAGAATCCAGATATACTCAATGGCTCTAGGCGTAAGCGTATCGCGCAAGGAAGCGGCTTGGAAGTGAGTGATATTAATCGTATTATTAAGCAATTTGCTCAAGCCTCTAAGCTTGCGAAGAAAATTTCCCAAAAGGGGGGAATGCAGGATTTAATGAGTATGATGAATCATCTTAAAATACCAAAATAATGATGTTTTAAGAAAAATCCATTATAATACACGCTTTAAAAGCTAGATGTTTTAAGGAGAATTAAAATGGCAACAGTGATACGATTAACAAAAATGGGACGCAAGAAAAAACCTTTTTATCGCATTGTAGTAACAGATTCACGCAAGAGAAGAGATGGCGGTTGGATAGAATCTATTGGTTTTTACAATCCTCTTACAGAGCCTGCTACGATTAAATTTGATGCTCAAAGACTTGAATATTGGAAAAGCGTAGGTGCAAAAATGAGCGAACGGGTTGCAAAATTAACATCAAAATAATCCAAAGTAAAGCAGGATATGATGGTTGAAGATTTTATTAAAGAATACGTCAAAAAAATCGTTATTCGACCTGAAGCGATAGATATTCAAACACAAGATTTAGAAGACGATACCCGAGAAATTACTATATTTGCTGATGCGGAAGATGTAGGGCGATTGATCGGACGCGATGGCAAAATGGTTGGTTCTCTCAAGACATTTATTTCTGGCACTAAAGCCAAAGATGGCAGAAATTACAAAATTATCGTTCAAGCTCATTAAAATCTAAAAGATGCCCATTCCTCATCATTCATCTCTCAAGCTTTTACAAGTTGCTAGAATCGGTCGTTTGGTTGGTATTCGTGGAGGTTTGAAGCTTCATATTATGAGTGATTTTCCTTATATCTTTGTGCCACAAGCTTTGTTCCATACCAAATCTTCTTTTGTTAAAGAATTGAGAATCCAACATTATGACGCAACAAAAAAGCTTGTTATTTTTGAGGGTTTTACTTCACGAGAATCTGCAGCAAAGCTTGTAAATGTGGATTTGTATTCGACTTTAGAAGAAAGCAGACAAATGTGCAAACTTCGTGAAAATGAATATTTATGGGAAGAGATTATTGGCGTGAATGTGCAAGAAGAAGGCGAGAATCTAGGCATTGTTTGTCAAATTGAGCGTATAGGGGCGTTGGATTATCTGATTATTGATACACATCAAGCATTGATTGAACAAGGAATGCCACGAAGTTTTTTGATTCCCAATATTGATCAATATATCATTGAGCTTTCGCCACAAGGCATATATACGCGTAATGCAAAGTCTTTGCTTGAAATGAGTTAGCTTGAAATTTTGTTTTTTGACACTTTTCCCCCAACTTATAGAATCTTATTTTTCTGATTCTATCCTTAAACGCGCTTTGGAAAAAGGATTGATTGATTTTGAGATTCTTAATATTCGTGATTATGCGTATGATAAATATAAAAAAACTGATGAGCCACCAATAAGCGGTGGTGCAGGGCAAGTCATAAAAGCTGATGTGCTAGGCAGAGCATTGCAAGATGTAAAAGATACTCATATTATTTTTTTAAGTCCTTGTGGCAAACCTTTTAATAATGATGACGCATTGAGATTAAGCAAGAAATCACGCATAGCATTCGTTTGCGGACGCTATGAGGGTTTTGATGAACGAGTGATTGAGTGCTTTGGCGATGAGGTGATGAGCGTGGGAGATTTTATTGTTACAGGTGGAGAGCTCCCTGCGCTTATGATGTGCGATAGTATTGCGCGACAGATTAAGGGTGTGCTTGGAAACGAAGATTCTTTGAAACAAGAAAGCTTTGAGGATTTTTTACTCGAAGCACCTAATTTTGCTAAAATTTCTAGTAAAAATACTATATTTTTTACTCCACCTTCAGAGTATTCAAAGGGAAATCATAGTAAAATTGCCGACTTAAAAAAATGTTTGGCGATTTGTAAGACAAAATATTTTAGACCAGATTTGTATCAAAAATATCGCACAATCGTTCATCAACAAAAGATCAAAGAAAAGGGCAAAAAATGAGAAATCGATATATTCAAAGCTTTCATCAAAAGCAAATTGGAGACAAGAAAGTTCCTAATTTTAAAGCTGGGGATACTGTGCGATTGGGTATTAAGATTCAAGAAGGAGACAAGAGTCGTATCCAACACTATGAAGGTGTGTGTATTGCCATTCATGGCAATGGTGTGGATAAGACATTTACCGTGCGCAAAATGGGTGCAAACAATATCGGTGTAGAAAAAACTTTCCCTCTTTATAGTGCGAGTCTTGATAGCATTGAGGTTTTGCGTATCGGACGCGTAAGACGCGCAAAGCTTTATTATTTGAGAAATCGAAGAGGTAAAGCCGCAAGAATCAAAGAGCTTCGCAAGTAAGCTCTGTCTTTTATTACATTTGGCAACATTCTGGGACTTCTGTCGTTGTAGGAAGTCCGCTATCTTTCCAAGCACCAAATCCACCAATAAGTCGATACAGATTCTCATATCCTAAATGTTTTGCCCAAATTAAGCCTAAATGAGCACTTCCTACAGGCGATAAAATGTCATCACCATTATCGTAAAAAACAATTTTTGCCTGCTTGTTTTCACCTAAGAGGCTTAAAAAATCTTCTTGGTTTCTTTCTAAGCCATCAGCTGACCAATTCCAATCACTGCCATCTTCATTAAGAGATGGGCTTTGAGCAAATTCAAAAAATTTAGCATGAGGGATTAATCCTAGATTGTAGATACCACGAGGAAGTGAAGCAATAATCACAAATTCATCATTATTTTTATTTAATTCTTGAGGGCTGATAAGCTTGTAACCTGAAAATTTTGAGCGAAGTATTAATGCTTGAGCGTCATCAAGTCTTGATGTAATGTTGGTGGTAGAATTACCTTTTTCTAAGCTTTCTACTGCTGCAACAAGCGCAAGATATTTGCTTTCTTTGCTTTGCTGTTTTTCGCTACATCCTATACATAACCATACTGCAATGCAGCATATCAAAAATTTTTTCATTACTACTCCTTTATGATTCTTTGGGGCTAAGCACTGAAAGCTCAAGTTGAATCTTATCAAATTTGCTTTGGGCAGATTGAAGGGCGTTTTGATTCTGTTCTAATACTGCTTTGGGCGCATTTTTGACAAAATTTTCATTGTTAAGCATTCCTTGAAGTTTTGCAATTTCTTTTTGAAGTTTTTGGCTTTGAGCATTTAGTCGTGAGATGATAGCACTCAAGTCAATGCCTTCAAGCTGAATGTAACTCTCTGTGTATTCACCTACATCGCACACGCAATTTTGAGGTTTATTTTGTATGATTTGGAGATTCTCAATTTTAGCAAGTTTGCATACGAATTGTTCTAAAAGCTCGCTAGATACAGAATCATTAAGCTTAACAAAAGCTTTTTGAATAGGTGCATTTCCTAGCTCCAAAGTTGCTTTAAGGCGGCGCAGAGAGACAATCGCATCTTGAATAATGATAAAATCTTGTTCGATTTTATGAGATTCTATTGTCTGTGCTTGTGGATAGGGCATAATCATAATAGAATCGCTTTCTTCAATCTCTGTGCCATCAAGCTGATGCCATAATGCGTCTGTGATAAAAGGCATATAGGGGTGTAAAAGCTTCATTGATGCTTTAAATATTGCCCCCAGCTCAAAGATAGAATCTTTGCTTGCTTTGGCTAATTCGATACCCCAATCGCAAAATTCTCCCCATAAGAAGCGATAAAGAATACTTGCCCCGTCATTAAATCGATAATGGTTGATAGCCTGATGCACTTCATTAGTAGCTTGATTAAAACGAAGTAACATATATTTTCCTAGTGGCGTTTGGAATGAAATATCCTCAAGATTCTTAAATCCTTTTTGTGGCGTTTGGTTAAGCTGCTCAAAGTAGAGCATCAAAAACGATGCGGCATTATAGAGTTTGTTGGTGAAGTTTTTGGAGATTTCAAGTTGTTGAGAGGAGAGTTTGACATCACGACCTTGCGCACACAGAATCGCAAGAGTAAAGCGCAACGCATCTGCACCATACTGCTTAATCATCTCAAGCGGATCAATCACATTCCCCTTGCTTTTACTCATCTTTTGCCCTTTTTCGTCTCGCACTAAAGCATGGAGATAAATATGTTTAAAGGGAAGTTCGTGCAAAAGCGATTCTCCACTTAAAAGCATACGCGCTACCCAGAAAAATAAAATGTCAAAGCCTGTGATGAGGAGCGTATTGGGGTAAAAATCTTTCACATCATCGGAGCGATAAAATGCAGATGTTTCACCTTCATTACCCCAACCTAGAGTGCTAAAAGCCCAAAGCCCAGAGCTAAACCAAGTATCAAGCACATCTTCATCTTGTTTTTGTATCTCTTTATGGCATTTTGGGCAAGAGGGGAAGTCTTTTTCACTTGCGATTTTTTCTCCACATTCACAATACCACACTGGGATTCTGTGTCCCCACCAAAGTTGTCGTGAGATACACCAATCTTTGAGTTCTCGCATCCACGCATTATAGTTATTGAGCCATTGAGCGGGATAGAATCTCGTCTCACCCTCATTAACGCGCTTGATTGCATTTTGAGCGACTTCTTTTTTGACAAACCATTGTTTGGAGATATAAGGCTCAACGACATTACCGCAACGATAACATTTGCCTACTTGGTTGGTATAGTCTTCAATTTTTTCGACAAATCCCTCTTTTTGTAATTTTTTTACAATGAGTTCGCGCGCTTCCAAACGCTCATAACCCTTAAATTCTCCTGCATATTCGTTGAGAATCCCTTTTTCATCAAAAATTGTAATAAAAGGAAGCTGATGTCGTTTGCCAACTTCATAGTCATTCATATCGTGTGCAGGTGTTACTTTCACGCAACCTGTGCCAAATTCTTTATCCACATGAGAATCTGCGATGATGGGAATCTCGCGATTAAGCAAAGGCAAGATGACACTTTTGCCTATAAGATGTGTGTAGCGAGAATCTTCGGGGTGTATCATCACGGCAGTGTCGCCAAAATATGTTTCTGGGCGTGTAGTCGCTACAATCACACATTCATTAGAATCTTTGATTGGGTAGCGCAAATGATAGAGTTTGCCTTGATTTTCTTCGTATTCTACTTCAATGTCTGAAAGTGCGCCATCGTGTGTGCACCAATTGACCATATAATAATCTTGCACGATAAGCCCTTGATTATACCATTGCACAAATGCTTTTTTGACAGCATTTTGCAAACCTTTGTCCATAGTGAATCGCAGCCTTGACCAAGCAGGAGTAATACCAAGATGACGCATTTGTTGCAGGATTTGTCCGCCACTTTGTTCTTTCCACGCCCATACTTTTTGTAAAAATTGCTCCCTGCCTAAGTCTTCTTTTTTGATTCCTTGTGCAAGGAGCTGTTTTTCTACGACATTTTGTGTGGCAATCCCTGCATGATCCAAACCGGGCTGATAAAGTGTTTTGTAACCATTCATACGCTTATATCGAGTGATAATGTCTTGCAAACTAAAAGTAAGAGCATGCCCAATGTGTAGCACACCTGTAACATTGGGTGGAGGCATCATGATACAGAATGTTTGATTGTCTCGCCAAAGGGCTTGATTACCCTCGATTTCAAAATAACCGCGTTTTTCACAGATGTCATAGAATTTTGATTCTATGATATTGTGATTGTAGCTCTTTTTTGTGTTTTCTTTTGCACACTCATTCATGAAAATGCCTTTATGGTATTTATTTTGCTTTAGAAATGTATTATAATATCAAAATGCTAAAAATAAAATGGAGGTAAGTAATGACTTACGAATTAAAAATGCCAATTTTGGGTTTTGAAGATGTTACGAAGATCGAACTAGAGAAAATCGATGAAACTTTTAGTAAAATTAAGAGTTTAGATGGCAAAAATGGTTTTGAGATTAACCTCGTCAATCCTTTTTCACTTTGTGATTATGCCTTTACTATTCCGACTGCAGATGAAAGATTGCTTGATTTGGACGAAAAAAGAGGCGACAAAGTAGAAGTTTATTGTGTAGTAGTTGTGCAAAAACCTATCGAAAATTCAATTGTAAATCTACTAGCACCTTTTGTGTTTAATCCTGCCAATGCTTCAGCCTTGCAAGTTACCACACTTCCTGTAGCTGAATATCCACAATTTAGCAAAGTGCAACCCATTAGAGAGTTTTTATCTAAAGAAGTGCTTGAGACATTGAAAGCATAATTTTTATTTACTGCTAAGTTATGCCGCTCTCCAATCTCAACCAAGAACAAGCGAATGCGGCAAGTGCCCCAAGTGGGCATAATCTCATCATAGCTTCTGCTGGGACGGGCAAGACTTCTACGATTGTCGGACGTATCGCCCACCTTCTTCGTAATGGCTTTGTGCCAAGTGATATTTTATTATTGACTTTTACTAATAAAGCAAGCAATGAAATGATTGCGCGTGTGGGGAAAATCTTTGGTGAATCTTTGGCAAAAAATATTGAGGCGGGGACTTTTCACGCTGTGGCATATCGATATTTGCAAAAGCATTCCACCATTCATCTTAAGCAACCCAAAGAATTACATATACTTTTTAAAAGTCTGTATGAAAAACGCATCTTTAATCTTAGTGGTTCTAATGCACCTTATTCTGCACAATATCTTTATGATTTGTATTCTTTATTTGTTAATTCCGCTGCGCATTGTTCTTTTGGCACATGGATTACAGAAAAATACCCACAACAAGAATCTCATAGTGCAATTTATGAAGATGTGATAGAAGAATTTAAAGCTCTTAAAGCATTGCATCATTATGCTGATTACAATGATTTGTTACTGCTTTATCGCCAATCCATTGAAAAGCTTGAAAAGCCTTTGTTTAAAGAGGTTTTGTGTGATGAATATCAAGATACAAATCCCTTGCAAGATTCTATCCTTGATGCCTTGCATGCGCCCAGTCTTTTTTGTGTGGGAGATTACGATCAAAGTATTTATGCCTTTAATGGTGCAGATATTCGCATCATCAGTAATTTTACGAACAAATATGCAGATTCTCGAGTTTTTACATTGAGCAAAAATTATCGCTCAAGCGCGCATATTCTGAATCTCGCTAATAAAATTATTGAAAAAAATGAACGCATTTATCCTAAGAATCTTGAGGTAATTAAGCAGGGAGATTTTTCTCCTCCTAAATTGATTCAATACGATGAGCTGTTTTTGCAATATCAAGGCATTGCAAGGCATATCGCATCAAGTCAATTACCTTATGAAGAAGTCGCAATCATTTTTCGCAATAATTCAAGTGCCGATGGGATTGAGGCAAGTTTAAGAGAATTGAAGATCCCCTCAAAGCGCAAGGGAAGTATGAGTTTTTTTGATGCAAAAGAAGTGCGCTTGATGCTTGATATTTGCTCTCTTGTTTATAATCCGCGCGATATGATGGCTTATATCCATACTTTGAGTTATGGTAAGGGTATAGGCAATTCTATTGCAAAGGAGATTTATGAAGCATTATTTCGTTTAGGAGATGGGGATTGCAAAAAAGGAATGTTTGCTCCTAATCCAGATATTACCGCTTATGAGAAAAAGGCAAAAAACACACAATTAGGTTTGTTTGATGATTTTTTTATTTTAGAATCTCAAGCGCGTTTTGATACCTTTGTGTCTGATATTTTTGCTTCTCACCCAATACTTGCTCACCCTAAGATTCATAAAGATGGGGCAGTTTTCTTGAATGATTTTTTTGAAATGATTTATCATGTGCCTTCTGTGCGTTCTCCAAAGAATCTTATCACACATATAATGCAAAGTAGTTTTTTTAAAAATATTTGCTTTACTCTTGCTACACAAAGAGCAAGGCGCAAAGATGGCGAAGTAGATAGCCAATTGTTTGAAAATGCACAGGAAAGCATCAAGCGTAAAGCCTCATTATTATATGATTTATCGAGAAATTACGATGATTTAGGAAAATTTCTCAATGCGATGATTTTGGGCTCAAACGAGGCAAGCGAAGGAAGTGGAGTCAATCTATTGAGTGTGCATGCAAGTAAGGGCTTGGAGTTTAAAAGTGTTTATATCGTGGATTTGATGGACGGACGATTTCCTAATCGCAAACTTATCACTAAAAGCGGAAGTTTAGAAGAAGAGAGAAGATTGTTTTATGTCGCTATTACAAGGGCAAAAGAGAATCTGATTCTGTCTTTTGCAAGTAGAGATATGGTTAAAAATGTGAATTATTCGCCTTCGATTTTTCTCTATGAAAGTGGGCTTTTAAACGAAGGCGAATAAAAAATATAGGGCAATCAAGGCTCGCATTGATTGATAAGATTCTGATGGTCTTTAAGCTCTTGTTCTTTTGTGATTTCATCACTTGGAATCTGTGCAAAGATTTCTCTTGCAAGCTTGCAATCCTTGATTTTATAATATCCCCATGCCAAAGAATCTAAATAAGCGGGATTTTTGGGCGAAATTTCTAAGGCTTTTTTGACATACTTTACACCTTCTTTTGGGTTGATTTCGTAATCAATCATCAAATAACCTAAAAAATTGAAAAAAAATCCTAATTCTATACTATAAGGATTCTGTATAGAATCTGTGGGATTGTTTTTGAGTGCATCTTGCGTGGGAATCTGAATCAAAGTGATTGCTTTTTGTAATTCGTGAGTGATATTTTTGACTAATTTTTTATCTTGTTTGTTGGGCAAAGATTCAAAGGCGTAAATTTGTTGCAAGGCAAGATAATAGGGGTTTTTATTTTCTTTATATAAGATTCCAGCTTGCAAAGAAGCATTGAGAAAATCTTCTTGGGCGATATAGAGTTCAAGCATAATTTGCGGATTGAATGGGAATTGTGAAGCAATTTGCGTAGCTTGTTGAAATTTTTTTTGATGTGTGTAAATCAAGATAAGATTCTGGGCGTTAGCAATGGTCGGATTTGCTTCAAAAGATTGCTCAAATATCTTTTCGATTTTTGTAATTTGTTTGGTTTTTGCATAAAAATCAATAGCGATTTTGCAAAAGTAATCTTTGCAGCCGTATTGTTCGATGTGAGAATCTAAAGCATTTAAGGCTTTTTTATTTTGTCCCTGTGCGATGTAAATAGAGAGAATCTTTTGCAATATTTCTTGATTTTTTGTGCGTTCATAAGCAAGTAAAAATTCTTTTTGTGCATTCTCAAGATCACCTTGTGCAGCATAGAGAGAACCTAAAATATCATTAATCACCGCACTATCTTCTTGAGATTTGACCCATAGGGCTTCTTTAAGGGCAGATTCATTTAAGCCAAGTTTGAGATAGCAATCCAAGAAAACTTTATGTATCGTCAAATCGTTTTCTCCGCCCATAAGGATATATTCTCGCGCAAATTGTAAGGTTGCGGAGGGTTTATCCAACATTGATGAGAGTAAAACGGCTTCCCTAAGATATTCAAGTTTGTTCGTTTCTTCGTATAATATAAGATACATATCACGAGATTTGTCATATTGGTTTTGTATTTCAAGTTCAATGGCGTTGAGTATATAGGTATCTTCATCAAAATCTGCATAAAGGTATAATGTTGAGCTAATCCACAATGCTAGAATCCAGCGGATATATTTGCTCATATTTATTCTCCTTTTTTGTTAAAAATATTAATGCCTCGACATTCTTTTTGCAATAAGATGAGGTTTTCAGGTGTGAGGCATGAAGTTTTGTGAGCGTTCCAAAAGGGAAAATCCCGACATTGTTTGGGACGCTGTTCATAAATGCGACATTTTTTATTTGATGAATCAAAAAAAATACACGCATAGCCATCTTCGTTGATTTTCTCGATCAACGAAAAGCGATAGCCTATTTTACGCACATAAGTTTGTGTAAAATCTTCAAATGTCAGATTCAGAGTTTGTGCGATGTGAAGCATTTCATCAATGCTTATAAACACATAGCCACTTTCGCCAATACAACATTTGCCGCCACATTCTTCACATTGCGCGGCATCAAAGCTAAAATCGTATTCATTAGCGGTATTCATAGAAATTTTTTGTATCACTTTTGTAAATTTTATTGATATACTCAACTTGCCCATCTTTTAGCCGTTCTTGGAAAAATCGATGATTTTCTGCAATATGTGAGCTGATGAGCTGTTCTACACCAATGGCAGTTGAGTAATTTACCCAATCATAGCGCAAATCTCCTCCTAAAAGCGATGCGTATTCGACAAGATATTGATTTTTGTTGTTAATAACATTCGTAATATAAAGATTTTTTCTATCTTCTCTTTGAATCAAAAGCAAAAGCGAGGGATTGAAGTTGATTTGTGTAGAAAGTAGCTTGTCGGGAAGTCTTTTTGAGAGGGCAAGTTGAGAAGCCATTAAGCCGGTTTTGACAACAGGCGTATTGAAAAAGACATTATTGCCAGCAATGGAGCGTTCGTGTGCTTTTAGTCTTTGGACAAAAGTCGTTGCAGTTTGGGAATCAACAACTTCTTCATAAACAATCTTTGAAGTTTTACTTTTGAGGATATTACCCAAGTTGCGTCCTACAAAACTATTATCATTATAGGCAACTATAGGCTTATCCCCAGCAAGTGAAAGCAACAAATCAATTTGGGCTTCATAGTCGATCCCGCCAAAGTAAAGATTCTTGCTTGAGGGTGGATTTTTTAATTGACGCTTATTGATCGTGGGAAGATAGGTAGGAATATTAATAGAGAGATTGGCTAATTCTTGCGCCCCATTGAGCGTAAAAATAGCAATGACAAAGTCGTAATTGGATTGAGCGATTTTTTCATAAGTATTTTTGATAGCACTTGCACTTTCATCACCTGTGTCAAAAACTTCAAACACAAAGTCATTGCCTCTTGCCATAAGGTAAGCAAGTATTGTATCAATGCTTGTTACTGAATAGCGTCCAATGATTTTTTTAGGCATCAAAAGAGCGAGTTTGATTCTTGCATTGCTATTTTTTTCGGGTCCGATGATTTGATCAAATATGCCCAAATCCCCTAATACACTTGAAAGCTTTGCGCGTAATTCTGTATCTCTGGCTTGATTGCCAAAAAATGCAATAAACGAAAAAAACTGCCCTTTAACAAAATAATCCGATAAGCACGAATTGCTGCATTTATCCGTGCTGATATTGAGCACTTCTTGTTGAGGAAGAGGTAGAGGAGAGATGATGTAACTTTTTGCGTAAATTTCTGTTTTCAAAAAACACAAAGATAAGAACAAAACAAGAAAAGTAGGCAGAATTTTGCGTTTCATAATGATCCTTTGGCAAGTATAAAATCGTTATTTGCCTCTTTTTTCAAAGAGGGATTTTTGACTAACTCATTAAGTGAATAAGAAACTAAAAATTTTTTATTATTGTGCCATAAAATTTTATGCTGGCATAAATGATCTTGTAGATTCTGTCCTAAAATGTGTGTAGCGACATTGTGTCCGAGTAGAATATAGATTTTTGCATTGATGTGTTCGAGTTGAGAAAATACATACCCTATGCAAGAGAGAATCTCACTTTTTTCAAGGTGAAGATTCTGACTATCGCATTTGACTAAAGACAAAATCGAACATACATTTTGAGGGAGGCAAAAAACATTTTTAATAATATTTTGGAGCATTAAGGCGCTTTTGTTTTGCACAAATTGACCCTTTTCATCAACGAGAGGAATCTCGCTAATGAAGCATATCGGGGATTTTGGGTTGATGATACCAAATGAGGGTTGTTTGCAATGTTTAATACGATTACACAAAGAACAATGCTGGATAATTTGCTCTAGGCTTTCGCCCATTTTGGAGGAAGTAAGAGGTTGATTTTGTATATGGGGCATTAAGCGTGTGTATTTTTCACCGCAAAGTGCCTGTCGATAAAGCTGTTTAAGGTATAAAAGTTTAAGGATATGCGTTTTCATTATTTTAAAAGTTAATTTCTAATCCTACGGGGCAGTGATCGCTTCCCATAATTTGCGGATAAATAGATGCGTTTTTAAGTTTATCATTAAGAATGCGGGAACATAAGAAATAATCGATTCTCCAACCTGTATTGTTTGCTCTTGCCTTACCCATATAGCTCCACCAGCTATAAGCTCCTTCAAGTGTGGGATAAAAATATCGGAAAGTATCGGTAAATCCAGATTCAAGGAGTTCGCTCATTTTGGAACGCTCCTCATCGGTGAATCCAGCATTTCTGCGGTTGCTTTTAGGATTCTTAAGATCAATTTCTTGATGGGCTACATTGAGATCTCCGCAAACAATCACGGGTTTATGCTTTTCTAAATCCTTGAGAAAAGCCCTAAAGTCATCTTCCCATTCCATACGATATTGCAGTCTTTCAAGCTCGCGTTTAGAATTTGGCGTATAAACATTAACAAGTTGAAAATGTTCATATTCTGCCACAATGATGCGCCCTTCTTTATCGTGATGTTCTTTACCCATATCATAACTGACACGCAAAGGCTTTTGCTTGCTAAGAATCACGACACCAGAATAGCCCTTTTTTTCGGCACTATTCCAAAAACTTTCATAACCCTCAAAGCAAAAATCTGCTTGTTCTTTGTGCATTTTAGATTCTTGAATACAAAAAATATCGGCATTGATTTGTTGAAAAAAATCCATAAAGCCTTTATTCATACAGGCTCTTAGTCCATTAACATTCCACGATATAAGCAGCAAAATATAAATCCTTGTATTGGCTTTTATGGCGACCCTTGGAAGATTTGAACTTCCGTTGCCACTGAGAAAGAGTGGTATCCTTGGCCAGCTAGATGAAAGGGTCGCTGAAAGTATAGCAAAATTTAATTAAAGCAAAAATTTAAGACAAATCGCATTGAAATTTGCTAGAATAATGCCTTTAAATGCAGGGGAGAATCTAATGTATTATTTGAGGTTTTTTGCGCGATGGGTCATTGTGGCAGTTTTGATTGCAGGGCTTAGCGGTTGTTTTGGCGATAAAACACCCACACCTCAAGTATCTGCAGGTGCTTTATCGAATAATGAAGTTATCACATTAAGTTTTATCGGAGACAATATTTTAGGGGATTATTTTGGCAGCTCGGGCGAAACTTTTAATTGGAAGTTTGCTCAAATTGGCGGAGATTATCGCTATTTTTTTGCTAAAGTGCAAGAGGTGCTTGCTAATGATGATATGACTTTAGGGAATCTAGAAGGACCGCTTACAACGCATAATGGCGACAGAATGATCAAACCCTTTGCCTTTAAAGGTGATCCAAAATATATTAATATTTTAAAAGAGGGAAGTATCGAAGCTGTGAATATTGCAAACAATCATACACGCGATTATGGTATGAAAGGCTTTCAAGACACCGTTGCTACACTCAAACAATCACCCATACATTTTAGCGGTGAGGGATATTTGAGTATCTATAAGGTAAAAGGTAAAAATATCGGAATGGCTGGGCATCGCGGTTGGAATCCTGCTATCAAATCTCAAGTCAAGAGTGAAATCAAAAAGCTTCGTGAAATGGGTGCTGATATTGTGATTTTCACCTTTCATTGGGGAGAGGAAAGGGAAAATTATCCCAATAAGATTCAGAAAGAAATCGGACGATTTGCGATTGATAATGGTGCGGATTTGATCATCGGGCATCACCCTCATGTTTTACAAGGGATTGAAGAATACAAAGGCAAAAAGATTGTTTATAGTTTGGCAAATTTTGTCTATGGCGGGGCAAAGAATCCAAAAGACAAAGACACAATCATTTATCAAGTGCGGTTTGCATTTGGCAAACATCAAGGAGATTTAGAAAGTCTAGCCAAATCGACAGATTTTATTATAAATAAAAAAGTCAGACCTTTTGTCAAAATGGAAGAATGGAGTGAGTTACATAGCTTTGTGCCCGTATCAATCAGTGGAGAGAAAACTTACAACAATTATCAACCTGTGATTCTCCAAGGTGAAGACAAGCAGCGAGTGATAAAACGAATGAATACTTATTCCCAGAATCTAAGTGAGTGAATATGGGCTACTTACATTCTCGCCCTCGATTGATTGCAAGCAAACGCGTTAGGGATCGTGTTCAGAAAGAAGAAAGCCCTAATAATACAAAAGAACAAAGTGTTCTCAAGGTCTCGACTTATAGTGCTTTGATTCTTGCTATTTTTGGCATCACATTTGGTAGTGCAGTGGGTTCTTCAGCGGTCGTTTTTGATGGATTTGTCGCGCTTATCAGCGTGGGTTTGGGATTCTTAAGCGTGATCACTTCACGTTATATTTACAAAGAAGATGATGATGTGTTTCAATACGGCTATGTGCGTTTTGAACCAATGGTGAATCTGTTCAAAAGCTCGGTATTGATTGTCGTATGTGTGTATGCGTTTATCACAGGGATAGGTAGTATCATCAGCGGAGGGTATGAGATTGTTTTAGGCGGGGCGATGATTTATACATTTGTCGCACTTTTGTATAGTTTTGCTCTTTCTGCTTATACGCGTTTTTATTCTAAACGACTTGATTCTGGACTGATTAAAGTCGATCAAACCGAGTGGCTCATTGATTGTGTGCTTTATGGGGGCAGCGCGATTACTTTTGGCGTGATTTATTTGCTTGATCCTAGACAAGAAAATCCTTATTCACATTTTCTTGATCCGGCGTTGCTTACTATTTTAAGTCTTTTTCTTTCTGTCAGTCCGATAAAAATTGCTATCGCTAATTTCAAAGATTTGATGATGGTCGCACCCAAAGAGCTTGATGACAAAATCACAGAGATTATGGAGACTTTGTCTAAAGAACATCAATTTGGCGATTACGATACGCATGTGGCAAAAAGCGGGAGATTCTATACCGTTGAGGTGAATATCTTGATGGATAAAAATTTTCAAATTTCTTCTGTCGCAGAGCTTGATAATCTGCGTGAGTATATTTGTTCGGCGTTGCAGATACCCTCATATAAAATTTGGCTTTCTGTGAGTTTTACTGCTGATCCAAAATGGTTATAAAAGTCTAATGTGAAAAACACGGCACTAAAGAAGTGATGTGTTGAATGATTTCTTTTGCGCCATTAGGAGTGATTTTGTCGATTAAAAGTTGGGATTTTTGAGCAAGATTCCCATCTTGTTGTAAAAATTCTAAAAACTCATAAACCTTTTGTGTATCAATTTGTGATTCTCGCATTAGAATCCCCAAGCCCTCTTGTGTAAATGCAAGCGCATTATAATACTGATGATCTTTAGCCGCATAGGGATAAGGGATAAAAACGCCTATCACGCCATTTGCGCTCATTTCCCATAGACTTGATGCGCCTGCTCGTGCAATGCAAATATCAGCTGACGCGAGACGCGCAACAAGGTGATTATCAAATGCAAATAAATCAATCTTATCTAAAATGCCTAGCATTTCATAGGCATGTTTTGTCCTTTCATAGTCTCTTGTCCCGCATTGATGAGTGATTTTAATGCCACGATTAAGAATCTCTTGTGCGATTTGAATTGCAAAATCATTAATAGCTTTTGCACCTTGCGAACCACCCAAAAAAAGTAAATGCTTGATTTCTGTGCGCACTCGTGAATGCGAGAAAAATTCTTGTCTTACGGGATAAGAAGTGTGGATAAAGTTTTTAGAGGAGTTTTGAAAGCTGCCAAAAATTGCTTTTGCAAAAGGTGTGAGAATCTCATTAAGTTTGCCTTTGACTGCATTTTGTTCGTGGATAAAAAGAGGGATTTGGCATAAGATTGCACCCATAGAAGCACCACCTGCACTGAATCCTCCCACACTAATCACACATTTGACTTGGTGTTTTTTAAAGATTTTTCTGCATACCCAAGCGGCTTTTATTTGTTTGTTGATTGCGAAAATTTTGTCAATACCTTTTTTATTGACAACACCGGTAGAATCTAAAAAATAACGTTGTTCAAAAAGTGGAGAATGCTCGAACCATATTTTGTCTTGACCGATATTAGATCCAATATAAATTGCTTTGTGTCCTTGAAGGGTGATTTCTTCGGCTAGGGCTTTAGCGATTGCTAAATGTCCTCCCGTGCCACCGCCAGTGATTGCAAACATTTTTGACCTTAAGATAATAGTTTGTTGATTTTTGTTAAAAGCTGATTATAGCACATTTTGGTATAATCATTTTTTGGCTTTGATTAACAAATGTCAAAAGTTACTAAAATTATAAAGGATAAAAAATGAGCCAAATAGTTACGCGATTTGCTCCTTCACCGACAGGATATTTACATATTGGAGGCTTACGCACCGCACTTTTTAATTATTTGTATGCGCGCACTAATGGAGGTAAATTTTTGCTCCGTATTGAAGACACAGATACATCGCGTAATTGTGTGGAGGCTGCTAAGGCAATTGTTGAAGCCTTTGATTGGGTGGGACTGGATTATGACGGAGAGGTAGTATATCAAAGTCAGCGTTTGGCATTGTATCAGACTTATATCCAAAAACTTCTTGATACAGGTAAGGCGTATTATTGTTATATGAGTAAAGAGGAGCTTGATTCATTGCGTGAATCACAGCGTCAAAGAGGTGAAACACCTCGCTACGACAATCGCTATCGTGATTTTAAAGGTGTTGCCCCTGAAGGTATTAAACCTGTTGTGCGTCTTAAGACACCTTTGGAGGGAAGTATTGCGTTTGATGATGGTGTGAAAGGGCATATTGCCATTGATGCTAGTGAAATTGATGATTATATTATCGCGCGCAGTGATGGCACACCGACTTATAATTTTGTAGTAGCAATTGATGATGCGTTAATGGGCGTAACTGATGTGATACGAGGCGATGATCACTTGAGTAATACGCCTAAACAGATTCTTGTTTATCAAGCTTTTGATTGGAAGATTCCAAAATTTTATCATGTGCCAATGATTTTAAATCCTCAAGGCAAAAAGCTAAGCAAACGCGATGGGGCAATGGGTGTAATGGATTACCAAAAAATGGGTTATTTGCCTCAAGCGATTTTGAACTTTTTGGTGAGATTGGGTTGGAGCTATCATGATCAAGAGATTTTTTCATTGCAAGAGATGCTTCAGTTTTTCGACCCTAAGAATCTTAACACTTCTGCAAGCGCGTATAATCAGGAGAAATTTCTTTGGCTTAATCAGCATTACATCAAACAAACACCTAACGATAAATTGGAGAAACTTTTAAGCTCATTTGGCATAAAAGCCATATCGGAGGACAAACGCGAGATTCTCTACAATGAGCTAAAAAATCGTAGTCAAACACTTTGTGAATTTGCGACACATTTTACAGAAGTGATGAATCCGCCACAAACCTATGATGAAAAGATGCGAAAAAAACTCGACCAACAGGCAAAAGTATGGCTTGAAACAATCAGCGCAGAGCTTACTCAAACGCAGTGGGATATAGAGAATCTTGAGCAATATTTGCATAACTTTGCATCATCGCATAATATCAAGCTCGGGCAGTTGATGCCAGCTTTGCGATGTGCATTGTTGGGTAAAAGCGGCGGGATAGGAATCGCTCCAGCAATATATGTGTTAGGTTTGCAAGAATGTCAAAAACGCATTGAAGTATTTAATGCTCAAGATTCTTGATAATTTAAGCGCAAACATTAGATAATACGCCTCAAAATAAAATTTTGCTTTAGGAGAAGTTATGAAACTTAGTGCGAGAAATCAACTTAAAGGTAAGATTGTAGCAATTGAAAAAGGCGCAGTGAATGCAATCGTGAAGATTGACATTGGCGGAAGTAATATCATCTCTGCTACTATTTCTTTAGAATCTATCAATGAGCTTAAGCTTGAAGTGGGCAAGGAAGCTTATGCTATCATCAAAGCAACTTCTGTTATGGTAGGCGTTGAATGATGATTTTACCTACCCACAGAGGTGTGAAAAGTGTTTTTTAGAGCCATTTTGCTGCTCTCAATTTTTAGCAGTCTGCTGTTTGGGGGTTGGTTTATCGATAAGTGGGAGGCACATTTTCCTCCTACGCTAGATCAAAGCATTGAGGCTTTGTTGAAGGTGGATTGCCAAAAGGTCAAACAACTTCGCGGATTGACTGCAAATCTTGCTTTTAAAGGCGAGAAAGCTGTCGAACGATGTTTCCAAGAGCAGAAGTTTTTGAGAGCTATTTTTGAAAATGATGTCCAGACTTATAGATATATGTTGGCAACTAATGAGCACACGCCCTATTTTTTATTTTTTAGCACATATGCTCCACGATTTGAAATCACTCCTTTAATGGTCGCTATTGTCGGCAATGCTCAAGATACTTTTAATGAGATTCTGCAAGAAAGTGGGAAAATTGATTTTTTAAAAAGAAAGCCCTTGCTTTATAATATCAATAGCGAAATGTATGATGATTATAAGGCATTGGGCGGGTTTCGTTTGAGGAATCAAATCTATGATGTAAAATGTGTCAAGGCATTGGATTTAGCAGCAATGTATCATCGTTATGAAATGTTTGAATCTCTTTTAAAGCGAGGTGCGGAATATAGAGATTCAAGATGTCCTCAAAATAATGGCATTGTTGCTTTTGGGGATATTAGTATTTTTGAGTTAATGTTGGCATTTGATCCTTCATTTTTGTATGATTTTGCAGGAGGACATATTTTGCATTATGCAGCTAGAGATAATAATGTCGAACTTATTGAATATCTTGTAAAAGATAAAGGTGTGCCTATTGATTCTCTCAAAGCAGCGGAAACTTCGCTTGATGTTGCATTGAGTGGTAAAAATATCGAACATAAAGTGAGAATTGAAGCTGCTAAAAAGCTTATTGAGCTTGGAGCAAAGGTCAGCGAAGGGAATCAAAGACGCATTCAAAAACTTATTAAACAAGGAGTTTGGTAGAAGTTATTTTAATAGAAAATCACCAATGTTTAGAAATGCTTGCTCCTACAACGATTGGAGCGAGTATATCGGGCTTTTTAATGTGAATCTCAAGTGAAGTGATGGCAGGAAAAACAGATTTGAGATGTTGAGCAATATCACACAGAGCAGATTCTAAAAGATCATATTTCTCATTTTGGAGTTTTTGACAAATCATTTTGCTCACCAGTGCGTAATCAATATAAGCTTCCTCTTGGACAGAATAAAAATAAGTAATCTTTGCCTTGATGTGCAAGTTTTGAGATGTGGTTCTTTCACTCTCTAATATGCCAATGATCGCTTTGATGTTGAGATTCTCAATAGACAATGTGATAAGATGAGAATCTGTTTTTGTCATTTTTATAATACCTTACTTTCCTGACCGCTAAAAAGACGCTTGATATTAGGAATATGTGTATAAATGATAAATAGACCGATAAGCACAGCAGGTGTGTGAGTGTGGATTTGATCAACAATTGAAATGCTAGAAGGAATAGGGAAAAGATAGGGCACTACAAAGGTTAAACCAATCCCACTAAGCACACCCACAAGTGAAGAGATTGATGAAATCTTAAAGACTTTGCCGACAATACCCCATATAATCAGCCCACAAATGCCCTCTATGGGAATGAGCAAGATCACTGAACCAATAGCTGTAGCCACGCCTTTACCACCTTTGAATCCTAAATACGGGCTGTAACAATGCCCTAAAATGCTTAATAATGCAATCGCCCATTGCGTCTCATAGCTAAGTCCGAGAATCTTTGCTGCAAGCACGACAATCAAGCCTTTTGTTGCATCAAGTATAATCGTGAGGATAGAAAATTTTTTGGCATTTTTAGGATCAGTATCTTTGATCGCTCGATAGACATTAGTCGCTCCAATACTTCCTGAACCGATTTTGCGAATGTCAATCCCATAACGCAATTTAACGAGAATTAAACCAAAAGGAATCCCCCCAAACAAAAATGCTATAATATAAAACAAAACATTGATGTTAAGCAAAATACTCATTGTTTAGCCTTTGATAAGATAAATTTATAGAAATTATAGCATTATTTGGCGATGAGTTGAATAGGTGCATTTTCTAAGGTATGAAATTCATCATCATAGAAATAAACATTCTCCAAACCCTCTTCGACAAGCTCACTTCCTAAAATGCTTGCCATATGACCTGAATAGCACACAAGCACACATTTTTTTTGCGGGTGGCGTTTGATGTGTTCGTAAATATCGTAGGGATTATTGAGATTAAGAGAATCTTTAATATGAATCATCTCATAGTCTTGAGGATAGCGCATATCAATCACGCAAAAGCTTTCGTCTAAATCCTTTGCATAAAGTGGTGAAGCGAGGCTAAGATTATTTTTGCCTTTCAGATTTTCATATTCCATTATTTTTGCCTTTCGTTTTAGAGATTCTATTTTTGCATTTTTTTCTTAATGTTTTTTAAAATTTGTTTTGAAAAATTTAGAATCTAAGCAGACTTTTATAGTAGAATCATATTCATATTTTTTTAAGGATAATGACGATGTTGCAGACTATTAATCTTTCTATGCGCTTTGCCACCAAAAAGCTTTTTGAAAATGTGAATATCAAGCTTGATGCGCATAAGCGATATGGGCTTATTGGAGCAAATGGCGCGGGTAAATCGACTTTTTTAAAAATTTTATCGGGCGTTTATGAATCAAGTAGCGGCGAAGTTGTAATAGAAAAAGGTTTGAAAATGGGCGTGTTGGGGCAAGATCAGTATGCCTTTGAAGACTTGAGCCTTAAAGATGCTGTGCTTATTGGCAATAAACGCCTTTATGATGCGATCAAACGCAAAGAATATCTCTATGAAAATGGTGATTTGAGCGATGAGCGTGTGAATGAAGAATTAGGGGATCTTGAGATGATTTGTGCAGAAGAAGATCCGATGTATGAATATGATGTCGTGATTGAAAAAATCCTTGAAGATTTAGGATTCCCTGCTTCACTTCATAATGAGCTAATGAAAACACTTACAGGTGGGGATAAGTTTAAGATTCTCTTAGCGCAAGTGCTTTTCCCCAAACCGGATATTTTGCTCCTTGATGAGCCGACAAACAATCTTGATTTGCACTCTATTGCATGGCTTGAAGAGAATCTTAAACGACATGAGGGCACAATGGTCGTCATTAGCCACGATAGGCATTTTTTAAACAGCGTTTGCACGCATATTTTGGATATGGATTTTGGCGGGGTGCGTGAGTTTAGTGGGAATTACGATGATTGGTATATCGCAAGCACGCTTATTGCTAAACAACAAGAAATGGAACGCAACAAAAAACTCAAAGAAAAAGAAGAATTAGAATCTTTTATAGCGCGTTTTTCGGCAAATGCAAGTAAGGCTAAACAAGCTACTAGCAGACAAAAACAGCTTGAAAAGCTTGATATTGCTTCTCTTGCGGTAAGCTCCAGACGCGATCCGAGTATTGTCTTTAAGCCGAATCGTGCGATTGGCAATGAAGCATTAGAATGTGAGAATATCTCAAAAAGCTATGGCTCGTTGTGTGTGCTTAAAAATGTGAATCTAAAGATTTTGCCCGGTGATAAAATTGCGATTATTGGATCAAATGGCGTGGGTAAAAGCACATTGTGTCAGATTCTAGTTGAAGAATTGACACCTGATAGCGGGATTGTCAAATGGGGTGCAACAATCCAAAGAGGGTATTTTCCGCAAAATGTGAGCGAAGAAATCAAGGGTGAAGAGAGTCTTTATGAATGGTTAAGGGGGTTTGATAAGAAAAAAGAAAGCGGAGAAATACGTAATGCTTTGGGGCGTATGCTTTTTAGTGGCGAAGAGCAAGAAAAATCTGTGAATGCTTTGAGCGGAGGAGAAAAACACCGAATGGTGTTAAGTAAATTGATGCTTGAAGGCGGGAATTTTCTTGTGCTTGATGAGCCAACAAATCATTTAGACTTAGAATCAATTATCGCGCTTGGCGAGGCGTTGTATAAATACAGCGGAAATGTGATTTGTGTCAGCCACGATAGGGAATTGATTGATGCGTATGCAAACAGAATCATTGAACTTGTAGCAGATTGCGATAATAATGGCGCGAAAATCATCGACTTTCGCGGGAGTTATGAGGAGTATCTAGAATCTAAGGCATAAAGAAAGGCATAATGATAAATCAATGAATGACACAACTAAATTATTAGACAAATTGATAGAAATACTTTGTGCGGAGCGTGAGGAAAGTGTGCCTTGTGTGCCTGAAAACCAAAAATTTACATTATTCCGTGCGCTTGTCAATATCCGTATGCCCAAAGAGGTAAGTGAAGAATTTTTGCAAATACAGAATCAATACCTGCAAGCAATACTCAAGCAAAAAGAGATAACAAATATTGCTGATCTCTCGCCTATAATGTCTGATATATATCTGTGGCAGGGTGATATTACTACATTTAAATGCGATGGTATAGTGAATGCGGCAAATGCGCAAATGCTTGGCTGTTTCTGCCCTAATCATGGTTGTATTGATAATGCTATACACACTTTTGCAGGTGTGCAGCTACGATTGGAATGTGCAAATATAATGATCGCACAGGGCAAGGAAGAATCTGTCGGGCAAGCTAAAATAACAAGTGCTTACAATTTGCCATGCAGATACATTTTACACACCGTAGGTCCGATGGTTGTCGGCGAACTCACCAAATGGCATGAGCAACAGCTTGCAAGCTGTTATCGTGCATGTCTCAAACTTGCCGATGAAAATAACTTGAAAAGTTTAGCATTTTGTTGCATATCTACCGGTGAATTTCATTTTCCAAACAAACGTGCTGCCGAGATTGCCATACAAGCAGTGAGTGAGTATAAACAGCAAACACAAAGCAAAATCAAAGTAGTTTTTAATGTATTTAAAGGGGGCGATTATGACATATACACAAAACTTCTTAGAACAAATAAGTAAAATTAAATCCGAGCTTGAAGCAGTAGATGCTATTTTAATTGGTGCAGGAGCAGGGCTTTCTGCATCGGCAGGTTTGACTTATTCAGGCGAACGCTTTTTTAAATATTTTGCAGATTTTCATGCAAAATACGGCATAACCGATATTTATTTAGGTGGCTTTTATCCTTATGATACTTTAGAGGAATATTGGGCATGGTGGTCAAGGCATATTTTGTATAATCGTTATGAGCAACCCCCACTTGTAGTGTATGAGAATCTCTTATCATTTGTAAAAAATAGAAATTATTTTGTGCTGACTACAAATGTCGATCATTGCTTTCAAAATGCAGGTTTTGATAAGGCACGATTGTTTTATACACAGGGTGATTATGGTCTTTTGCAATGCTCGGTAGCTTGTCATAACAAAACCTATGACAATGAAGATATTATCCGCAAAATGGTTATTGAGCAAAACAATATGAAAATCCCAACAGAGCTTATACCTTATTGTCCGGTATGTGGAAAACCCATGACGACAAATTTACGCAGTGATGATAAGTTTGTTCAGGATAATGGCTGGGCGGCAGCTTGCAAGCGATATGAGGATTTTATAAGCAAATATGGAGATAAGCGTATTCTGCTTTTGGAGCTTGGTGTAGGCGGCAATACACCCGCGATCATTAAATACCCATTTTGGCGAATCACTATGAATAATCCACAAGCAATGTATGTGTGCATCAATAACGGCGAAGCATTTGCTCCTAAAGAAATACAAGCACAATCTTTATGCCTTAATGGTGATATAGGGAAAGTGCTGGAGATGATGAAATAAATGTGTGCGGCATTTGCACACAATCGCACTTAGTCTAAGATTGTCTATCGAAATATGAAGTGAGTGATTTATCGCTCATATGAGACGACACCGCATAGTAGCACAAAGGGCATATATTCTGCACTATATATGTGGTAAGTATCTTGTTCGTCTGTGTCGATACTCGGACGTAAATCCAGCACTCCACATAGTATGCCATCAATTTCGATACCTTCTGCTTCTTGGGCAGATTCTAAAATCATATCCATGATTTCCTTTGCAAAATTGACAGAATCTAGCTCGTGCAAATCATTAGGGGCTTGTTCTCTTTTACAAAAGATATTGATGCTAAAAAGTGCGAGGTTAAAGTCATTATAATCATTGTCTTTTTGATATATTGCTGCATCTCGCAATTGTTTCATTGCCTCTTTGATGCGGTTTTGATTTCCTGAAGTGAATTGTCTTTGTGCCTTTTTGCCGATATTGAGCCATAAATGCTTGGATTCTATCCATATAGCGATTTTTTTACCATCTCTATCATCCGTGCAGCACCAAAAATCTAAACGCCCTTTTGAGTTTTGATCTTCTTCTTTGCCCGATTCTAGTTTTTGACGATCTATACTCATTTCGCTGATGACATAGGGTGTTTGGCAAGAAAGTGCTATGGCGATAGTAGCGGAGTTGCTTCGTTCGTTATAAACGATGGGAAAATCACCCGTATTTTCTAATAAAGCAAGGTTAATATCAAAGATGTAGCTACACATTTCATCAAAAAATGCCTTAAACTTTCTACCGCCCTTTTGTGCCACACCATCGCTTTTATAGTGTGAATCTACGAATATATAGCTGTATGGAGCATTTTTCTTTGAGAATCGCTTTTGTGGATTGTAATCATAAGCCATTGTGTCTCCTTATTTTAGTAGTTTATCATCAGGGGCGTTTTTGAAGTATTCTGCAAAATCAATAGGCTCTGTATCTATGTCTTTTTTAGGCTTGATATTGTTTTCATAATCAATACTAGTTATGCAATAGTCATGGCTTATAAGTATATTTGTATTGTAGAATTTATTACTTATTTTGTTTAATTCTATTGCTAGTGCTTTAGCTTGTTTATCGGCTTTTGTCATACTCTCCAAATCATCATTTTCTTTATAACCAAAGTATCCAGTAACATCTCTTGCTGTATGAAGGTTATTTTTATGAGATTCATAGTCAATTTTTACAATTCTTTTGCATTGGTATGTAATATAATTATTGCTCCAATGGTCTTCGGCAGGGTTAATATAACTTACAGACTCTCTATAACCCTCTGTTTCTCCAAATAAGCTCTGCCCAATAATTACAATACCTATTAGTATGTTTGGTAGTAGTTTTCCCATGGTTTCCCTTTATCTTGGTTTATTAAATTTCTCTGACTTTAAGTAAAGAAGTCAGAGAGAGCTGAAAGTATTTGGTTATTTTAACACTTCTATCATTAGATCACCTGCTCCATTGTCATAAGTTTTATAAGTCATGCCATTTGATGCAAGTTGTGTAGCAATTGTCGCTATACCAATTAAGATTTGCATATCTTGAATATTGAAATTGTCCCTTATCTCTTTACTATTAAAAGTATGCTCATAAAGATTATTAGCTACTAGTCCAATAAGAAGCGCATCTTTACTAAGTCGTGCAACAGAAAAATAAGTTTTTGTAAAATCTGTTTCTGGTAATTCTGCATCACCCTTTTGGATCGACTTAAAGGTTTCTACACTCTTTTGAACATAGCTATTTGCAATTTCTACCTTACAAACACTGGATTTTTTATCTTTATCAAGATTGAGAAGCTGTATATTTCCAACTTCAAAGCCCAATTTTTGGATCGTTAGATTAAGCTCATTTTTACCACTTGCATCACTAAAAAATAAAATATTTAAAGCTTGTTCTGCATAATCTTTGTCATCACATTTAAAATTATTGCCACAACCACTTATAATAAATACCATTACTGCTGCCATAAAGCCCATTATTACGTTTTGTGTATATTTCATTGTATCTCCTTAAATTGTTATTATCGTTAATGTAGAATCATATTATAGAATCTGCATTATTTTTTCAAGATTCTGTTTTCTTAGTTTTTTACCTACGATAAACAAATCCACAATCCACCAAATCCACACAGCTAAGCTTATCCACAGAGCCAATCCATGAAGTATTGGGTTTGTCCCATCACTAATTATCTCAAAAATTATAGATAATGCAACCAGTGCCAAACGAATACCACCAAGTAAGGTGTCACCGATCATAAACCTTCCTACACCAATATTTCCAAATAAGAAACTTCCTACCCAAAAAACAAGTTTAGGACTTTTCAGGTTAAGCATAGATATTTTTGCAAACATATCGTCTTTTTGCTTATCATCAAGTTTATCTAACTTTTCTTTGAATATCTGCATAGAATCTAAATCCTTTGGCAGTTTATCTTGCAAGCTTGTCATTATCATTTGAGAATCCATTAATTGCCTCCAATTTTTGTAAAATATATGAATTTATATCATATCAATAATTAAATTATCCTTTTACGATAATTTAATCGTTACAATAATAAAAACCTATGAATATCTATTGTAGAGTAAAATAAATGAAAGTAGTCGAACGAATAAATGAAATACTTAAAGAAAAAAATCTTAGTAAAAAACAACTTGCCAATCGCCTTATCGACTTAGGTTTGCGTGCAAATAAGACGGGTGAAATACCTACGATTTCTAGTATCTATGCCTACCTTAATGGTAATATTGAGCTAAAAGCGGATATGATTCCCTTTATCGCGGAGGCTTTGGGTGTGTATGAGCAGGAGCTATTTAAGGCAGATTCACAGAGAATCTTGCGTAGATTTTACGCACAAGATCCGACTTTAGCTAAATATAATCATATTGTAGAACTCCTAGAATATATTTCGCCAAAATCCCTAGAAACTCTCGAAAAAACACTTATAAGCCATAAAAATAAGACCATAGAACTCAATCAGATTATACAAAATCTCTAAAATGTTTTACAAAACCCATTAATTTATTTCTCGAGCTATGTTATAAATTCCTAAGACAGCATAAAAGGACAAAGAGATTCTAGAATTTTATGTTTAAGAAATGTTTTGAGTGTCAATATAGTCAAATGTCAAAAATAAAATTTAAGAAAAGCAAAGGTGGCGGAGCGGACGGGGCTCGAACCCGCGACCCCCTGCGTGACAGGCAGGTATTCTAACCAGCTGAACTACCGCTCCAAACTCAATGAATAGAGGAAAATTTAAGCCTAAAGCAAAAATTTAATCGGTGGTGGTCGCTATAAGACTCGAACTTATGACATCCACCTTGTAAGGGTGGCGCTCTACCAACTGAGCTAAGCGACCAGCAATCAAATATCTAATAAGATAAAGATAAAATTTAAATATCAAGTAATAAAAGTGGTGACCCCTAGGGGATTCGAACCCCTGTAGCCACCGTGAAAGGGTGGTATCCTAACCGTTAGATGAAGGGGCCACTTTTATTCTTGGTGGTGACCCGTGTTGGATTCGAACCAACGGCCCATTCCTTAAAAGGGAATTGCTCTACCAACTGAGCTAACGGGTCATCTAGTAAAACATCAAAATTGTTGTAAATGTAAAGGAGCGAAATTATAGTGTGTTTAATGAGATTTGTCAAGTATGTGTATTAATTTTTAGAATCTTATTATAAGAAATTACAGATGCTTTAAAGGCAGGATATTTGGGATTTTTGGATTTGTAATTTATCTTGATTGTAAGAGGTCTATAAGCATTTCCAATGCTTGATTGCAGGTTTGAATCTGTATCTCATTGCGATTACCGCTAAATTGGCAATGCTTCACGATTGCATCTTTATTTTTGAATTGTATGCCAATAAACACCGTCCCTACAGGTTTTTCATTACTTCCACCGCTTGGACCAGCAATCCCACTTGTAGCAAGCCCTACATCTGCTCCACTTTGCTTGATAATGCCCTTGCACATTTGGCGCACTACAATCTCGCTGACTGCACCAAATGTTTGAAGAGAATCTGAACCAACACCGAGCCATGTGTTTTTGATGCTATTAGCATAGCTAATCATACCCCCATCAAAGATTGTAGAAGCCCCGTCTAGGGATATAAAATGATATGCCAAAAGACCACCTGTGCAGCTTTCAGCGGTTGCAATTTTTAATTTTTGCTTTTGAAGCAGTATGATTGCTTTTTGTGCCAAAGTGATATTGGTGATATTGTGGATTGTTTCAATTTTTGTTTTCATACACAAATTCTTTGTTTTTAAAAATTTTTTACTAACTTTTGTAAAAAATTAGTGTATCATATAATCATAAATTTTTAGATTCGGAAACGAAGAGGAGTTGAATCATGGGAAAACAAGAAAAACAAATCGTCATTCGACCAGAGAGTGAAGCTAATCCTAAAGAGGTGTATAAAAAGAAAAATGGCAGAATGAAAGAGGATTTTTACCTTGAGGAGCTTACGAAACTCCAAATTGAGCTTTTGAAATTACAAAATTGGGTTAAAGAGACCAATCAAAAAATTGTTATCATTATGGAAGGGCGTGATGCTGCGGGTAAAGGAGGCACAATTAAAGCCCTTACAAGTCGTATGAATCCTCGTAGTTGTAGAATAGTTGCCTTACCCAAACCCACAGAGGCAGAAAAAACTGAATGGTATTTCAAGCGTTACATTAGCACTTTGCCTAGTGGTGGAGAAATCGTCTTTTATGACAGAAGTTGGTATAACCGTGCAGGTGTAGAAAAAGTAATGGGCTTTTGCACTCAAGAACAATACAAAGAGTTTATCACACAGGTTTCTAATTTAGAGCAAATGCTTGTTTCGAGTGGAATGCTGATTTTTAAATATTTCCTTGATGTAGGTAGAGATGAGCAAAAACGCAGAATCTTAAGACGCAAAACCGATCCTTTAAGAATGTGGAAATTAAGCCCAATTGATAATAAATCTCTTGATTTGTGGGAGCAATACACTGAAGTATTTGAAAAAATGTTTGCTCGCACACATACACATATTTGCCCTTGGACTATTATTAATACTAATGACAAAAAACGCGCAAGGTTGAATATTGCTCGAGATATTTTGAGTAAAATTGATTATGAAGGTAAAGATCAAACTGCAGTATGTCTTTTGCCTGATCCTAGTATCGTATGGACTTATTCACAACACCATAAGAGTGATACTGACCCTACAAAAGAGATTCAAAAGCAGCTTGAAGAATTAGAGCGTAAGAAGGAAGAAGAGAAAAAAGAGCGCAAAAAAGAAAAAGAGAAAATTGAAAAAGAGCGCAAAAAAGCAGAAAAAGATTTGAAAAAGGCTGAAAAAGAAAGGGAAAAAGCCGAGAAAGAAATCCAAAAGGTTGAAAAGGAAAAAGAAAAGCAAGCTCTCAAACAAAAGATTGATGAGAATGCTAAGATTCCAAGTGCGACTACAAAAGCGGCTAGTAAACCTGTTGCAAAACCACAGCCGACAACAGATAACAAATAACGCCTGAAGTAAGGTTTATTTTATTTATTGATTCTTCAATCTAGAGTTGATGCAACACGATGTTTTGACTTTAGATTGACTCCTTCATTAAAGATTCTAGAAACTCAAATACCTGTTTTTAATATTGTGAGCCTTGATAACAATTAAGATTCTATCTATGCGATAAAACAGACTATTTTGACTTTTTGTTGTATGTTGCGTGATTGCCGTATTGATTGTATCAGTAAAAAATATTTCTTTTGAATTCTTAAAATTTATATGATTTTGAAAAAATATTCTTTTAGATAAGATATTGTTCAGTTAAATAATATTAGAATCTTCTTTAACAAATAAAGTTGTTTTTCGGGAGGAAATAATGCAAACAGAACAAAGCTCTTATCGTAAAAAGCGGTATTTGGTTTATGGTATAGCAAGTCTTATTCTATTTACATTTCCATTTATTAAAATTCATGGAAACCAAATTTTCTTGCTTTCTTTTGATCACAAACAGCTCCATTTGTTGGGAACGGTTTTTGACATACAAGAATTCTATTTGATGCCTTTTTTGCTTATCATGCTATTTGTAGGGATTTTCTTCATTACCACACTAGCAGGGCGTATGTGGTGTGGCTGGGCGTGTCCTCAAACGATTTTTAGAGTGATGTATCGTGATTTATTGCAAACAAAGATTTTCGGTTTGCGTAAAAGGATTTCAAACAAACAAGAAAAAATGGATCTTAGCTCACCAATCGCAAAAATTAAAGCCGTCTTAGCTTTTCTTATTATTGCAGTGTTGTGTTTGCTTGCCGCAGCAAATTTGATGTTTTTCTTCACACCTCCGGGTGAGTTTTTTGCATATATTACTGACCCGCTTAATCACAGAATCTTGATGGGATTCTGGCTTGGATTTGGTTGTTTCTTTATCCTTGATATTACTTTTATTCGGGAAAATTTCTGTATCTATATGTGTCCTTATTGCCGCGTGCAAAGTGTGCTTTACGATAATGATACCATTATGCCTATTTATAACTACTATCGTGGAGGTATGGTATATGATACTAAAGGTGTGAAAAATCCTCTAGCTCCTCAAAAACAGAATCCTCAAAATGAATGCACCAACTGCAATCAATGCGTAAGAGTTTGTCCTACACATATTGATATTCGTAAAGGTATGCAGTTAGAATGTATCAATTGTCTTGAATGTGCAGATGCTTGTGCAAGTGTTATGGGCAAACTCGGTAAAAAATCTCTTGTAACTTGGCGTTCTTCAGCTTCCCTTGAAAAAAATGAAAAAGTTAAAATTGTGCGATTTAAGACGATCGGATATGTCATTATCTTGGCTCTTGTGTTTGCCTTGTTATTTATTGTAGGTAGTAAAAAAGAGACTATGCTTCTTAATATCAACCGCACCACGGAGCTTTATGAGATTAGAAGTCATCATGTTGTAGATAATAATTATATTATGCTTTTCCATAATACAGACACTCAAGATCATATGATGTATTTTGAAATCCTTGATGGTAAAGGTGAGTCTATTGCCCATTTGCTAGAAATTGTTACCCCCAAAGAACCTTTTAAGGTTAAAGCAGGTAAGAAGAATAGACAAGTCGTGAGAATTGCTACCAAAGAAAGCCTTGAAAAGGGTGATCATGATATTATCATTAGAGCTTTTGCAGTCGATGCAAAAGATCAAGTGTTTGTAGAGCGCAAGACGAAGTTTATTTATCCTGATACGAAATTGCTGAAGGATTAGGGTTTGTTTGTCAAATTTTAATACAATGGCAGACTTTTAATATTGATAAAGGAGTGTTTATGGGACTTTATGATAGAAATTATTCAAATACTCAAGCTGCAAATGAGGCTTTGACTCAAGAACAAGATACGGCTTTAGTGAATTTTGTCAAAACGACTTATAAATTTTTTGGTGCAAGTTTGTTATTTGCAACTTTAGGGGCTTTATTTGGTTTTATGTATTTTGAGGCTGTGGTGCAATACAGACTTTTTATTTATATTGCTGAATTTGCAGCATTGTTTGGCTTGATTTTTTCTCGCAATAAACCGGGCTTAAATATCGCAATGCTCTTTATTTTCACGACATTGACAGGTGTAACAATTACACCTTTAATCGGTATGGTGGCTTATAAAGCTGGTGCAAGTGCGGTAGCAATGGCTTTTGGTATGACTACAATTGTATTTGGTGTAATGAGTATTTTCGCACTTAAAACAACCAAAGATTTAGCAAATATGGGAAAAATGCTCTTTATTGCTTTGATCGTTGTAATAGTTTGCTCACTCGTAAATCTCTTTTTGGGTAGCTCAATGTTCCAAGTATTAATCTCAAGTGCATGTGTTTTGCTTTTTAGTGTTTATGTCGCTTATGATACACAAAACATCGTGCGAGGTTTATATTCTAGCCCTGTAGAGGCAGCAATTGCACTTTATCTTGATTTTTACAATATTCTTGTCCATATTCTCTCATTGATTGGTCTTTTGAGTGGAGATAGAGACTAAGGATAATCTTCAGATTGGCAGAGTGATTGATGCCAATCTCAATCGCCTCAAAGAAGGGATACGCGTCATTGAAGATACACTTCGGTATTTCCATAATGATGCTCCCTTAGCCTTATCATTGAAATCCCTACGACATCAAGTCAAAGTTTCTGATTCCAGCCTTTTGTTAGCTTATCGTGATATTCGTAATGATGTTTCCAAACGCAGCATTGCTGATGAATTGGAGCGTGATAATATTGCTCATTTGGTGATTGCTAACTTTAAACGCGCTCAAGAGAGTGCGCGAGTTTTGGAAGAGTATTTAAAGCTTGATAACACATGGGGAGATACACATCTTTTCAAAACCTTGCGTTATGAACTTTATGACTTAGAAAAGCAATATGTAGAAAAATATTTTTAGGCGATGTTTGTCTTGATTGCAAAATAGAATCTTGTCAATGTGAGGTAGCTAGATTCTATGGGCTAGACTAAATCTATTCAATATTTGTTGTCAATAATCTCGCGGATTCTCAAAGAAAGTTTCTTTTCAATTTCGTCAAATTCATCATGGGTAATACGAGAAAATTGTGTGCGATTGAAAGTGCGTTGTCGTTTGGCAAGCTGACAAGTATGACAAAAAATCATCTCTTCTAACTCTTTTATTGAGGATATGCGAGATTCTAAAAAAGCGATACATTCTTTGATACCAATACATTGTAATGCGGGAGCTTGACTTTCGTAATGTTGCCATAATTTTTTTGCTTCTTCAATAATCCCTTGCTCCATCATTTTGGCTGTGCGTTGGGCAATGCGTTTTCTCAATGTCTCTCTTTCCCAATGGATACAAAAAATCTCAATAGGATAGGCAAAAGGCACTTTTGGGTGAGATGCAAAATATACGCTAGGCGCACAATTTGTAGCAAAATAAATCTCTAAAGCCTTTTCTACCCGATAAGTATCTTTAGGAGTAATTTTTTGTGCATACACAGAATCAAGCGTATTTAATAGCATATATTTAGCATTCAAATCCCCAATAGATTGGACTTTTTCTTTATGGTTGGGCAAGATTTGAGGCATAGGGCTTAAGCCCTCAATAATGCTTTTAAGAAAAAAACTACTCCCGCCCACAATCAACAATACTTTTTTGCCTTTTGCGCGTGAGTCAATGATACTTTGCTCTAAGAGATTTTTAAAAAGCATCGCATTGCTTGGTTGGTCGGGTTTTAGGATATTAAGTGCATAGTAACATACTTCATTTTGCTCCTGCAAGGTGGGTTTGGCAGAAGCAATATCAATCTCTTGATAAATACTTAAAGAATCTAAACTAAAAATTTCACAATCAAAGGTTAAAGCGAGTTTATGAGCTAATGCGCTTTTGCCACTCCCGCTTGAACCGATCAGTGCTATCAGTCGAGGATAAGATTCAACCATTGAGTTGATAGTAAGTTTCAAGGAAAATCTTGTTACCTAATCCGTCAAATCGTCTTAAAGAGAGTTTGTCAAGAGCAAGCTCAATAGCATTAACCACCCATGTGCTTTTATTAAGCGGTATCATTCCCATTTGGTTGATACGAAAGAGGCTTGTTTTGAGCTTGTCTTGTCCACCTGCAATATTAAGGTCAAAGTCATTTTTCAGAATCTTGCGTATCGCACTAGCATTTTTTTCATCATAAATCGTATTCATCGCAAGTGCTGGAGTTTTTGGAAAAATCTTTAAACCTAAAGATTCTAAAGCTTTGTGTGTCGCGAGTGATCGTGCTTTGGTTTGTGTATAAATATGCTCAATCCCGCCATTTTGCTTAACAATGTCAAAATATTTTGTTAAACCGATAATGATTGTTGTCGGTGCAGTCCAAGCGGTGGTGTTTTGGGATTGATTTTTTAATTCAGTTTTGAGATTAAAGTAAAAGCCTACATCGCGTTGATTGGCTAGATCTACTGCATATGAAGAAAGCCCAATGATACTTAATCCGGGTGGGAGCATAAAGGCTTTTTGAGAGCCACCGATAAGTGCATCAATATGTGTAGTGTCGATTTTTTCTACACCCATTGCCGTAATAGCATCGACAATCACAACAATGCGAGGATTATAGGCTTTGATTGCTTGAGCAATAGATTCTACGGGGTGGCGCAAACCTCCGGCAGATTCACACATTTGGATACAAAATGCGTCAATAGATTGATCTTTTTTGAGAATCTCCATGACAGATTCTATACTCACAGGCGTGTCCCATTCGTTGATAATTTCTTCATAAGGGATATGATGAGCCTTAGCAATTTTGCCAAACCGCTCACCAAATTTACCGCTATTGACGCTTAAAATTTTGCTTTGGGCAAAAGTGCATACACATGCTTCCATCGCACCACTTCCACTACTTGCAAGCATTAAGACTTCAGGCATATTGATAAGATTCTTTAATCCTTCTCGTGCTTGTGCAAATATTGCTTCAAATTCAGGGGTGCGATGATGAATGGTTGGCTCACTCATTGCTTGACGAATAGGTTCAATCACAGGGGTAGGTCCGGGTGTAAAAAGTAGCATCAGATTCTCCTTTTGGTATGTTTAGCAACTCATACAGAATCTAAAGTCAGATGCGGTAGATTCTGTATGGATACTAAACTTTATGATTTGGGTGTATTATACTTGATTTTGGCAAAACTTTCTTTAAATGCTACATCTTAATATCATCAAGGCATAGCGGCTCATAGGCTTCCAAATCTTTTTTTGCCTTTTTGCCTAAGATTTTTTTATAAAATTTAGGGTGCGCTCCGTTGTTTGGGCGTATGATAGCAATATTATCACGCGTGATTTTTTCACCTTTTTTAATGTCTTGAGTGATAAAAATGCTTCGCGCAAAGGTGCGTCTTTTTGCGAGAATCTCTTGATTGATGGAGGGTTTTTTTGTGCCTAAGGCAAGGGCAGTATTGCGGACATCTTTGACCATTTGTGCAAATTCATCTTTATCCATACTGAATGCACTATCCACACCGCCCAATGCTTTATCAAGGATAAAATGTTTTTCTATCATTGTTGCACCTAAGCTTGTAGCGATAATAGGACATAAAGAGCCGATAGTGTGGTCAGATAAACCATATTTAACCTTGTATTGTTTATAAGTTTTTGCAAGTTGTGGCATACACGAGAGATTAGCTTCATCAATAGGTGCGGGATATTGGCTCGTGCATTGGAGTAAAGTAATATCTTTACAATGGTGTTTGTAGCAGATTCTAAGAGCAGTTTTAATCTCTTCTGGTGTAGCAACACCTGTTGAAATAATGATAGGTTTTTTGGTTTTTGCAATTGATTCTATTAATTCATAGTGCATCACTTCAAAACTCGCGACTTTATACATAGGGCAATGCAAAGATTCTAAAAAATCCACAGCTTTAGGTGAAAAGGGTGAGCTAAAAATCAAAAGATTAAGCTTTTGGGCAAGTTCAAAAAGCTCTTGATGCCATTCCCAAGGTGTTTGAGCCTCTTGATAGAGGTCATAAAGATAGCGATTATCCCACAAAGTCCCGCCTTTAATTGTAAAATACGATTTTTGAGAAGGCAATGTAAGGCATTGGGGCGTGTAAGTTTGAAGTTTTACGCCATCTGCACCACATTCTGCAATCGCATAAAGTGATTCTTTAGCGACTTCAAGGCTTTGATGATGATTAGCACTAAGTTCAGCAATGATGAGCGGAGAGCGAGATTGGCTTGAGGATTTTTCGTGGGGATTCATTAGGGATTCCTTATGGATTTTTTATACATCAAAACAACATCATAATATCGGTTATCTCTGTGAATAAATTCATTCAAAATCCCTTCTTTAATGTAGCCCATATTTTCATAAAATGTGATTGCTTGTTTATTGATTGCAAGCACTTCTAAATGCAGCGTGTGGAGATTAAGCACATCAAAAGCTTGATATTGTAAAAAGTCCAGAATCTGCTTTCCTTTGTGGGGGAGAGGGGAGAAAGGATTCTTATAAATCCCGATATAGGCGTGTTTATGTGTGAGATTAATACGAGTGAGTGATCCAACACCGATAATTTCTCCCTCTCGTTTTAAAAGCCAATATCGTTTTGTTTTGTCATCACGGAGGTTGGCGATAAATTGTAAATGTGATTCTTTAGATACAGCATTGCTATACATCCAAGGTGCGATTTGGGGGTGATTGCGCATAGAAAGCACAAATGCAGAATCATCTTCATTAAGTGCGGTAAAATCAATTGATTCAAGGCAGTTAGGTGTATTATGAGGCATATAAGATTCTTGTGCATCATATTGCATCTGAATCTTGTGCGCGATTTGTTGCAATGTCGGCAGGAGTTGAGATCCCATTTTAATGTCTCTAAGACGCGAAGACATATCATTATAAGTTGATTGTAATGTCGGTAAAAGCGTGATAATCTCTTGTATATTATAAGCGGGAATGATCGCCCCAATGGACGCCCATTGTGTTATTTGAAAGGCTTGATTAGAAGCAGTTTGGAGAATAATACTCGGGATTTTAAGGGCAATGAGTTCAATCATACTTCCCCCACCTGCGCTGATTGCTAAATGGCATTGTGATGCGGTGGCGATGAATTGAGCAGGGGTCAAATCTGAATACACTTCTACAGAATCTTGCAAGGAGGAAGGAATGTGTAATGTATGAGGATAGCCACCACCTAACACCACCAAAAGATGAGATTCTAAAAGCAAGTGAGAATCTTTACCTAATTCATCAAGCAATTTTTGTGTGAAATTACCATGATCCACGCCTCCCATCGTGATGAGAATCTGTATGGGAAGCTGCTTGGAAGTTTGTTTTGTCTCTAAAGCAAGGGGCAGCAAGGCATAAGGAGCACCTGCGAGAATCTGTTGATTCTGTGGATAATAGAGCTGGGCGTTAGGTGTGCCATTAAGGATATAACTATTTAAGGGATAAATATCTTTAAATTCATCATCAAGGCATATAAGGGCTTTAGAATGATGGCTCATTTGATGATAAAAGCGAATATCTGCTTGGTAACTATCAATAAAAACCATATCGAGATTTTCAGGCTGCGTGGCGAGCCATTCGTAATGTTTAAAGTCAATTGATACAGAAGATTCTTTGTGTGGCAAGAGGGAATGTAAGTTTTTAGGGACAAAATCCCCACGATGATGTAAAGTGATGGCTTTGACTTGAGGGATTTTCACGCATAACATAATGAGTTTAAGACAACGATAAAAATGTCCTAATCCATATTCACTCCCACTTTCACAAAACAAATCAACGCGCATATCACCTCTTTTCAAATAAAATTATTGTGAAGATATAGCAAAGTTGATTCCATAAATATTTGAGACTTTACTATTTTATGCAGATTCTGATTTGCTTTGAATCTTGTATTTTATCTCCGCCATTGCCCAATCATCAGGCGTATCAATATCTTGCACTTGATAATTTTTAAGCACAATGGCACTTGAGTGTTTGGCAAAAATTGGCAGATTTGTCATAAATGCTTTGACGCGTCCCCAATAAAACTGCCCTGCATCGTGGAAGAGAGTATCCAAATCTTGCGAACGCGTGTTTTGATGTTGAGGAAAAAGCATATTGATTTCATTATCTTTTACATAAAAGCTTCGGTAGGGATTGTAGTCGTATTCTACTGCGCAAAACGCATACATTTTGTGAGGACACTCTATCAATTCTTGGAATCCACGCTTTAGAGAATCAGCCTTTAAAAGCGGTGTTGCCGGATAAATGCAACACACTAAATCTTCAGACGCAAGATTCAAGGCAGTGATAGCATGAGTGATGACAGGGATTGTAGGCGTGAAATGATCACTTAATTCTTTTGGGCGCAAGAAAGGGACACTCGCACCATAGTTTTTGGCGACTTGAGCGATAAGCTCTGAATCTGTGCTGACAACCACTTCATCAAAAAGTTGAGATTCTAAAGCTGTGTGGATAGGATAGGCGATGATAGGCATACCGCAAAAATCTTTAATATTTTTTTGAGGAATGCGTTGGCTTCCTCCTCGAGCAGGGATAATAGCGATTTTTTTCACTTTTTCTCCTTTATTTTTAAGAATCTCTGTGTCTTAGATTCTTATATAAGCTATTTTTACCTTTTGGTTGATTAAAAAGGATACAAAGATTCAATACCATCGCTTGAAGGTTTTTTGCGATGTGTGTCGCTAATCGCTCCTAACGAGCTGTAAGCGATTTTTGCATTGGCGATATGCTTACTTTGCACGGTATTATCTTTTGAAATATCAAAAGAGCGCACCACACCGCTTAATTCGAGAATCTGTTTTTCCCCATCAACAAGCACTTCTCGTCTCCCATGAATAAAGTAAGTGTTGTTATCTAAAACTTTTACGATGCGTGCGGTAATGGTCGCATTAAGTGCTTCATTGCGTGATGTTGATCCGCCACCTTGAAAATTTGAGGTATTGTTTCCTTTGATGAGGTTATAAGCGGCTTGGTCATTAAGCTCTTGCACTAATTGTTTTTGTTCTTCATTATTACCTGTGTATTCGATGCTTGGGGGCGTTACATTTCCTCCACTCGCACCGGTATAGTTTTTATTGGAAGTAAAACTAGCATTGGCTGTTTCTGTAATGACTACGGTAATAAGGTCATCGGGTTTCATAGCTCTTCGGTCTGAAAACAATGGACGATCACCGCTGCCAAATAAACTTCCTGCGCGTGGAATATCGGGTATGTCATTATCTGCAGATTCTCTTTCTTCTACCCAATCTGGAGCATTAAAATCCATACTTGGCTCAAAAGCTAAACTGTATCGAGGAGATAGTCCAATAAGAAGAGCTAAAATCCCTATGAGATATATTCCAATATGTCGTGTGAGCATTATCAGTCCTTTATTGATTTCTGTATAGCTTAAAGCAAAGGATATTCCAAGTATTGTTTCTTAAACAAATCGTGTTACAATTTCTCTTACCAAAATAAGATCATAATATATGATACGATTAACGATAGGGAGATGATTAATGGCATTTATATATTCCCCTCTTAGTATCGGAATCCTTGCAATGCTTGTTTCGTCATTTTTCTTTGCCGTAATGGGTGCAGAGGGCAAGATCTTATCTAATCATCTTTCACCGATAGAAATTGCATTTTTCCGTGCGTTTGTGATGTTGTTATTTTTGTTGCCTATGGTTATTGGCAAACCTATTAAACACGCTTATCAACGCAAAGGTGGCTGGTGGATTCTCACTGCTAGAGCCGTAGCTGGAGGGCTTAGTTTTGTGGCGTTGTTTTACAATATCTCTACGATTGCCTTAGGGACAGCGACAGCATTTGCCCAAAGTATGCCTTTGTATATTGTAGTTCTTTCCATAATATTTTTAAAAGAGAGAATCAAATGGGGGGTGATTGCTTTTACAATCATTGGTTTTGTGGGAATCTTATTGATTTGTGATCCTCGATTGGATACATTGGGGGCATTTAATATTTTTTTAGGCATTGTGAGTGGTCTAGGAATGGCAATAGCCTTTTTGAATCTGCAGGCATTAAAGGATTATTTTACTTCATCATTTATCATCTTTTTTACCGGCGTGGTGATGTGTTTGGTCGCGTGTATTGTGTCGTTTGTGCCATTTTCGCCTATGTCGCAAGCGTGGGTGATGCCTAGAGGTATAGAGTGGTTGCATTTAGTGCTACTTGGATTCTTTGGCACAATCGGACAATATTTTCTCACTAAAGCTTATATGAATGCGCCTGCAGGTATTATTTCACCTATTGATTATACGCGTTTGGTTTTTAGCTGGATTCTAGGATTAATGCTTGGCGATGCCTTACCAAGCCTTGAGACAGCATTAGGTATCGTGCTGATTATTATTTCGGGTATCGGTGTGGGATTGCCTGTATTTTTGCATGATATGAGAAATTATAGACAAAGGAGAAAAAATGGATAAAATAAATCAAGCCATTACGACAGCACTTTTAGACGCTAAGATTCTTGCCATTTATGGGTTAAGTCCTAATGAAACTAAGCCAAGCCATATTGTTTCGCGATATATGCAGCAAAAGGGTTATCAGATCGTGCCTATCTACCCTAAGGGTGAGAGTGTATTAGGAGAAAAGATACATACCAATCTCCAAAGTGTGATAGAATCTCAAGGTAGGATTGATATTTTGGTCGTTTTTCGTCAGTCCTCTGCTGTTATGAGGGTAGCACAAGAAGTGCTTGCTTTGCCAAAAGGTAGCATAAAGGGCGTGTGGTTGCAAGAAGGTATCAAAGATGAAAATGCCAAAAATATGCTTGAAAAAGCTGGTATATGGGTCATTGAGGATTGTTGTATTAAAAAATATTATGATTATCTTCAAAATCATAAAGAGCATTTGTCTTAAACAGAGGCTTACATTAAAACAATAAGGATAAAGTATGCAAAATTTTGTTCAGCATGTGAGAGAAGCAAAAAAGCGTTTAGATGATTTGATCGTCCCTACATCATTGGCTTATGCCCCTAAACTTTCTCAAATCGCTCAAGCATCGGTTTATTTGAAAAAGGAGAATCTTCAGCTGACAGGGGCATTTAAGATTCGAGGGGCATTTAATAAAATCGCAAGTTTGCCTCAAAGTATTCGTCAAAAAGGTGTGATTGCTGCAAGCGCAGGGAATCACGCTCAAGGTGTGGCATATTCGTCTCGACATTTTGGCATACCTTCTGTAATCGTGATGCCGGAAGCGACACCATTGCTCAAGGTTGGCGCGACAAAAGAGCTTGGTGCAGAGGTGGTGCTTGCTGGTGATAATTATGATGAAGCCTATCAAAAAGCTTTGCAAATTGCACAAGAGAGGGATTTAGTATTTATTCACCCTTTTGCCGATGAAGAAGTGATAGCAGGGCAAGGAACGATTGCCTTAGAAATGATGGAACAAATGGATAATATTGATACGGTGGTTGTGCCAGTAGGTGGAGGAGGATTGATAGGGGGTATAGCAGGTGCGTATAAAGCACTCAAGCCTTCTGTTCGGATTGTCGGTGTAGTGGCTAAGGGTGCAGATGCAATGAAACGATCTTTTGAGCAAGGACATATCCAAAAGGTAGATTCTGTGCGGACTATTGCTGATGGTATTGCTGTGCGTGATGTGAATGCGCTTAATTTTGAATTGATACAAAAATATGTTGATGTGATGGTGAGCGTTGATGATGAAGAGATAGCAAGCGCAATTTTGTTTTTGATTGAAAAGCAAAAACTTGTTGTAGAAGGCGCGGGCGCAGCTTGTGTGGCAAGTGTATTGCGTCATAAGTTTGATATTAATCCTAAAGAAAATGTGGCTTTAGTGCTTAGCGGAGGCAATATTGATGTAAGTATGCTAGGTTTGATCATTGAAAAAGGTTTATTAAAAACACATCGCAAGATGAAATTTGAAGTGTGTTTGGTTGATAAGCCCGGTAGCTTACAGAATCTGACAGATATTCTCACAAAAGCGGGAGCTAATATTGTGCAAATCGACTATGATAGGACATCTGCGACATTAGAATATGGAGATGCGCTTGTTACAATGGCATTAGAGACAAAAGGCAAAGAACATAAGGAGCTTGTTTTTGAGCAACTTCGCAAAAATGGTTACCATTTCAAAGAGATCAATTAGGCACAATGAAAGAAGCATTTTGGGAGAATAATCGTTCAAATTTTTATACCAATCTCTTGTTTTGTGCGATTTTATTTGTTGATGTAGTATTGATTTTTGTGATGAATACAGAAATCAGCATTCATCACAAAGAGGCTGCAGGGATTTTTTATTCTCACAAACTTGCCTACGAGATTGCTCGTTTTTCTTTAGATATTTTTGGACAAAATGACTATGCTTTGCGTTTGCCTTTTATTCTTTTGCATATTTGCAATATGATATTGCTTTTTTTGATTTCAAGAATCTATTGCAAAAAACCTTATGATGCGCTCATGGTAGTTTTGGTCTATGCGCTTTTACCCGGTGTCATATTTAGCTCACTTTTGGTGCTTAAAAGCGGTTTGATTATTTTTATAACTTTATTGTGTTGTTATATCCAAATACGCTTTCACAGATTCCCTTATGTAGTTTTATTTATCGCTGTTTTTATTGATGAGAGTTTTGCGATTTTGTTTTTTGCATTTTTCTTTTATGCACTTAAGACTAAAAACACACTTGCAATGTTGATTTCATTAGTCTTTTTCGCACTCAATATGTATATGTTTGGTCTTGATATTTCTGGCAAACCTCGCAGTTATTTTGTCTATAATCTAGGGATAATGGCTTTATTTTTTTCCCCCTTATTATTGCTGTATTATATTTATACGATTCTGAATGCGTTAAGAAAACAAATCAATCTTCTTGTGGATATTGGCGCGACTTCTTTATTTTTCGTTTTATTGCTCTCTTTGCGTCAAAATGTCGATTTGGAGACGCTTTTTCCCATGAGTGTGGTGGCATTGCCTGTAGTCATTAAGCAGTTTTTTTCAGATATACGCATACGCTTGCCTGCTTTTCGCTTAGCGTATTTGATGAGGTTTGTTGTGATTTTTAGTTTGTTGGTATTGCAAAGCGGAGTATTGTATGCTAATAAGATTCTCTATCTCTTTGGGACAAAGCATTTTGCAAGCTCGTATTATATCAGCAAAGAGTTGGCTAGCGCGCTTAAAGATAGAGGTCTTGATGGGGTAAAAACATCGAATTACAAATTAGAGCTTGCACTGCGTTTTTATGGCATCAGCCATCATTCACAATGGTATCTTTTGCCTTCACCCGATTTGCACGAAACTTATGAAAATGAGATTCCCATTGTGTATTGGGGCAAAAAAGTTGCTTCTTATGTTTTAGTGCCATCACTTCATACAAAACCTCTCACGAAAGCCCAATCACGACTGAAATCTCAAAGCAACAAACTTAGTCCATGAAAATCTTTGAATTTATTATTGCAATGAGTATAATGGCGATACTTTTTAGTTTTTTTAATATTAAGCACAATCATGCCTTGCAAGTCGCTCATCATACATTACAATCACATCTTAAAATGATGCAGGTTTTGTCGCTTAGCGATATGAATGAATTTGTAGAGCTTAGAAGCGTGGATTATTTTGCTCAAAAATATCCTTCTATCAATCGCACAGCTTTGCTTTCGTATCATCAAAATGCAATGTGGCAGATGCAATTTCATCTTGGCAGAATCTATACGACCAATAGTTATAGTATTTATATAGATACACCAAGATCCGCTCAAACAACAAATTTTGATGGGCGTCCAATGGCTGGTGATATTATCGCAAAGGATTTAGACAGACGATGTATAAGTGGATACAGCAACACAAATACAGCGGTGGATTGTAAAAACAATACACTAACAGAGGTGCGGTTAAAAGAGCGTTTTGGAGTTGATAATATCTTAGTAGAATCTGATGGTTTTTGCCAAGAACGCGATACAGCACGCATTTACTTCGATAGTTTGGGAAGACCTTATTGCGGTAGGATTCCTATGCCGTTGCAAAATGTGTTTAAAATCATCTTGCTTAAAAATGCGCAACAAAAGCATCTTTGCATTTTGCCTTATAGTGGACTTATTACTGCAGAGTGTTAGCGTTCGCAAGCACCTTCTTGAAGGCTAGCACAGGCATTTTCTTGAACATTTGCCTTATCAAGTAATGCGATAAGATCTTGGCTGTGAATCTCAAGCTGTTGAAGATTCTCAATAATTGTATGCGAACTAGTTGGGGTGATTTCTTGTGTGAGCATATGTATAGCATCAAGGACACATTGAAGCATCTTTCCTTTAATCACTTGAAGTGATGAGTCGTTCAAGGCAAGCTGTTGAAGATTCTTGGGCTCTTCAAGTAGCGGTGTGAGAGGATTTGTGTTTGCAAAGTCAAGCACTTCTTTGCCGAGGTTGAAGCTTAAATATACGCTTGATTTATAAACGATATGTTCTAGTTTGCTAATGCTGACTAGAAGACGTTTCGAGAGTTGAGAAAACACGGTGAAAAGATTGGAAGTGGAGGATTCTATCTTGTCAAAGACTTCATTGAATTTCCCTGATTCTTCATAACTTTCATGGGCAATATTTGAAATTTTTAATGAACTTTCAGTGATTTGATTGATTTCTTGTTGCATTGTCTGAATCACGATAGAAATATCATTTGTAGCTTTATGGGTGCGTTCTGCAAGTTTGCGCACTTCATCAGCAACGACTGCAAAGCCCCTTCCGTGTTCTCCTGCGCGTGCTGCTTCGATAGCAGCATTAAGAGCTAAGAGATTGGTTTGTTCGGCAATATCTATAATAATGCCTAATACTTCGCTTATATCACGCGACTTTTCGGAAAAATTTTCAATGATTGTATTGTTTTCTTCGGTCAGTTGTGTTAGCTCATTGATAGATTCTGTGATTGAAGCAACATTGTTTTTAGAACTCAAAGAAAGATCCCTCATCATACCCACCTGCTCATCTACGCGGTGCATACAAACAATATCTTGCTCAAGAAAAGTGTTGATTTTTGTCAAATCAGCATTTTGATTCCCCAAACTCATATCCATAAGGGATTTTGCAAGCGCATTTTTGATGTTATCTTTTGCATTTTGTTCAATTTTTTCTAATGCTTGATTGATTGTATGAATATTTGACACAAAACTTCCCTTTAATCCTTGAGCAAATGCTTTGCGGTAAAATTTACCCGATTGTGTGCAGGAGATTGAAGTAGCGATTTCGCGCATAAAAGCTTCAAGATTGTCAATCAAGATATTGATATTGTTTGATAATTCTTTTAAGTCAGCATCGACATTGATACGCAAAATACGTTGTTCAAATGCTCCATTGCGATAAGATTTTGAAGCATTGATGATACTTTGGATAAATTGAGCGCGTTTTTGGAATTTATAGTAGCCTAGACTTGCAAGCAAGACGATTAAAATATGAAAGATATAACTATAACTTCCGCCAATAATGAGGCTGAATACAAATCCAACGGCACTTATTAAAACGATTAATGAAAGAATTAGTTTCATTATTTACCCTTTTTGTCTTGATAGCTACAATGTTTTAAGAGAATCTTGAAGCTTGTGTTTTTAAATTTATAGGATAAGTTTGCTAAAGTTTATATTTAAGATTGTTTGGAGTTGCGATATTTTTTGGTTTATTGTGATTTAATGTAACTAAATTATTAAATACTTTGATAAGAAATCTTGTAGTGAGTTTTATTTATGGTGGACGCGCAGAGGATCGAACTCTGGACCCACTGATTAAGAGTCAGTTGCTCTACCAGCTGAGCTACGCGTCCAATAAGCTTAAAAAAAGCCTTCTTGACTTTATGATTCTGACAAAATCAAAGTCAGGGAGGTATTATATCGTGTAAAATTTTAGTTTTTGATTAAATTTATAATCCTTGGCATTTGGAGCATTTGACAAATAAGCGCATATCGTGGCTAATAAGCTTTGCGCCAAATTGTTGTGCAACGGCAATTTGCAAACTTTCAATATCTGCATCGACAAATTCGACAATATCCCCGCAGCTTAGGCAAATCATATGGTCATGATGCTCTTTTGCTGCAATTTCATAACGCCTACCGCTTTTGTCGGCTTCCAAAGCAGTAATGAAGTGTTCTTTTTCAAGAAAATTGAGGATTCTATAAACGGAAGAAATACTTGCGTTTTTGTCAGTAGTCTTGATAATATTTGTAATTTCTTCAGGGCTAAGGTGTGTGCCACTTTTGTATAGCACAGCGATAATTTCTTCGCGCTGTTTAGAATTTTTAAGACCATTTTTTTTGATTGATGTTCTCAAACGTTCCAAAATGGAATCTAAAGTTTCCAATCGATGGTTGGTATTCATTGTCATTGTGAATCTCCTTAAAATTTAGCTTTACTATGATTCTTATTTTGAGTAGAATTATAACAAAATACATAAAAAATAAGAAAGTTTATCAAAATTATGTTTTATCTTCGTTATTAAGTGTGTGAATTTTTAACAATAAAAGCGAATAATATCGCAATAACCTTGCTTGATTTTTGCTAGTTTGAGAAAAAATGTTAGGGATTTAAGCAATATTAATATAAAATTTCAATCGCAATAAATTCGTATTATTTAGAAATAAATTCAAAGTTGTGTTATAATATCAGATTAATGTAATGTTTTCACTCATTTTATAGCAAGGAGAAGTTTATGTTTGGTTCTGCTAAAACTTTGCAACGGCAGTTAATGGAAAAGGATAAGCATATTGCGCATTTGGAAAAAGAGCTTGAAGTCTATAAGATGCTTGTAGGTTTTTCCCAAATAGAAGCGATTGTAGGGTTGAAAGGCGATGAAATTGTCTATAAAAATAATGTTGCTCAAAGTATGGAAAGCTTAGAGTGCTTGAGACCACAGCTTAAAGAAGGGGTTGAGAGAGTAAATTGTGAGCGGTTTGAATACAGCGTTACAAGTGCGAGAGTTGAAGACATCGTGTATTATTCTATTGTGTTGCTCAATCACCTTACTGATAGCTCAAGCGGCACAAATCTTTTTGAAGTTTATACAAAGAGCCTCAAAGAGGGTATTACAGGCACACAGACTTCTTTACAAAATGTCTTGACAGAATCTGGTGATGTTGCCAAAAACTCTATTAGAGCAGCAGAATCTGCAGAAAATGGTTTAGCTATGAGTGCTGAAGCATTACAACAAATTGAGGTTTTGTATGAAAAAATGCAGGTAGCGTCTCAATTAGTAGATTCTCTAACACAAAGAAGTAACGAGATTACAAGTGTTATTTCTCTGATTGATGATATTGCCGAACAAACCAATCTCTTAGCCCTTAATGCAGCTATCGAAGCAGCAAGAGCAGGAGAACACGGAAGAGGCTTTGCAGTCGTTGCTGATGAAGTGCGCAAACTTGCAGAAAAGACACAAAAGGCAACAAAAGAAATTGCTGTTGTGGTCAAATCAATGCAACAAGAAGCAAATGATATTCAAACAAGCACAGAAGAGACAAATATTGCTACAGGCAATGTGCGAGAAGGAGTGGTGAAACTTAATGAAATTGTCAATGACCTTAAAGTGGGAAGTTTGATTACAAAGTGTAGCACTTCTAATTTAAGCTACAGAATCTTTTGTGTTCTAGCGAAACTCGACCATGTCGTGTATAAAAACAACCTTTATACTTATATTTTTGGACTTGCTGATAGCTTTAATTGTGTCGATCATCATAATTGTCGTTTGGGTAAATGGTATTTTGAAGGTGATGGTAAAGTCGCATTTGCTCACACTCAAGGGTATAAGAATCTTGATGCTTTCCACGCTGGTGTGCATACAGAGGCTATCAGTTTGGCGACAGCCTTTGGTGATACAACGCAAATGTGTTCTAAACAATTTATTGATGGCAAGATTTTGGCAATGGAAAAATACAGCGATGGCGTAATGGATACTATTGTTGAAATGTATAATGAAAAACGTAATGAAGTGCTTGGCGAAATTAAACAGCTTGAGGGTGAATTGATACAACCAAATAAATCCGAGTAGAGTTTAAAAGATTTGAAGAGAATCTGCATAAATCTTACGGTTAGTTAAGATAAAGCAGATTCTTTAGTATTCTCCTTAGTTAAATGACTCTATGGTGAATTTGTGAATCTACATAAAGCTCTCTTTGATTTTTGTTTGTAGCTATTAGAAGTGTTTATGTGTATTTATATGATTTTGTGGGCATTAAACCCTCAAGTAGATAAAGGATTCTTGTCTTATTTCAAGGATAAAGGGAATGTTGCAAAGGGTTAGGTATATTATTTTTCTTGTGTTGATTGTTGCGGGTATAGGTGTGGTTGCCTATGTCGCAAAATTGTTTTATGAAGTTGAATCAGAAGTAAGCAAGATTAAAGACTACCAATTTGCCCTTGCCTCGCAAATCGTTGATCGTAAAGATCGTTTGATTGCTAATATCTTTACAGATGATAATTTTCGTTTTTACGCGTCTTTTGATGAGATTCCCGCACGTGTTATAGAATCACTTTTGGCTGTGGAAGATACTTTGTTTTTTGAGCATATTGGCATCAATCCCGATGCGATTTCACGCGCTATGCTTAAAAATATCAAAAGTGCGCGTTATGTTGAAGGCGGAAGCACACTTACTCAACAGCTGATTAAAAATATTGCATTAAGCCCAGAAAAGACATTAAAGCGTAAGCTGACAGAAGCGATGTTGGCAATTCATATTGAACGTCATATGAGTAAAGAAAAGATTCTTGAACTTTATCTTAATCGTATTTTTTTTGGGCATGGGTATCATGGCATTAAAACAGCTGCTTTAGGATATTTTAGAAAAACGCTCAATGAGCTTACATTAAAAGAAATTTGTATGTTGGTAGGGTTGCCCAAAGCCCCAAGTTTTTATGATCCGACTAAAAATAAAGAATATTCAATGGCTCGAGCTAATACTATTATTGAACGGCTTTTTGATATAGGTTGGATTAGTCAAGAAGAACACGATGCAGCAATCAAAGAGGAGCCAGAAGTCTATAACGAAACTCTTACGCAAAATGTTGCTCCTTATGTTGTTGATGAGGTTATTAAAGAGCTTGCACACATTGAGGATCTTAAGACGGGGGGCTATTATATAAAACTAAAATTGGATTTAGATTATCAGCTTGCAGCTCAAGAGTCATTGATTTATGGTTATAATAAAATCAATGAGCGTTTGCAAGAACGTTATCCTAAAATATTCAATGAAGATTTTAATAATGATACACTTAATGGTGCAATAGTTGTTACAGACACACATACAGGGGATATTTTGGCAATGGTAGGCGGTGTTGATTATGCTAAAAGTAATTTTAATCGTGTTACACAAGCCAAACGCCAACTTGGCAGTAGTATCAAACCTTTTATTTATCAAGCGGCATTTGATAAGGGAGAATCTCCAGCGACTTTTGTAGCAGATGTGCCTCGAAAATTTGCTACAAAAGGTGCTTCTGAAATTGATGATGAAGCGACAAAAGAAACCGAAGCAGAAGAGTGGAGACCGGTAAATTATAGCGCAAAGTTCAATGGATTTATGACGCTTAAGGAAGCTCTAAGGACATCAAGTAACCTTGCGACTATTAATCTTGTCGATCAAAATATCGGCTTTTCACGAATCTATAATGCTTTAAAAAGCTATGGATTTGAAAATGTGCCCGAAAATATGTCCATTGTGCTGGGAAGCTTTGAGCTTTCACCTTTAGAGGTTGCACAGCAGTATTCACTATTTTCAAATTATGGCACGATTCTCAAACCAATTCTTGTTGATTCTGTGATTACACGAAGCGGAGAGAATATTTACACTTCACCGAAAGTTGCTCAACACATTACCGACCAAGCCCAAGCTTTCTTGACAATTGATATATTGCGTGATGTGGTGAATCGTGGGACAGGTTCTCGGGCAAGGATTGTAGGCTTAGAAGTTGCGGGGAAAACAGGGACTTCTAATCGCAACATTGATGGCTGGTTTTGTGGATTTACGCCTGATGTGCAAGCAATCGTTTGGTATGGGCGTGATGATAATACACCGATTGGTCCTAACGAATCGGGAGGTATTGTCGCTCCTCCAGCTTTTGCGTATTTTTTCTCAAAGGTTTTAACTTTTGATCCGGGTATCTCAAGACGCTTTCGTGTGCCTGAAGGTGTGCGGTCTAAAACTTTAGATTATGGGGATTATTATTATACAGACAATTCTCCTTTACCGACAAAAAAACCTATTACAAATATTGACGAAGAGATTTTATTTTAAAGCGAAAAGATTAAATCCATTTTTACTAAAAAAAAGTTACAATTCCTAAAAAGCTAAGGGGTATTTCTATGAGATTAAAATTACAACATGCGCCATATATCGCTAATAAAATCAGCATTGATTTGGCTAACTCTCAATATATCACAATATCAGTGCCTATTGAAAACATTACACAAAGCACCCTCAAATGTTTGCAAAAGGAGATTCAGAAAGAATTAGATATTGATGAAAAAGTTAGAAATATTCTTGAAGAAAGAAGCGATGAAATCGAAGATTTTGGTATGGATGAGAGGGAGCTTTTTAGAATGTGCAAACGACAGGTTGCCCAAGAACAAAATTTTTATCTCTCATGGGACGATCGTTGTAGTGATATTTCTCATACAATTCTTGGCGAATTGGTGAGACAAAAAGAAATCGTTTTTGCTGTTTCTGAAATGATTATTAAAAATATCATTTACAAAGCCATCAATGATTATTCTAGAATCTACGAAAAAGCTGAAGAAGGCGCACGTGAAAAACTCAAAAAATATAAACGCAAAATTGCCTATGGCACGGAAGAATATGAAATCGTTTTCAGCAAACTTTATGAAGAAGAATTGCGCAAAAGAGGGCTTTTATGAAAAAAGTATATTTATATTTTCGTAATGGTTTATTTCTTGAAGCACAAAGTTTTGGTGCGGAGGGAACAGCTGTAGGCGAGGTCGTATTCAATACCTCTATGAGTGGCTATCAAGAAATTATTACAGACCCAAGCTATGCAGGTCAGTTTATTGTTTTCAGTATGCCAGAAATAGGCATTGTTGGCGTCAATGATCAAGATAGCGAATCAAGAAGCATTTTTTGTAAAGGTGCGATTCTCTCGCGCTATAATGATTTTACTTCAAATTTTCGATCAGAATCTACTCTTGGTCAATATCTTTCTTCAAAAGGTATAATGGGCATTTGTCAGATTGACACACGCGGGATTATTAAAATGATTACCAAAGAAGGTGCGATGATGATGGTAGCTTCAACGGAGATTAGTGCAAAGGAAGAATTAAAGCAGATTCTTGAAACCTCATCTTCTATACAAGAAGTGAATTATGTCCAAGAAGTTTCTACCAAAGAGGCTTATACGCATCGTGATTCTGTCTTTGATTTTGCACATTTTGATTATGCAAAGCCTGAAACTCACAGCAAGATTCTTGCGATTGATTACGGGGCAAAGAGAAATATACTTAATGAGCTTACAGCAGTGGGGTTTGAAGTCGAAGTCGTGCCTCATGATATAAAAGCAGATGAGATTCTCCAACGATTTGCGTCTAAAGAAATCAGCGGCGTATTTTTGTCTAATGGTCCGGGTGATCCCCTTTTGCTGCACGATGAAGTCGCGCAAATCAAAAAGCTTATTGATGCTAATATTCCTATTTTTGGTATTTGTCTAGGGCATCAATTGCTTGCTATTGCGCATGGCTATGAAACGCATAAGCTAAAGTTTGGGCATCATGGAGGCAATCACCCCATTATCAATCTTCAAAAAAAAGAAGTTGAAATCACAGCACAGAATCATAATTATTGTGTCCCTGAATCTATCGCGCAAATCGCTACGATTACACATCGCAATTTATTTGATGGCACAATTGAAGGTGTGCAATATAATCATAAGCCAATTTTTTCTGTGCAATATCACCCAGAAGCAAGTCCGGGTCCTAAAGAAGCACGCACATTGTTTGCTCAATTTGCTGCTTTGTGCAAGGATTGTGCCTCTAAATAAATCTCAATACGATTGGGATAAGAGTATGATGATAATCACTAGAGGTGTGATGTAGCGCAACATCACACGCCAAAGCGTGAAAAGCGTATCATTGAGATAAGGTGTCCAATGCCGCAAATGAGATCGTTTGATATAGAATCCTAAGAAAATGAGTGCTACAAGCATTCCGATAGGCATTAAGATTGATGATGTGATAAAATCCAAGAATCCAAAAAGATCTTTACCAAATAAACTTGGTAAATGAGAATTTTCATTTGCCCACAGAATCACCAAAAGCCCAATAGATAAGATGCCCACACTGACGATGCAAGTCGCCTTGACTTGACTCATTGCAAACTTATCACGAAAGACACTTACAGCTGGCTCGAGCATAGAGATTGTGGAAGTGATACCGGCAAAAAGCACAGCAGTAAAAAATAAAACGCTGATTATGCTCCCCATACTCCCTAGAGTGTTAAAGGCAAGCGGCAATGAAATTAAAAGCAATCCCACCCCTTCACTAGGCTGACCTTTAAAATGATAAATGAAAGTGAAAATCATCAATCCAGCAATGAGTGAGATGACAATCCCGCTTAACACAACCCACAAAGAGCTTTTGAGGAGATTCTCATTTTGTTGTGCATTTGCGGCATACACACTAATCGCCCCCACTCCTAAAGAAAGCGAAAAGAAAACCTGCCCCATAGAATCTATAAGCGTTTTGAGAGTGATTTTTTGTGGATTGAAGGCAAACATAAAATCCCATGCTTGGCTAAATTCATCAAGAGTAAAGGCATAAAGAAGTAATGCAGTAAAAATAAATAATAATAAAGGCATTAGTATGAAATTAAGCTTTTCAATGCCTTTTTTGATGCCCTTAGCGACAATCAGTGCAGTCAAAATAATAATGCTACTAAAGCAACATATTTGATAAACTAGCGAATGTTTGTGAATAAATGTAAATTGCTCTTTTGCTTGAGAAATATCTGAAGGCAACGCAAAACTCACATTGATAAGATAATACAGAATCCAGCCTAATACCACAGCGTAGAAACTCAAGATAAGAGGAGATGCGATTGTGTTTAATCCTAACCATATAAAAGACTTATTATATGTGTTGTCAATCACATTGTGTTCTTTTTGAGGAGTTTGGGGAGGAAGTTTATTGAGTTTATCAAGTATAGCATAACAATCCATAGGATTACTTCGTGCTTTATTGCCAATAAGCATTTCTGCAAGGAGCATTGACACCCCGATACTTAAAGCTAAAAACAGATAAAACAGCACGAATGCTCCTCCACCATTTTCACCAGCCATATAAGGGAATCGCCAAATATGTCCTAGCCCGATAGAGCTCCCTAAAGCTGCTAAAATAAATCCTACTTTGCTAAAGCGATTCATTTTTATCCTTTTTTGGTTGATTCTGTAAGAATTATGACTTAAAATAAAGAATATTGCAAACCTCATATTGATAAAGAGTTTAAATGAGCGTTGTAGAATAAACTAATGTCTGTTACTTTTGGGAGGGATAATGAGTATATATCAAGTGAGAATCTACTTTGAGGATACGGATTGTGGGCGCATTGTGTATCATACAAATTATTTGAAATATTGTGAGAGAGCAAGGAGTGAGCTCTTTTTTGAGCATCAAAGTGATCCATTTGTGGGGGATTGTGGTTTTGTGTTGAAGTCTATTGATGCGCATTTTACTGCACCAGCACGGCTAGGAGATTTGCTAGAAGTTAGAAGTGAAATCATCTCACTTAAAAATGTTTCTTTGCAGCTTTCCCAAAGAATCTATAAAATTTATGATGCACTCACTAAATCTGCGTGTGATGAAAAAGTCTTTGACGCGCTCATTACACTTGCCTTTATTGATGTGCAAAAAGGCAAACCACAAAAAATCACACCGCAAATGCTTCGTATTTTGGAAAAAATTTGAGTGAAACTTCATTGAGAGTGAAAGTTATAGAATCTTTAAGAGTCTTCCTTAAGCCTAAAGGTGCTAGAATCTCCAAAATCATTTGTGATAAAATCATCAAAAAGAGTTTTTATGAATCTAGACTTGTCAAATCAACCTTCTATCGTTTATCCTTGTGAATGGGAATATCGTGTCATCGGAGAAGACCAAGAGCGTTTAAAAGAGATTATTGCCGAAATTATGCCACGAAAGTATGAGCTAAAAAGTGGTAAGAGTTCCTCGCAAGGTCGATTTGTCAGCGTATATGTATGGCTAATCGTGCATAATGAACAAGAACGAAATGATATTTTCTCACAATTGAGCCATCATTCAGAGGTAAAAATGGTCATATAGGAGTGTTTGATGCGTTTTGGTAAGATAGAATATCTGAATCTTTTGCCTTTTGATGTGTTTGTGAAAAAATATCCCACATCATCAGGTTTTAAAAAGTTTTTGCAACTTAAAAAATCTTATCCTTCAAAGCTTAATGGTGATTTTTTGCGCAAACGCATTGATGCGGGATTTATTTCTTCAATCGCTGCTTATTTTCCTACGCGTTTGCATCATATAACAAAAGCAGGAATTATTGCTCGAGGTGCTGTGTGGAGCGTGATTGCAATCCCACAAGAATCGGGAGAAGATTATCAATCTGCTTCTTCAAATGCTCTAGCAAAAGTGCTTCATATTAAGGGTAGGATTCTTATTGGCGATAGAGCTTTGCGATATAAGCTTAATGATGGTGTTTATCAAGATTTAGGACAAGAGTGGTGGAAAAAGTATCATTTAGGCTTTACATTTGGACGTTTGTGTTATAACGCACATCGTGATTTTTATGAGAAACTTGCATCAAATTTTATTCGCAAACGCATCAAAATTCCTCGTTATATTTTGATACAAAATGCCTTGCGCACAGAAATTTCTCCTCATGATATTAAAGCCTATCTGACACATATTCATTATAATATCACTAAAAAGGAAGAAATTGCCTTGCAGCGATTTTATACTGCTTTGCGACTAAATCATATTAAAAAACCCTCACGATTTAAATTTCAAAAAAACACTTTGCGATAAGATTTTTTCGTTATAATGATAAAGACGCTTCAAAAGGTAATTTTATAGTGTGAGGTAGGGTTTGAAAAAAACATTAATCATTGCAGATGGCAGTGTTGCTAAAATTTTTCTTAATACAATATTGGATAAATATTTTAGCAATAATCATTATGTTATCATAGCAAAAGATACATGTTTTGTCCCTAGTAATATCCCAAGTTCCTTTGAATTTTATACTTTTGATTACACATCAGAATATCGTCTTTCACGCTTGATAAATAGCGATATTACAGATATATTTATCGTGCTTGAAGATAATGAAGAAATTATCCAAACTTATGCTTTAACGCGTAATCTTAGTAAAAAAGCTCGTATTGTGCTTTTCTTATTGCAGGATTTGCGCACAAATCAAATGCTTAATGATTCTAATCTGATTATGCTTGATCCCGAATTGATTATTTCTAATAAATTTATTGAGCGTTTGCCTAATGTCCCGCTTATCCCACGAAGTTTTGGTTTAGGACAAGGCGAGATTATGGAGATAAATGTGCCTACAGGAAGCATTTTTGCTCATCGCCATATTGGTTCGATTCAACAGAAAAAATGGAAAATTATCGGGATATACAGACGCGGCGAATTACTTTTAAGCTCACACTATGTCATCATTCAGCCTAACGATAGTTTGCTTGTTGCAGGCGATCCAAAGGTGCTTAATGATGTGTATATGCAGATTAAAAGCGACATTGGGCAATTTCCCTCACCTTTTGGTAAGGATATTTTCTTGTATATTGATATGTCTATTCAGCCAGAACAAAGCATTTGGCATGATATACAAAATGCAGTTTTTCTTAATCAGAATCTAAAAAGTAATAAGCTTTTTATTCGCATACTTAATCCCTGCTCTTTTGAGCTTTTGGATCGTATCAAAGCTTTAGAATCTTCTGATGTGAATGTGAGGGTTGATTATACCAATTTGAATTTTGAACAAATGATTCTCAAAGATGCACAAAAGCGTCCCGGTTTAATCATCATCAACCACAGAATCTTTGCTTTCAGAAGAAATCGTAAAGTGCTTTTTAGCCTTTCGATTCCTGTTTTTAAAACAGGTTGGGAGCATATCGAAAAATGCAAGACAAGCTTTGTGATTCTTAGTGAAGATATGGGTAATGATGGCAATGTCGCATCAGTGATGTTTGATATTTCAAAGCAACTTGATTTAGATATAGATGTGTATGATTTTGACCCCGATGCTTCTTACCGCAATGATATTGTGCAAAGTTATGAAGATTTATCCCGCATTTTTCATCGTAAAATCAATATTATTCAGACAGATTCTACAAATCCGATTTTGTATATTCAAGATAGTTTTGTGCCGTATGTGCATTTTATCCCTTTTGTGCCAAGTATCAGCAAGATAAAAGCTTTTTCATTTATTTCCATAGATGTCCATAAGATAGCTTCTTTGAATAATAAGAATCCTCAAGTTTTTATTCCTTTACCCAAAGAGCAAAAATAAACAAGCGAGGCAAATATGCAAACACACACATTAACGATACAAACACCAACAAGCACTTATCCTATCCATATCGGAAAACTTCCTGCAATCAAGCATTCTCATAAAGTGTTGATTGTTTCTAATCCTAAGGTTGCTGGACTTTATCTCTCTAAGATTCTTGGTTTATTGGAAGCAAAAGAAGTCTATGTGTGTATTATCCCTGACGGAGAGCAATACAAAAATATGCAAAGTCTTGAGTTGATTTTAGAATGTGCCTTTGGACATAAGCTCGATCGTAAATCTTTGATGATTGCTTTGGGTGGTGGTGTGATCGGCGATATTGTCGGCTTTGCAAGTGGAATCTATCAAAGAGGTATTGATTTTGTGCAAATCCCTACGACTTTATTATCTCAAGTCGATGCGTCTGTGGGAGGTAAAACCGGTATCAATAATGCTTTTGGCAAGAATCTCATCGGACTTTTTCATCAACCTAAGGCAGTGTATATTGATCCCAGTATGCTTGAAAGCCTTGAAAAAAGGGAATTTGCAGCAGGTGTGGCGGAGATTATCAAAATGGCAGTGTGTTTTGATAAAGCATTTTATGAGTGGCTTTTGACACATTCTCTTCATCAGCCACAGAATCTGTGTGAGGCTATTATTAAAAGTGTGGAGATTAAAGCTAAAGTTGTGAATGCCGATGAAAAAGAAAAAGGCATACGCGCGGGGCTAAATTATGGACACACTTTTGCACATGTGATAGAGAATCTCACGGCTTATAAAAGTTATTTGCATGGTGAAGCAGTTGCTATTGGTATGAATATGGCAAATATTCTTGCCTGTAAGCTTGGTTTCTTGAATGACGAGCAATGTGAGCAGATTCAGCGATTATTGCAAAGTTATGATTTGCCTACGAGATTTGAAGTTTCAAATCCTCAAGCGTTTTATGAACAATTTTATTTAGATAAAAAAAGTTTTGATTCTCGTATTACTTTCATTTTGCCCTATGGCATAGGAGATTTGAGGATTACCGATGAAGTGCCAAAGTCAAAAGTTTTGGAAACTTTAGAAGAATTTGTATCAGGAGAAAAGTAATAATGATACGATGTATTTTATTAGTGTGCGTGATGTTAGGAGCGATGTTTGGCATCGATTCGTCTCAAGAGATTGTCGCTGAAATAGAAAAACTTGATGATACACTTAGAAAAAGCAATAATTTATGGCTCAAACAATATTCAAGCTTGGAAAATTATAATAATACAAATAAAGAGATTGAAGTCTTGCAAGCCCAGCTTTCTAAGGATATTTCTAGCGAGGATCAACGCTCCCTAAAGCATCGCCTTGAAATTCTCCAGCATCAACAAGAGCTTTTAAAAGATTATGCCAAGAATCCTTATGGGCAGCTTTTAGAGATAAAAAATATAGGTGAGATACCCTCTATCACAAATCCGTTTTTGATTCTCACAGGTTATTCGTTTATCAAGCATCTTAACGAGCAAAGAAATGTGGTATTGTCTAATCAAGAGAGTTTAGAATCCCTTGTCAGCCAGATTCGGCAAAAATATCATCTTTTAAGCAGACTAGCAGAGACAGATAAATCAGTCCAAATTGTGAATGAGATTTTTCACACACAAATGATGCTTGAAGAGTTAGAAGGCACACAAAAGATTCTTGAAACTTCTCTTGACATTTATTCAAAGGAGATTGATTCTGCGATATTAAAAGTGCGCAATCAAATCACCGATCAGATTCTTAAGGCTGTTTATGTCGGTGTCGCGCTTTTGATTACAATCCTTTTGGCATTTCTTTTAAAATTTACATTGCGAAAATATATTGTTGATACTAATCGTATTTACACCGCTAATAAAGCAATTAATTTTCTTAATATTACGATTATTGTCTTGATTCTGCTTTTTTCGTATTTGGAAAATGTGAGTTATTTGGTCGCGGTTGTGGGTTTTGCTTCAGCGGGTTTGGCGATTGCGATGAAAGACTTATTTATGAGTGTGTTAGGCTGGTTTGTGATAGTTTTAGGTGGGAGTGTCCATGTGGGCGATCGTGTGCGTGCGTGCAAAGATGGCACAATTTATGTGGGTGATGTGCTTGATATTTCTATGCTTCGCATCACGCTTTTTGAAGATGTAACACTGACAAGTTATATGGAGAATCGCCGCGCAGGAAGGATTATCTTTATCCCTAATAACTTTATCTTTACTACAATGTTTGCGAATTACACTCACGCAGGATTTAAAACCGTGTGGGACGGGATTGATTTTAGTATTACTTTTGATAGTAATTACAAAAAGGCGTTGAAGATTTCCACAGAGATTGGTAAAAAATACGCTAAGGGCTATACAGAAATGGTGAAAAAACAAGTTTATCGTCTAAGGGATAGGTATTCTTTGCGCAATCCCAATCTTGAAGTGCGCACTTATTGTATGATAGAATCTAATGGTTTTAGAATCTCGCTTTGGTATCAAACCAATGCTTATGCAACGCTCACTTTACGCAGCACGATTTCAGGAGAAATTATTGAAAGGATACTTGAAGAAGATGATATTTTCCTTGCCTATCCTACAACAAAAGTCGTCCCCACAGGCGGAGATGGTCGGGGTAATAAGCCTTTTAAAGACCCTAACGAACAGCCTAATCGTCCTCGCGGAGGATCGGAAGTCCCTATTGATGAGAAAGAAGAGATAGGTATTTTAGGTGGTAGTGTAAAGGGTAAAGACGAATTATAATGGCAAAAGTTTTTTTTAAAACATTTGGTTGTCGCACGAATCTGTTTGATACGCAGGTGATGAAAAGTAGCTTGAGACATTTTGAATGCACAGAAAATGAAGAAGAGGCAGATATTATCGTGGTGAATTCTTGCACAGTTACTAATGGCGCAGATAGTGGGGTGAGAAGTTATCTTAGCAAAATGCGACAAGGAAATAAAAAGATTTATTTTACAGGCTGTGGAGTGGGAACAAGAGGAGAGAGTATTTTTCATCAAGGTCTTGCGTATGGTGTATTTGCACACAGCTTTAAAGAGCAAATTGATGATTTTTTATCTAAAAAAGAATCTTTCTTTTATCCCGAAACCAACCCAGAGCATCGGGACAAAACTCTTATCACACAATTTTTAGGTAAATCACGCGCATTTTTGAAGATTCAAGAAGGGTGCGATTTTGCGTGTAATTATTGTATTATCCCTTCAGTGCGTGGAAAAGCACGCTCTATTGAGAAGCAAAAAATTTTAGAGCAGATTGCATATCTTGCTGAAAGCGGCATCAGTGAAGTAGTGCTTACAGGCACAAATGTAGGAAGTTATGGGAAAGAATTTGTTAATGAGAATCTAGCACGATTGATTAAAGATATTGCTAAGCAGAATTGCATCAAGAGACTTCGTGTAGGAAGCCTTGAACCAAGTCAAATTGATGAAGAATTTTTGGAATGTTTGGATTTACCGCTTTTTGAACGACATTTGCATATTGCCTTGCAGCACACGAGCGATACGATGCTTGCAATAATGAATCGTCCCAATCGCGTTAAATCTGATTTGCGTTTGTTTGAAAGAATCGCACGAAAAGGCTTTTGTTTGGGGAGTGATTTGATCGTAGGACACCCCGGAGAAGATGAAAAAGTTTGGGAAGAAGCATGGGCAAACTTTCAGGCTTTTCCTTTGACACATTTGCATATTTTTGTTTATTCTCCAAGAGATGGGACGCCATCGGCATCAATGAAAAATACAATCAAAGGTGATGTCGCTAAACAAAGGCTTCATCAACTTAAGTCCTTTGTCTCCCAAAACAATATGCGTTTCAGACAAACACACAAAGTGCCTTTAGAAGTGCTTTGTGAAAGTAGGACAGAATCTGAATCATCTTTTGTCTATTCAGGGCTTGATCAATTTTTTAATCGTGTGAGAATCGCTACTAATCGTGATGATTTAGAAGGACAATGGATTGATATTGACACCTATGAAATCAAGCAAGAGGGAAATGATGCAAAGATCTAAAAGTTTGATAATCGGTTTAATAAGTTTAGTGCTCATAGCGGTTTTGGTCGTTATATTATTGCTTAAAGATTCTAGTGAATTGGTCAGCATAAAACAAGCTCAAGAATTGATAGAATCCAATCCGCCTCAAAAAATTATTTTTGATAGAGACTACTTGTATTTTGATATACAAGATAAACGATATAGGGTCAATAAAGAATCTGTTTTGCCAATGGTGGGATATTTGGGCTGGGATTTTCCTATCGAAAGTAAAAATGAGCGTATGAAAGGTGAGATGATTGGTGAATTAGGTATTTTGATTGTTATTTTGTTAGGGTTAGCAGTGCTTTTTCAAGCATTTAAAATGATTTTCAACAAAAACAAAGATGCTTCCCCAAAAAAAGTTGCTTCATCGCATTTTGACGCACCTTCTCCATTGTCTTCTTTGGAGCAAAGTAACAATGACGCATTAGTGCATAGCCCCCTGTCAAGTTCGGTAACTTTTAAAGATGTAGCAGGTATTAGTGAGGTAAAAGAAGAGCTTTTTGAGATTATTGATTATTTGAAAAATACCAAAAAATATCAAGATTTGGGTATTAAACTTCCTAAGGGTGTGTTGTTAATTGGTCCTCCGGGTGTGGGCAAAACAATGATTGCTAAAGCCGTAGCAGGGGAAGCAGGTGTGCCGTTTTTTTATCAAAGTGGGTCAAGCTTCGTGCAAATTTATGTGGGTATGGGTGCAAAACGCGTGAGGGATTTGTTTTTGAGAGCAAAATCCAAATCACCAAGCATCATTTTTATCGATGAGATTGATGCAGTAGGCAAGGCTCGAGGCAACACGCGTAGTGATGAGCGTGAGGCAACGCTCAATCAATTACTTACAGAGATGGACGGATTTGAAGATTCTAGCGGAGTGATTATTATCGGAGCGACTAACAAAATCGAAGTGCTTGATGAGGCATTATTGCGTAGTGGGAGATTTGATCGTAGAATCTATGTAGAATTGCCGGATTTGAACGAGCGTGAGCATATTTTTGAAGTTTATTTACAAGGTAAATCGCATCGACTTGATGTGAAAGAAGTCGCGCGACTTTGCGTAGGATTCAGTGGAGCAGCAATTGCCTCTTTGGTCAATGAATCTGCTCTCAATGCGCTAAGGCGTAAATCACCTGTGATTGAGCTAGAAGATATTTTAGCGACTAAAGATAAGGTGCTTGTGGGCAAGAAAAAGCGTTTGAGTTTCAGTGAAAAAGAGAAAGAGATTCTTGCGACTTATCAATCAGCCAAAGCCTTAAGTGCTTATTGGCTTGAAGTGGATTTTGATAAAATTTCTCTGATTGCAGATAGTTTTAAAGAGATTGATAAAGAATTGGTAAGCAAAACAGAATTGGTCAATAAAATCAAAGTCGCTTTAGCGGGCAATATCGCCGTAGAAATGATGCACCATCAAATTTTTAGTAATGCTCAAGAAGACATTGCAAAAGCTAAGGAAATCGCTACACAAATGTGTGAGCAATACGGAATGGCAGAGCGATTAATGACAGATTCAAGTGATATTTTGGTGATTTTGGAAAGTGCCAAAAAAGAGATGAGTGAGTTTTTGAGTGATTCTAAACCTGCCTTGATGAAAGTTGCCAAACATTTATTGGCGCAAGAGCGTTTGAGCAAAGAAGAGATTAAAACGCTTATTGATGATGCGTTTGAACGATGAGATTTTAAAATGCCTTATTTTGGAGGTTTTGGTTTAAAAGGTGAGAGTGCATTATTTAAAGAGATTCTCCAAGATGATATGACAAATCCCTATGTCGCAGTGGGTTTTGATGTCGGTTGTGTGGAGGCATTGTCGTATGTTCAAGATTGTATCAGATTTAAGCATCGTGTGCAAAAATTGATTCTTCTCTCGCCCTTATTTTGCCCGCTTTTAGATTCTGTGGATTATGAAAATGTGCAAAGTTATTGGGCATTAGGCGTGCAGCCCACGCATCATTTTGATACAATCAAACCTTATGTGCAAAATCATACCCCGATGCTTACAAAACAACATGCTCTTTTTTTGTTTGAATGGGAAAAGGAAATGTTTGATTCTCTTAAAAAAAATGGCATTGAAATCAATGTTTATTTAGGAGGTATCGATCCTTTGATAGAATCTACCGAAGCATTAGATTTTTTTAAGGCATTTGCATCAGTGTGGATTTATCGGCATTTTGCGCATTTGTTGTGTTGATTTGGTGGCATTTATCGTGGGATTTGTATAATATTGCACCAATTCAAAAGGATTTGTGTAATGAATAAATGGAAAAAATGGATTCTTGCATTACAACATACCAAAAATGCTGGTGGATTAAAATATCCAAGAATTTGTGTTGAGAGTGGTGCTCAAAGGTGTATTGCACGACATTGCTTGAAGATGCCCATTCGGTTTTGATGTATGAAACTAAAGCCCCATTTTACCAGGATTAAGGATATTATTGGGATCAAATGCTTTTTTGAGATTCCGAAACAGATTCATTTCTTCGGGTGTGAAGGCGAGCTTCATAAATGGAGCTTTGGACAAACCGATACCATGCTCACCGCTAAGCGTGCCTTCTAAGTTAATAGCAACCTTGAAAATTTCTTCAATACATTCATAACCTTTTTGAAGCGATGCTTTGTCATTAGGGTCTGGCACCATCACATTGGTATGCACATTCCCATCGCCGGTATGTCCAAAGCATGGAATCTTAAACCCATATTTTTGGCTTAGTTTGCCAATTTCTGTAAGCAATTCAGGCAATCGAGAACGTGGAACGGTGATGTCCTCATTGAGCTTCTTTTTACCATAAATTGTAATACTTTGGCTGACATTGCGTCTAGCGAACCATAGATCTTGTGATTCTTGTTCGTTTTGAGCGATTTTGAAGCTTTTACAACCATTTTCTTCAAAACGCGCTTGAAGTTCTTTGAGCTGCCAAGTAATTTGCTCGGGTATGTCGCCATCGACTTGTGTGATGAGAATTGCTCCCGCATCAATAGGCAATCCTTTGGAGAATCGCTCCTCGACTGCTCGAATACTAAGATTATCCAAAAATTCCATTGCCACAGGTGTAATACCACTCGCCATAGTTTTATACACAGCATTCATTGCAGATTCTATATCGTCAAAGACGCCCATAGCAGATTGTGAGAATTTTGGTTTTGCAATGAGCTTAATGGTGATTTCTGTGATGACAGCAAGCGAACCCTCACTCGCAATCAATGTCCCGCAAATGTTAAATCCCGCAACATCTTTAATCGTTTTTTTACCTGCTCGGATAATATCACCATTAGGTAAAACAGCACGCAAAGCCATAATATAGTCTTTTGTGATACCATATTTTGCTGCTCTCATTCCGCCTGCATTTTCGCTGACATTGCCCCCTAAGGTGCTGTATTCTTGACTTGCAGGATCTGGAGGATAAAATAATCCTTTTGCTTCTACTGCCTCTTGAAAGATTTTATTGACAACGCCGGGCTGGACACGAGCAATAAGGTTTTTTTCATCAATTTCGAGAATCTGATTAAAATGTCTCTCTAATGCCAAAATAATGCCACCATTGACAGGTAAAGCCCCACCGGTAAAACCACTACCCGCGCCGCGCGGTATGATAGGAATACGATTCTCATTACAATATGACAATACTTTGCTGACATCTTGCTCATTGCGAGGAAAAATAACTGCTTCAGGTTCGTAACGCTCTTTAGTCGCATCATAACAATAAGCAATCAAATGCGCCTTATCATCGGAGTAATTCTCTTCTCCTACAATGTTTTTTAGGTTTTTTCGATGTTCTTCATAAAGCATTGTTATTCCTTTCATCAAAAGTCTTAAGCGGATTCTGTAGTAAATTATCGTAATAAGGGAAATATTGCCGCGATTTTTTTGAACGCATTTTGCTTGCTAGAGATCCTGTTTGAATATTAGCAATCCGTGAGAAAAAGGGTGCATGGGTAGATTCTAAAGTTGGCACGGGATAGTCGAGCGTCTGGAGAATCTCAAAACTTTGACAATCAAGAATGTTTATGCCATTGGAAGCTAGGATATAGATTAAGCCAATGCTGTAAATATTGCAAAATGCTTTAAAATGTTTGGGTTGAGGATCATTGATACCATCTTTTGCAAGGAATGCAGCAAATAAATCAATGTGCATAAAACGCGTGTGAGAGGTGAGAGCAATGATTTTATTGTAAGTTTCTTGATCGGGAGCAATGGCAATGGATTGATCGTAAAAACTACCAAAAATGATTTTATCCCCCTCCAAAGGCTCGGCTCTAGGTGTGGGAAGATAGCGTTGGGAGATTGATTCAAAAGGCATATATTCGGCAATAGCAATATCTTCTTGGATATTTTGAATCTGCGCATTAGCGATAATGACTTCATAGTTTTGCTTCTTTGCGAGAATGATACCACTTTGCCCGACTTGAAGATGCTCTGATTTAAAGCTTATTGTTTTATTACGAGAATCAACATTAATAATCTCCGTAGAGATAGGCTCGTAGTCAAACGCATGGAGTGTTAAACTCAAAGCCAAAATGATCCATATTCTCATTTATTTCTCCTTTTTTAATAAAGGGTATTGATGCAGAAACCACATTATCCCAAAGCCTAAACCGGGTGTTTTGATAATATCTTCATTAAATAGAAATTCCTCAAGATCTTTGACTTTGATAAAAATTGTCTCAATGACTTCACCATCAATACCACCGCCCTGTGAGATTTTATCGTCTTCTGTGATAGTAGCATAAAAAAGTGTTTGTTTAGCTCCTGAATTGCCAACAGATGTTCCAAATTCAGTAATTTTTCGGAGATTCTGTGTGTGATAACCACATTCTTCATACACTTCTTCGCATGCAATTTGTTCTAAAGTTTTGCCTTCTTTATCTACAAGCCCTGCACATAGCTCGTAAGTATAGCCTTTTTGTTGTGAGACAAAGACAGCGGGACGAAATTGCTTGACAAATAAGAGGCTATCTTTTTGTTGATGATAAAGGAGAATAGCGACACTATCAAGACTTTCGATAAAATCCCATGTGCGTTTTACGCCGTTTTCTTTGTAAATCATACGGCGAGGTTTAATATATAGGGAATCTACGCATTCGCAAAACGAAACATCACTGATATGAGAGATAGAATCTAGTGATGATAGAGAATACTTCATTGAGGATTTGCCTCTGTGGATTCTGTGGGTTGAGCTGTGCCTAAGGATTTTGCAGATTCATCAGTTTCAGTGGGAGTTTCTGTAGAATCTGTATTTTCAATCGTTTCCGCAGGAATATTAAATGACTCATTGGGCGTGATTGAGGAAGTTTGGTTTTTTAAAGCCGCATCTAGTCTTTGGATAAATTCTTGTATGTGAGCATTGAATACTTCTTTTTCTTTTGCCTGCAATTCTTTATGCACAGCTTTCACATTGCTAAGAGGGTTGATGGGGGAATTATTGCGGTAGAGACCAAAATGCAAATGCGGACCTGTGCTTAATCCTGTCGTCCCTACGCGCCCGATGAATTGCCCTCTCTTTACCTTTTTGCCGACTTTGATACCTGAAGCAAAAGAATTCATATGGGCGTATAGAGTTTTGAGGTTATTATCATGGCGGATTTCAATCAGATTCCCATAACCACCTCTTTTTCCTGCAAAGATCACCGTTCCATCAGCAGCAGCCACGATAGGAGTGCCTTTCGGTGCAGCGTAATCCACACCATAGTGAGGGCGGGTAGTGCCTAATATGGGGTGTTTGCGTCCTAGAGAGAATTTAGAACTGATTCTTGCTCCAGCCACGGGCATTTGCAGTAAGAATCCTTGAATCTCTTTCCCTTCTTTATTATAATAGCGTCCATTAGTGAAGCGAAAAATGTAATGAGGTTTTTTATTGATTTCAATCACTGCTGCTTTGATTGTCGCATTGTTGAGAGGTTTGCCTAAGCGGTATCTGCGATCATAGATAATTGCAAGACGATCATTTTTTAAGACACTGCGGAAATTCACGCTATTTTTATAAGCGTTAAGAAATTCACTTACCAATCCTTTATCGTGCGTCATTTCTAGCAAATCTTGATAAGGGGATTTTTGGATTGCAATATTGATAGTTTGTTCTTGTTCAAAATAAATCATAGGAGTAAAGTCTAAGACATATTCACCATTGCGCTTAAAAATGTGAATCTGCATACCATCGCCGATAGGAATAAGGGCTTGAAGCAAATTATCTTCTTCGTCTAAGAGCGTGTAATAAGTAACACCTGCATAAATCTCCGATGTAAGCTCTCTGTCTTTTGGAGAGAGATTATAATAAACACTTGTAGGAATGTCATATTTTTGAAAAAAAGCAAAAAGTGTGTATCCAGATTCCCATTTTTGATTATGAGCAATTGCTCCAAAAGAAAAACTCCAACATAAAACCATCAGTAAAAAAATTTTTTTCATCGTGCGTGTCTATCCCTCAATCCAAAATATCTTTTATTTTTAATTTGGTCTTTCAGCCTAAAATTTGCGATTCTAATATAAAAATTTTAAAAAAATGTTAAAATATTCTTCCGATTTATATTTTGGCATTCTTTTTGCATTTAAGATTTGAAAAAGTGTTTTTCGATTGAGATAATATCGATTCTTGATTTAAAAGGGGTAGATTTAATGAATATCGGATTAAAAAATTGGCTATTTCCTACGATTAGTTTTATCGTGTTTTTGTATGCAATGGTTTTGATTGGTATTTGGACTTATCGCGTTGATGCGAATCAATCGCTATTTAGCGGTGCTAAAAAGCAAGGCTCGGCAACAACCCAACAACAACTCAAAGATTTGAAACAAGAAATGGAAAAATATGTCAAATAAGTTAAAGTTTTTTAAAAATGAGCCGATTTGGTTCTAAATCTTCTTTAAAAGGTGGCTATTATGATTAATGGTATCAATACAAGCATAAATGCTTCAACAGTTATCAATAAGGAAACAGCTCCAAAGCTTAACGAAAGCAATGGGTTGAAAGAAAAGGAAGAAGTGCAGCTTTCTAGGGCAGATCAAATCAAAGAGCAAATCGCTAAAGGTGAATACAAGATTGATTTGCAACAAACTTCTGAAAAAATGGCATCAAATTTGCTTAACCTATAAAAAAGCCCTTTTAATGGGGTTATTTAGGAATAGGCAATGTTATATAAATACCTCAATGGTGCTATTAGCGATCTTAATGAGTTGATTAAGCTTACAGAATCAGATATCGCAGATATTCAAGTAGCAAATAACGAAGCGATTTTTTCTCGGACTGATCAAAAAAATCAGCTCGTTAAGGAATTTGAAACAAAAAAATCATTACTTCATCAAGAAATGATTGCTTTGAGGAATAAAAATCCCCAAAAGCCATTAGAAGAATTGCTTGATTCACAAGCAAGTGATTTGTTAGATGAAATGCGCAGTCGTTTAGAAAAACTTAAAGTTCTCAATACAGACTATGCCCGCAGTGTTTTTGCTGTTTCAGAGTTTTATAATTCTTTGATTCAGAGATTGATTCCTCATGAAAGTGATGGCTATGGACATCAAAAGTCAAAAAGCCATTTGCTTAAAATTCAAGCTTAAGGTTAGGCTATGGGTGGTATTCTCTCCTCTCTTAATACTTCATATACAGGATTGCAAGCCCATCAACTGATGGTTGATGTTACGGGCAACAATATTGCTAATGCAAGTGATGAATTTTATAGTCGCCAAAGGGTTTTGGTGCGTCCTGAACGCCCTTTGTATTATCAAGACTACAATCTTGGTCGAGGTGTGAGCACCGAAACAATTCAGAGAATCCATGATGAATTTGTATTTACTCGTTATCGTAAGGCAGCTGAAGAGGCTCAATATTATGATACACATTTTACTTTATTGCGTGAAGCTTCTGCGTTTTTTCCAGAAGTCGATGGAGTGGGAATCTATAATGATTTGGAAGAATATTTCAATTCGTGGAAAGACTTGTCCAAAAACTCTGTAGATCCCGCGCAAAAACAAGTGTTGGCAAAAAATACACAAGTATTATCAAGAAATATTCAAGATACGCGAGGGCGATTGGTTCGATTGCAGCAAAAAGCAAGTGAAGAATTAGAAGTTACAATTAATGAAGTCAATCGTATCGCAAAAGAAATTGCACATATTAATGCTAAAATGAAAGAGATGGAGGATCAAAGAGAGCTTAAGCAAGCTAATGAGTTACGCGATCGCCGTGATGAGCTTGAGTATAATCTTCAGACACTTATCGGTGCAAATGTGTTTAAAAATCATCTTAATTCTAACGCTTCTATCCACCCTAAGCTTGCTGATTTCGATGATGAATATGTGCTAAATATTGGTTTTGGATTCAATATCGTTGATGGAGCGATGTATCACCCTATTGTGCTCAAAAAAGACGATAATCATTTGAATCTTAATCGCGTGTATTTTCAAGGCGATGATTTTAAGACCGTTGAAATTACGGATAAGATTGTTCAAGGTAAGGCAGGATCACTTATTAGCCTTTATAATTCCGGCGAAGGTGGCACGCGTGTGGGGAAGATTCAAGACTATATCAATCATCTTGATATTTTTGCTAAAGGGTTTATTGAAGCGACTAATGCGATTTATTCTCAAAGTGCCGCAACACAGATTCGGAGTGATAAGCTTGATGTGTGGAGTTTGAATCCACTTGTGGATAGTAATTATAATATCAAAGAGGGTAGTTTTGATGTGGTTGTTTATGGTGCGCAGGGTGATGAAATTGCGCGTAAAACCATTAAAATTGATCGCATTACGACAATGAATGATGTCGTGAGAGCCATTAATGCAAACACTGATGATAATAGCGACAACAATGCACTTAACGATGTCGATGATTATTTTAGAGCTTATTATGATAATAACGCAAGAGAATTTAATATCTTAGCGAAGAATCCCTCTCAAGGGCTTTATGTGGCTATCCAAGATCATGGGAGCAATTTTACAGGTGCGTTTGGCTTGAATAGATTCTTAGAAGGTGAAGATGCGCATGATATTGGTTTAAAGTTTGAATATGCCAAAGATGCGACTTTGATTCGTCCTTGGCTTACACCGGTGAATGGGAATTTTGATGTGGCAAATATGATGCAACAGCTCCAATATGACGATGTGGATTTTTATGTCAATAAATACGAAAAGAAGCAAATGAGAATCTCTGAATATTTTCAGTTTCTTTCTGGACGCGTGGCTAATCAAACAGAAGCGACAATGCGCACGAAAGAAACCAAAGATTCTGTTTTGGCAGCAGTTAAAAGAGAGCATTTGGCAATCTCACAAGTAAGTCTTGATGAAGAAATGGTAAATCTAATCAAGTTTCAGGGTGGTTATGCAGCAAATGCGAAAGTCATCACGACTATTGATCGTATGATAGAGACACTTTTGGGTATCAAACAATAAATTCAAGAGATTTTTAATGTTTGATACTTTTTTTCAGAGTCTTAAGGATTATTTTACTCCTAAGATTCTACTACTTACTTTTATCCCTTGTGTGATAGGAGTTGTCGTGGGCGTTTTCTTACTTTATACCTATGGCAATGCTGCATGTGAGTGGGTGCTTGGGATAATTCCACAGAGATTTAAGCCCGATGGCATGATAGGAAGTATCTTGACAGCAAGCGCAAATTTTCTTGTGTATAGCTTTTTATTCGCATTATTTGTGATAGGCGTGCTTTTATTTAATATTTTTTGTTCGATTTTTTATACACCTTTTATTGTTTCTTATTTGCATCAGCGATATTTTTCGCATATCAAACGAGAATCTTTTGGGGGGATATTTGATTGTTTGCGCACATTTACAAAGCTTTTTATGATATTTGCACTGATATTTATCGTGTGTATTCCACTTTATTTTGTCCCTATTTTAGGGCATTGTGTTTTGTTTGCTATAGGGTATTTTCTCTTTAAAAAAATGATGTTTTATGATATTACAAGTGCGATGATGAACGAGGCAGATTCGGTTCAATTACAACGCTCTTTTCGCCTAGAGCATCATAGTGTAGGGCTTGTTGCCTATATTTTGGGCTTCATTCCTGTGGCACATTTTTTTGCAACACCCTTGCAGACACTTATTATCGCGCGTTATTGTTTTAAGAAATTGCCTTTGCTTCAAGATTAGTAACTTTATTGAATTAATAGAATGAATCGATTCTTAAAATAGGTTTATTATCAAGATAAATCAGCTAAAACTGCTCATAATTTGTGCTAAATAAGGTATAATGGCTTTCTTCATTTTTTTAATAAAGGGGTTTTAATGAAAACAATCACAGGTGCGCAGATGCTTATAGAATCTTTGCACCTTGAAGGTGTAAAGATTGTCTTTGGTTATCCGGGTGGAGCGGTTTTGCATATTTATGACGAAATCTATAAGCAAACCTATTTTCAACATATTCTTGCACGACACGAACAAGGTGCAGTGCATGCAGCCGATGGATATGCACGAGCAAGTGGTGAAGTGGGTGTCGCTATTATTACTTCGGGTCCGGGTTTTACAAATGCGATTACAGGTATTGCTACGGCTTATACAGATTCTATACCTTTGGTTGTCATCAGTGGGCAAGTGCCTATCACACAAATAGGCACAGATGCGTTTCAAGAAATTGATGCAGTGGGAATCTCTCGTCCTTGCACGAAACATAATTATCTTGTCAAACATATTAAAGATCTTCCCAGAATCCTTAAAGAGGCTTTTTATATTGCAAGAAGTGGGCGTCCGGGTCCCGTGCTTGTGGATATTCCTAAAGACATCAGCGGACAGCTTGGAGAGTTTCATTATCCACAAAGCATTGATCTTATAAGCTATAAACCTACCATTAAGGGTAATGCTAAACAAATTAAGAGATTATGCGAGGGCATCGCACATGCGAAAAAGCCGCTTTTTTATCTTGGTGGGGGTGTGATTCTCGGTAATGCAAGTGAAGCGGTAAGAAAACTTGTCTCTCGCACACAGATTCCTTGTGTGCAGACACTCCTTGCATTAGGCGTTTTAGAACATGATAATGAGAATCTGCTTGGTATGCTAGGAATGCATGGCAGTTATGTCGCTAATATGGCAGTGAGTGAATGCGATTTGCTCGTTTGTTTTGGTGCGAGATTTGATGATCGTGTAACGGGCAAACTTAGTGAATTTGCAAAGTATGCAAAGATTGCTCATATTGATATTGACCCAAGTTCTATTGGCAAGATTGTCAATATTGATTATCCTATTGTGGGTGATGTGAAGAGTGTCGTGGAAGATATGTTGCTTGAAATTAATGATTATGATCCTTGCAGTATCAAGTCATGGAGAGAGCATCTCAAAGGATATGCGCAACAACACCCGCTTACTTTCAAGGATAGTGAAGAGACAATCAAACCTCAATGGGTGATTAAAAAGCTTGGTGAGATTCTCGGGGATAGGGCGATTCTCACCACAGATGTAGGGCAGCATCAAATGTGGGCAGCGCAATTTTATCCTTTTAGTTTTCCGCGTCAATTTCTTACAAGCGGTGGGCTAGGGACGATGGGTTATGGTCTCCCTGCAGCATTAGGAGCGAAGCTTGCATGCAATGATAAAGTGGTGGTAAATATCACTGGAGATGGCTCGATTCTGATGAATATCCAAGAGTTAATGACTTGCGTGGCTTATAAGATTCCATTTATTAATATCATCTTGAATAATAATTATTTAGGAATGGTGCGGCAATGGCAGACATTTTTCTATGAAGATCGTTTTTCTCATGTTGATTTGAGCGCACAGCCTGATTTTGCGAAACTTATAGAATCTTTTGGTGGGGTTGGTTTCCGTGTAGAGCATAAAAAAGACTTTGAGCAATCATTGCAAAAGGCTTTAGATTCTCAAAAAGTTGCCTTTATTGAAGTTATTATCGATAGGTATGAGAATGTTTTGCCTATGGTGCCAAGTGGTAAGGCTATTTATGAGATGATTTTGGAAGATGAAAAGGATAAGTGATGAATACGCGAACTAGCATTTGCATTACGGTGATTAATGAGCATAGCGTTTTAGCTCGTGTATCGGGCTTGTTTTCAGCGCGTGGGTATAATATCGAATCGCTCACGGTCGCACCTATTCCTCATACAGAGCTTTCAAGGATTACGATTTTGACACGTGGCAATAAAGAGGTGCTTGAACAAATCATCAAGCAAGTCCATAAATTAATCCCTGTGGTAAGCGTAGTCAATAGTGATAATTTACTTGAAAAAGAAGTCGTATTAGTAAAGTTTCCTATTCAAGAAAAGCTTGCGGATATTGAAGTGCTTTGTCGGGCTTATAATGGAAAAATAGCAAATGCAAATGAAAAATATATTATTGCCGTAGCGACAGATAAGCCTGATAGAATCGAACATTTTATTAAAGCAATCAGTGTCTTTAAGCCTAAAGAGATTGTCCGTAGTGGTGTCGTTGCAATGGAGCGATATTAGAATCTATCGTGAGGAGTGGATATGTCAAATACAATGAAGCTAGGAGTAAATATTGATCATATTGCGACTTTGCGTGAGGCAAGAGCGATTAATGATCCTAATCCTTTAGAGGCTGTTTTTGTTGCTAAAAACGCAGGTGCGGATCAAATCACCCTACATTTGCGCGAAGACAGACGTCATATTCATGATGATGATGTGAAGCTCATTGTGCATACTTCTCCTTTACCTGTCAATATAGAATCTGCGCTTGATGAGCAGATTGTCGATTATTTATGCTCCCTTGCCCCCCATCGTATCACGCTCGTGCCAGAAAAACGCGAAGAAGTTACTACAGAAGGTGGCTTGGATATAGAATCTCATTATACAACAATCCGTGAGGTGATTAAGACTTTTGAGAGTAGAGGGATTGCGACTTCACTTTTTATCGATGCCAAAAAAGAATCTGTTTTTCTTGCACGAGAGCTTGGCACTCAAGCTATAGAATTACACACAGGACATTATGCGAATCTTTGCCTTATGAGAGAGAGTAATCTCCCTCACACTCATCATAGTATTAAGACAATGGAGCTTTCGCGACAAGAGCTTTATGAAGAAATGATTTATACGCTTGATGAAATCGCACAATGCGCTAAGATAGCGACTTCAAGCGCGGATACAAGAGCATTAGAATGTTTTGCAGGGCATGGATTGAATTACCATAATGTCGCGAGAATCTGCGCGATTCCTCAAATCAGTGAGCTTAATATCGGACAGAGCATTATTGCACGATCTGTGTTTGTAGGATTGGAAAAAGCAATTGTGCAAATGAGGGAAGCAATGTGTCAAAGATAGCCATTTCTATTGGTGATATTAATGGTGTGGGGATTGAGATTGCCTTAAGAGCGCATAAAGACATTGCCCAATGGTGTGAGCCTATTTATTGTGTGCATTCAGAGATTTTAGAATCTGCCCTTGCGCTTTTAGGCAAAGAAGAAGTCTTTGATTCTGTTTTGCGCTCAATGTGTTTTTCTCCGCCTGCAGTGGGATTTTTAGAGAATCTTCGCATTCAAGCAGGCGAGATTTCTGCTTTGAGCGGTGCATACAGCTATGAAAGTTTTATGCAAGCGGTGCGTTTGGCGCAAGATTCTCAATGTGATGCAATCGTAACACTTCCGATACATAAAAAAGCTTGGCAACTTGGTGGTGTTCCTTATGTCGGTCATACGGAAGCTTTGGGTGCGTATTTTGGTGTGCATTCTATTATGATGCTAGGCTGTGAATCAATGTTTGTAGCACTTTTTAGTGATCACATTGCTTTAAAAGAAGTAAGCCCTCTTGTGAAAGATTCTGATGTGAGGGATTTTCTTGTGTGTTTTGCACGGAGTGTTTGTTTGAATGAGCCTTGTTGTGTGTTGGGATTAAATCCACATTGCGGCGATGGCGGACTAATGGGCAATGAAGACGAGGAGATTTGTAGGGCGATTAAAGAGGCAAATAAGATTCTCAAAAAAGATTTATTTTTTGGGGCTTATCCTCCCGATAGTGCTTTTAGCCCGCTTAATAGAGAGCGTTTTAGATATTTTGTGAGTATGTATCATGATGTGGGACTTGCCCCGCTAAAGGCTTTGTATTTTGAAGAAAGCATCAATGTGAGTTTGAATCTGCCCATTTTAAGGACTTCTGTCGATCATGGCGTGGCTTATGATAAGGCGTATAAAAATGATGCGTCTTTAAGTCTCACGAGTTATTTTAATGCTGTAAAATACGCCCTTAAGCATCAGAAAAACAAAAAGGATTTTTTATGAGAACAATATTATTGAGCATTTTTTTATTGATTGCTTCTCCCCATGTGAAAGCTGCTTCAACGGATTTTGAAGCATTCGGTGATGCTTTTCGTTTTCTCCCTCTTTATGTGATGGTAGTCTCTGTGGCAATAGAGGATTATAGAGGGGTAGGAGAGCTTGCTTTGGGAACTTTGACTGGGCAGCTTATCACTGAAGGGATAAAATGGGGAATGGATACATTGCATGATAATGGATATAATGTCGCGTTTGCCAAACGCCCTTGTTGCGATAGTTGGAAGGGTATGCCAAGCGGACATGCAAGCGGTGCGTTTAGTGCGGCTGGATTTGTCTTTCATCGTTACGGGTGGAAGCCTGCTATTCCTACGACTATTCTCGCGACACTTGTTGCTGCATCAAGAGTAGAGGCAAGGAAACATTCTCTTTTGCAAGTGAGTGTGGGAGCATTGATCGGCTGGGGGTCAGCGTGGATTTTTACCAAAAAATATCTGCCTGAAAATGTGTCGGTGATGCCTGTGATTGATTCTGATAAGCAAGGTCATACAAGCTATAGCATTCATTTTGCCTATCGCTTTTAGAATCTTCAATCTCTCACAAGTTCATTTTTGTTATAATCACGCACATTTATCATTGACACAAAGGAGTGCAAGTGGCACACAAGGACATTCGTTGGCTTTATCTCGACTTTTTCCAAAAACAATCGCACAAAATCTATGATTCTATGCCTCTCGTGCCTGATGATGCAAGTTTGCTTTTTACTAATGCAGGAATGGTGCAGTTTAAAGATATTTTTACGGGCAAGATTCCAATCCCTACACCTCCACGCGCGACTAGCTCACAGCTATGTATTCGTGCAGGTGGTAAGCATAATGACTTAGAGAATGTCGGCTACACTGCGCGGCATCACACACTTTTTGAGATGCTGGGTAATTTTAGCTTTGGGGATTACTTCAAAAAAGATGCGATTGCGTATGCGTGGGAATTTGTAACAAAAACTTTAGGTTTTGACAAATCGCTATTATATGTAACTATTCATGAAAGTGATGATGAAGCTTACACACTATGGTGTGAGCATATTGCGCCAGAGCGTATCAAGCGTATGGGGGATAAAGATAATTTTTGGCAAATGGGCGATAGCGGACCTTGCGGACCTTGCAGTGAAATCTATGTCGATCAAGGCGAAAAATATTTTCATTCAAGTGAAGATTATTTCGGCGGTGAGGGGGATAGATTCTTAGAAATATGGAATCTTGTCTTTATGCAATATGAGCAAAAAGAGGGAATCCGCACACCTTTACCAAAACCTAGCATTGATACAGGTATGGGGTTGGAGCGCGTGGTAGCACTTTTAGAAAAAAAGATCAATAACTTTGACACTTCGCTTTTTGCGCCTTTGATGCGTCAGATTGAGAATCTCACACATAAAAAATATTATCACGATGATGAAGTGTTTGATAATGTGATGGGCTTTAGCGATGCGCAAATCGTGGAGACAAAGAAGATTCAAGCGAGTTTTCGTGTGATTGCCGATCATGCGCGCAGTGTCGCATTTTTGCTCGCACAAGGGGTGAATTTTGACAAAGAGGGGAGAGGCTATGTCTTGCGTAGAATCTTGCGCCGTGCCGTGCGACATGGGTATTTGTTAGGGCTTCAAAAGCCTTTTTTGTATGAAGTCATCGGTGTCGTATGTGAAGAAATGGGCGGACATTATGGCTATTTATTAGAGCGTAAGAATGCTATTAAGGAGCAGTGCCGCAACGAAGAGGAGCGATTTTTTGAGACGATAGAATCTGGAATGGAGCTTTTTAGCAAGGAATTGCAAAAGCTTTTAGGATTACTTTCAAAAGATAAGACTTTGAGATTTAGCGGTGAGGTGGCTTTTAAGCTTTATGATACCTATGGATTCCCGCTTGATTTGACGCAAGATATGTTGCGTGAATACCATATTGAAGTGGATATGGCGAGTTTTGATCAATGTATGAATGCACAGAAGTCGCGCTCCAAAGCGAGCTGGAAAGGCAGTGGCGATGCGTTAAAAGAGGGTGATTTCAATGAATTGCTCGCAGTATTTGGTAAAAATACTTTTGTGGGTTATGAATCTACAAAAGCATCATCTCGTATTCTTGCATTGTTGGATTCTGATTTTAAACGCGTGGCTTCTTTGCAAAGTGGCGAGATTGGCTATGTGATGTTAGAAAATACACCTTTTTATCCCGAGAGCGGAGGACCTGTGGGAGATAAGGGGGAGCTTTTTAAACCTTCTCATCAATCCGCAGGTGAGATTCTCGCTAAGGTGCTTGATACGCAAAAATATTTTGATCTTAACCTCTCTCATATTGAGGTATTAGCAGCGTTAAAAGAAGGTGATTTTGTGCAAGCAAATGTGAGTGATGAGCGCAATGAGATTGCTAAACATCATTCAGCCACGCATTTATTGCATCGTTCGTTGCGTAAGATTTTAGGCTCTCATATCGCACAAGCAGGGAGCTTGGTAGAATCTAATCGTTTGCGTTTTGACTTTTCGCACCCTAAGGCTTTGTCGTTTGAAGAGTTAGAATCTATTGAGCATGATGTGAATGCGCAGATTCTCGCAGGGAATCCTCAAATGTGCGAGATTATGAGCATTGATGAGGCGAAGAAAAAGGGCGCAATGGCACTTTTTGGCGAAAAATATGGTGAGCGTGTGCGTGTGGTGAGTTTTGGAGATTCTATTGAGCTATGCGGTGGAATTCATACGCCCAATACTGCACAGATTGGGAGTTTTTATATCACAAAGGAAAGCGGTGTGAGTAGCGGTGTGCGCAGAATCGAAGCGGTATGCGGCGCAGCGGCGTATGAGTATGGAAAAATGGCTTTGAGAGAGATTCATAAGGCAAAAGAGAGCCTTAAGGCACAGAATCTCACGCAAGGGATTGAAAAACTTAAAGAACATATCAGCGAGCTTAAGCAAAAAGTCGCAAAGGCGAAACAAAGCGTGAAGAGTTTTGACTATGAGGAAGTCGCGGGTGTGAAATTAATCGTCTTAAAGATAGATTCTCTAAACTCTAGTGAGGTAAAGGAGATTGTCGATAAGGCAAAGAATGAGAATGAAAGAGTGGCGATTTTATTACTCACAGAATCAAAAGGTATCTCTATCGTTGCGGGAGTCAAAAATGCACCGCTTAAAGCGGGAGAGTGGGTAAAGCAAGTCGCGTCAGTATTAGGAGGCAATGGCGGAGGAAGAGATGATTTTGCTACTGCTGGCGGGAAAGATGCAAGTAAAATCAGTGAGGCGTTAGACTTGGCAAGGAGTATTGCGAAAGAAAAATTACAAGATTAGATGAAGGGTTACTAATAGAAGTATATCAAACGATAAAAATACCTATTTTTTCCTTTTTTTTTTTTTTGATAGCGGGTTTTGTAATTTTGTGTTAAAATTTTGCAATTTAAGAAATTGTGCTAAGTTTTAACACAAATGCGGTTGAAAGTCAAAAGAGTAGAACAAATAAGACTCTTAAAGAAAGGTCTATCATCAATGAAAATCATCATACAAGCAGGCGGTAAAGGGACGAGATTAGAATGGCTGACAAGGAATAAACCAAAATGCCTTGTGCCGGTTAATAATTTGCCTATTATTTTTTATGCGTTTCAAAAATTTAAAGATGCGGAATTTACGATTATTGCTGATTATAAGGCAGATGTTTTAAAAAAATATCTCAATACTTTTGCTTCTTCATATTCCTTTAAGATTCTAAATGTTGTCGGGGGGGGGGGGCACACTTTCTGGCATAAAAGAGGCAATCGCAGAGTATAAAGACGATGAATCCTTTATGATCGTATGGTGCGATCTTATTTTATCAGAAGGATTTGCAATACCCTCTGAAAAAGGGAACTACATTGGCATTTCTAAAGACTTCGAATGCCGCTGGTCATACATTAACAACAAATTTATCAAAGAACCCTCAAAAGAAAATGGTGTCGCTGGATTATTCATCTTTGAGAATAAAAAAGTGCTTGACAATATCCCTACTGAAGGTGCTTTGGTCGGTTGGCTAAAAAATCAGAATCTCACATTTAACCGCCTTGATTTATATGGCACAAAAGAAATCGGGACTTTGCTTTCTTATGGTGATAATAACGATACGCCTCGTTGCAGACCTTTTAACACGATAGAATTTAAAGATGATTTTGTTATCAAGCGAGGTATCAATGAGCAAGGACGAAAAATCGCTGTTGATGAAGTCGCTTGGTATAAGCATGTCAAGGCATTAGGTTTTAAAAACATTCCTGACATTTATGAATACGAGCCGTTGAAAATGAAGCGGGTTCAAGGGAAAAATATCTATGAATATGACTGCTTGACAAAGAGCCAAAAATACGAGATTCTCAAAAAACTTATCCAAGCTTTGCAAGAATTACATCATACAGAATCTGCACAGCCGGTAAATATCCACGATGTGGAAGATGTGTTTTTCAATAAAACTTTTGATAGGCTCTCCCAAGTTGAGAATCTTATCCCTTTTGCGGATAAAGAATTTATCAAAATCAATGGAAGCTATTATAAAAATGTCTTCTTTGACAAAGAGGCATTAAAAGAAGCGATAAAAAAAGTTTATCCTCGTGAGTTTCGCTTGATTCATGGTGATTGCACTTTCTCAAACTTGATGTTTGATACCTATGAAATGAAAGCGATTTTGATTGACCCAAGAGGGTATTTTGGTAAGACAAAACTATACGGCGATGTCGATTACGACTGGGCAAAATTGTATTATTCTCTAAGGGGTGAATACGATCAATTTAATCGCAAGAAATTTACGCTTGATATTCGTGAGAATGAAGTGGAAATCGCGATTAAGCCTAATAATTGGGCTGATATGGAGGACTTTTTCTTCGAATGTCTGCCCAATGTGAGTAAGTATAAAATCAAACTTTTGCACGCTATTATTTGGTTAAGTCTCACAACTTATGCTTGGGAAGACTATGACAGCATTTGCGGAGCATTTTATAATGGAATCATTAAACTTAATGAGGTGCTTTGATGCTTGAATTTTCTCCGTTACACAAAACTTGGATTCTCGATATTGATGGGACGCTTGTCAAACATAATGGCTATAAGACTGATGGTAAAGATACTTTGCTGGAGGGTGTGAGAGAGTTTTTTCAGAATCTTCCAAATGAAGATAAGGTGATTCTCTTAACTGCAAGGAAAGAGGAATGTCTTCAAGACTTAAAGCTTTTTCTCCAATCGCATCATATTCGCTATGACTATCTTTTAGGTGATATGCCAATGGGTGAACGAATCTTGGTCAATGACAGGAAGCCAAGCGGTCTAAACACAGCTTTTGCAATCAATAAAGACAGGGATAAGCCATTGGGTATTGTTTATAAGATTGATGAGGAGTTATAAATGCCCCACACAGAAGATTCTATGTTGATTCAAGAAGAGTTAGATAAAATTTGTGCTTTAAATACCATCAATAGTGAGATTGATACAATCACCAAGCTTCGTGATGGTTTGGATAATAATCTCACTTTTGCCTTGAATATTATGCAAGATTCTAAGGGTCGGATTATTATTACCGGTATAGGAAAATCCGGGCATATCGGCAAGAAGATTGCTGCTTCTTTGGCATCAACCGGCACGCCGTCATTTTTCGTGCATCCTGCTGAAGCAAGTCATGGTGATTTAGGAATGATTACAGAAGATGATGTTGTAGTCGCAATTTCAAATAGTGGGGAATCACGAGAGTTACTTGATATTTTGCAATATTGCAAACATTTTGGGATTAAGCTGATTGCCATTACTAAGAATCCTAAAAGCTCATTAGGCAAGGCAGGAGATGTTGTTTTACAGCTCCCAAATGCTGGTGAGGCTTGTCCTTTGGGTCTTGCACCTACAAATTCGACAACCGCAACGCTTGTGTGGGGCGATATTTTGACAACAGGATTGATGCAAAGAAAAGGATTCACGAAATCAGATTTTAATCAAAGACACCCGGGTGGGAAATTAGGCTCTGTATTGCAAAAGGTTTGTGATTTGATGCACACAGATTCACAAATGCCTATTTTGGAAGAAAATATCAATATGCAGCAGGTTTTGTTGGAAATGACTTCAAAAAGGCTTGGTTGTGTTGGTTTTGTGAATGCAGAGGGAGATTTTACAGGAATATTTACCGATGGTGATTTGAGACGTTGTCTATCGAGTGAGATTTTCAATCAAAAAGCTATTGATGTGATGACCAAGTCTCCTATAACAATATCAAAAGATATGCTAGCGTCTGAAGCGATAAAATTAATGCGTGATAGAAAAATCACCAATCTTTTTGTGGTAGAGGACAATAAACCAATCGGTGTCATTCATATTCATGATTTGCTGAATAATGGGGTGGCTTAATGAAATTGTATGAATATACAAGGTCTAGTCATAATAAAACCGCAAAGATTTTAGGCTTTACTATTATGGAAGTAAGCATCAATTATGACGCATCAGAAAAAGTGCAGAAAATTTTAGGAGGTTTGATAAAGACTTCTAAATTTGATTATTTAAACGGCACTTCTCAAAAAGAAATAAAAGTATTAGGATTCTTATCCATTACCCGTAAGAGGGAAAATAATGATTATGTTTATTTAATGTTTGGAAAAATCATTCACAAAACACCATTGATTCTTGAATTTAAAAAACGATATTTTAGTTATTTTGACAGACAATATGATGATATTTATATCCTCAATGCAAACAGCGGTGAGATTTGCCTGACTTTGACTTATTGCATTGATGCTTTTATTAAAAAAAACAAGAGTAAGAATCCCTTATTAGTCGCAACGAAAAAGTATCACTTTGATATGATAAAAATGCTCTGCCCTGATATTCCTCATATCTATATAAAGATGAGGGTAGATATGATAGGTAAGGAACACAAGATTAAACCTTTTAGGTTGTTTTTTGTGTGTGATACGCCTCATTTCAGACAAGTAGAATTTGACATAAAAAACAATGATTTAGGCAAATGTCATTATTTTAGGTCGTTGGTAGAATATCTTGGATTGAGAAATGATGATTTATCCTATCGAAAAATGCTCCTTCCCATAGAAGATAAGCGTAATATGCTTGATAAGGTTGCAAAAATAGGATTAAATCTTGATAAATTTGTCTTCCTAGCTCCTGAAGCTATCAGTTGTGAATCTTATGATGAAAAGTTTTGGGTGATGCTTATCAATGCTTTGCAAGATAAAGGTTTTGATGTGTTTGTGAATCTGACTTCAGATCGCATCAAGCTAGAGGGAGCAAGAGATTTTAAAACCTGTGATTTAAGCATCATCGAAGCATTTGCCCTCGCAAAAAATGCTCAAAGGATTGTGATGCTAAGAAGTGGTTTTACAGATATTTTATTACAAACCCATATCCCTATGGATATTTTATATACAAAGTTTGGCTGGAGGACATGCTTTAGCGATATGAGCACCTCTCATGTGTTGGCAGGATTTGGAACAAGGCAGATTCCTTTTATCGATCAAGGCAAAATCAGAGAGTTTAATATGTCTGAAATCACTTTAGAGGATTGTCTGACATTAATCTTAGAAAAAATCAAATAACACAAGGGGAACATATGCCAATTTTTGAAAGCATTGACTTAAATATAGCAAACAAAAAAGCTAAACAATACAGAATCCTTAATACTCCTATTGTGGAGATTAGTCAAGATAAAAATAGCAATAAGAGGCAGATTGAGTGGGTTGTTTTGACAAGAAAATATCGTATGCCTAGATTTAAAATAACAAATTGCTTTTTTTACTTAAAGATGAATAGAGATACGCCATATGCGCTTGTTTGTTTGCAGCATTGGGTCAATATCATTAATGAATTAGATGCAGATTTTATTATCGTGTGCGACAGACATCGATTGGAAAAGAATATTTTGAAATATGTATATTTTAAGAATCTTAATATCAAATTTATGAAAAGTCTCCGGGGGGGGGGGGGTAGAAAGTGTAGTTAAAACTACTGCTTCAAAGTTTTGGAAAAAAGCTGCTTATGCTCATTTAACAACCTTCTTTCACGCAAAATCTCACAATATTGAAAATTTTTGGAATATTGATGCCGATGACACATTGTTTGTAGCTGATCCCAAACAATGTGTCAAAATCCTACAAAGTGCGCAAGAATACGCCCAATCTCACAACCTAGATGCCTTTTCTTTTGATATGTGGAATTCAAGAACTGCAAAAAAGAATTGGACTTTTGGTATCACCTATACGAGTATGCAAACAGATTGGTTGGCACTTTTCAAAGAAAACAAAAACTTTGATTGGACTAAAAAATATGACGATTACGCTTATGAATGGAATCTGGATTATTTTATGACACACCTTAGAGATACGCATCGTATCAATGTCGGGCATTTTTATTGTGAGGGCTTGTCGTTTATACATTGGGGTGATTTTTTGATTGGTGTTATCACAAGCAGTATTTGCCGCTTTGAGAATGGCAGGGTGATATATCCGATACTCAATGATATTTTAGAATGTCCTGAAATTGGCAATATCCCTATTGCAGATGATAATGTGAAGCTAGACTTAATACTTGATAAGCACTTGTGCCATAGCTTTGCATTGAGTTTTATTACTAACCTAAGAGTGTTTAAAGAAAAAACACAAAGACTATGGGAAATAGAAAAAGTATGCCAGAGCTTAGATCGATCTTGGACGATATGGAGCTAGGGGGAAAGCAATGGCAAGATTGTTTGGAGTAATAGATAGGGGATTGTATAAGGAATATAGTATATTTGGCTACAGATTCAATATGATAAAGATTTTAGAACTAGCTCAAATTATTGACAAATTGCAAAAATCCGCATTGTCCTTTGACCCTTGGAAAAGATTTAATCGAGGCGATGATATGGATAATGCTTTTATGAATCTCCATATCAAAATGAATGCGTTATTAGCCCCCAAACATTTTAATGCCAAAGATTTATTTGAGCAAAAAATCCGCCCGCTTAATATGGTGTTTCTTGATTCTAATATAAGCTATATTGATTATTTGTTTCCGTATTTAGAAGGCACTTTTGCTAATAATGTGCCACCAGAGAAAAACCCTAACTTCTTTTATACATGCGGGATTAGCACGAGCTTGTGGCATACGCACATTATTGCAGAAGCAATGAAATATAATGAAAAAGTATATATTATCGAGGATTGTTTTTTGAGAAGCATATTTTCTTACACATATGAAAATATCCCACCAAAATACCAAAAATCTATCGGCATTACGATTGATGATATTACGCATTATGTCGATTGCTCTGTGGCTTCGAGATTAGAATTGATGCTTAATGATAAGGACTTAATCATCACTGATTTACAAAAACAACGCGCAAGAAAATGTATCGATAGAATCGTAAAAACTCATTTGTCAAAATACAATAATCAGCCTATTTTTAAGCCTAAAATAGGCAGAGAGGGCGCACCTAAGATTCTCGTAGTGGATCAATCTTATGGGGATTGGAGCATCATAAAAGGCGGGGCTAATGATGAAACTTTCAAACTGATGCTCAAGTGCGCTATTAAGGATAATCCTACTGCTGATATTATCATCAAAACGCACCCTGATACGATGAGCGGAGAAAGAGGCGGATATTACATGGGATTAAAGCCACACGATAATATTTATCTTATGACAGAACCCATTAATCCTATTTCTTTGGTTAAATATGTTGATAAGGTTTATGTTTGCACAACCCAGCTTGGTTTTGAAGCATTGATGTGTGGAAAAGAAGTCCATACCTTTGGGATTCCCTTTTATAGTGGTTGGGGATTGACTATTGACTATCAACGATGCGAGAGGCGAACACATACAAGAAGTTTAGAAGAGCTTTTTTATATTGCGTATATTATGTATTCTCATTATGCGAATCCCGATAAAAAATCCCGCTGCGAAATCGAAGAGGCAATGGATTATCTTTTGAGATTGCGAGATGAGTATTTTCAAAATAAGGAGAGAGATTAATGAAATCGTTTGATCCTGTGTTTTATTTAAAAATAAACAGAACGGAGTATTTTTCTTTTTTGTGTATTCAGCATTGGATTGACATTATAGAAGAGCTTGGTGCGGATTTTTATTTCGTATGCGATAAGAGAGAGTTAAAAAATGAGGTATTAAAAAAGATTCATTTTAAAAACCCAAATGTGAAGTTTATAAAGAGCAAGAAATACGGGGGGGGGGGGGTAAAAAGTATTGTGAAAAATATTGCAACACAAAATTGGATTAATGCGACATACGCTCACCTCACAACTTTTTGGCATGCACAAAAATATGGGCATCAGTCATTTTATAATATTGATGCTGATGATACGATGTTTGTCTGTGATGCGTCAAAAGTCGCAAAAATATTGGAAGTCGCTAAAAGCTATGCGGATAAGTATGAATTTAAAGCTTTTTCGCTGGATATGCATGTGAGTCAATTCCGAAACAGGCATTGGTCTTTTGGTATCACTTACATCAATAATAAGGATTTTGATTGGATGAAAATATTTAAAGATAATAAAAACACGGATTGGCAAAATAAATATAAAGCAAACTATTGCAATGACTTTAATTTGGATTGGTTTTTGACACATTTAAGGACAATTTATCAAAACAAGATTGAAACCTTTTATGTTCAGAATCTGATTTTTATCCATTGGGCGACATTATTTTGCAAACATGCAGGATATATGGTGCAAAAAAGCAGTAATGCCATAATGACTTATCCTTTATTTGCATATTTTAGGGCAGATAAGGAGTTATCTAAAGTCAAGATTCCCAATGAAGTGATAAAGCTAGATATTGGTTTGAGTGAGAGTGATTGTCTAAGCTATGGCAAAGAGCACATTGTGAATGAGCAGCACGCAATGAATATAGTAAAATGGTGGAATACATGGAAATAAAAATTGATGCAAAAAGTTTAGTAAATCCCAAAAGGCTTGACTTGGTTGTCAAATACCTCTACGCAAAAGAAATCTTAGAAAATGAGATAAATACCTATCAACAAGATATTTACAAAGACCTTTATATAAGACATATTGCGATGAGGACAATGGGAGAAGAGCCTGATAAATCAAAGCAAAATATTGATGAATACTTGACATCGTTTAGAAAACTCATTGATAGTATAAGGCAAAATGGCTTTATGCCCCCCCCCCAATGCGCTTCTGTGCCTATCACCCAAGATGGGTTGTTGGCTGATGGGAGTCATAGGATTGGGGCAAGTGTAGCGTTAAATCAAGATATTTATGTCAAGGAGGTGGAGCAAGGATATACTTGGGATTTTGATTGGTTTTGCCATAATGGCTTTAACACAGAAGACAAACAACGAATCTTAAAAGGATTTGTGGATATTCATTCTAAGAAATGCGTCATATTTGTCGTATGGAATCCGTTGTTTGCATACCTTGGCAATGTCAAGGCGATTTTGGATAGGTATTTTGATATGGTAGGTGAAGTCGAGCTTGATTTTGAAGACAATTACATCGCCTTTGCAAATTCTTTGCTTGAAATCTATGAGCGTAATATCGCACAAAGTAATGGCGATGAAAGCGGAATACTTGCTAAGGCTCATTTGCTCTCCGCTCATCATCTAAGCTATAAAGTCATCGTGCTGACATCAAAGGCACATAGTGATAAGTCGATAGAAGAGCTTTCAAAACTTGCTAAAGGCGAAATCCGAAATGTATTTAATCACCTTTTGCCTAAAGAAATTTTTTGCACTATTCACTCTTCGGATAGTGAATCGGAATGTGTCTATTTGGCAAATATTTTATTAAGTCCGAATAATATTAGGCATTTGAAAATGAAAATTCTTACGGACGATGTGAGGAGTAATCTTGTCTCAAAGATAAGAAATTTACCCTTTTTTCTTCATACAAGAGGAATAGATTCTGATGAGATTTGTGTGATTGGCAGTGGGGTTCTTGCAGCTCTTGGAATTTCAAAGGATTTTAGCTCTGATATTGATTTTATTATCAATCATAAATACCGAGAAAAATTTGGCTGGGGGAGTGTGCATTTAAGTGATGATTATGAGATTGGGGTTTCAAGTAAGCAAGCCAATGGTCCTATTCACGATAATGTTATTATACATAATGACAACTATCATTTTTGGTTTAAAGGCATCAAATTTGCAAATTTAGATATTATCAAAGACAGAAAAAGTGCAAAAACTCGCTCCAAAGATTCTATTTATTTAAGACAGATAGAGCTTTTTGAAAAAATGATGGGGCATATCAATCAGCAAAAAATATTAGCAGAACGCATAGAATTTGAAAAAGCGCGTAGGCTTAATGCGTCCCAAATAACAAAAATCAATAAAAAAGGAATTTTTAATAGGATAAGAAGTATCTTGCCCCCCCCCCCATTAACCTCTCTTAAAAGCCTTTTTGATAATCGTTGGAAAATCTCCCCTTACAAAAAACACCTCAACAATACAAGACCATTTATTGAATTTACTATTACCGAAAAGTGTAATTATAAATGCAGCTATTGTTCCCAATGGATACACGATAAAAACAATCCCAAAAGTCTTTATAATGCTAGTGATGAAGTCATTGATGGATTTATGAGATTCTTAGAAAAAGTCGGGAGAGAATTTGAAGTAAATCTTATCGGCGGAGAGCCTTTTGTCCATCCTAAATTTATTGAAATTGCAAAGAGAATCTCGGATAAGGGTAATAAAGTCATTGTCTATACAAATATGGCTTTTCCTGTGAGTATGTTTAGAAAATTGATTGAAGTTACCAATGATAATCTTTTAATTCATGGAGCTTTGCATATCGCACAAATCAAAGATTTAGATAAAAATATTGATAATATCATCGAGATTCATAAATTATTAGGTAAGAACTCTAAAATCGAAATAGTTTCGGTGGTCGAAGAAGAAATCTTTGAGACATTAAAATATGTGGAGAAAAGGCTCAAAGCACATCATATTGATTTTATTTTTATTAGGAAAAATAATAAAAATGGGCAATCTTCTACTTACTCTCAAGAAATAGAAAGCTATATGAAGCCAAGAGAGCATCAATACAATAGAGATATGGCAGATTCTAAAAAAATCAACACTAAAAAAGTCCTGTGTTATGCGGGGTGTAGATTATTTCATGTGTTGGTTGATGGGAGCATTACGCGTTGTTGGACTTACCAGTCTAAGTTTTGGACTTTTGGAAATGTCAAGGATATTGAGAATGTGAGAATCTTAAAAGGTGCTAAGCCTTGTTATTCATCGCAGTGCTTTTGTCAGCACCCCACAGCAAGGAAAATGTATTTTACTTCACGATTAGCCCCATGTCATAGAATCAATTGGACAAGACAAGCAGAGCGGGTGTTTTCTGTCAAAAATGAAATATCAAATGGTAAGAAACGCAAGGTAATCAATATCGCAGGATTGAAGATTAAAATAAAAACTTTGAAAAAGACATAGGCACTTGAGATTCTGACACAAAGATTTACCTGCCTTGCATTGTCTTTTAAGGAAAAGTTTGTTACATTTAATACCCTAATTTTACACTTTGTTGATGATAAGTTACATTTGAAGCGGCACAATGAGTGCTTTCGTGTGTAGCACAAAGGAGGAGTATTTATGGAAAAAAAGAGAATAATAGAAGTTGTAGAAATTCCTGAAATGGATACTTCTTTTATGGACGATATTATAAGCGGTGGTATTGCTGATAGTGGAATGGAAGCTAATGGTGATGTGTTTTTCTGTTATGAAAATATTCCAAACCAAGAAACTTCAGAGGAAAGATTATCGCGTTTTGGTTTTGATGTAGAGAAAATCAAAAATTGGCAATCGTATGAAAGTTAAAAAAGAAGACTTACAAGATTTTTTTGATCAATATAAAACTTTTTTGGAGATTGAGGCTACTGTATCCTTTATCAAAGGTAGAGATTATGAGCTTATCAAGCTATTTTATTATCTTTTTCTTGAAATTTCTCAAGGCTCATTAAAAGTGGGAATAGTTAAAAAAATGCTTGATGAAAAATTTCGCCAGTATAGAGATGAAAATAAAGAATATTCTTCTATTCAATTTGTGCGAGGATATGAACATATAGAGCCTATTGCCATTGCTTTGGAAAAGGGGAAAAATATAAGCGAATCATTTTTATTATTTACCAATGCCATAAAAAAATACAAAGAATGGAGAAAAAAATTATCGCAAAATGCAATTAAAGAGATTTATTTAAAAAATCTCATAGAAAAGCAGAAATATTATTTTCAACAAACGCCAAATAAGCTCAACGAGTATCTTTTAGATACTCAATGCTCTACAAAAAATTTTATATTGCGTCAGTCTCTTATTGAGTTTCATAATGCTATGTCTCATGTTAATGCAGCATATTGGTGCACAAGTGATAATAATACAAATATAGAAAAAGCCTCCAATCATTTTAAAAGAGGCGCACTTGATTCATATAAGGCTATCATCAAAGACTTTTGTATATTGGCTGGACAATCTCCTATTAAAGTAATTGAGGAGGAACTAAAACGCATTAGAATTTCTGAATATCAAACTATAGGTGATGATGCAAGGCGAAATCAAACAAATCTCTATCGGCTATATGATGCCTTGACAAGCCGTATTATTGAATCAATCAAGGCATAAATTGATTATATGCAGGGATTATGATATGAATCTTATAGATATTCACAAAGAAGGCGATACAAAAGAAATAAAGTTTTGCGGATTAACCATATACAAGAGGATTGTTTGTGGTATTTATAAAAAATCTTATTTTTGCGGCATTAATGTTTTAAGTCAAAATATACTGAAAGGTTTTTACAAAAAGCATAAAAAATCATTTAAAGACTATACGACCATCTATCTACTCAACTCAAATATCGGTGAAGCTTTTTTGGTATTTAAATATTTTGCTAATCATTTGCATTCAGATTCAACTCTTTTTGTCGCGACAAAGAAGTTTCATATTGAAATCATTAATATGCTCTTGCCCAAGTGTAATTATATTTTGCGACCAATCAATCCAGATGGTTATCCAGATACATTTGAAGTCGATAAAAAAACATTTCGAGTATTGTTTAATCATCAATATTATATAGGATTAGAAAAAGATATTAAAAACGCAGAATCTCTCGCCCCCCCCCCATTATTTTCAAAGAATGTTTGAATATTTTAGCTTTGATAGCCTCTCAATCAATGACATACAAATCAGTCCTGAAACAAAAAATTCATTAGATCAAAAAATGATGGATTTGTCTTTAAATCAAGATAAGTTTGTTTTCGTAAGTCCCCAAGCTAATACTTGCTCGGATATTGATGTTTCTACTTGTGCAAGATTGCAAGATATGCTGACAAAACTCGGCTATGATGTTTTTTGGAATGTGTCCAATCAATATTTGGAAATAAACAACATAAAGTCGTGCTTTTTGAGTTTGCAAGAAGCTTTTGTGCTTGTAAAAAAAGCAAAGTATTTTATCGCTTTGAGGAGTGGATTTGCAGAATTGTTGGTTTGGTCTCAAACCCCTTCTTGTATTATTTATACTGCATTTAAACACAGAAATAATGAAAACTATATAAGAAGTGCAAAATTGTGTTTAGAGGGCTTTACTCTCACCAAAGCACCAAGGTGTAATATGGATTTAAAAGAATTTGTGGTAGAAACAAAAGAGGATTATGATGAAATATTTGCAGAAATTAAGGAGGATTTATGCCACTAGTAGATTTATCGATTATTATCCCCATTTATAATGCGGAGAAGTATCTTAAAAAATGCCTAGATAGTGTGCTTAATCAAACCTTTCAAAATATCGAAGTGATTTGCGTGAATGATTGCTCTAACGATCATTCCTTGGAGATTCTCCAAAGTTATGCTCGGCAAGATTCGCGTCTCACGATCATAAATAATGAGAGAAACTTAGGACCCGGGCTCAATCGTAATATAGGCATCAAAAAATCACAAGGAAAATACATTACTTTTATCGATGCTGATGATTTTTATTTGCATAATGATTGCCTTTCTTTGCTGATGTCAAAGGTTTTGCAAAATAACTTGGATTTAATCATATTTGATCATCAAGAATACGATGAGGAGAAACAAGAATATGTTCAAGACATATTCAAGCGGTTTGTTTTCCTTTATGACGCGAATGAAATTAATCGTTTATGGACTTGCAAAGAAATTGAAAAGCATTATTTTGATATTTCTCCATTTGCTTGTTTTAAAATTTATTCAAAAAGTATGTTGATTGATAATGAAATATTTTTCCCTGAAGGTATCTACTATGAAGATGCTGTTTTTTCTAATTATGTTTCATTATTTTGCAAAAGAATAATGATTGATAAGAATCAATATTATGGATATAGGGTGAATGTCGCAACTTCTACGACTTCAAATATTATGGCAAAATTTGACAGTATTATCGCAATGCACAAGGAAATGTTTGCATTTTTAAAGCAAAGAAACATTGATGACAAGTATAAGATTCCATTCGTGAGGCTTTGTATGCGTAGTTTGTGCTGGTATTTTCTCCCTCAAATCAATGACATAAAGAAAGCTAAAGAATTAAACGAACAGATTGCTGAATTTGTAGATTCTCTTTGTATTGAAGAAAAGGTGTTAAGGCAAATTGCAAAAGAAGATTATTATATAGCTGATTTGATTGTTAAGTATCAGAAATCACGATATATGAATTTAAAAAAAGAAATGCAAATAACTTTTTTGAATTGTCTTTTTTTAAAATATGTAGATTATATACGATACAAACAAGCTTTTTTATTTGGTTTGCCTATTTATAAGATTTACTACACAAAAGCAGATCGTTCTATTCATTATTTTTTGAATCTAATTCCTTGGTTGAAAATCAAAAGAGATAGAATCTATCTCTTTTGCATATTGCCATTGTTTAAGTGGGGCGGATATAGTTTTTACACAGAAAATTATAAATATATCCTTTATAAATTCAATATAAGAAACGGGGGGGGGGGGGTAATTATCCTCAATGTTTTGCCTAAGAGAATGGGCGTGATACCTTTGCACAATTTTTCATTAAAGAGAGCTTCATAGATTCTAAAAGATTCTACTTATCGCTTAAAATATCCAGATTCTTATCATAATCTTGCGTTTGAATGCCTAGCAAATGCAGCAATGTATGGAATACATAATCATGATTTAGTGTTTTGTTTTGTTGTTTTAAGGCTAGAGTAGGGATATTACCCCATTGGTGGCTAAACCACATAATCGAAGGGATATGTTTTTGATACTTTGGAGCGAGTTTATAGCCTAAGCCCCCGTGCATATATTGCCCTAGCTCCCCTAGACTTTCTCCATGATCACTGACATACCATAGCATAGAGCGCATATCGGCTTTTTGCAGCAGATTTATCATTTGTGCTAAAAGATAGTCATTATAAAGGAGTGTATTATCATAGGCATTTACTATTTCTTCATAAGTGCATTTTGAAAGCTCTTTTTGTTTGCACGCGGGAGTGAAATGCTCAAAATTTGAGGGATAGCGACTTGCGTAAGCTGCCCCATGACTGCCATATTGGTGTGCTATGATAAAGGTATTTTTATTATGCTTTTGTGCATTTTGGATAATATGCTCTATATCGGGGAGCATCACTTCATCAAGGCTATTACTCGGATACAAGATTTTATGCGCAATATTTCTATCACAGCCTCCTACGCATTTACCGCCGTTATTGCCTAGATACCATACTTCATAGCCTACACTTTGCGCAATGTCAAGGATATTATTGACATAGAGTGATAAATTGCGATGCGTGTAGGTTTGATGCGTGTAATGTGTGAGCATACAAGGCACAGAGATAGCTGTGATGACACCACACGAATAGAAATCCTTAAAGCTTATAGTATTTAGAGTGCGGGTGTAAGGGTTTGTAGCTTTGGCATAGCCATTGAGGGAGAAATTTGCACTTCTTGCACTCTCACCGATGACAAAAAGCACAATTTGTGGAGGCGTATCTTGCGATAAATGTGCGTCTTGAGCAATCAGAGAGGGTGTAAAATGAGTTTCTTGCAAATGTTGCACATAAAGGACGGAAGAGCGAATGGGCGCGATAGGATTAGGCATACTCGCTAAACCTTTATGAGACTTGAAGACAAAAACAATATCCTGCCCCCCCCCCAGTAAGAAATTCAATCCTATAAATGCACTTAAAGTCGTAATAATTACAATCTTTTGTTTGCAGGCATCAAGAAAGCGATATTTTTTAAGTTTGATGAGGCTTAATACAAGGCAAGGCAGAATGCCAAATCCTATGATATAGCCCATAAGTCCAAGATTTATCATACCGATAGCTTCATTAGCATGAGTTTCTAAAACACTTTGGATAATATCCTCATTGATTGCTATACCTAGAGAATCCATATAATACGCACACACACTTGCAATAAGGAGTATCAGCCCTAGTATAACCTTGACATCAAATCGCACACAGAGAATCTCAAGTGCAAGGGTTAAGATTACGATATGAATGATTTTGCCATACCATACAAGATAACCAAAATCTGCCTGTGCAGCAGATTCGTTAAAAGCGGTATTGAAAGAATGATTAAGAAATACACTTATAAAAACCGCACCACCTAGCGTGAGCCAATGGTAATTGAGCGTGAAAGAAAAGCGGTTTTTAAGAAATGCAAACATCAGTAACGTTGGTTAGTATGCCATTGATATGCACTTTTGAGAATCGTCTCTAAGCTCGAAAATGAGGGATTATATCCCAGAATCTCTTTTGCTTTTGTCGCATCTCCGATAAGCACTGCAGGATCTCCAGCCCGTCTTTCTTCTATGGTGTAAGGGATTTCGATATTGGCTATTTCAGACATTTTTTGGATCACTTCTAAGACAGAGAATCCCTCGCCATTACCGAGATTAAAGACTTCACTCTTTTGATGAGAATCTAAATAATCTAAGGCGAGAATGTGTGCAGTCGCTAAATCATCGACATGGATATAATCCCTGATACACGAGCCATCTTTAGTATCATAATCTTGTCCAAAAACACTCAAAGTCTTTCTTTGCCCTAAAGCTTTTTGAATCACAAGCGGGATTAAATGTGTTTCTGGGGAATGCGATTCGCCGATATTAAATTCCATACTTGCCCCTGCTGCATTAAAGTAGCGCAAAATCACATAGTTTAATCCATAAGCATGACTAAAATCATGCAAGATTTGCTCAATCATCAGCTTTGAGCGTCCATAGGGATTGATAGGATTTTGAGGGTGGGATTCTTTAAGTGGGAGTTCTAAAGGATTGCCATAAGTGGCACAAGTAGAGCTAAAAACGATTTTCTTACAGCCAGATTCTTTCATCGCCTCAAGGAGATTGAGTGTGTTGGCGACATTGTTACGATAGTATTTAGCAGGGTCAGAGACACTCTCGCCCACATAAGCAAAAGCAGCAAAGTGTAAAACAGAATCAATCTCATAATGGCTAAAGATTTTTTTCAGCGCAAAGCTATCATTTAGGTCAGCGTGGATAAGAAAAGTATCACCATACGAATTTTGCGCTAGATTCTCTGTGTGAGAGTAGGAGAGAAGGTCAAGGGATTGTTTATGTCCATAGCTTAGATTATCTAATACAAGTGTTGATTTGCCCATTTTGCGAAGCATTGCGTTTGTGTGAGAGCCTATATAACCCGCTCCACCGGTTACGAGGATTCTTTTTTCTGCCACATTTACTCCTTAAGTTTAAAATAGCGATTATAGCTTACTTTCTCTAAAAGATGAGAATCTAACGCTTGATTAACTCATCGTCATTGTATAAGTCTTCTGCAATAACCTTGCCTTGATTGTTAAAGGTTTTAGCAGTGCCATTTTTTTTGCCTTGATGATAGTGTAATTCATACCAAATCACACCATTTTGATAGATACGCATAATGCCCTCTTGTTTGCCGTAAGCGAAATTCATCTCACTTTTAAGTATGCCGCTTTGGACATCAAAAATTTTGCACAATCCATGCAACAAGCCATTTTGGTAGTATGCTTCATAGACTAATACTCCTTTAGGGCTAAACATCTGATAAAGCCCCACGAGTTTCCCTTCATTGTAAAAAGCAATACGCGCAATGCCTCCCTCAAGATAATAAAGCGTCTCTTTGCCATGTTTGGTGTTTGTCCCTTGTTTGTAAGAAATGTGTGCTTGGAAAGTCAAGTCATCTTCTTCGACAATTTCTTCTCTGATTTCACCCACTAAGTTTGCTGTAAGAGAATCTAATGAAGGTGTGGATTCTATCGGGGTTGTAGGCGTATCAATCGGCGCAGATTCTGTTTGATTTGGAGGTGTGTGTGATGATGAAGATACAGAAATATTTGAAGAAATAGACTTTGTGGCAGTTGTTTGTGATTTTGTCGGTGAGGTTTTTATAGAATCTGTATTTGCTTTGGCGGGAGTTTGTTTTTGCGTAGGCTTAGAGCTATTTTGTTTAGAAGCAGATGCTGATTTTTGGCTTGATGCGGGAGTGTTGCTAGATGCGGTAGGTGCAGGAGATTGGGGCATACAGCCTATGCTGATAATGATATATCCGCAAAGAATAAAATGATAGAATCTACCCATAAGACCTCCTTTTAGCGCAGTTTATTTTAGTAACATGCTTGCCAACGACATTTTTTTTCTTCAATCAGATTCTGATTTTTGTCGTAGGTTTTCATCCATATTTTTTTACCTTGTTCATACATTGTTTCGTATTGGAGATAGCCCTCTTTATGGTATTCTTGTCTGATGCCTGTGCGCATACCATTTTTATAATGGAGAATCTCTTTGAGTGCGCCGCTTTCATAATATTTTCTACCCTCACCCTCTTCTTTGCCTTGCTCAAAATTTTGTTCACTTAGTAATTTGCCATTAGAGTGGTAATTTTTTTGCACACCTTGTTTTTTGCCATTGACATAGAATCGTTCTTCTTTGGGTGTGCCGTTGGGATAGTATGACTTGACATTGCCATCATAAGCATCACGATTATAATTTGCCTCAAAGATAAGTGTGCCATTGGGAGCAGTTTTGGTCTGTCTGCCATGTTTGATAGTCGTGCCTTTAAGATAATGCGTTTTAATAATAGTAGGATTTTGTTTGTCGCCCGTGGTGCTTATGCGTAAGTCAAGAGGGACTGATTGTTGAGCAAAACTGATGATGAAAAATCCCAAAAGCAAGACAATTATTTTCATTATTTCTCCTTTAGCGTGAAAGCCGTGTAATATTTACTCCTAAACCACGCAATTTATGCTCGATGCTTTCGTAGCCACGATCAAGGTGGTAGATTCTGTGTATGTTGGTTACGCCTTCACTTACAAGTGCAGCAATAATCAGCGCAGAGCTTGCGCGCAAATCTGTTGCCATAACATCAGCACCGATAAGCGGTGTAGGACCGACAACTTTAGCAAGATTACCTTTCAGATAAATATCCGCTCCAAGTCTTTGAAGCTCACTTACATGCATAAAGCGATTTTCAAAAAGCCTCTCTTCAATGACGCTTGCTCCCTCACATTGTGTGGCAAGAGCCATAAATTGAGCCTGCATATCCGTAGGGAATCCGGGATATTCTGTCGTAATGACTTCAAAGCTTTTGAGTTTGGCACTAGGAAGAATCGTCAAAGAATCTGTGCTTTTATTGAAGCTAAAGCCAATCTCCTCAAGTTTATCTGTGATTGCTGCTAGATGTGTCGGCTGGATATTTTCTAATGTGATAGAAGAATTTGTAATTGCACCTGCACAGAGGTATGTCCCCGCCTCAATGCGGTCGGGAATGATTCGGATTGGCTTGAAGTCAAGTAATTCACCCCCACTCCCCTCAATAGTCAGCTCATTTGTGCCAATACCTTCGATTTTTACGCCACTTTCTTGGAGAATCTCACACAATTGGACGACTTCGGGTTCTTTAGCGGCATTAATGATGCGGGTTTTGCCATGAGCAAGGGCAGCTGCCATAATGACATTTTCGCTCCCTGTTACGGTGATTTTATCAAATAAAATATCCGCACCTTTTAAGCCATTTTTTGCTTGAGCGATGATGTAGCCACCTTTGATTTGGATATTTGCTCCCATTTTTTCCATTGCTTTGATATGCAAATCAACAGGACGAGCGCCGATTGCACAACCTCCCGGAAGACTGACTTCACAATACCCAAAGCGCGCTAATAATGGTCCAAGCACCAATATCGAAGCACGCATTTTACGCACGATGTCATAAATGGCTTTAGTGTGAATGATTTGTTTAGCTTCGCAAATAAGTGTGTTGGGATTTTCCCATGCAATGTTTGCGCCTAAATGTTCTAAAAGTTTTGCAAGTGTTTTGACATCTACCACATCGGGTAAATTGCTGATATGCACTTCATTTTGGCTCAACAATGTCGCTGCAAGAATGGGCAAAGCAGAGTTTTTTGCACCCGATATAGTTACATTTCCTTTAAGTGAAGGGCTTTTTGTGATTTGTAAATAGTCCATTTATACCTCTTTTCGTGTTATTTGTTTTCTCGTTTTTGTAATGCTTTTCCGATTGCTTCCTTGATGCTTGACTTGCTTTCAGGATTTGCGTTTTCAAGAGTATCTTGGAATTTAACGACTTCATCGACTTCCATAAGATTCATATTTACAGCAAATTTTGAAATAATGTCAAGCCACAAATTGTATTCTTTGCCGGTTTTAGCGTAGGTTTTATACAATTCCATGAAACGATCAAAAAGTGATTTGAGTTTTGTTTTGTCATTTGTATAAGTCTCAAGCAATTGTGCTATTTCACTTAGCTGACTAACCTCTGGAGGAGGGGTGTCATCTTCAAGCGCAACTGCCAAAAGTCCGCTAAAAATAATAGGCAAACATATCAAAAATGTAAGAAGCCAACAAAAAACATAAAAACTAAGGTTAAACATATTTTACGATAGATTCTGTTTTGATGTGAGATGATAAAAGTCCATTGTTGCTTGGACATAGCCATCAATACTACCGCAATCGTAACGTTTTCCTTGAAACTGATAAGCAAGCACACTGCCTTTTTTGGCTTGCTCTAGTAGGGCATCTGTGATTTGGATTTCTCCGCCTTTGCCAGGCTTAGTTACACGCAAAATATCAAAAATATCGGGCGTCAAAATATAGCGTCCGATGATTGCAAGGTTGCTAGGGGCTTGATCAATGCTTGGTTTTTCTACCATATTGGTAACGCGATATACGCCTTCTTCAATCAAAGATCCCTCAATGATGCCGTATTTATCTACATCGTTAGGCTGCACAGATTCTATGGCGACAATGGAACAATGATATTTTTTATAGAGATTAACCATTTGTGCAAGCACACCTTGAGCATTAGGATTACTACAAAGGTCATCAGCTAAAATCACACCGAATGGCTCACACCCAATAAGTGTTTCACCTGTGAGAATCGCATGCCCTAAGCCTCGCATTTCATTTTGTCGTGTGTAAGAGAAAGAACATGAATTTGTGAGAGTGCGAATACTTTGTAGCAAAGCTTCTTTGCTTGTGCCATTGATTTGATGCTCAAGTTCATAGTTAATGTCAAAATGATCTTCGATACTTCGTTTTCCTCTACCTGTAACAATGGCTATATTTTGACAACCTGCTTCTAAAGCTTCTTCTACGCCGTATTGAATCAGAGGCTTGGTCAGAATCGGGAGCATTTCTTTAGGCATTGCTTTGGTTGCTGGGAGAAAGCGTGTCCCGTATCCTGCAGCTGGAAATAAACACTTACGAATCATTAAAAACTCCTTGATGAAGGATTAATTCACTAAAGTTTGCTTGAGTAATTCTTCAAGATTGATATTGTTCCCAAAAGTTTCTTGATAAACAATATAATTTGCTAACACTCTTAAGCCATAGTCCCTAGATTCTTTATAAGGCACAAGCTCCATACTTAGCCAAGGTTCATAATTGCGATGTTTGAGAAACAAAGCTTTTGATTGGAGTGTGCGGCGTAAGAATCCCGGTCCTCCATTATACGCATAAGACACAAACAAAGGGTGTTTAAATTCTTTTCCTAAATCATTCAGGTAGAATCTTCCAAATTCAAGGGCTGTGATAGGATTAAACATATCTTCAAGTTTGATGTGATCGCGTTTAAGGCTTTTGGCAAAGGGTTGGACATTAAAAGGCATAATTTGCATCATTCCTAGCGCATAAGAGGTAGAAACAAGGGCGGGAAGCAGTGTGCTTTCTTGCTTAGCGACAGCATAAGTGAGAGCCTTTTCGTGGTCATTTTTCCATTTGAGCTTGTTTGCAAAAGGCGTAATGAAGTAGTTGATTTTAAATTGATTGATTTGATTAAGCACATAAGCATAATGCGCACTGCTTTCTTCATAGGCAAAATGTTTGCTTAAGTCTTTGAGTGCGTTTTTATCTTTTACTTCCGCAAGATTCTCTCGTAAAAGCTGCCATTGGAAAGGGTCTTTGATGTCAAAATTCGGTGCTTTTTTGCTTAATTTGCCTAAATCACTCACGACTTGATATTGTGGTTTTTGATTGAGTGTTTGATTAGCATAAATCGTGTATAAATCTACATAAGTGCTTTGCGCAAGTTTTTCGAGAATCTTTTGGTCCGAGCTTAGTCGGTATTGCCAAAATAAGGCGCGGTTTTTTTGTATCGGTGTTGTAGCCTTGTTAAAAGAGCGTTTGAAATAGGCAAGGGCATTGTTGCGTTGTTGATGCAAGACTTCATTGATACCTAGCATAAAAAGTGTATAAGAATCTGCCCCTGTAATGTTTGCCCCTACAAGGGATTCTTTAAATTTAGCAAAACTTTTATCATGCACGACAAGAATGGCTTGAAGCATATTGTTAAAACTCGTAACATTCTGGTCGGCAAGTTTTTTAAGAGCTGCAGGTTTGATTTTTTGATTGATGATTTGAGTGCGTTGAGCGGGGGTCAGTCCGTAATAGATTCCCGCAAAAGTGCCAGCATCACTTAAAAGCATTGAGGTAAGAATATTGGGTTTTGAGAGAATCGCAATGCGTTTTTGATAGGCGGGATCATTTTGGAATTTTTTGAGTAAAAAGTCTTTGTCTTTTTGGGGCATTGAAGGAATGCTTGAGAGGCTCAATCCTGCTTTGATGCAAGCTGCATCTTGTTTTTTAAGCTTTTGGAATCCTAATCGTTGGCAGTATAAATTTCGTGGGAGTTCGGTGATTTTACCTTTAGCAGCCATAAGCTGATCAAGTTTAGCAGTCTTGCGATAAATGAGTTCGTAGGCTTTCAAAGCTTCTTTTAAAGTGGTTTTTTCATCAGATAAGAATTGCCAAATATAAAAATCTCGCGCTAAACCTTTTGGTTTTGATTCTAAAAATTCAAGTGTAATATCACTTGCCCAAACGGATATAGCTAAAAAAAACGACAAGCCTAAGATTCTCATTCCCTCCCCCTTCTCTTTATAGCCTTGCTGCGTATCGCATTAAAAGTTGAATGAGTGATAAATCAATAAACTTAAGGACGATGACCACAATGAGAGGTGATAAATCAAGCCCTGCAATTGTGGTGGGTATAATAGAGCGAAGTTTTGCATAGACAGGTTGCGTTAAGCGATTGAGAATCTGCACAATGGGGTTGTAAGGGTCGGGACGCACCCAGCTAATAAGTGCAGCAATGATGACGACCCAAATATAGAGATTAATAATCATACCAAGAATAGTGGCAAATGCGCCTAAAAAAGTGCCTAATATCATAATCATATCCTTAATTTTGAGAAATTATATCATAATTACAGAATCATTATTGTTTGCTGAAATTTATCCTTGCACTCTTAGTATATCTTTAAGGAAAAAACGCAAATACGGATAAAGCTCATTTAACTCTAACCCATGAGAATTCCCAGTGAGAAGGATTCGTAATGGTTTGAAAAATTTTTTACCCTTGAGTTTGCTCTCTTCCATTAAAACGAGTTTGAGACTTTCGTAATCTTGCAAACTCGGAGCATTTGAATCAATAAGTTTTATAAGGATATTATAGAGAATCTCGCACTCTTGCGTATAAATTTCTCCTTCATAGGTTTGTGCAATCAATTTGATACCAAAGATTCTATCAAGTTTCTCTCTGATTTCATTTAATGTGCTGGCTTCTTGCAGGTGTAATTTTCCCAATGCCCCAACAGAGGGATCTTTACTTTCAAGCAAGAGAGCAAATTCTTGTTCGTTAAGCATTTTGAGATGCTCACGATTAAGAAAACGCAAACGCTTGATGTCAAATTTCACGGGCGATTTAGCGATATTTTTAATATCAAACCATGCAATCGCATCATCAAGCCTGAAAACTTCTTGAGGTGTTTTATTACCCATAGAAACCAAATAATTAATAATAGCTTGTGGGAGATAACCTTGCTCAAGAAGCCAAGCGACTGATGAGGCATTGTCGCGTTTGCTCATTTTGCTGCCATTTTCTCCTAATATGATAGGTAAATGGGCATAGCCTAAAGATTTGGTATAGCCAAGACTTTGATGAATGAGAATCTGTTTAGGGGTGTTACTCACATGATCTTCACCACGCACAATAAAACTAATATCATAAAGCATATCATCAAGAGCGCAAGCAAAATTATAAGTGGGAATCCCATCTTCTTTAATAATCACAAAGCTATCAATTTCTTGTGCGTTAAATGTCAGTTCGCCTTTGATAGAATCATAAAAAGAAATGTTATTTTGCGCTCCTCTTAGGCGAATCACAGGCTTTGGATTGGTATTTTTATGTATTTCTGCCCATGCAGGGTCATAACGAAAAGGTTTTTTTTGAGCTTGGTATTCTGCTCTTTTTTCCTCTAAAAAATCTTTGGTGCAGTAGCAATAAAAGGCTAAATCTTTACTGATGAGGTATTGTGCAAGTTGGCGGTGATGTTCAAATTGATCACTTTGATACACAAGGCGGTCCCATAAAAGCCCAAAGAGGTTTAAAATACTAAGAATCTCTTTGTCTTTTCCTTCGATATTGCGTGCCGTGTCTGTATCTTCAATACGGATAAGAAAGGGTTGTTTGGTTTGTTTGGCGATGATGTAATTAAAAATCGCAGCGCGTAGATTCCCAATGTGCATATCACCAGTAGGAGAAGGTGCAAATCTTAGCATTATTTTCCTTTAAATAATTGGGTGAAATTTTGTTTATCACATTCATCAAAGTTGTATTCAGGCATTGTGGGATTACGCGGTGAAAAAGTCGGCTGTGTGAGTGCATCACTAATTTGAAGAAGCGTCTGTGTGATTTCATTGATTTTTTCTTCTGTATAGCCAACCAGTGATGATAAATCTTTGTCTGCTAGTGGCATAGGATTGTCAATAATAAGGTGAAAAGATTCCCCATTGAGTTTAGTGCTAAATTCTGTATCAAAAAGTGGCACGCCCATAAAACAAGAAGATTGTGTAATTTCTTTAATCTCACCTTTGGTTTGAGAAATTTCTATGGGTTGAGCGTATTCTGAATCAACACTCTGTGCAAGTTTGAGAATCTTCTTCAGTGCCGATGTCGCACTTTGGAGCGTGCCGATAAATTCATTTGCACCTTTCATATCTTCTGTGAATCTGTGAATATGTAAGGTGCTTAAGGGCGTCGTTTGTCTTGGTGTCTGTGCATCGACCAAATCCGGCATACCCTCAACCACGCCAATGTGTTTTTGAAAAGTAGATAGAATATTGTTTTTATACATAACAAACCCTTTTGCTAAGATTTACAAAAAACAAGCACTTAGCGTTCCAAAACCTTTGTATTTTTATTATTTTATGAAGTATAGCTTTCAAAGTTTTCCACTGGCTTGAATAGTAAAGTAAGATTTAGGCATAGCGATAAGCCGAGTTCTGTCGTGGGCGATTATTTATCTAGGAATAAGATCGCTCTTATTCTCAAGCGAAGAGTTGTAATTCTAAGACTTTAACCATTCTCTTCTTGCTACGAATTGGGTTTGCATGGCATCTTGCATTGCTGTAAGATCGGTGGGCTCTTACCCCGCCTTTTCACCCTTGCCATATAAAAATGGCGGTTATTTTCTGTTGCACTTTCCCTTAGGTTACCCTAGCCATTAGTTAAATGGAATTCTGTCTTAAGTAGCTCGGACTTTCCTCTTTTGTTTCCAAAAGCAATCGCCTACTATGCCTAAAACTAAATTATAGCAAATTTTTGTTATAATTTAAGCTGTGTGAAACAATCAATACTTTGAGAGGTAGTCTTGGAATATAGAAAAGATTTGGCATATCAAGTTGGCAGAACGGCACAAACATTCAAAATGTTTTTCATATCAAAGCTCAAGGAACATGATCTTAATTTTGAGCAAGGTATCATTTTGTTTATGGTTTCTGAAGAGTCGAATGTTTCAATTAGTAGAATAACCAAAAAGCTTGGCAAGGACAAAACAACCATTTCACGAGAAGTGGGGCATTTGTGTCGGAAGGATTTTTTAATCAAAAAACCAGATATTAATGATAAAAGAGTGATATGCCTAAAAATCACGGATAAAGGCAAAAGTAAAATAAGGCTTATTGAAAAAAGTATGAAAATTGTCGAAACAATTATTCAGAGTTGTAACCCGCAAGGAGAATTGGATATTTGTCTTGACATGCTTTATAAGATTCGTGTAGCACTCGAAAAAGCGTCAGAAGAAGACATTCACCCTCTCCTCGTAGATCATTCTTGTATCCTTTAAAATTATAATATTTGAAAAATCATATAGGTAAAACGCGAATATGCTGATCAAGTTTTTCTTGTAAGGTTGATTCAATCGCAAATAGTGTTCCTGTTACGCCACTTGCACAACCGCTACAAGCACCAAGATAGCGGATATAGACATCAATATGCCCATCATCTGTATCTTTGACATCAAGAATCTCTAAATTACCTCCATCCATCATCAGCATTGGTCGTATATATTCATCAATAACTTTATCAATGGCTTTGACTTTTTGCACCATTGTCATCTCTTTAAAACTTAGTGTGCCGCTACTTGATTTGTTAGCAATGTTTTGTAGCGATTCTTTTTCCATTTCTTGACGCACATCACGCAAAATATCTACCAAATAATATTCTTTCTCTTCGTGTCCTCCGGGTTTGACACAGCTTTTACAAAACGCTCCGGCTTTTGTGTAATTTGTGATGTCTTCGACCGTTTTTAAATCGTTCAAACGAATGACCTCTTTGATTGTCGATAAGCTGACACGAGCACATTCACACACAATAATTTCATCTTCAAAGTCTTCGGCATCTTTACCTAAATACATACCAGCTGCTTTTTTAATCACATCATAAGCCATAACAGAGCAGTGCATCTTTTGTCCGGGCACAGCAGGTGTATTTGGATCATCTCGCAACGCATTCTCTACATCAAGATTAGTGATTTTTACGGCTTCTTGCACCTTTTTGCCCAAACAAAGCTCTACCATCATATCAGAGCTTGCGATTGCTGTCCCACAGCCAAAACTTTTAAACTTTGCTTCGATAATTCTGTCTTCGTTATCTACTATCCAATACAATCTGACAGCATCACCACAAGCCTCTGCTCCGTAATCAGCAACGATTAGTTTGCCTCCTTTAGAATCTGCATCAGCTTGTGTAAGCACTCCTAAGTGAGTGGGATTATCCATTCTGTCTTGGACTTTTTTGGAGTAAGCGTCCCATAAGGCTCCTCCGATTAAATCATTTTTTGCCATTATTTATCCTTTTTGTTGTTTTATATTTATGCGCCATAAGTGCTTGAAATAGAGCGCAAACGTTTGATAGCTTTTTCAAATACGCTAATGGTATAATCAATCTCTTTTTCTGTCGTGAATCGTGAGAGAGACAGACGAATCGCTGTATGAGCCAATTCTTTATCTGCGCCAATAGCTACCATTACAGGATTTGCTTCTAAATCCTCACTCGCACACGCGCTTCCTGTTGAGGCAGCGATCCCTGCTTTGTTGAGATCCCATAGCATAGCTTCTCCTTCGATTCCACGAATACTGATAAGTGTCGTGTTGGGCACACGATTTTCACGACTACCCACAACAAGCACATCGGGAAATTTGAGAAGAGCATCTTCAAGTTTGTCTCTTAATCGTTTCACTTCTTTATTTTCAAAATCTAAAGCATCGACAGCAAGTTTCATCGCTTCTCCCATACCGACAATATAAGGGACATTGAGCGTCCCGCTGCGTCTGCCACGCATATGTTCCCCACCATGAAATAAAGGTGTGAGATTCACACCTTTTCTGATATATAATGCTCCAACACCTTTGGGTCCGTGAAACTTATGAGCAGAAAACGAAAGTAGATCCACATTTGCTTTTTGCACATCAACGGGAATCTTGCCAATTGCTTGCACAGCATCAGTGTGAAAAAGTATCTGATGTTTTTTGCAAATCTCACCGATTGATTCAATAGGGAAAATCATACCTGTCTCATTGTTTGCCCACATTATGCTAACAAGAGCAGTATTTTCGCGTATAGCTTCTTGAATCTGTGAGGCATCAATCGTGCCTTTTGAATTGATTGGAATATAGGTTACTTCTACACCCAAACTTTCCAAAAATGCACAAGTTGCACGCACTGCAGGGTGTTCAACTTCTGTCGTGATGATATGGTTTTTATCACCTCTAAAAATATGGCTAAAATATACGCCTTTAATCGCCCAATTGTTAGATTCTGTCGCGCAAGAAGTAATAATCACATCATCTTCATCATTTGCATTGATACCTTGATATAATTTATCAATGGCTTGAGTAATGGGTTCATGAGTGATTGTCCCGTATTTATGAAGTGAATTGGGGTTACCAAATTTCTCACAAAAGTAAGGGTCCATCATTGCCTTAACGCGTGGATCAACCATTGTCGTAGCGTTATTGTCTAAGTAAATCTGCTCCATCATTAAGCTCCTATTCCAGTTCTTATTAGTCATTCATAAAAGTAAAGTATTTCTTAACTTTGTTTTTTACAAAGCGTTGGAATTTTATCATTTTATGATTAATTTTATCATTAATCGGTATTAATCGTAATGTTCAAGTAAGATTCTTATAAATTCTCGCCCATAATTGATAAGAGTTCTTCGCGACTTTGATCAAAACTCCATTTGTCGTCCATTTCTTGCTTAAGAAATGTTTCCATCATTGGATATTTTTGAATTGCCTCATCAAGTTGCGCATCAGAACCTCTCTGATAAGCACCGATGCGAATAAGCACTTCGTTTTCTTTCATGAGTGAATAAAGCCTGCGAAATTTTCTAATTGCTTTAAGATGGTCGGGTGTAATAATGTCATTAATAATACGCGAGGCAGAATTAAGAATATTAATCGGTGGATAGATTCCCATATCCGACATATCGCGATTTAAGACAATATGCCCATCAAGAATACTCCGACTTTGGTCAGCGATTGGATCACTAAGATCATCGCCCTCAACAAGCACCGTGAAGAATGCAGTAATTGAGCCTACACCATCTTCTTTGCCTGCTCTTTCCATTAGTTGTGGTAGCAATGTGAGCACAGATGGTGGATAACCTTTGCTTGTGGGCGGTTCTCCTAACGCCAAGCCAATTTCTCTTTGAGCCATAGCAAAACGCGTTACAGAATCCATAATAAATAGCACATCATTGCCTAAAGACTTGAAATATTCAGCAATTGCCATAGCAGAAAATGCGCCGTATTTGCGCATAAGTGGTGAATCATCGCTTGTCGCAACGACAAGAATTGTATTTGTCAAATCATCATTGAGATTTTTATGGATAAATTCGGGGACTTCTCTCCCTCTCTCACCAATCAAGGCAATTACTTTGATTGTAGCATTCGACCCTCTTACAATCATACCCATAAGTGTTGATTTTCCTACACCCGAACCTGCAAAGATTCCCATTTTTTGCCCTTTTCCACAGGTCAGTATGCCATCAATTGATTTGACGCCAACTTCAAAGATTTCATTGATAAGCCCGCGTTTTAATGCGCTAATGGGTGAGCGTATCAAAGGCGTGAATGATGTCGCATTGATTGCCCCAAGCTGATCAATAGGTTCACCCAAAGGATTAATCACTCTGCCAAGTATTTCATTTCCTACGGGAATCTGTAAGCCGTGATTGATAATACGCACTCTATCCCCGCATTTGTGTCCTTCGATAAATGAAAAAGGGCTGATAAAAAATTTTTCACCTTCAATGGCAGTTACCATACCCAAACTTCGCACAGAATGTTCGTAAGAAAAAATTTTCACAATATCTCCCACAGATGGTTTAATCCCACTAGCGACCATCATATTTTGCATTACTTTAATCAGAAGCCCATAACTTGGTGAAAGATTGATATTATTTTGGAGTTTTTGTTTGATTTGAGATAATGCCATTGCTGTAAAACCTATCTTTAAGATTCTTTTGTTTAGAATACGCATTATACTTTGTTATTTATTAAGGAAACCTATGACTTTTAAGACTACGCGCACAAACAATGCTAATGCCACAATTGAGGGCAATATTACATTTTCTACGCTTGAAGCAAAGTTTGATAAGATTATCAAAGACATTGCTAAACGCGTTAAAATTGACGGATTCAGAAGAGGCAAAGTCCCTGCACAAGTAATCAAGTCTCGTTACAAAGAGCAAATTGAGCAAGATGCACAACAAGAAGCGATTCAAGATATGCTTGATAGGGCGCTTAAGGAGTTAAATGTCGCTCCTAACGCACTTGTAGGAAATCCCATTATTTCAAAGTTTGATAAAAGCAATGATAAGATTGATTTAGAAATTAAAATCAGCATTGCTCCAGAGATCAAACTTGATAATGTAGAAAAATATGTCCCTGATGTGAATCTCAAGACTATCAGTGAATTTCAAATCAATGAGCGTTTAGAAGAGATAGCTCAAAATCGCGCACCTTTAAGTGAGGTGAGCGAAGATCGCGCATTACAAAAGGGCGATACTGCACAGATTGATTTTCAAGGATTTGTCGATGGGGAAAAGTTTGAGGGAGGAAAAGGAGAAAACTTCAATCTCACAATCGGGTCTAATCAATTTATTCCGGGTTTTGAAGATGCACTTATTGGTATGAAAAAAGGCGAAGAGCGTAGTATCCAAGTGCCTTTCCCTAAAGATTATCAAGCGGTACATTTAGCAGGTAAAGATGCGACTTTTGAGGTAAAATTACATAAGATTCTGCAAAAAGACAAAGTAAAAATTGATGATGCGTTTGCTCAAAGCATTGCCGGAGCAGAATCTAATCTTGAGAATCTGAAAGAAATGATTAAAGGACAGCTCGAAGAAGAGCAAAAAATGGAGCTTTATAATAAAGAATTAAAGGAAAAGTTGGTTGATGCGTTGCTAAAAAATATTGCTTTTGATTTGCCAGACATTATTGTTGAGCAAGAAATGGACATTTTATTCCGCAATGCGCTTTCTCGACTTGAACCTCAAGCATTAGAGGATATTAAAAACGATCAAGATAAAGCCAAACAAGAAAGAGAATCTCATCGAGAAGAAGCTTCTAAAAGTGTGCAAATTACTTTTATTATGGACGCTTTGGCTAAGAAATACAATATCGTCATTCAAGATAATGAAGTATTGCAAACGATTTATTATGAAGCGATGATGATGGGACAAGACCCAAAAGCGACACTCGAGTATTACCAAAAAAATAATCTTGTGCCTGCAATCAAAATGACGATGATTGAGGATAGGGTGTTGAATTTTTTATTAAATCAAAAAAATGATGAGCAAAATAAAAAATCTTCATCTCAAACCAGTCAAGATTCAAAGGATTCGTAATGAGTAGTTATATTCCCTATGTGATTGAGCGCACTGGGCGTGGAGAACGAAGCTATGATATTTATTCTCGACTTTTAAAAGATAGAATCATTCTCTTAAGTGGTGAGATTAACGATCATGTCGCTTCGTCTATCGTTGCTCAATTATTGTTTTTAGAAGCAGAAGATCCTGAAAAAGACATTAGTTTTTATATCAATTCTCCCGGTGGTGTTATCACGAGTGCCTTTAGTATTTACGATACGATGAATTACATTCGTTGTGATATTAGCACGATATGTATTGGACAAGCAGCTTCTGCAGGAGCGTTCTTGTTGAGTTCGGGCACAAAGGGTAAGCGATATTCATTGCCTAATTCTCGCATTATGATTCATCAGCCTTTGGGCGGAGCACAAGGACAAGCTACTGATATTGAGATTCAGGCTAAAGAAATCTTGAGACTAAAAAAGATTCTCAATGAAATAATGGCACAAAATACTGGGCAAAATGTAGAAAAAGTCGCGCAAGATACTGAAAGAGACTTTTTTATGAGTGGTATTGAGGCGAAGGAGTATGGGTTAGTTGATGAGATTCTCACTAGGAGTTTAAAATAACGCATAAAGGGGTTGTAAATGGACTTAAATGAATTAGACTTAGACCTTGGGAATAACGATTTTTTTGGTAATCTTGAAGAAGTTGGATTAGAAGGAGAAAGAAAAAAAGCTTCTAAGAAACAAGAAACAGCTGCACCTGCCCCCAAAACAGATACGACTGAAAAGCTTAATTCAATTTCGAAACAAGTGATGCAGGATTTGGAAAAAGACGCTATTTTGCCTTTACCTGAAAATTTTGAAGCATATTTTGAAAAAACTCTTTCTCAAGAACAAGATGAAAATGTGAAAGAAAAAATCAGAGCAATCGTGGAAAGCACAAATCATGATGATAGGATTTTTGAATTAGAGAAAATATTTAACGATAATTTTGTCTTGCTTAAGCAGGTTTTGGAGCATTTATTGACACTTTGCAAGACAATGTCTGCAATGGAAACAAATATTAACAAACGACTTAGTGATATTGCTAAAATCAATAATCCTCTAGGTGCGCAAAATGCTATTAAGGTTTTATTAAATGAAGTCAGAGGATTTCATAAGCAGTTTGTTTCACAAGCAGATGTGATTTCTCGTTCTTATCGTGATATGTATGCAAAATCTTCGAGCACTAAACAAGATGCGATATATGATACGACTTTGGGCATCTACAATCAAACTTTCTTTTTTCAAGGTTTAGAATCAGAATGTGAGAATGGCAAAGATTTTCCTCGACATTGTGCAGTGGTAGTTTTTACACCTTCTAAAGAACTAGGTGCAGCTCTTACTGATAAGGCAAAATTGGTTACGGTTTTTAAAAATATCTCTAAAATTGTGTCTAAAAATGTAGGAAAAAAAGATTTAGTATCTTATTTGGGGGCTGGAAAATTTGGAATATTGCTCAAAAATGTTCAAAAAGACGCTGCTGTGGAGCTTTGTGAAAATGTGATTAAAAAATGCAAGGCGACAACTATTTATATAGGTGATTTAGAATTGTCCTTAAGCATTGTTATGGGAGGGATTGTTTTTGATGTGAATAAGACGCCTGAAACAATGCTACAAGAGGCAAAAACAATGCTAGAATCTGCTTTACAAGAAAACAAGAGTCTGAAATTTGCAGACAAAGAAGATTCAAATCTTGCAGCGCAAGAAGAAGATAATCTTGATAGTATGTTGTCTGGAGATGGTTTTGGCGACCTTGACAATTTTGAAATATCCTGATGCAAGATTGCGTCAAAAATCAAAGCCCGTAGAGGTTTTTGATGAGACACTTCATACTTTTCTTGATGATATGTATGAAACAATGATGGATTCTAATGGTGTAGGATTGGCAGCGATTCAAGTAGGAAACCCCTTGCAAGTTTTAGTCATCAATATTCCTCGTGAAGATAATGAGCAATACAAAGAGGATATGTTAGAAATCATCAATCCTGTCTTTTTGAAGCAAGAGGGCGAAATTGAATGGGACGAGGGTTGTCTGTCTGTCCCTAATTTTTATGAGAGTATCAAACGTTTTGATGAAGTAACGATTGCTTACAATGATCGTTATGGGAATGAGAAAGTTCTGCAGGCACAAGGATTCTTAGCTGTTGCTATTCAACACGAAATTGATCATCTTAATGGTATACTTTTTGTGGATAAGCTCCCCATTTTGAGACGTAAAAAGTTTGAAAAAGAACTTAAGAGAATCCAAAAAGAACAATCTCAATAACGATGGTTAATAAAATTTTATGCGCGACTAGCTTTGGCACTTCTGCTAAAATCGTTGAGGTAGAGGCGACTTTTACAAGAGGATTGCCTAATTTTAATATTACCGGTTTAGCCCATCACTCTATCCAAGAATCCAAACAACGTGTCCAAAGTGCTCTTGTGAATAATCATTTTATACTTCCTGCACGGAAGATTAATGTCAATCTTTCTCCTTCTGATTTGCCTAAAAATGGTGGGCATTTTGACTTGCCTATTGCGCTTGCGTTACAAAAAAACACTGATAATGCAGAAGATTGGTTTGCTTTTGGTGAGTTAGGATTAGATGGGAGTGTGAAATATCTCGATTCTATTTATCCTTTATTACTTGATGTTGCTTTGTTGTATCCTGATGCTAAAGTGATAGTGCCTCAAGATGCGAAAGATTTGTTGTGTATGATTCCTAATCTTAGATTCTATTTTGTGCAAACACTGACGCAAGCTATCGAGATTTGTAATACACCGGATTTATTGCCAGAATCGCAAGAGGGGACATTGGGATTTGAAAAAATAGAGATTCTTGGAGAATCTTATTTTTATCAGTCGCATTTTGAACTTGATTTTAAAGATGTGTATCATCAGCCTATCGCTAAACGCGCTGCTTTAATTGCGGCAAGTGGTTTTCATAATTTCATTATGGAGGGTTCTCCCGGTTGTGGAAAAAGTATGATTGCCAAGCGTTTGATTTATATTTTGCCCCCGAGTTCTCTTCAAGAAATGATTGAAAATGTCAAGCATCAAGCTCTCAATAAACAAAGCACAGCTTACACGCCTTTGCGTCCTTTTCGCAATCCTCATCAAAGTGCTAGTAAGTCAAGTATTTTAGGTTCAGCTACTCAATACGAAGTTAAGCCGGGTGAAGTTGCTTTAGCGCATAATGGTATTTTGTTTTTTGATGAATTACCTCATTTTAAAAGGGATATTTTAGAATCTTTGCGAGAACCTTTAGAGAATAATAAATTGAGTATTTCGCGTGTGCATTCAAAGATAGAATATGATACATCTTTTATGTTTGTGGGCGCACAGAATCCCTGTCCATGCGGAAATCTTTTAAGTAAGACAAAAGAATGTCGCTGCCAAGATAGAGAAATTGCTGCTTATCGTTCAAGGCTTTCTGAACCCTTTTGGGATCGTATTGATATGTTTGTCCAAATGAGTGAAGAAAAGCCAAATACTTCATCTTTACCATCTTGTATGGATTCTCAAAGTATGCAGGAGCAAGTTTTTGCTGCTTTTAAGTATCAAAAAAATCGAGGACAAAAAATTTTTAATGGCAAACTTGATGAAAAAGGGATTGAGGAATTTTGTGTGCTTGATACCCCATCACAAACGCTTCTTGAGCAAGCTATTGAGCGTTTTGGGTTATCTTATCGTGCAAAAAATAAGATAAAAAAAGTTGCACGCACTATCGCTGACCTTGCCCAAGAAGAGTGCATCACAAAAAGCCATATTCTTGAAGCATTGAGCTATCGGAGAATATAATTTATCAAACAATAAGGAGATTTTATGGAAACACGCAAAGATGCTTCTTCACTTCACAAGCGTATCTCAAAGATTATTGGGCAGCTCAATGGGATTGACAAAATGATCAATGAAGGTGTGCCTTGCCCTGATATATTGATACAAGTCAATGCCGCTAAGAGTGCTATTCATAAAGTAGGGCAAATCATTTTAGAGGGGCATATTAATCATTGTGTGCGTGATGGTATTAAGCATGGCGATGAGGATAAGACATTAAATGACCTTGCTAAGGCGATAGAGCATTTTTCGAGAATGAGTTAGTTGCGAAAATGCGTAGTTTATTTGCAAGAAATTTTGAGAATCTTTAAATTTTTAACTACTCAAAAACCATCGCCAATAAATATAGGCAAAAAGTGTAACAGCAATAATCCCCACCACACTTAACACAAAACCAAATCGCACCATATCCCATGCTTTGATATTGCCTTTAGCAAAAACGATAGCATTAGGAGGTGTGCTGATAGGTATCATAAAGGAAAAACTTGCACAAATTGTAATCGCAAGCATAGTGATTGTCGGTTCTTTGCCGACAAGGAATGATTGTGTTGCGGTATAAACAATAGGCAATAAAATCGCAATCAAAGCAGTTGTGCTTAAGAATCCTGTCGCGATGATTGCACTCACACAAGCCAAAAACAAAAAGATAATAAAAGGAAGTCCAGAGAATTGAGCAAAGAAACCTTCAAATGCTCCTCCGAGTTCGGATTGTGAAAATGCAGTGGCGATGCAAAAACCTGCTCCAAATAAAAAGATAAGCTCGTAGGGAATGGATTTAGAATCGTCCCAATCTAAGAATCCTATCTTAGGCACAAACATTAATAGCCCAAAAGCAAGTAAGATGATGTTTTCATTAAGTCCTAAGCCATTATAAAAGGGCTTAATGGGCGAATTGATAAAAAGCAACACAAGCAAAGCGATAATCAGACACAATAGGCGTTTATGAGCAAAGCTCACTTGCACATCATCAAACATATTGACTTCCAACGCATGATCCTTGGTGTTAAAAGAAAGAAGCCATACCATTGTGTAAAGCATCAAAATCGTTAAGGGAGCCATCATAAAAATCCATGTGGTAAAGCTAATCCCTTCAATACCAAGATTCTCTAAAAAGCCCAAGAAAATCAAATTGGGAGGGCTACCGATAGGTGTGGTAATACCGCTGATACTTGCCCCGAAAGCTACAGCAAGGAGAAATCGTAATTTGAGAAAATAATCTTCTGTGATTGAAAGTGCGATAGGCAGTAATAAAATCGCCACGGTAGAGTTTGATAAGGCTGTGCCAAGCACAACAGAGGCAAATCCTAATGCTTGAATCACACCTTTAGGTGTTTTGGGGAAAATACCCAAAAATTTTTTTGCTATCACGCGATGCAAACCGATTTTTTCAGTTGCCGTAGCAAGCATAAAGCCTCCTAAGAAAAGGAAGATGATTGGGTGAGCGTAGTTTTCAGCAGCACTTTTGGTGTCTAAAATCCCAAAACTAGGAAAAAGGATAATGGGCAGGAGCGAGACAACACCCAAAGGCAGGGCTTTATTTGTCCATAGTGTTACGAGTAAAATAATGATGCCAAGCAGAGCGGAAACTTTAAAAGAAGCTTGAAGGTAGAATTTTGCCAAAAAGGCAGCGATGATGCCTAATAAAATCGCAACCCCTAATCCGATAAATGTTTTTGTCCATCGATCTTCATTTGTGGCTGGTGCAGTTTCAAGTGATGATTCGTGTGTTGTTTGGTGAGATTCTAAGGTTTCAGAATCTAATGGTGTTTGGGCTTTCTTGTGCTTTTTGATTCTTTTGGTGATACTTTCTTTAAGTGATGTTTTTGACTTTTTAGTTTCTGTCTTTTTTGTGCTTTGTTTGGAAGTCCTAGAGATTGCCACATTATTCCTTCGTCAAAAAAATCAATGCGCGATTATAGCACAGATTGAGGTTCAATGTAACATTTAGATTCTTTTAAATGTTACGATTATGCTTTATGTTCGATAAATACATATACCCCCTATATGTATTATTTATTTTATGTTATGATGCGGGCATTGTTATTTGATTGAAGGAATATAAATGCAAAAATTTATTTTAGAGAATCTTGATTGTCCCTCTTGCGCCCAAAAGATTGAAAATGTGCTTGATGCGATGCCAAATGTTTTGAGTGCAAAGGTAGATTTTAATACCAATACGCTTCAGATTGATACTCACGATATTGATGCGGTGAAACGAAAGATTCAAGAAATTGAACCAAAAGTGCGTTTGCATACGAGCTATCCTGCGCATACCTCTCATACTAATAGGTCTGAAATATTGATGCTGCTGGGATTGTTCGCAGGGTTTTGTGTGGGTATGTTTTTCTTGCAAGGGTTAGTTTTAGAAGCTTATAAGGATATTTTACCTTTAGATTCTGTTTATTGTGCTTATATAATTTTGGGTGTGGTGTATGTGATTGCTGGTTTTCCTGTATTTAAAGCAATGATAGCTAATTTCAAGCATAAAATTATTTTTGATGAGCATTTTTTAATGTCTTTTGCGACTTTCGCAGCAATTTGCATCGGAGAGGTGAGTGAAGCGGTAGCAGTGATGCTTTTTTTTCGTTTGGGAGAGCTTTTAGAATCTATCGTGGTGCAACACTCTAAAAAATCGATACATTCTTTGCTTGAAGCGATACCTGAAGTGGCTCATTTGAAGATTCACTCTACAAATAAAGCCGATGATGTCCGTGATGTAAGCCCGAGTGAATTAGCATTAGGTGATGTGATTCTGGTTAAGGTCGGCGAAAAAGTGCCCACAGATGGAAAAATCATTTATGGTAAAAGTTATCTTGATATGCGTGCTATCAATGGAGAAAGTGTGCCTGTGGGTGTAGATGTGGGCGATATGATTCTCGCAGGCTCGATTAATACTTTTGCCTTGCTTGAAGTGGAGGTTACATCGGTTTTTGAAAATTCCCATATTGCCAAGATTCAGGAGTTAGTGCAAGATGCAAGTGCTAATAAGGCTAAAACACAAAAAGTTATCACATCATTTGCGCGTGTTTATACACCAATCATCTTTGTTCTTTCTTTGTGCGTAGGAGTAATCCCGCCTTTGTTTGTAGGAGATTGGAATGAGTGGATTTATCGTGGATTGGTTGTGATGATGGTAAGTTGTCCTTGTGCGTTGATTATCTCTGTGCCATTAGGGTATTTTGGGGCGATTGGAGCTTCAAGTATGAAAGGCATTTTGTTTAAAGGCTCAACCTATCTTGAAACACTCTCTATGGTGAAAAATATTGTTTTTGATAAGACAGGAACGCTTACACAAGGTGTATTTGAAGTGTGTGAGATTGTGCCTCAAAAGGGTTTTATGCAGGAGGATTTGCTACAATTAGCGGTGTGTGGGGAAACAATGTCTAATCACCCTATTGCGACTTGTATCAAAGAAGCGGCGCAATCTCTTACCTTGCATCAGTGTCATGTGAAAGATTATCGGGAAGTAAGTGGAAAGGGTATCGTAGCATTTTGTGGGGAAGATAAGATTCTGTTAGGGAATGAGGCATTGCTCAACGATGAGGGTATAGTATTTGAAGGTTGTCAAAATCAATCTGGTAGCATTGTGTATATCGCAAAAAATGGTGTTTATGCGGGATATATTGTGATTTCTGATAAGATTAAAGAGGACAGCAAATCTGCCATTGCTAAGCTCAAAGCGCAAGGGATTGAACATTTTGCGATTTTAAGCGGTGATACACAGGCTAATGTTAATGCAGTCGCACAGGAATTAGGTATTTCTCAAGCTTATGGTAGGCTACTTCCTGCACAAAAAGCAGAAAAATTACAAATGTTGATGAAAGAATACGGAGATTCTAAAACAGCATTTGTCGGTGATGGTATTAATGATGCAGTAGTATTGTCTTTGGCAGATGTAGGGATTAGTATTGCTGCGCAAGAAAAGGGCAATGATGTAAGCAAGGAAAGTGCGGATATTATTTTGACTGCACCTTCGCTCACGGCTTTAAGCCATGCGGTTAAAATCGCTAAAAACACGCGATACATTACTTGGCAAAACATTGCATTTGCCATAGGAAGCAAGGCGGTGCTCATTGTCTTGGGAGCTGCGGGCATTGCTAATATGTGGCTTGCAGTCTTTGGAGATGTCGGTGTGGCAATTTTAGCTTTACTTAATGCAATGCGTGTGATAAGGGCAATATGATCTCTTTATCTTGTTTCTTGCAAATAGGATTCGATAATTTGTGCGACATTCTTTGCACTACCATTGCCAAGATAAGAGCGAATCTCTTGCGCCTTATTAAGAAATATTTGTTCATCGCATTGTTCGTAAGCTTTGAGTAAGTTTTCCGCAGTCAAGTCTTCTTGTATCAACTCCGTGTGAATCCGATGCGCACCAGCTCGAGGTGAGCCTGAATGCAGGGCATTATAAAAGATATTAGCAAGACCAATACATTGGAGCTTGACAAATATTTTTGCGATGTTAAGCTCAATGCTACGCGCTTTATAGCCTAATACTAAAGGTGTGCCAATCAATGTCGCTTGAAGTGTTGCTGTGCCTGAACAAACAAATGCAAAACTAGATTGTAAAAGTGTAGCGTTTGCATCAAAGCTTATCTCAAAATGTTCCAAACCTTCACCATAGATTGCTTTTAGTGATTGAGAATCCAAACTCCTAAAATGCTCGGGAATCACCAGAATCTTAGGCATATCAAGCTGTTTGGCGACTTCCAAAAAGATAGGGAAGATTTTTTTGATTTCGATTTTACGACTGCCGGGCATAAAGGCAATAGGACCTTTTTGACGCGGGATTATTTCATTTTTGAGTGTGGGAATCTCATCAAGCAAAGGGTGTCCGACATAAGTGATTTTCTGTGTTTGTGTAGCTTCGGGATACATCATTAGCTCAAAAGGCAAAATAGCACACAGCCTATCACATGCAGCTTGAATGCTTTTGGCTCTCCATGCTTTCCACGCCCATACTTGAGGGAGGATATAGTAAATTATCGGCACTTTGCTTTGTGCTTTTTTGACACCTTTAGCAAGAGGAATATTAAAGCTAGAGCTATCCATCAGTAGGATTACATCGCAAGTTTGGGCGAGTTGCGTCATTTCTCGTAATGCTTTTTTGAAGAAGAAAATCTTTTTAATCACATCAAAAAACCCCATGACAGCAAAATCTTTGAGTGTATAAGAAGGGGAGGCATTCAGCCCTTGTAAAGAATCTTTGTCAAAAATCCCACAGATTTCAAGGTGCGTGTCAAGATGCTTGGAGAGTGCTTTAAGGTGAAGATTTGAGCTTGGCTCACAAGCACTCACAAAGATTTTTTTGGTTTTTGTGGGAGTGTGGGGTTGTTGGGCATTCATTTTTATTCCTTGTGAGATTGGCTAGATTCTAAAAATGTCAGATTTGCTTGGAGTTGAGCTTCACTTCTCAAATCGCGTAATTCCACGCAAAGCTTTGTATTTTCGAGTTCTAAATCTGTGATTTTTGCTTGTAGGGTGTCGATTTTCGCACAAAGTTTATCGGTGTCTTCATTTGATAATGGGTTTTTAGGCTTGATTTGATCTTTTGGAATATCTGCAATTTGTGCTTTAATATCTTTAAGGAGGTTTTGTTCTTTGGCGACTTGCTCTCGAAGCTCTTTAAGTGTGGTTTTACAGGTTTTTATATCTTCATGATATTGTGCGACATCAATGCGTAATTTTTTACGCTCATCTTCAAATATTCCTACAATATCCCATAGATTCTGACTTTGAGGATTATATTTGAGGAGTTTTTCAAAAACTCGTTGATCGATTTTGTCGGCAGTGGATTTGTCTTCGTTCTGGTGTTTTGGCGACATTTTTTCTCCTTGTGATTCTTTAGGCTTTAACTCGGCACATCAAGCTCTAATGCCATGAGATGTAATTCTTTACCTTGAGTGATGATTGTTTGCTGACTATGGCATTTAGGGCAAGTGCTGTATGTCAGATCCTTAGCATCGAATCTGTGATGACAAGTTTGGCATTCCAAGATAACCTTTTGTGTTTCAATTTCGAGATTTGCATTGCGGCAGACTTGAGAATCAAGCTTGAAAGTTTCAAAAGAGTTTTTAATAAGCATTTGATCAACACCACTTCTTTCTCCGATAGCAATACGAATCGTGGCAATATTGTCGGCATGATGTTCTAAGGCATAATCCTCACACATTTCAATCAATGAGGCGACAATGGAATATTCGTGCATCAAGACCCTTTAATATTGCTAAATTTATTAAGGGAATTTTACCCAATAGTGGTAAAATAACCAACACTTTATTAAAGGATTAGAATCAAAGTGAAACGATTTAAAACGAAACAAATTTTTGTAGGCAATGTCGCTATAGGGGGAGATGCTCCTATCAGCGTGCAAAGTATGACTTTTAGTAAGACTTGTGATGTTCAGGCGACAAAAGAACAGATTGATAGGCTTTATCTTGCAGGAGCAAATATCGTGCGTGTCGCGGTGAGTAGCCCCAAAGATGCTGATGCGCTGAAAGAATTAAAAGCTCTTTCACCTTTGCCTATCGTGGCAGATATTCATTTTCGTTATAAGTTTGCGCTGATTGCTGCTGAAAGTGTGGATTGCATACGCATTAATCCGGGTAATATCGGCTCAAAAGATAGGATCAAAGCCGTAGCCGATGCGTGTAATGCGCGGGGGATTCCCATTAGAATCGGTGTGAATGGCGGGAGTTTGGAAAAGCCTTTTGAGGAAAAGTATGGTCCAACGCCTAAGGGAATGGTAGAATCTGCCTTGTATAATATTAAGCTTTTAGAAGATTTTGGATTTACTAACATCAAAGTTTCACTCAAAGCAAGTGATGTGATTCGCACAATGGAAGCTTATCGTATGTTGCGCCCTTTAGTAGAATATCCCTTTCATTTGGGTGTAACTGAAGCCGGCACGCTCCCGCATTCAATGGTAAAAAGCTCAATGGCGTTAGGTGGATTGTTGATGGAAGGTATTGGTGATACGATGCGTGTGTCGATTACTGGTGAGCTTGAAGAAGAAATCAAAGTCGCCAAGATGATTTTGCAATATAGTGGGAGACAAAAAAGTGGTGTGAGTATTGTCTCTTGCCCGACTTGTGGGAGGATTGAGGCAAATTTAGTGCAAATGGTCAAGGAAGTAGAATCACGCATTAAGCATATTAAAACACCTTTACAAGTGAGTGTTATGGGCTGTGCAGTAAATGCTTTAGGTGAGGCAAAGCACGCTGATATTGCAATTGCTTTCGGGCATAAAGACGGCTTGATTATCAAAGAAGGCAAGATTCTATGCAAACTTAAAGAAGATGAGATTCTTGATGTGTTTATTCAAGAAGTAGAAGCTCTTGCAAAATCACGCGAAGAAAGTGATGCCGTATGACAAGGTAGATTCTGTATTGTGGAGGAAAAAATGAGCGATCAAAAATCAAATCAACAGCAACTTACACCGCTTTTAGAAACACTGATAGCGGCAAAAGAAAGTGCGCGGATTCTCGCAAACACTTCTCATCAAAAACGCAATCTTGTGTTAAAGACAATGGCAGAGCAGCTTAAAAAACATCAAGAGGCGATATTACAAGCTAATGCAACGGATTTGGCTCTTGCTAAGGAACAGAATCTTAGTCCTTCAATGCTCAAAAGGCTTGAATTGAATGCCCATAAAATTAACGCAATGGCAGATTCTATAAATGATATTACGACTTTAGATGACCCGATACATCAGACTTTGGCTTTATGGACAACAAAAGCAGGATTAGAGATTCGCAAAATCAGTGTGCCTATCGGCGTAATTGGCGTGATTTATGAATCTCGCCCAAATGTAACGAGTGATGTCTCTGCCTTGTGCTTTAAAAGTGGCAATGTTTGTGTGCTTAAAGGTGGCAAAGAAGCGTATCATTCTAACCATGCAATTTTAATTGCTTTGAAAGAAGCCTTAGAGCTGCATCATTTGCCTTTAGCGTGTGTGAGTATGATTGAGGATACTTCGCGTGAAGGGATTTTAGAATTTGTCAAAATGGATTCTTATGTGGATTTGTTGATTCCACGTGGTGGAGAGGGATTGATAGCATTTGTCAAGCATAATGCGACTATCCCTGTGATCAAACACGATAAAGGTGTGTGTCATTTGTATGTCCATAAAGAGGCGGATTTGTCTCAAGCTCTTGCAATTGCAATTAATGCAAAGACAAGCTACCCTGCTGCTTGTAATGCGTGTGAGACTTTATTGCTTGATTTTGACTTGATTGAGAGCTTTTTGCCCACACTTTTAAAGACATTGCGCAAACACCATACGCGTTTAATGTTTGAAGATGAAGCAACACTCCAAAAGTGGGGTAAGCAAGATGAAGATGAAGAAGTCGATGATGGATTGGCAGATTATGAAAGAGAATATGGCACGAATACGCTTAATATCAAGATTGTAAGCGGTTTTGATGAGGCAATTAGCCATATTGCTACCTTTGGCTCACAGCATTCCGAAGCGATTATTACGCAAAATGAAGAAGTCGCGCAGAGATTCTTAGATGAGGTTGATGCAGCCTGTGTGTATGTGAATGCTTCAACGCGTTTTAGTGATGGCGGAGAGTTTGGTTTTGGTGCAGAAATAGGCATCTCGACTTCCAAGATTCATGCACGAGGACCTATGGGTATAGAATCTTTGCGCAGTTATAAGTATCAAATCAAAGGCAATGGAGCAGTGCGTTAAAGTTTAATTTGATTGTTTCAAATGCTTGTCTTAAGCCTATTAGAACAGATTCTTATAGTAAATAAGAATCTGTTTATTCTTATATTTATGGTCTTTTTAAGATAACCTGCATTATACTCACAAATGGGTTTAGCCCAAAAATCAAACAACAAATAAGGGAGTAAGAGATGGCTGTAAAAATCACAGATATTTGTATTGCTTGTGGTTCTTGTATTGATGAGTGTCCTGTAAGTGCGATTGTTGATGATGACAGCAATCCAACAGGTGAAGGCACTTATTATGTGTATCCTGATAAATGTGTAGAATGTGTCGGACACAATGAGCAACCTGCTTGTGCAAGTGCTTGCCCAACTGATGGTTGTATCGTGTGGAGTGAGCCCGGAAAGAGCTTCAGAGACAATATTACTTCAGATTTACGAGATGGCACACACCCTGTAATGCCATAATTTTTTAAGCGTGTATAAAAACTATACGCGCTTTTTATTTATCCCCCCCCCTCCCTATACCTTTTTATTATTTGTCAAATAACATTTACCATTTTTACAAGCAAAAACAGATAAGCAATTTAAATTTTTAAGGTAGAATGTTTCATAGCTTACGCGAGATTCTATGACATAAAAAGGAGAAAAAGATGAGATTCTATAAAATTGCTGGGTTAGGCGTAGCGGTATTATTATTTGCAGGGTGTGGTGGCAATGAGCCTGAAATCGTTACACAAGATACACAAGTTTGTAATCAACCTAAATATACCATTGCAATAGGTAAAATTAGCACGACTGATAGTAATGTGATGAGCAAGGAGGATTTCAGAAGCTTGCTTGGCAAGACGATTAAAAATACGAATTGTTTTATCGTAGAATCTAAGCTTAGTAATCCAAAAGTCGGCTATGTATTGGATATTGAGTATGGGTTGCAAGTGCAAGAAACCAAAGAAGATACAAGTATGATTAGCTCTAAGGACACGGCTCTTTTAAAAAGTGAAGTGCATTTTACCCTCAAAAATCCAAGTCAGACAATTACTCAAAATGCTTCAAACACAATGAAGTTAAGCGGTAAGAAGTACCTTGGATTGGGTGAAAAAGTTGAGGTAACTTATGAACAAAAGAGTGGTCTTGTCAAAAAGAGTCTTTATAGCATCATCACAAATCTGTCTAAAATGCCTTAATTTGGAGAAATTTGTATGACTATCACGATTATCGGTAGCGGGTATGTTGGATTAGTGGCAGGTGCGTGTTTTGCCCAAATGGGCAATGATGTAATATGTCTTGATGTCGATGAAAATAAAATCAATCGTCTGAAACAAGGTATTATTCCCATTTATGAACCCGGTTTAGAATCAATGGTATTGGAGAATCAAAAGCTAGGCACACTCACATTTACGACTGATAAAAAGGAAGCTATTAGAAATGCTCAAGTGATTTTTATTGCAGTAGGGACACCTATGGGAGATGATGGCAGTGCGGATTTACGCTTTGTGCGCAGTGTGGCAGAGGATATTGGGACGCATATAGAGCGTGAATATGTCGTAGTGGTAGATAAAAGCACCGTTCCGGTAGGCACAGCAAGAGAAGTAAGAAGTATCATCAGCTCTGCAATCCAAAAGCGCAATATGACTTTGGTGGATTCTGCTGCGATAGATTCTCATTCTGTGCAGAATCAGCAAGGTAGTCAAAGTATAGCCTTTGATGTAGTGAGTAACCCCGAGTTTCTCAAAGAGGGTGTAGCAATTAAAGATTTTATGAGTCCAGATAGGGTAGTGATAGGCACAGATTCTCCAAAGGCTTTGGAGGTAATGAAGTCGCTTTATGCGCCTTTTTTGATTAAGAGCGACAGACTTATTGCAATGGGTATAGAATCTGCAGAGATGACAAAATACGCGGCAAATGCAATGCTTGCAACAAAAATTAGTTTCATTAATGAGATGAGTCAGATTTGTGAGCGTGTGGGCGCGAATATTAATGATGTGCGCTTGGGTATTGGTTCGGATTCTCGCATCGGATATAGTTTTATTTATCCGGGCTGTGGTTATGGTGGGAGTTGTTTCCCTAAAGATGTGCGTGCGTTAGAGAAAACAGCGGCGGATTTTGGCTATAAAGCGCGGATTCTCGATGCAGTCCAAGTCGTCAATGAAGCGCAAAAAATGCTTTTAGTCGAGAAAATCACACAACGATTTGGTGAGAATCTAGCAGGCAAAAGTTTTGCTGTGTGGGGATTGAGCTTTAAACCTGAAACTGATGATATGCGTGAGGCAAGCTCTTTGGTGTTGGTGCGTGAATTGATTAAACGCGGAGCAAGAATCAAGGCGTATGATCCAAAGGCGTATGAACAAGCATCATTTTACCTTAAAGATTGTCTGGATTCTCTTAGTCTAGAAGGCAGTAAATATGAAGCTTTGAAGGGTTGTGCGGCACTTGTAATTATAACAGAGTGGCGTGAGTTTAGAAGCCCAGATTTTGATGAAATCGCTAAACTTCTCAATGAGCCAATTATTTTTGACGGACGCAATATTTACCAAAGTCTTAATATGCAATCTAAGGGTTTTGAATACCATCAAATCGGCGTGAAGTCTTGATACTAGATTCATAGGATTTGGTGAAGTTTTGTGCAAAAAGACAAGCTTACAAGGAATATCTCTTGTAGGCTATTAAATCAATCTAAAAATATCATCTTCGTATAATATACAATACAGAATCTTGAGATAAGTTTTAAAATATCTTTATCATCGCATTATTTATGATAAAATAAATACTTAACGCACATCTTGCATAGGGTATTATGATGAATAATTTTAGCAAAATCGGTTTTATGTTGGCAGCATTGGGGAGTTCTGTGGGTTTGGGGCATATTTGGCGATTTCCCTATATTGCAGGCACAAATGGCGGAGGATCGTTTGTGTTATTGTATTTGTTTTTGGCATTGGGGATAGGTATTGCAATGTTGATTGGAGAAATGCTGATTGGTAATAAAGGACGGGCAAATGCTTTTAAAAGCTATGAGAAACTCGATCCTTCACCCCGTAAAAGATGGCGTTTTGCAGGTCTGACACTTATCGGAGGTCCTATTATCCTTTCATTTTATGCTATCGTATTGGGGTGGGTGTTTTATTATTTATTTTTTGTGAGTTTTTCTTTGCCTACCGATATGGAGGTTTCTAAAGCAAATTTTGACACATTGTATTCGCAGAATTTTATTGCGCAAACAATGGGTTTGATGCTGGTATTAGGGATTAGCGGTTGGGTTATCGCACGAGGTGTCAAAAAGGGTATTGAGCTTTTAAATTTGATTCTTACGCCTATGCTTTTTTTGATATTTTTAGGATTGTTAATCTATGCAATGAGTATGGATTCTTTCCCCAAGGCTTTGCATTTTATGTTGGGTTTTGAATGGGAGCAAGCAAAAAAAGCCCTAACGCTTTCTATTTTTATTGATTCTTTGGGGCAAGTGTTCTTTTCTCTTTCTTTAGGGATTGGGATTATTATCACCTATGCAGCCTCTTCAGATTCTCAACAGAATCTTTTCAAAAGTGCGCTTTTTATCGTGCTAAGTGGGATTGTTATTGCGATTATGGCGGGATTAATGATTTTTACTTTTGTGTATGAATATGGTGGGGAAGTTGATGGTGGTGCAGGGCTTATTTTTAAGACTTTACCTGTTATGTTTGCACATTTGGGGTTTTTGGGGAATATCATTGCTTTTTTATTTTTAATAGCTTTTAGTTTTGCAGGGATTACTTCTGCAATCTCTTTGCTCGAACCATCGGTAATGTATATTGTCGAATATTATAAAATCAGCCGTTTTAGAGCGACTTGGAGTGTGGTTGGGGTTATTTTTATTTTGGGATTGATGATAGTTTGTTCGCTTTGCACACCTTTGGCAAGTTATTTGACCTTTGGTAATAAATCACTTATGGATATTGTAGAATTTTTATCAGCAAATATTATTATGACATTGGGTGGATTGCTTGCGGTTATTTTTGTGGGCTGGGTGATTCCAAAGACGACACTTTATGAATTTACCTCACATTTTTTTAGCAGTTACGCTTTTAAAATCTGGTATATTTTGATGCGTTATGTTGCGCCTTTTATTACAATTGTGATTTTGATTGCTGTGAGTGTGAAATTCTTTGTCGGACAAGATATTGCAAGCTATCTTTTTCAAGAAGAGGCACTTTGAGTATAGATTGATACTTTGAAGTGAGAATCTAGTCTCAAGATTCTAAGGCATATTCTTAACATAATCACATGCGAATTGATTGTGTAAGGCACAAGCTGACCGATACAGCTCTTTTGCTTTGTGTGGATTAGATGGCACACTAAGACCTTTTTCGTAGATTTCTGCACTTAGCACGCACGCATACATTCGATTTTCTTCGCAGGCTTTAGAATCTAGCTCTAAGGCTTTGAGATGTAATTCTTGTGCTTTTTGTAAGTCTTGCGCGACATTTAAGCCATAGAAATAATATGATCCGAGCATTGCACAAGCTCCCTCCATATCTTGCTCACACATTGCTTCAAGGAAGTCAAAACCTTTTTGAATATCTTGTGCTACTCCACGCCCATCAATCAATGATACTGCTTGTGTGATGCACCATTCTGCTGCGCCTTGTTGGCAAGCTTGGACACTATTTTCAAAGCCAAGCTGGTAGTATTTTTTACTTTCGCTAGGAGAGATGTTAGAGCGTCTTTGAGAGGATTTTTGTTCATAATAGCTACCTAGATATAAACATGCGCCGGGGTGTTTAGCATTGCAGGCTTGCTTGAGAAATTTACTTGCTTCATCGGCGTTACTACTCCAAAGTGATACGCCTTGATAAAAGAGTGAATCTGCCTTGCGGATTTGCTGGATAAGCTCTGATTCTTGATAATATTCAGAGGGAGATTCTGTGGTTTCTTGTGCGTATATAAAGCCTACAATCACGCTCAATAAGTATCCGACTTGTAACCATTTTGTCAAGTGCATATCAAACCTCCTCCAAAAAATAATACCATTAGCTTGTTTTTTTATTGAGATGAATGAGCTGGGGAAAATTTTGGGTGATTAATTCGTTATTTTGTGTGCTGAAAAACTCTTCAATGCGTTGAGTGATCTCATACACATCGGTTAAGTGATTTACAATATTTCTGAATTCACTTGCATTATCGTGTCCTTTGGCATAAGCATGGAGATTCTTGCGAAACATAATTGCCCCACGCTCACCATAAAATGCGATCATTTTATTGAAGTGTTGCAAAACGAGTTCTTTTTTGATAATGGGCGGGATTTGCTGGGTTTGGTGTTTGATTTGCCAAAAGATCCAAGGTGAAGTAACTGCTGCCCGTCCTATCATCACTCCGTTTGCTCCCGTGTGCGCAATAACTTCTTGAGCTTTTTGTGCAGAATCAATTTCTCCATTAGCAATCAAAGGTATAGAGATGTGTTTTTTAATGGTTGCAATCGCATCATAATCAATGCGTTCTTTTTTGTAGCCATCGGCTCGTGTGCGCCCATGCACGACAACAAAATCAGAGCGAACATCTTTGAGGGCTTGAGCAAGCTCGCAAGGTATCTTTTTGTCAAAACCTAAGCGCACTTTAATGCTTGTGTAGGGTGTTTGGCTTGTGTCTTTGATAAGGTTAGCAATTTTGACAAGTTGTTTTAAGTCTTTGAGCAAACCACTTCCATTGCCGTGATTGGCGACTTTTGGAGCAGGGCAGCCGCAGTTTAAATCAATAATATCAATACCTTCTTGAGTGTTGAGAATCTCTACTGCTTTTTGTATGATTGTTTCTTTAGATCCTGCGATTTGGACACTGAAGGGCGATTCTTCGGGGGATTTTTCAATCATTTTGAGCGTTTTTTGATTCTGATAGACAAGAGCATGTGAGCTAATCATTTCACTCACGGTAATATCGACCCCAAAGTGTTTTACCATACTTCGAAAAGGCAAATCTGTATAGCCTGCCAATGGAGCAAGCATCAAGAGATTGTCAAAATTAATCATACTTAATTTCTTCTCTTGTAATCATCATAGCAAAAGCGTTGAAGCAAATGGGCTTCACCTTGAGAATCTATGCTCCAAAGTGAGGGTAAAGGCACGCCATTGAAAGTATTGTTTTTAACAATCGTATAATGCAGCATATCTTCAAAGATTAATCGATCACCTACATTAAGAGGAGTTTGAAAACTATAATCCCCTATCACATCGCCAGCAAGGCAGGTAGGACCACCTAAGCGATAAGTATAAGCACCTTTATTTTCGCCCAAATCAGATTCTATATTGAGAGTTTGACGAGAAATCTTTTTAACCATTGGGCGATAAGGCATTTCTAAACAATCGGGCATATGGGCTGAAGCACTCACATCGATAATAGCAATAGGGATTTGATTATGCACAATATCAAGCACTTCTCCGATAAGAAAACCCACTTGCCAACCTACTGCTTCTCCGGGTTCTAAAAAAATCCCAATATCGTTGTGGTGTTTTTTAAAATCCTTGATGAGTTTCACTAAAAGCTCTCGATGATAGTCTTTTCGTGTGATATGATGCCCTCCGCCAAAATTGACCCATTTTTTACCTTGAAGGTAAGAGCCAAAATGTTTTTCAAAATGGGGTAATGTGCGCTCCAAGGCAGTGCTATCCTGCTCACAATGTGTATGAAAATGCAGACCATCAATCCCCTCTAAGCCGTATTTTTTGACACCCTCTTTGAATGCTTCAGGGGTGATTCCTAGTCTTGAACCCGGAATACAAGGATTGTAAATAGGAGGCTCTACCTCGCTATATAAAGGATTGACGCGTAAGCCTACTTGAATGGGCGCAAGATTTTGATTCTGTAAAAGTTTATTTTTACGGGTAATATGTGGAAGAAACATTTGCCATTGTGCAAAGGAATTAAAGATAATATGTGTGGCGTATTCTAAGATTTCATCAATTTGAGAATCTTTATAGGCAGGAGCAAACACGCATATTTCTTTGCCTTCTTTTCTTGAGCCGATTTCCTCATAGCCTAATCGTGCTTCATAAAGCCCACTTGCTGTGCTTCCGCTTAGAATCTTTCGGAGATTCTCGAATCTGCGCCAAAAGGCATAACCTTTTAATGCAAGGAGGATTTTTGCACCACTTTGCTCTTGGATAGAATTTAAAATAGCAAGATTTTCATCAAGCTTTTCTTCTTCTAAAACATAGGCTGGAGAATCAATTTGAAAAAGCAGGTGAGATTGATACATTACTTGAGAGCAAATTTCCGCACTGCTGCTTCAATTTCCACAGGATTAGATTTTGAAATAAACTCATCAGCATTCAATGAGCGTGCCATATCTTCATTGCTACTACCGCTCATTGAAGAATTGACAACGACAGGCAAATGCGCTGTATTAGGATTTGCTTTTACTTGTTTGATCACTTCAAATCCGCTTGCTTCAGGCATTTCAAGGTCAGTAATAATCATTCCAATAGAGCTTACATCTGTGGTAGGTGCAAATAAGTAATCTAACAAATGTTTGCCATTGATAAAGTCATGGTGAATCACACCTAATTTATTAAGGATAAGCTGCATTGTCCGAAGAACGGTGGGACTATCATCGGCAAGGAGTATGCTTTTTGTAGTTTGGACTTGAGAAATCTTTTGAATCCCTTCTTCTTTTTCTTTTTCAATCCAAGGGAAGACATCAATCAACATTTTTTCAATATCTACAACTTGCACAAGTCTTCCATCAAAGTAGCGTGTTCTGCTCACAAGTTTGCCATTGCGCCCGCCACCACCGACACCGACACCTTGCTCAATTTCAGTCCATTTTTTATTTAAGATACGATCTGCTTCATAGATTCTCACGCCAATCGTCCAACGAGAAAATTCACAAATCATAATAATGTCTTCTTCACCCGGAGCTCGTTTTACGCCGTAGTTTCGTAGATCCTTTCCTCTGTTATTATTGTCATAATAAAACCATTTTCGCATATCAATCAAAGGAATAGTTAGCTCTCTGATTGTAATAAGCCCTTCTACCAAGCTATTACTTTCGTGGGTTACAACTGTCAATGAGCCGCTATATTTGATTACTTCTCTGATTTTAAAAACATTGACAGCATATAAGTCTCTGTCTTTTTCAAGACGAAAACAAAGCAACTGAAGCTCATTATTTTTGTGAAGATTGGTGACTTGATCGATGCTTGACAAACTTGTTTTAGACATAATTGCACCTCATTAATTTATATAGAAAATGTGAAAATAATAGCATAAAATCGCCTAAAAATAACTTTATCTAAGGTAAATCACCATTTTTCAGAGTGTTTTTTCTTTTTCATTTGTTTTGGTGATAAATTTCATTTTAATTAAGATTGCCATCCATCGCAAAATACCATAGACCACATAACAGCTCATCAGAAAGCAAAGCGTTTCTTTGGGATTAATAAACACAATACCTAAAAGCAAGATGACAGCAATAAAAGACTTAAAATTCCAACGCATTTTCTTAAAGCTAGGATAGCGAATATTACTTACCATCAAGATGCTTATGATGATGCTTGTTATCAGCATAATATAGCCATATCCTTGATTTTGGATAAAGCCATAATCCAAATCAATCAATACCCATAGCATCACTAAAACAGCGGCTGAAGGAATAGGAAGACCGATAAAAAATTGCGGTTCTGAAGTCGTTGTGATATTGAAACGAGCTAATCGAACTGCACCCAAGATGACAAAGATAGCAGGCACACTCATTCCTAGCCGACCATAATTAATGCCCACATAAAAATACAATAACATTGCAGGGGCAACGCCAAAAGCCACGACATCAGCTAATGAGTCAAACTCTACACCAAAACGACTTGAAGTATTTGTAAGTCTTGCTACTCTTCCATCAAGCCCATCAAGAATCATTGATACTAAAATCAGCCAACTTGCAAGCTCAAAGTTACTTTTCGAAGCACAAATAATGCTTAAGATTCCTAAAAATATGCTCCCCGCGGTAAAAAGATTGGGCAGGATAAAAAGAGGATTAAATTTCATTGATATGCCCTATTGGACTTCCGAGTGCATACAAACGATCACCAATATTGATTTTGAGCTCTAATTCAGGTGTATTTTTGTTTTGAGGGATAATAAGTTTGGTAATACCCATTTTCATAAATCCCATTCGTTCACCTATGTTGAGATTTGAATCTGCATAGATTTTGTGTGAAGAAAATAATACAGGATAGAACTCCATTCTAAATTTAAAATCTTGTTTGTGGGTAAAAGACATCATAGCATTTAAGGTAGCTTTTTTGTTTTTATTGCAAAATGCTAAAGCAAGACCCTTTTTTTCACCTTTTTCACCCTCTATAATTTCACAAGGTGCTCGAATGACACCCACATCAATGCTTCTTGTTTCGATCAATATTATCACTTCTGAATCTTGTTTTTGAATATCTCTAACAATACCATCTACAGGTGATACAAAGATATTTCTTTCATCTGTTTGGGGGATTCTTTCAGGATTTCTAAACATAAAAAGCCAAAATACAAGTCCTACGAAGAAAATCAATGTTCCCATATCCATATTGAAAAAAATACAAAGAACAAATAATGCTAATAGCACAATAGCCCCAAGCCAACCTTGTTTTACAATGATTTGTGTAGTGTATGCCATATTTCCTCCTTTATGCTTCTTCTAAAGGCACAAGTCTTGATTCCATTTGATTTTCTTTTTCATATTCTTCAATGATTTCACGCACTCTGACACCATCAATCACTTCTTTGTCTAAAAGTTCTTTTGCCATTGATTCAATCACACCAGCATATTCTCTTAGTGTTTTTTTGACATGTGCATAACGTTCATCAAGCATATTTTTAATGTAACTATCCATTTTTTGAGCCATTTCTTCGCTAAATTCACGGCTGCCACCAGCTCCGCCTAAGAAAGTGTTGCGTCTTGTATAGTCTTCTAAAACCATTAGCCCACTGACATCAGTCATACCAAAATAAACAATCATATTTTTGAGAATCCCTGTCGCTCGTCTTAAATCATCAGAAGCTCCATTTGAAATTTCCTCTAAGAAAATTTCTTCAGCTGCACGTCCACCCAAAAGGACATCAATTTCAGCCATCATTTCATGTTTTTGCTCAAGGTGGCGATTCTCTTCTGGTGTATGGAGTGTGTATCCCAAAGCTCCCATTCCTCGAGGAATGATAGAGACTTTATTGACACGATGTGCACCTTTAGTAACTTCACCCATCAACGCATGCCCGCTTTCATGGTAAGCGACAATCTTTTTTTCTTTTGGAGGGATTCTGCGTGTTTTTTTCTCCAAGCCAATCATTGTGCGCTCCATCGCCTCTTTGAAATGTTTTTGAGAAACCTCTTTTTTGTTTTCTCTTCCTGCTAAAAGCGCGGCTTCATTGATGATATTAGCCAAATCCGCCCCTGCTAGTCCTGCAGTGAATTTTGCAATTTCGTGTAAATCCACATCACGCGCTAGATTCACATTTTTGATATGCACTTTCAGAATCTCGACACGACCATTAAAATCAGGAGCATCGACCAAAACTTGTCTGTCAAATCTTCCCGGACGCAATAAAGCTGGGTCAAGCACTTCCGGTCGGTTTGTCGCAGCCAATACGATGACGGGTGCAGATTCTGAACCAAAGCCGTCCATTTCAGCCAAAAGCTGATTGAGTGTTTGCTCTCTTTCGTCATTTCCGCCAACCATACTTCCTGCAGCGCGGCTTTTACCAATAGCATCAATTTCATCGATAAAAATAATACTGGGTGCATCTTTTTTTGCCATTTCAAACAAATCTCTGACACGACTAGCCCCCAAGCCCACAAACATTTCAATAAAACTACTTCCGCTCATTGAGAAAAAAGGCACACTTGCTTCGCCTGCAACTGCTTTTGCAAGTAAGGTTTTTCCCGTCCCGGGAGGTCCTACAAGCAATACACCTTTGGGAATCTTAGCTCCTACTGCAATATAGCGTTCGGGATATTTAAGAAAATCTACAATTTCTACAACTTCTTCTTTTGCCTCTTCGTTACCTGCCATATCATCAAACCTGACATTAGGCTTTTCAGCATTGACGAGTTTTTTAGAATTCCCCACACCAAAGATTCCACCACTCATACTTTTTTGCATACGGGTAGCTAAAAACATCCATAAAGCCAAGATAATAAAAATAGGCAAAAGCATATTGACTAAATCGCCCAAAAAGCTACCTTCGCTAAACCCGCTGTATTCGATTTTCTTTTCATCAAGTAGGGGAACTAAGCCTAAATCTGCCACTTTTTTGGTTGTGTATAAAATGCGCGGAGAGGTTTGAATAGAGTAAGCTTTGATATAAGTTTGTCCAATACTTACAGAATCAATCTCTCCTTTTGAGACAAGCTCTTTAAATTCGTTGTAAGGGATTTCTTTTGTAACACTACCACCCATAAAACGATCCGTAATAGAATCTCCGCTTGGAGAAAAAACTTTAAACATCACTAATGCAATGATGACAAAAATTGCAAAAGTTAGAAAAGGATTCTGTTTAAAGGGAGGTTTTTTATCATTTGGGTTTTCCATTGTTTATCTTTTCCTTTAGTTGTTTTGTGAAATCAATTTTAATGCTATCCACTCGTCTTTTTGATGTATTTCTGACAATGTGAAGTCGTTAAATGTTGCTATTATATCAGATTTATATTCATCTAATATCCCGGAGAGAATTAAAATGCCATTTTTTTTGAGTTTTGCTTTAAAATCGTTGTGTAAAAGTTTCACAACAAAAGCGACAATGTTGGCGACTATGACATCGTAATGTGAGGGTGTATCAGGAGATTCTTGAATGCTGCCTAGCCACAGAGATTCAAGGGAAATATGATTATTGTGAGCATTTTTTTGTGTTTCTTGAATGGCAAGTTCATCAGTATCACATGCAAATACTTTTGCTCCGAGTTTGCTTGCAGCAATTGAGAGTATGCCACTCCCACAACCAACATCAAGCACATTTTTATTTTTAAGATTTATAGCACTTAAAAACTCTAAGCACATTAAGGTGCTAGCGTGGTGTCCCGAACCGAAAGCAAGAGCAGGGTCAATGATGATTTGTTGCAAATGAGAAGGTGAAGAAGACGCCCATGATGGGCAAATATAGAATGGTGGGCATTCTATGGGTTTGATAGAATCTTGATAGATTTGTAGCCAATCGTGATTGTGTTTTTGTACAATATGGTAGCAAAAATCCACTTTTGTAGGATAATCATCTTTTTGTGTTGCAGTGTATTCGTTAAGTGCGGAGGTAAAATTTTGTAAAGATTCTATCAAAGCGTGAATCTTGGGATCATAAGCTGAATGGTCTGTGTCATTTACTGAAGAGGGAATCCGTAAAATAATTTGTGTTGTTTGAGGACATTGCTTTGCTTGTGTGATGTTGAAGTTATGAAAACTTTGCCATGATGTGTCTTCGTAGCTAATATAAAAAGGAGATAATTGATCAGAAAGATCTTGGTATTCTATTGCGCAAGAAGTTTGATCAATTAAAAAGTTACTAAAAGCATCTAAAAAAGCATTTGGATAAATAATAATTTCCCAATAAGTTTGCTGTTCCAAACCTTGCATTAAATATTGAGCCTATTCTTCATTCACACCTAAAACTACTTCTAGCTTTTCTTTTAAAACTTGTGGGGTAAAAGGCTTGACAATATAGTTATTTACACCTGCTTTGAGAGCGGTAATTACTTCAGCTTTACCACCTTCAGTAGTTACCATAATAATAGGTATAGAAGTGTAGCGAGAATCTGCTCGCACTTTTTTAACTAAATCCAAACCATTCATTTCGGGCATATTCCAATCAGTAATAAGTATTTCAATACCTTCTACAGTGTCCATAAGCTGCCATGCCTCCACTCCATGCTCAGCCTCAAGAATATCCTCATACCCTAATCTTTGAAGAGTATTCTTTATGATCCTTCTCATTGTAGAGCTATCATCAACTACCAACAGTTTCAAGTCATCTCCTTTATTATAGCTATACCTTAAACAAACTAGGGTAATTCTACCATAAATTTTTAATAATCCTACTTATTAAACTTTATGATTTTTCTAAAATTCGTATTTTATCTTAATTTCTAAAATTATACAATATATCTTTAAGATTTATCTTGTTTTCGTAAAACGCTTTTCCTATAATTACGCCCTGAATATAAGGATTTCTCTCAAGAATCTCTAGCTCTTCTGTGTTTGAAAAACCTCCGCTCGCAATAGTATAAATTTGGCTTTGTCGCCCAATATCTTCTGTAAAATCAATATTGATCCCACTTAATGCACCATCACGATTAATATCTGTGCAAACAATTGCTGCAATACCGCTACCAGCAAACATTTTTGCCAATTGATTTGCTTCTATCTGCCCTTCTTCTGCCCAGCCTTGAGCGGCAACTTTTCCATTCCTTGCATCGATTCCTACAACAATAGGATAGATTTGCGCCATTTCTTTGACAAATTGCGGATTCTTCATTGCCATAGAACCAAGTATCACTCTTTTTACACCCATTTGGGTATAGCGTTTGATGCAATCTTCATCGCGAATCCCCCCGCCAATTTGAATCTGTAAATGCGTATGTTGGAGTATTTGTTCGATTTGTTTGATATTTTTTGGCTCACCTGCGAAAGCCCCATTCAAATCCACAATATGAAGCCATTTTGCTCCCATTGCTTCAAATTGTTTGGCAAAATCTAAAGCATCACCATAAACAATGGCACTTTCCATTTCTCCTTTGAGGAGTCTTACAGCTTTCCCATCTTTTAAGTCAATTGCGGGGTAAATATCTAAGCTCATTTTTTGATCCTTGATTTTATTGTTGATTATCAGAATTTTGGGTGTTGTTATACATCCATTCTACGCACCAACCCACAAATGCAAAAATTAAAAAAGTATATCGAGCATTAAAGGAATTATCAGAGACAGCTAAGATAGAAGAGCAAATCAAGCAAATGATAATGCCTAGTATAAGCAAACCAAAATTTATGCGTTCGTAGAATCCAAAAATTTCTTTATGCTTTCTAGAGACATAAATAAGCATACCTATGCCTACTAAAAGCGCAAAAATATCAAGATAGACATAGAGATTATCACGATAGTAATAGGGTTGCAAGGCAAGCGCGAAAAGCATTATAATGACGATATTAATTGACGGACGCATATCGTAGAGAATCTTACCTAGTTCGCTATTTTCATCGGGTTTAATATTTAAAATCATAAAGAGTAAAGGAAGATACACGAAAAATACATAAGCACATATTACGAGTATAATGCGGAGAGAATAGTCTTTTAAAAGCTCAAAAAAACCTCGATGATAAATACTTCCTTCAATCGCAAACATATCTACTATGTCTTGAGTTTCAGGTGTGTGGGAGCAATTTAAGACCATCAAATACATAAAGGCAGTGCTCAAAATAAGCATTATGATTTTTTGAGGGATATTTCCAGAATCTTTCCAGCTACCGATAATCACAAAAGACACACTTAAAACAAATCCACAAAAGAATAACAGGGTGCTTAAATGATCAAAAAGCTGATCTTCGCGAATAAAGATTAAAAAAAGATGTGAAAAAGAGTGTGAAAATTGTGAAATAAAAAGTGTTAAATTGACAAAAACAAAAAGTGCAAAAAATAATAGCGATAAGATAACGGTAACCAAAGAAGTTTGTTTCATTTAAATCCTTAATAATTTCTTATAAAATAGCCATCAATGCCATCAGCAATACCTTTTGCTAAAAGTTTTTGGTATTCTTTTTTGGAGATTAGTTTACCCTCATCTTTATGAGAAGCATAGCCTATTTCAATCAAAACCGATGGCATTAATGCTCCCGCTAAGACCCAAAATGGACCTTCACGCACTGCTCCATCATGGGTGTCATATTGTGGGCGCACTGCATTCAATATACCTGATTGAATGTCAATGGCAAGTTTGTGCGAAGCTACGAGATGAAAGGAACTGATAGTATTGAGAAAAGATTTTGTAGCAAAATGGCTCATTGTTTCCATATCACCTTGATTCTCTGCCTTTGCCACTTGCTCTGCACGTTCGCTTCTTGCGGGAGAGAGGAAGTAGGTTTCTACACCGCTAGGAGTTTTGGGAGAATCTTTAGGCATGGAGTTTGCGTGTATAGAAATAAATAAATCTGCATTTTTGGCGTTGGCAAATTCTGTTCTTTTGCGCAGATCAATATACACATCGGTATTACGCGTCATATAGACATTATAGCCTCGATTTTTTAGTTCTTGAACGACAAGTTTAGCTGCATCAAGGACAATGATTTTTTCGCATTTATCTTCTACGCTTTTTGTGCCACAATCTTTTCCACCATGACCGGGATCAATGACAATCTTCTTTCCCGTCCCCGTTCGTGTTGCGGTTTTGTTTGTTTGGAGCGTGCTTTTTTTCGATTCTGTCTCAAGATTTTCAAAGGTTTTTTTGACTGATTCTGGGGGAGTAGAAGAGGGTTCAGCTAAGGTTACTGATGGCTTTTGTGTTTGGGTTTTGGGTTTGAATTGAATGTAGAGATTTTCTTTCTCTTTGACAATCTCATAGGTTGAATGTGCGTGAGGACTGATAACAACACGCACTATTTTGGGTGTATTTTGTGCAACTTGAAGCGTTGAATTGTCTTTAAAGATAAAATTGCGTTTGGGTATGGTAAGGTTGGCTTCAAAATCAATAAACTTTTTATTAGCATCTTTGAGATGTTTGGTTTGCCATTGTAAATCCGTGATGGGTTTGTCAAATACAATTTTGAGATTATTGTCGCCAAAAGGAACCATTCTGATGATGCGGTGTTCTCCCCATAGGCACAGCACCATCAGAAATAGTAACGCCACGATCCTTTTTAACATCGGCATGCTCTATTCGGGGTCTTTGACTAATTGAGCAATAATATCTTTTACAGGTTCAATGGTTTGGATTCTGTAGCCATTTGCTCCCGTGAAATACAAACCTTTCTCCCTATCTCCTATATAGCCTAATCCTAAAGAATCAGCGATGCAATATCCTACTTTTTTTGCTTCCGTCCCTCTGCGACAAGGCGTAACACAATGGCTTACACATTGAATCTTGGGTGCATTACCTTCAGCAATGCGATCAAAAATACCCGTTTTTACAGCTCTTGCAGGATAGCCTACGGGAGATTTGACAAGAACGATATCTTCTTTTTTGACCAAAGGCATTAAGTTTCTGTAAGCAACAGCATCGCATTCTTCTGAACCGAGCCATCGTGTTCCCATTTGCACGCCACTTGCGCCTAATCCTAACATTCTGTCAATATCGTTTCGATCCCAAATGCCTCCTGCTGCGATTACAGGTATATTTCCCCATTTTTTAGCTTCACTGACCACTTGAGGTAAGACATTTTCGAGCTGATATTCTTCTTTGAAACAATCTTCATAGGTAAATCCTTGATGCCCACCACTTAAGGGACCTTCGACTATGACTGCATCAGGGATACGCTCGTATCTGTCTTTCCAACGCTTGCAAATAATTTTTAATGCTTTTGCCGAAGAAACAATAGGCACTAATGCCACATCAGGGAAATTTTTTGTAAATTCAGGCATATTGGTAGGAAGTCCTGCTCCTGTAACAATGATATTTGCTCCAGCTTCACACGCATCTTTGACAACTCGCCCATATTCATTGATTGCATAAAGAATATTTGCACCCAAAGGATTGTCTCCACAAATTTTTCGCGCATTTTTAAAAATCTCAATGAGTGCTTGTTTAGAGTAAAAATTAATTGCCTCAAATGGCTTTGAGTTAGCAATTCTTTCAACAAATTGCATCTTTTGATAGTATCCTGTGCCTACAGCACTGATGATTCCTAATGCACCTTCTTTGGATACATTGCCCGCAAGTCTGTCCCAGCTGATGCCTACACCCATACCCCCTTGAAAGATTGGATATTTGATTGTGTGTTTGCCAATTTTAAGCGGTTTCAAGCCCATATTATATCCTTAATGTATGATCACTTTTGCAAATTTTCGTTTGCCAATCTGAATGATGTATTCACCTGCTAGCATTTTAAGATTCTCATCACTTATTTTTTCCTTATTAATCTTTAAAGCCCCTGCGCGAATATCTCGCCTTGCTTGTGAAGTAGAATCACAGAATTGACATTCTACCAAAATTTTGCATATCCACACACCTTCATTGTATTTAAAAGTCGGTAAATCCGTGGGTGTTTCATTTTTACTAAACACATTATCAAAGGCTATTTTAGCGTCTTTTGCTAAATCGGCACTATGATAACGTTCAGTTATTTCTAAAGCAAGTTGTTCTTTAGCGGATTTAGGGTGAATTTTTCCGTTTTTTACATTTGTTTTGAGATCTTCAATTTCCCCCAAGCTTAGATTTGAGAGTAAATTATAATATTTCCACATCATTTCATCACTGATGCTTAATATTTTTGCATACATTGTTTTAGAATCTTCTGTAACGCCAATATAGTTATTGAGTGATTTACTCATTTTATGGACACCATCAAGCCCTTCTAATAAAGGCACGGTAAGGATAGATTGTTCTTTTTTAAGTCCATAAGATCTTTGCAAGCTCCGTCCCACTAAAAGATTAAATTTTTGATCATTCCCGCCTAATTCTATGTCAGATTCTAATGCGACAGAATCATAGCCTTGTAAGAGCGGATAGAGAAATTCTACAATAGAAATGGGCAAGTTGTTTTGGTAACGTTTTGTAAAATCATCTCGCTCAAGCATTCGCGCGACTGAAAACTTTGAGGCTAATCCAATCATACCGCCCACACCAAGCTCATTAAGCCATTGAGAGTTAAAGCATACCTCGGTGTATTGAGGGTCAAGAATCTTAAATACTTGCTCTTTGTATGTGATTGCATTGCGTTCTACTTCATCTTTGCTTAAAGGCTTCCGTGTTTCACTTTTGCCACTAGGATCGCCGATTGTTGCGGTAAAATCACCGATTAAAAATTTGACATTCCCTCCGTATCGCTGAAAAGTAGCGAGTTTTTGGAGTAATACTGTGTGTCCTAAATGCAAGTCTGGTGCAGTAGGATCAAATCCAGCTTTGACAATGAATCTTTCCCCACTTGCATAAAATCGCTCTACAAGACTTTGAATATATTCTTGCCCAATAAATTCGACACTCCCTCTTGCGATTTCAGACAATGCCTCTTTGATTTTATTCATTTTTTTCTCCTTAGCCCGAATATGCGTCTTTAAGATTGCTAAATTCAATGATTTTGTATTTTTTTGTTAAAGTGTCTTTGAGTGTTTTGATATTTTGAGAATCTGTCTCAAAGCAGATTTGACAATAAGTCGAAAACTGATGTTCTAACGAATTGAAATCAACGCTCATTACGCGACAATTATATTTTGCTAAGATTGTCAAGAATCCTATCAAGGCACTTTGGTGATTGTTTAATGCAATGATAATCTTATAAGTGTATTTTTGTGTATTGACCCATTGGACAAAAAGCATATCATGCCCTTTTTCTATTTCTTCAATCGCCCTTTTGCACATTTTGTGGTGTATGTAGGCTTTTTGCCCATTTTTTAATGCCACGATATTATCGCCAAATTTTGGATAACAACAATAATCAAACACTACGCCATTAATATTGCGATTGGTTTGCAAAACGATATTATCAAAAACCATTTCTTTGAGTTTAAGCATATTGATTTTGATTTTTCCTAAAAAATTGACTTCACGCACAAAGTTACCTTTGAGGATATTTTTGATGTCTTTGAGATAAGCAGAATCTCTTGCTGCGCGGTAGAGATTGGATTCGAGGTTATTTTCTTTAAGATATGTCAAAATAGTCTTTTGAGAGCTATCAAAGATTGTTTTAAGAATATTGATTGTGCTTTTTGTGTCAATTTCTTTGAGACGAGTTTGGCATTGGATTCTGATATGATTTTTAGCACGGGAAGTTTTTACAGCATCAATCCAAGTGCATCGAGGGTTTGTTTGTTCGTCTTTGTTAAAGAGTGTGATTCTCACAATATCACCATTTCTTAGAGGTTGTAATAAAGATGCTTTTTTATGATTAATATAGGCTTGTTTGGCGTTGTCTCCAATATCACTATGAACAGCATAGGCAAAATCCAACGCAACCGCCCCAACAGGGAGATTATAAATATCTCCTGCAGGCGAAAAAACTATCATATCTTCTTTGTATAAATCATTTTTGGCAAGCTCATAAAACTCTTCAATCGTATCGTTTTGGTATTGTATATTGTTGAGCCACTCTAAATTTGGCTCTCTCCCGCCACTTTTGTATTTCCAGTGTGCTGCTATGCCGTATTGTGCGCTTTTGTGCATATCAAAAGTGCGAATCTGCACTTCATAAATACTTGAATTTTCAAAAATTGTTGTATGGATTGTCTGATACCCATTTTCTTTAGGAAGTGCAATATAGTCCTTTAAGCGTGAAATCACAGGTTTTAACTCAAGATGTAAAAGCCCCAATACCTTGTAGCAAAGAAGTGGGGTTGATACGATGATGCGCACTGCAAGTAAGTCGAGAATCTCATCAATCCCGATGCCTTTGCGCTGCATTTTTAGATAGACAGAATAATGGCGTTTGACACGACTTTCGATTTCAAAATCTTTTTCAGTAAAGCCATTTTGCAAGAGAATCTTGGCAATTTTTTGCGCAAAACTATTGAGTTTAAGCGTGATAGATTGGTTATTTTCTTTGATATACTGATCAATTTGTTGATATTCTTCGGGAAAAATATAGTAAAAACTGCGGTCTTCAAGCTCATTTTTGAGCGAAGCAATACCCAAGCGATGAGCAATCGGAGCATAAACAATAAGCGTTTCTTCCGCAATGCGTTTTTGTTTGTATGCAGGGAGTGCATCAAGTGTCAGCATATTGTGCATACGATCGCTGATTTTGATGACAAGCGCACGAATATCTTTGATTGATGCAAGAAGCATTTTGCGAAAGCTTAATGCCGATGCAGCAAGTTTTTCATTGACATTTGTATTAAGCTCTTCTTTGCGGATTTCTACGATTTTTGTTAAAGCATCGACCAAATGCCCCACATCCCAACCAAAGTGTTTTTGAATCTCTTCAATATCACATAAGGTATCTTCAACTACATCGTGTAGCAATGCAGCACAAAGCATCGTCTCATCACCACCATAAAATGCAACGATGCAGGCAACACATAAGGGGTGAATAACATAAGGAATCCCACTTTTGCGCAGTTGCCCTTGGTGATATGTGGTTGCCATATCAATAGCTTGTTGGACTTTAGGTGTGATAGTTGTCAGGGAGTAAAGTTTTTGAATAGCAGAATCTACGCTTTTAATCTCAACAAGATCATTAAAAAAGTCCAATATTTACCCTTAAGATTTATTCTTTTTCTTCAACAGAAGCAAATTCGATTTTTCCTTCAGCAATTTCGCGCATTGCGATGTCAGGCAATTTGTATTTTTTTATATCCATTTTTACCAAAGGTTTTGCTCCTGCTCCCAATTCCTTGACGCGTTCAAAAATTAAATTTGCAAGCAAATAACGATCATCATTAACGCGCGCTAATGCTTTTGCTGCAATTTCTTCGGTTCTTGATGTTTCCATGAATATTTCCTTCAATTAAATTAAATCAGTGATTCTACTATGAGTTTTATTTAGATTTGCTTTGATTTGATGTTATTTCACGATTGAATAAACACCTTTACCATCTTTCAAAAGATGAAGCAAGTTTCCTTCTTTAAACATATTGCATACTAAAATGGGCAATTTATTATCTTTAGCTAGCGCAATTGCTGTATCGTCCATGACTTTAATATGATCACGCAATGCTTCATCATAGCTGATACTTTCTAGCATTTTGGCATCAGGAAATTTATGGGGATCTTTGTCATAAACACCATCGACTTTTGTTGCCTTGACAATGACATCAGCACCAATTTCTACTGCACGCAATGTCGCTGCACTATCAGTTGTAAAAAAAGGATTGCCTGTGCCTGCACCAAAAATAACTACCCGTCCTTTTTCTAAATGTCTGATTGCGCGGCGGTAAATATAGCTCTCACATATTTCTTTGATTTCTAGCGCACTCTGCACACGCACATCTATGCCTAAATATTCAAGAGATTCTTGCATAGCAACAGCGTTAATCACCGTTGCAAGCATACCCATATAATCGCCACTTGTTCGGCGGATCACCCCGCCTTCAGCCGCAGATACACCTCGAATAATATTCCCTCCGCCAATTACGATGCCTACTTCAATACCATTATCCACTAAAGATTTTATTTCTTGTGCGATATATTTGAGAATCTTGACATCAATCCCAAATCCACTATCACCAGACAAAGCCTCACCCGAAAATTTTACCAATACACGCTTATATTGCATCACCCATCCTTTAAAAAAAATCGTGTTATTGTATCCTAAGATACTTAAAACTAGCAATGAAGCTTTACAATTAGGATTAAGTCGAATGTGATACAATTATGACTTAAAACAACTCAACCAAAGGACAACAAATGCGAAGTGATATTATCAAAAAAGGATTCCAAAAAGCCCCGCACAGAAGCCTTTTGCGCGCCACAGGGCTAAAAGACGAAGACTTTGACAAACCCTTTATCGGCATTGCCAATAGCTATATTGACATTATTCCCGGGCATTTTTTCTTAAACAAATACGCACAGATTGTCAAAGACGAGATTCGCGCTGCCGGTGGTGTGCCGTTTGAGTTTAACACGATTGGTGTTGATGATGGCATCGCTATGGGGCATAGCGGAATGCTCTATTCGCTGCCAAGCCGCGAACTGATTGCCGATAGTATCGAAACGATGATGAACGCGCACAGCCTTGATGCGATGGTTTGTATCCCTAATTGCGATAAGATTGTGCCCGGAATGCTTATGGGCGCGCTGCGGGTGAATGTCCCGACAATCTTTGTCAGCGGCGGACCGATGCGCGCGGGGCGGCTTGAAGACGGGACGATTCTCGACCTAAACTCGGCGTTTGAAGCGGTGGGCGCGTTTAACGAAGGTAAGATTGATGAGCAAAGATTACACGAGATAGAATGCAAGGCTTGCCCTAGTGGGGGGAGTTGTAGCGGAATGTTTACTGCAAACTCGATGAATACCCTCTGTGAGGCAATGGGTGTCGCGCTGCCCGGGAACGGGACGATTTTAGCCCTTAGCCCCGAACGCGAAGAGCTTTTGCGCAAAGCCGCGCGGCGGATTGTCGAGATTGCGCTTGATGAGAAAAAAACCGAGCAATTTAGATTCCGCAATATCTTAAACAGAAAGGCTGTGCATAACGCGTTTGTGGTCGATATGGCTATGGGTGGCAGCACCAACACGATTTTGCATATGTTAGCCATTGCCAAAGAAGCCGAGGTGGATTTTAATCTTGATTCGATTAATACGATTGCAAGCCAAGTTGCGCATATTGCAAAGATTGCGCCCGCGCTTGGCACGATTCACATGGAAGACATTCACCGCGCGGGCGGGGTTAGCGCGGTGATGAACGAGGTGGCGAAGCGCGAAAATAAAGTTTTGCACCTTGATACGCTCACAATCACCGGCGAGACTTTGGGCGAGAGAATCGCGAATGCAGAGATTAAAGATAGTGAGATTATCCGCCATAATGAGAATGCGTATTCGCAAATGGGGGGGCTAAAGATTCTCTATGGCAACCTCGCGCGTGAGGGTGCGGTGCTAAAGGTCGCCGCGGTGGCAGAAAAGATGAAAGAATTTGAAGGCAGTGCAGTGTGTTTTAACTCGCAAGATGAGGCGATTAGGGGCATTGCAGGGGGCAAGGTCAAGGCTGGGAATGTCGTGGTGATTCGCTATGAGGGACCAAAGGGCGGACCGGGAATGCAAGAAATGCTTAGCCCCACGAGTATGATTATGGGAATGGGGCTTGGCGAGTGTGTCGCGCTGATTACCGATGGGCGCTTTAGCGGCGCAACAAGGGGCGGGTGCATTGGGCATGTTAGCCCCGAAGCGGCAGAGGGCGGGCTGATTGCGCTTGTTGAAGACGGCGATAAAATTGCGATTTCTGTAAGCAAAGGGAGCTTGGAACTGCTTGTGGATTCTAAGGTTTTAGAAGCGCGTAAGGCAAAGTGGAAGCCGATTCAAAAAGAGATAAAAAGCAAGTGGTTGCGCCGCTATGCACTGCTTGTGAGTAATGCCGCAAATGGCGCGGTGCTGAAGACGGAGGTGTAGGGGAAAATGAGCTTAGTCAAAATTGCAAATGATAGATTTTACTCTAAGGTTATAAAAATTAGACAAGGAATGTGGGATAAATGCCAAACACTTTAACTTTTGAGGAATTTTTAAAAACACTGCAAACTACCAATAGACGCTTAAACTTTTTTGTGGATTGGCAAAAATGTTTAAGCAATAGAGATTCTGTTAGTATTTGCCTCAATCATTTGAATTTTTTATTGGGTAAAAATAAAGATGAAATGCAAGATTGTGTGCATAAACTCTTTGCTGAATATCCAAAGGCTTTTGAGGTTTTGCACATTTTGATTGCAGTGAGGGATAAAAAAGAAATGGTTTTGGATTCTAATAATAGTCTTTGTGCTATAGAATCTTATTTTTATAATGCAGACAAAGCTTATAATTTTATTTGTGAAAGTGGCTTGTGCGAAGTTTTTAGCGATAGAAAGATTAAGGATTTGAATGATTTTGTATTTGGTATTGAAGTAGGACTTGATAGCAATGCAAGAAAAAATCGTAGTGGTAACACTATGGAATCTTATCTTGAAAATCTTTTTGCAAGGGCTAATTTGCATTTTAAAAGCCAAGTTAATATCAAAGATTTTAACGATTTGCACCAATCGTTTGGAGCTGATATTAAAAAATTTGATTTTGTCATTTGGGGTAAAAACGCTACCTATTTTATAGAATCTAATTTTTATACAAGTGGTGGAAGTAAGCTTAATGAAACTGCAAGAGCCTATCAAGATTTAGCGTTAAGATTCAAAACCTTTTCTTCTTATAAATTTATTTGGATAACAGATGGGCAAGGTTGGTTAAGTGCTAAAAACAAACTCCAAGAGGCTTATAAATCTGTAGAAATTTATAATTTAAGCAACATTAATGACTTCATTCAAAAGGTAAAAAATGGAATTGCTCAATAAAAACTTGTCTCCTATTTTTATAAGTGAAGATTCTCTCTTTAGGCTTTATCAAGGGGATTGCAATCAAATATTGCCTGATTTTAAGGGACAATTTGATCTTATCTTTGCCGATCCTCCTTATTTTCTCTCTAATGATGGTTTGAGTATTCAGAGTGGCAAAATAGTTAGCGTTAATAAAGGAACTTGGGATAGAGAAGAGAACATTAATGATATTGATGAATTTAATGAAGAGTGGATACGCAATGCAAAAATTGCCCTAAAAGATACAGGGAGCATTTTAATTAGTGGAACTTATCATAATATTTTTTCTTTGGGGCGAGTCTTGCAAAAACTTGATTTCAAGATTCTTAATCTCATCACTTGGCAAAAAACCAATCCTCCACCCAACTTTAGCTGTCGCTATCTCACGCATTCGACTGAACAAATCATTTGGGCAAGAAAAAGCCCAAAACATAAGCATATTTTTAATTATGAAATCCTTAAAAGGCTTAATGGAGATAAGCAAATGCGTGATGTATGGAGTTTTCCAGCGATTGCCCCTTGGGAAAAAGCTAATGGCAAACACCCTACACAAAAGCCTTTGAATCTACTTGTGCGATTGCTTTTAATGGCAAGTAATGAGGATTCTATTATCTGCGATCCTTTTAGTGGAAGCTCCACCACAGGAATAGCGGCTAATCTGCTAAATAGAAGTTTTATAGGTATAGAAAAAGAAAATGAGTTTATCAAAATGTCAGTGGATAGAAAAGTGGAGTTAGATAAAAATAGAAAAGAGATAGAATCTAAGATAAAAGACATATCAATACGATTGTCTGCAAATCTTAAATTATCTACTAAGTAAAACTTCCTAAAAACAACACAAAGGAGATTAACCAAATGAAATTCTTAACCAACCTTTTCAAATCCAAGCGCAAAAAGTTTGAAGAGTTACTCAAACAAACCCAAATTATCAGAATTAGGACACTCGAAGAGGGTTGTAATGATGAGATTGTCATCACTCCCGCTATTAATGATGATTTGATAGATTCTATCCACAGCTTATTGCAAAAAGGTGTAGAGGTTACACAAGATGATATTGACTGTATCGAAGAATCCTTAGAAGATTTGAAGCAAGATATATGCAAAAATCCAGAATATCACGATTGTCCGCAAGAAATTCTTAATGTAGAATCTCGGCAAGAACTGCAAGATTGGGTTGAACAAACTTTCACAACACACCCACGAATCCTTGCATTACAAGAGATTCTAAGACTTTTGCAGCAATATTTCCTTAAGGAAGTAAATAGGTAAGCTACATAATGCTTAATATAGAACAACATATCACCTTACTTTGCGATCATAATATCACCCAAAAGCCGCGCTCAAGTCGCTTACTCCAAATGCTTTGTGGGATTACGACACTGAATCTGCACATCAACATCATTGCCAAAGAATGCACAAGCCTTGAATTTTTGTCTAATCTCTCACCACACCTCAAGCTTTTAAGCTTTCCAGCAGATAAGACAAGCAAACAACGCAATGCCCAAGAAAATGCACTTATTCAAAGCTATTGTCATAAGGGTGAATTTGAGCCTTTGATATATACTCCCGCGCGTCTGCATATCCGCAAATATCTCGATTCTTTGCCCCAGCAGGATTTGCTTATCATCGAGGACATCACGCTTTTGCCTTTTGCGTGTGATTATAAAAAATCATTTCCCCATTGTAAGATTCTGATTGATTTGCGTGAATTTTATCCTTTGGAATATGAAAATGACCCTGTATGGGTGCAGGGATTGGGGCGGTTGTTTGTGTATTTGTGCGAAGTGTATTTGCCACGCGTTGATTATGCAATCAGCGTAAGCGAGGGATTGTGCGAACGATACAAGAGAGATTATGGGATTTTATGCGAGGTGTTGTATTCGCTTCCGCCATTTTTTGAATCTGCGCCAAAGCCTACCTTTGCACAACACATTAAAATTCTCTATCATGGCTTTATCAGCCCTGATCGCAGTAGTCAAGAAATGCTTGAGCTAGGGGAGAGGCTTTCAGAATCTGATAAAAAATATCAACTTTATGTGATGGCTTTAAGCAATCAGAAAGGTTTTTTAGAGGATTTTATGCAAAAAGCACACAAGATTCGCTCTCTTAGTGTTTTGCCTCCGGTAATGATGCAGGAGATTATTCCTTTTAGTAGGGATTTTGATATAGGGCTTATTCCTTTTAAGCCTACGACTTTTAATCTTACGCATTGTATGCCTAATAAGCTTTTTGAATACATACAGGCGCGCTTGGCAATTTGTGCGACACCTCTTCCCGATATAGCGCGGTTTTTAAAGCAAAATGCTTGTGGGATTGTATCAAATGGATTTGAGGTCTCCCATATTATGCAGACTTTAGAATCTCTCACACCAGAGGAGATTAATACATTTAAAGCAAATGCGCACAAAAGTGCGTATCAATGGAGTATGCAGACGAATCAAATGCTTGTTGAGCGTATCGTATCGGGGCTATTGGAGCGTTAAGCACATCAAAAATAAAGGGCGACAATGCGCTCACCTACGAGATAAAGTGAAGTGATAAAACCTATGACATCAAGCGTAATAAGCGGAGCAAAAAGCATATTTTGGTTTTTTGAGTGGAAAAGAAAAAATATACTTAAAGGGAAAAGCACAAAGCCCCAACCCAAAAAAATCCACCCTAAAACACACAGCAAAGCTCCGAGCCAAAACATTTGGATTCTCTAAGAGATTCTAGGCTTTCAATAAAACATGCTCAAGCACTTCGTTGATTGTATTGACACCGATGATTTGAAGTTCATTAAGCACTTCTTGAGGAATGTCCTTAAGGTCTCGCTCTTGATTTTTTTGAGGGATAAGAGCAGTTTTTATCCCTGCTTTATGCGCGGCAATGAGTTTTTCTTTTAATCCACCAATTGGTAATACATTGCCCCGTAATGTTAGCTCGCCCGTCATCGCGACACTTGCATTGATTTTGCGCTCTGTGAGAATCGAGGCAATCACACAAGCCATAGCAATACCAGCACTTGGACCATCTTTAGGTGTCGCTCCTTCGGGGACATGGAGATGAATATCATAAGCTTGATAAATTTGTGTGTTTTTGATTGTTTTGGGATTTTGAAGAAATTTTTGATCAAACAGCACTTTGACGACAGAATGTGCGATATGTGCAGATTCTTTCATTACATCACCCAAACTCCCTGTGAGTGTGAGTGTCCCCTTTCCTCGTATTTTAATGGCTTCGATTTTCAACACATCTCCACCTACACTTGTCCAAGCCAAGCCATTAACTAAGCCTATGACATTTTGCTTATCTGCGGGTGAGATTTCAAAAACGATTTTATCAAGGAATGAAGAGAGATTCTTAGGTGTAATACGAATATTTTTTTGTGCGCCTTGAAGAATGATTTTTGCGCTTTTTCGCATAATTTGTGCGATTTTGTGTCTTAAGGAGCGCACACCTGCTTCACGCGTGTATTTTTCTATGATTTCTTTAAGGGCTTGAGGGGAGATTCTGACTTCTTCGGATTGTAGAGCGTGTTTTTTAAGCTCTTGAGGAATCAAATATTTTTTTGCGATTTCAAATTTTTCTTGAGGGGTGTATGATGATACTTCAATAAACTCCATACGATCACGCAAAGGCATAGGAATAGTGGTAATATCATTTGCAGTCGCGATAAAGATGATTTGTGAGAGGTCTAAATTGAAATTGACATAATAATCTCGGAATGCGTGATTTTGCTCGGGGTCAAGAATCTCAAGTAGCACACTTGTAGGATCGCCTCGAAAACTTTTACCGACTTTGTCAATTTCATCAAGCACGACTACGGGATTCATCTCCTTTGCTTCGATTAGTCCTTGAGTGATGCGTCCGGGCATTGCGCCGATATAAGTGCGTCTGTGTCCGCGTAATTCATTGACATCTTCTAAGCCTCCTAAAGCGACACGCACAAGTTGTCGTTTGATTGCTTTAGCAATAGAATTTGCAAGACTTGTTTTACCCACGCCCGGAGGACCATAAAAACACAAAATCGTGCCTTTTTCGTTTTTAATATCCTTTGTTTTAGAGGGATTAGTTTTTTGACGCTGATTGAGGAGTTCTTTGACAGCAAAATATTCTACGATACGCTCTTTTGGCTTCTGAAGTGAATAATGATCACTATCAAGTTGCCTTGCGACATTATCAATGGATAATTTTTTGTGTGCGTGTTGCCCAAAAGGGATTTCAAGCACCCATTCGACATAATTTTGCAAAATATTTGCATCGGCACTGTCTTGGTGCATACGCGAGAGGCGATTAATTTGTTTTTGCACTTCTTTATAGGCATCTTCGCCCATATGAGGCTTGAGGGCGTTTAGTTTTTGTATATATTGATTGATTTCTTCATCGCGTTGATTATCCGTGCCAAGCTCTTTTTGAATCTGTTTGAGTTGCTCTTTAAGGAAATATTCCTTATTGACTTGTTCCATTTTGTCTTGGACTTTGCTTTTGATTTCTTTTTGGAGTTTTTGTGATTGAATCTCTTCAATCACATATTCGATTGCTAAAAGCACTCTTTCTTGGACATTATTCTTTGCAAAAAGTGTGTAAGCTTGATCTTTTTTTAAGCGCATAGCAGCAGCGACTAAATCGACAATACGATTGGGGTCTTCTGTCTCTTCAATGCTTTGAGGTAACTCTGTGGGGAGATAAGGATTGAGATGCGCAAGCACTTTGACTTTTTCTCGCAACACTTGCAAAATCGCGTTGATTTCTTGTGGGTCATAGTCTTCATAGCGGATTTGATCGACTTTTGCTTGCAAGGGGTCATTACCTTCGATAGAGAGAATCTTGCCTCGATATAAGCTTTTAAAAAGTAGTTTCACACGCCCATCGGGCAAGGAAACTCTGCGCATAATCCAAGCAATAACGCCGACATCATAGAAAGATTCTGAAAGGTGTTTATCGGTATGTGTTTTAGCTGCGCTGATAAAAACGAGATTATTTTGATCTTTTGCTTTATCTGCTGCTTTAATATTAGCTTTATCACTTGTGTAGATAGGTCTAATCATAAAAGGATAAATTAATTCATCTTCGACAATGATGGGAATCGTCATCGGGAATTCGTAAGTATTATTCATTCATACTCCTACCAATTGAGAATTTTAACATACCATGGGATATGCGAGGGTTTCGGATCAAGATCCTTATAAAGTTCTTCATCATTTCTGCTGATATATATTTCTTGCGCTTGGGTTTTATTTTGTTTTTCATAGACCCTTGCAATGGATTGATTAAGCTCCATTTGTCCTAATTTAAATTTTAAATAAACATACTCGACATAAGGGGCATAGCGACTATGAGGGTAGTTTTGTAAAAATTCTTGAGCATCAGTAATACTTTGGGTCATAAATTCTTGATCTTTGCTGTAGTTTTTGAATCCAAAGTAGTTTGCGAGAATCTTTAAATACCGCACATAATCTTGGTCGGCAAGAGAAGAGTAACGCTTGAGATATTCATCAAAATAAAATGTCGCAAGGAGATATTCATCTTTTTCCATATGTGCTTCACCGAGAATAAGCATCGCTTCGGGCAATAGAGGTGAGTTGATATGCTCACTTTGTAAAGATGCAAAATACCCATCTGCACCTTCTAAATTACCGAAATTGATTTCTTTGATGATCGATTCATACCAATAAGTGGCAGGTTTGTTGTATTCGATTTCTTTTGACGCGCACCCTAAAAATAAACAAAACATTCCTATGTATAAAATATAACGGATTATCTTTAAAAACATTAAAAACCTTTAAAGAATGATGAGATGTAAAAATGTATTATACCTAAAATACTATTCACTATTTATCATAAAAGCATAGATTTGTGTTATAATGATATTTTAAGAGTTTGTTAAGGTCAAATGGAGTAATAAATGATTTTTGAAGTTAAGTCTCCCATTTTAGGTTTTGAGAGCGTAACAAAAATGAAACTAGAGAAGTTAGATGACTTATTTATGAAGCTTTGTAATGTCGATGGATCAGTGCCACATTTTACTTTGGTGAATCCTTTTTTGCTTCGAGAATATGAATTTGAAGTCCCAGCAAGTATTAAAATACTTCTTGATTTGGAAACATCAAAGAATCTTTTGATTGCCAATATTATGGTGATTCAACAACCTATCGAAAATTCTACAATTAATTTTCTTGCACCTTTGGTATTTAATTTTGATAATGCTACAATGGGGCAAGTAGTGCTTGATAGCACACAATACCCATTTTATAGTCTCAATGATCCTATTGGCAGATTCTACAACAAGGACGAGGCAGAAAAAGGCGAGCAAGCCTCATCTGTAAGAAAACATCAAGATTAAAGGGTTTTTAATGCCGACAAAACGCACACTTATAGTGGTGGGTTATGGAAATATGGCAAAAGCCATTCTCACACAAAATACTTATATTTTCACGCATTATGAAGTATTTATCAGCGGAAGACATAGTGAAAAGATTGATGCTTTTATCCAAGAATGTGGTTTAGAGCAGAAAGCAAAAGTTTTAGAGATTCATAATAGAGAGATACCTATCGAAAATAGTGATGTCTTGCTTTGTGTGAAACCCAAAGGATTAGAGAGTTTTGTATTTGTAGGGCGGGCAAATTGTGTTTATAGTGTGCTAGCAGGTATCAGTATTACAGAAATGTCTTTAAGAATCCAAGCATCAACTTATATCCGGTTAATGCCAAACATCGCCGCTTATGTGAAAAAATCAGCCACTGCAGTATATATTGAGCCACGAGATTCTAAAAATTCTGTGGATTTAGAATCTATCAAGGCTTTAGTAGATTCTTTTGGCAAGGCTGTGATTGTCGATAATGAATCGCTTATCAATGCGAGTATTGCTACTAGTGGAAGTTCAATTGCTTTTTTGGCGTTGATTGCAGAATCTCTTATTGATGCAGGCATTTATGAGGGGCTTACATATCCCCAAAGCGTGGCTTTAGTCAAGCAAACTTTTGAGGGTTTTGCTGACATATTGCAAGACAAAGATCCAAATGCGTTGAAATATGCTATTTCAAGTCCGGGTGGGACAACGATTGCGGGTTTAGCCATTTTGGAGCAAGAAGGAGTAAAAGGGGCTATGATGAAAGCGGCTCACCAAGCAGTGCAACGCGCCTTAGAGCTCGGAAAAAGCCCTAAATGAAAATATTAGATGTGCATATTGATGCACAAGATGGCAAGGCAAGAGCCTTGAGTTTTGCACTCAAGCAAAATACAATTGAGACACCTATTTTTATGCCTGTAGGCACACAAGGCTGTATTAAATCGCTTGATAGTAATGATGTTTGGGAGCATCTAGGAGCAAAAATCATTCTTGCAAATACCTATCATATGTATTTGCGTATGGGGATTGAACGAATGAAAATGCTCGGAGGATTGCATCAATTTGCGCATTACAAGGGTAGCTATTTGACTGATAGCGGCGGTTTTCAAGCCTTTAGCCTCCAGCAAAATACGACTTTATCGCCCGATGGCGTGGCTTTTAAGTCTCATATTGATGGGTCAAAGCATTTTTTCACGCCCGAGTTGGTTTTGGATATACAATACGCACTTAATAGCGATATTATGATGGTTTTAGATGATTTGGTGGGATTGCCAGCAGATGAGGGGAGAATTGCAGATTCTATTCACCGCACGACAGAGTGGGCAAAAAGATCTCTCCTCTATCATCAGCAGCAAAAGATGCAAGGAAAGGCTTTGGACAATCATCTTTTTGCGATTATACAAGGTGGGACAAATCCGCATTTTAGAGAAATATCCGCTCAAGAGTTGGTGGCACTTGAAGGATTTGATGGTTATGCAATTGGAGGGCTTGCAGTGGGAGAATCTGATCAAGAAATGTATGAGACGATTGCACACACAACCGCGTTTATGCCTACCCACAAACCCCGCTACCTTATGGGTGTAGGCACACCAGAGAATATTATAGAATCTATCGCATTAGGCGTGGATATGTTTGATTGTGTGATGCCCTCACGCAATGCGCGCAATGCGACTTTATTCACTTCTTTTGGTAAGCTCAATATCAAAGGTGCAAGGTTTATGAATGATGATGCGCCTATTGATGAAGAATGTGATTGTTATACTTGCAGACATTACTCCCGTGCGTATTTGTGCCATTTGTTTCGTAGCCATGAGATTACCTATCATCGTCTTGCGACTATTCATAATCTACGCTATTATTTGAATCTTGTGCGAGGAGCGCGAGAAGCGATTCTAAAAGGCGAATTTAATCATTATCGCCAGATGTTTTATCATAAGCGTCAAATGGAGGTGCCTTTATGAATAATCAACAAATCAAACGCCAACGATTAGAATCTTTACTCCAAGAAGTCCTAAATGAGGCATTTGCCCAGCTTAGCGACCCTTGTTTGAATGCTTTGAATGTTACGAGCGTAGAATGCTCAAGGGGCAAGCAAAGTGCAGAAGTTTTTATCGAAGGCACAGACATTGCGCAAAATGAGCGTCCTGCATTGTTGCACAAGCTTTCAAAAGCACAAGGTGTTCTAAGAGAATATGTGCTTAGTGCGACAGAGTGGTTTCGATGCCCGAATCTTCATTTTAAGTTTGATGATTCTTTGCATCAAGCCAACACATTAGATTCTATCTTTGATAAACTTGCTCAAGAGAAAAAACACTAAAAATACGCAAAGGATTATTATGCTTAGTGAAAATACGAGACAAAAAATTGAGGCACTCGCCAAGACCTTAGGGCTTTATATTTATGATATGGATTTTATCAAAGAAGATTCTCGTGATATTTTTCGCGTGAGTATTACCAAAAAAGCTCCTTTTATATATCAAAGCCCAAGCTCATCGACATCAGTTGGTGTGCAAGATTGTCAGAATCTTAGTGAGCTTATTTCTCCGTTACTTGATGTTGAAGAAGTGAATCTTGATCGTTATAATCTCGAAGTCAGCTCGCCGGGTTTGGAGCGGAGCTTAAAAAAACCTCAACATTATCAGTTTTCCTTAGGCGAAAATGTGCGTATAAAACGCGTGGATAAAAGCATTGTAGAGGGAATCTTAGAATCTGTTGATGATCAGAAAATCAGTATTAAGACAGAAGATGAGACGCAAGAAATCCCTTTAAGCGACATCAAAACAGCAAAGGTTTGCTTTGAGTTCTAACTTTTCGTGCGATAGCTTATTGCTCAAAGAATGTGTGAATCTCGCTTGGCAGGCACAGACATTAGCTTTGCCTAATCCGAGTGTGGGAGCATTAGTCGTTGATGCAAAAGGTAATATCATCGGGAGAGGCACGCATCAGCTTGCTGGTGATGCTCATGCGGAAGTGTTGGCAATCAAACAAGCTTATCATCATTTGAGTGGTGATGATGAGATTCTATCCATTCATTCAAGCGAAGCCCTGCATGCGTATCTCTCTAAGCATCATCAGAATCTTTTTACTTCATGCGTGCTTTATGTGAGCCTTGAGCCGTGTAATCATTTTGGCAAAACACCCCCTTGTGCGGCACTGCTTGCCAAGCTTAGATTCCAAAAAGTCTGTATAGGCATCAAGGATTATCACCCTGATGCTAATGGGGGATTACAAACTTTACTCCAAGCAGGTATCCAAGCTGAAATCTTAGAATCTCAAGAAGCGCGTAATGTGCTTTATCCCTTTTTGTGCCTCCAAGAAAAAGGGCATTTTAATCTCTTTAAGCTCGCACAAAGGCTTGATGGTAATTACTTGCACGGACAGATTTCAAGCAATCTTTCACAGCAATTTACACACGCTCAACGCAGTGTGTGCGATGCGATTTTTATCTCTGGACAAACGCTAAGGGAAGATAATCCGCGGCTAGATTCACGCTTTGCACCGCCACCCTATGATGCGAAAACTTACCCAAAAGTAGGAATTTTCACAAAAACTTCTTTTGCTCTGCCTCCGCAAAGTCATCTTTTTACACACAGACAAGATTTGCATCGTTGTGTCGAAATCCCCGCATCTTTGTCATCACTCCAAAAAGGATTTCATATCATCGAGGGCGGTTGGAATCTTTTGCCTTTGGTCTTGTCTGATGTGGATATGATTTTATTGCATCTCGCACCTAAGCTTGATTCACTAGCTTATACCCTATCTCACACACTTCAAACGCGATTTAAGATTCTACACACGATGATGTTAGGAGAGGATTTGGCTCTATGGCTTGCAAAGCTTTAAGAATCTATCAACTCTCCGATGGGTATTGCTACAACACCGATAGCCTGATTCTCGCGCATTTTGCAAAGCCATTCCTTAAAAAGTCAATGCGTATTTTAGATGTGGGCGCGGGAAGTGGGATTTTGGGAATCTTGTGCGCACGCGAGATTGTGGAGAATCTACAAGGCAGTGTCGATTTGCATTTGGTTGAAAAAGATCCTCTAATGTGTTTTCTCGCCAATAAAAATGCTTTCAGATTTCAAGGACAAGTTTATTGCGAGGATTTTCTTGCTTTTCGTGATGTTTCTAAGTTTGATCTCATTATTTCTAACCCCCCTTTCTATACGCGCGGTGTGCGGCAAAAAGACAATCCACGTAAAAATATGGCGAAAAATCGCTCATTTTTACCGCTTGATGCGATGCTTTCCCACATTAAACGTCTCATACAGCCTAATGGCGTGCTGTGTATGTGTTATGATGCGCGTAATAGTGGAGAGCTTTTTTATGAATGTCAGCAAAAAGGATTGCGTATAGAAAGTGTGCGTTTCGTGTATCCTTTGCCCGATAGAGATGCTACGCTTGTCTTGCTTAAAGCACGGATTCAGACGCGCTCACAAATGCAGGTTTTACCTCCGCTTTTTACGCATCAAAGTCCTAAGCAAATGGACAATACAGAAGAATTAAAGGCGATTTATGAATGGGCAAAAACAGCAAGTATTAAGGTAGATTCTCAATGGTTGCACACACAAAACTAGTATTATTTGTGTCGGTAAGTGGTATAATGTGTGCTTATATATAAATAAAATGATAATTTTGGTTTTTAGGAAAATACAATGTTATATGGGAAGATTATTAATGTTAATGCTCAAACGCAGACTGCTCAAGTCGAACAAGATTTGAATAAACGCGTTTTTGAGTTTTCTTTTGATATATGGGGAGATGAGGTCAGTGATCTTAAAAAGGGTGAGGAGGTCGAGTTTCTCGTTGAAAGCAAGGTGGTTGTTAAGGCACATCTTAAGCCAAAGCCTGTCGATCCCGATCAGATTCCTGTAACCAAACCTTCGCGCGTGTGTATCGAGGAGTTTTTTGCTCGAGAAAATGAAATTTTAAGTAAGTATAAAGACTATGTATCGGGGCATTTGACACTTGACTTTTTGCGAATGCGGCGATTCTTGCTGACGGCTTATAATGATTTGTGTGCAATGGATTCTAATATTGAAAATGAAGTGCTAAAAAAATTAAAATATGAAATTGCTTATCTTTCCAAAGAGTTTGAGGCTTATCATAAAAAGACGCAATACACCGTTATGTATGCGTTTGAGACGATTTTTTTGGTGCGTCAAGTTGAATTTAATAAAACGGCTCGTCATATTGAGGAGATTCAAAGCTCTCTCGCTAATGCTCAAGCACAAACAAATGTTTTGAGTGCTAGCCTTCAAGATGCCGAAAAGCAATTTGCTAGACGCGAAGATAAAGGGAGCAGGGAATATCTTGAAGCAGAAAAAGAGCTTAAGGGTATGCGCAAGCGTTATGTGGATTTGCTGAATTTTATTGGTAATCAAAAAGATGCCTTAGTCAATGAAAATGCGCGTTTAAAACGTTTCAAAGAAGAGCATTTTGAAGCGTTTAGCTCTGTATATACACCAATGACTGATGAGATTAAAAAGCGATTCATTACGCTTTTAGACACAAAGGCTTATGATTTTGATTCGACTTTATGGAGTCGCGCTAAATACAGCCAAAATGTCAAAAACTTCTTTCGTAATTCCAGAATCGAAGGGAGCTTTAGCTCTAAGACTTTCTTGCGCTACTTTTTGCGTGGTTTAGATAAGAGTAAGCTTTCAAATCGCTCCAAAGAACTCTTTGATTTATTAAAATATTTAGAAAATATTAATCGTAAGAATCTCCTTATCGTGCGTGCTACAGCGGTTAATGTCTCGAAATATAAACAAGTGATTGAAAAGATAGATTCTAGTTTGTCAATCACGACAGACAGCGATCCTTTGAATGCTTTAAAATCTTTGAGGGCTAATCCACAAGATATTATTGTGATTGATGAAAAGATTGGCAATGTGAGTGCGTTTGGATTCATTAAGACCTACAAAGAAATGCCTGAAGCTAAGCCCAATGTCGTCTTTTTAGTAGTCGTCCCCCAGCTTCCCCCAGCTGAAATTGTGTCTAAGGGGAAACAAATGAATGTAGAATTTATACCCGAGCAAAATATGGATATGCTTTATGATGCTGTCCGTATGGCATTGTAGGCGTTATTACAGAGAATCTTTTACAATCTTTTAGCCTATGTGTATAATCAAGCCTTTAGCATAGACTTAGAAGCGGTTTGGTATTTATGATGAATAATGCAAATGACAACAATACAAATGAGACGAAACCACCTAAACAATCCCAATTAAAACATTTTCCGGTGATGATGTTTGCCATTACAATGGGTTTTGGGGGATTAACGCTTGATTATAAAAAAGCAATTGAGATTTTGTCATTTTCCCCTTTGGTTTATAAGATGCTTTCTGTTTTTGTGGTGATGCTTTTTTGCGTGATTGCAGTATCGTATGTGTGCAAGATATGCGCATATCCTAAAGCTGTTTTAGATGAATTCAACCACCCCATTCGGGTTAATTTCTTTGCAACAATCTCAATGAGCACTTTGCTTCTTTCAAATATTTTTCACGAATACACACAAGTCGCTTTGGTGCTTTTCATACTCGGTGCAGGATTCCAAATATTTATCGCATTTTATGCAATTAGCTATTGGCTCAAACGCGACATTGAGTTTGCGCATTCTACTCCTGCGTGGTTTATCCCTGTGGTAGGGAATCTCCTCGTAGTAACTGCTGGAGCAGGATTTGCTGATCATTACACATTAATGTTTTTCTTTTCTTTAGGTATCTTTTTTTGGATCATTTTAAGCGCAATTCTTGTCAATCGAATTATTTTTCATGGTATGCTCGTCCAAAAGTTTTTACCCACACTTGCAATCTTTATCGCTCCGCCTGCTGTGGGAATGCTAGGTTATCTTAAGATTAATCATGGGGAGTTTGATTATTTTGCCGAGATTATGCTAAATGTCGCGATTATCTTTGCGATTATCCTTTTTGCACTCGCACGCAATTTTTATAAACTCAAATTTTTTATCTCGTGGTGGGCTTTTACTTTTCCTTTTGCGGCTCTTACTTTAGCACTTTTGACAGCCTATGAAGTCTCAAGCTATCCTCCTTATTATATTATGGGTTTTTTGTCAATCCTGCTCACAACCTGCATTATTTTGTTTGTTGCTTTTAAGACAATCCAAGCAATTTTGCGTGGCGAACTTTTTGTCGAAGAGAAATGATCACGCACGATTATTTGTATAGACTAGATTCTGTGATTTTGTGATGAGTAATGCGCTGATTAATTTTATAGAATCGTATGACTAAGCCAAATATAAAGTGATATACTTTACAATACAAGCCATTCAATCCTACAAAAAGGCTTCTTTAATGCGCGGTTTCAAACTCTTCAGTGGTTCAGCTCATATTGAGTTTAGCACGGAGCTTGCTAAATATCTTGATGTGATTCTTTCTAAGGCGACTATTAATCGTTTTAGCGATGGTGAGATCAATGTCCAAATCGGTGAATCTGTGCGTGGGAAAGATATTTTTATTATTCAGCCCACTTGTGCACCGACAAATGATAATCTTATGGAATTATTAATTATGACCGATGCCTTAAAGAGGAGCGGGAGTAATAGTATCAATGCAGTGATTCCGTATTTTGGCTATGCAAGACAAGATCGTAAAGCAGCACCTCGTGTGCCTATCAGTGCAAAACTTGTAGCAAATCTCATTGAACAAAGCGGTGTCGATCGTATCATTACAATGGATTTGCATGCGGGGCAGATTCAGGGATTTTTTGATATTCCTGTTGATAATCTTTATGGTTCAATTGTGTTTAGGGATTATTTACGCGCCAAACATTTTCAGAATCCAATCATTGCTTCTCCCGATATTGGTGGGGTTTCTCGTGCGAGATATTTTGCAGACAAAATGGGTATGGATTTAGTCATTGTGGATAAAAAACGAGAGAGGGCGAACGAAAGTGAAGTGATGAATATCATCGGTGATGTGAGCGGAAAAGATGTGATTTTAGTCGATGATATGATTGATACAGCAGGGACAATGTGTAAAGCAGCGGATATGCTCAAAAAGAAAGGTGCAAATAGCGTTATGGCTTTAGGCACACACCCGGTGCTTAGCGGCGTGGCTTTAGAGAGAATTGCCAAAAGTGCGCTTGATGAAGTGATCGTAACTAATTCAATCCCGCTTAAACAAACGCACCCAAAGATTCGGGTTTTGAGTGTCGCACCACTTTTTGCAGAAGTGATTCGCCGCATTTATCATAATGAAAGTGTGAATTCGCTTTTTATTTAGATTTTGTGTTTTTTGAGTCATTTGCAAGGATTTTTCAATGCAGCATATTGAGCTAATGGGTGTTTTTAGTATTGCCTTTTTTGCTTCTTTGGGACATTGTGTCGGAATGTGTGGCGGAATCGTCCTTGCCTATTCTTCTTTACATTTTCCCTCACATACGCATTTTTTGCGCAAAATCTTTTATCATTTGATTTATAATTTCGGACGCATCAGCACTTATGTGATTCTAGGTAGTATTGTCGGAGGATTAGGCAAAGTCGTGTTTTTTGATGTTTTGCCGAAGCATTTTGCCTTATTGGGTATGGGTATTTTAATCGTGATATGTGGTTTGGGGATTTTATTTTTTCCTAGAATCTTGCGTGTGGTTGAGGTGAGTTTCTCCCCGCAGTCGTCTTTTTTTGCTTTTTTTGGTAAGCTTTTAAAGAATAAGAATCCCAGCAGTTTGTATGTGTTGGGGCTGTGTAATGGATTATTGCCTTGTGGGATTGTGTATTATTTTTTGCTTACTGCATCTGTTGCGGGAAATGCTTTGAATGGTGCGATTGTGATGTTTGTTTTTGGCGTAGCGACTTTGCCAAGTTTATTACTCTTAGGGCTTTTTACTTCAAGTTTGCAAAGCAAAAGGGCTCTTTTCCTTATATTTAGCGGCGTGGGAATGTTGCTTTTAGGAGGATATGAAATCTATAAGGCAATCCGTATGTGGCATTTATCATAAATGACAGATTTGACAAAGGAGGCAAGATGCGTCAATGTGCGTTTTTTGATCGTGATGGTGTGATCAATCACGATACGGGCTATGTGTATCAAATTAAGGATTTTGTTTTTTGCGATGGAGTTTTTGAGATTCTTAATACCTTGCACCAACAGCAGTATTTGTTGATTGTGCTAACCAACCAATCAGGCATAGCACGAGGCTATTATACAGAATCTGATTTGGCAATTCTCCATAACTTTATGCAAGAAGAGCTCACAAAACACTTAGGATTTGCTTTTGATGCGATTTATCATTGTCCGCATCTTCCCACAGAGGATTGCCAGTGTCGTAAGCCTAAAATCGGAATGATCACACAAGCTTTGCAAAAGTTTGATATTGATTTGCAGCATTCGTTTTTTGTCGGCGATAGGGTCAGCGATATGGAATGCGCACAAAATGCGGGAATTTATGGAAAATTTTTCTTAGGTAAGGAACAAGAAGAGATAAAAAACATTCAAAATGTCCAAAAGATTACTTCTTTACATCAATTGAATAGTATAATAAAAGAAAATGTTACAAGGAGCAATTGATGAAATACATCTATGATGATCTTGCTGGCAAAAAGATTCTCATTACAGGAGGAGCGGGATTTATCGGGAGTAATCTTGCCTTTTATTTTCAAAAACATCACCCTTTGGCAAAAGTTTATGTCTTTGATAAGTTTCGCAGTGATGAGCGTTTCCCCAATGGTCATTTTAAATCTTTGGGGCATTTTCAGAATCTGATTGGTTTCAAAGGTGAGATTATCATAGGTGATATTAACAATCCTCAAGATTTAGCCTTGCTTGAGAATCGAGAGTTTGATTATATCTTTCATCAAGCGGCGATTTCTGATACGACCGTGCTTGACCAAGAGCTTATAATGAAAACCAACCATATAGCCTTTTTGAAACTTTTAAAAATTGCTCAAAAACATAATGCTTTAATGGTATATGCCTCATCAGCAGGGACTTATGGGAATTCACCCGCGCCAAATGTCGTAGGAGCTGGAGAAGTGCCTGAAAATGCGTATGGATTCTCAAAGCTTTGTATGGACGAAAGTGTGAGGAAGATTCTCGCAGAAGATCCTCAAAGACGCATTATTGGATTAAGATATTTTAATGTCTATGGGCATAATGAATTTCACAAAGGGCAAACTGCCTCAATGATTTTGCAGCTTGGTTTGCAGGCGATCAAAAATAAAAAAGTGCGATTGTTTAAGCATGGTGAGCAAAAAAGGGATTTTGTGTATATCAAAGATGTGATTCAAGCTAATGTCAAAGCAATCGAAGCTCCTGTGAGCGGTATTTATAATATTGGTAGTGGGAATGCGCGTAGTTTTAATGACATTGTTAGCTGTTTGAAAGCACATTTGGGTGAATTTGAAGTAGAATATTTTGATAATCCTTATTCATTTTTCCAAAATCACACTGAAGCGGATATTTCATTAAACGAAGAATATCTTTCTTATATCCCGAGATTCACCTTAGAAGACGGGATCAAACAATATATTGATGAAATCAAAGCCATTGCTGAAAAATACTAAGGTCAGTTGATGTTTAATCTTGAATCAAAAACCCCCAAAATCCTTGTGATTGGTGATTTGATGATTGATCACTATGTATGGGGACAATGTGAGCGTATTTCTCCAGAAGCTCCTGTGCAGGTCGTAGATGTGAAAAGTGAAAGTAATCGTTTAGGCGGTGCTTGTAATGTCGTGAGTAATCTTGCAGCACTCAATGCACAAGTGTTTGTTTGTGGAGTGATTGGGAGTGATGATGCAGGATTATGGCTTGGTGATAAGCTTGAATCCATGGGTGTGGATATTTCTTATCTTTTTGTAGATACTGCACGTCCAACGACTAAAAAAACGCGTATTATTATTTCTAATCAACAAGTTTTGCGTGTCGATCGCGAGAGCAAGATGCCCGTTGATTCTGAAATCATTGATGATATTAAGCAACGACTTCAAGCGGCGATCAATGAAGTGGATTGTGTGATTATTTCAGATTATGGAAAAGGGCTTTTGAGTGTGGATCTCACGCAATACATCATTAAGCACGCAAAAAGTTGTTCTAAAATTATTTTGTGTGATCCTAAGGGCAAGGATTATTCGAAATACAAAGGTGCGACACTACTTACACCTAATAAAAAAGAGGCGCAAGAAGCCACAGGGATTGATATTGTTGATGAGCATACATTGATTGAAGCGGGTATGGCAATCAAAATGCAATGTGAACTTGAAATTTCCTTAATCACATTGAGTGAAGATGGGATTGGCTTGTTTGAGAATCATACGATGCGACAGATTCCCACGGTCGCAAAGGAAGTCTTTGATGTAACAGGTGCGGGAGATACGGTGATTGCTGCGCTTGGATTTGCGCTTAGCGGAGGGTGTGATATTTTACAAGCTTGTGAATTTGCAAATGTCGCTGCTGCTGTCGTTGTAGGTAAAGTGGGGAGTGCTAGTGCTACACATAGTGAGATTTTGCAATATCATACGCAATATTTTTCTTGTAATGAATCTAAATTTGTTTCTCAAGAAATGCTTCTTCATATTCTTCAGGGATTAAAGCAAAGCAAGGTGGTTTTTACAAATGGTTGCTTTGATATTTTGCATCGCGGACATCTTACTTATCTTGCCAAAGCACGAAGTCTTGGTGATGTTTTGATTGTCGGGATTAATAGTGATGATTCAGTAATGCGTCTAAAGGGTGAGAATCGCCCGATTAATTCTTTAGAAGATCGTGCTTATATGCTATGTGGGTTAGAATGTGTGGATTATGTCGTGAGTTTTTCATCAGATACGCCTTTGGAGCTGATTAAGGCAATCAAGCCAGATGTATTAGTCAAGGGCGGAGATTATCATAATAAGGTCGTAGTAGGAAGTGAATTTGCAAAAGAGGTTGTTTTGATTGATTTTGTAGAGGGAAAATCTACAACTAAAATCATTCATAAAATCCAACAAAGGGGCGAATAATGTATCAATCTTTTATAGAATCTGAAATTAGTGCGCATCTTGCTGTCGCACAAAAAATGTCGAATTTATCTCCGCTTATTGTCCAAAGTGCAGATTTGATTATTGAATCACTTCAAAATGGAGGTAAGATTCTCATTTGTGGTAATGGTGGAAGTGCTGCAGACGCACAGCATTTTGCTGCAGAGCTCACGGGACGCTACAAGAGGGAAAGAAAAGGGCTTGCCGGTATTGCTTTGAGTGTCGATACTTCCGCACTTACAGCCATAGGTAATGATTATGGTTTTGATGAGGTATTTTCGCGTCAAGTCCAATCCCTTGCTAAACCTAATGATGTGTTTTTTGGAATCTCTACAAGTGGTAATTCAAATAATGTGCTTAAAGCTGCTCAAATGGCTAAAGATTTGCAATGTCGAGTGATTGGCTTGAGTGGTCGTGATGGTGGAAAATTGAACACTTTATGCGATGTGAATCTGATTATGCCTGATAATGACACGCCTAGAATCCAAGAAATGCACATTCTTGTGATACATATTTTATGTGATTTGATTGAAGACAAATGCGGGGTTGTCTGAATTGCTACTCCCCAAAACACTTCAAAGTCTTAGCACTACTCAAAGAGACAATATCGCAACAACAATTTCTGATATGCTCATTGATGAAGGTATTGCAGCGGGTTTGGTAGATATAGTTTTTGGACATTATTTTGTTTATGTGCTTTTAAGTGATGGTGTTTTGATACCTGTATTCTTGTATGAAGAGCGTATGAGTTATAAACAATTTCAAAGTTATGGTGCGCCTAAACTACATTTTTGCCATTGTTCTGAAATCAAGCAAGATTTTTGCGCCCAACAAAGGCATCATACACTCACACATCGACACTATCTTGCTAAGATTACCAAACGCAATGCGTTTAGCTTTAGTATTTGGCAGGGTGCTAGTCAAGTCGGACTTTATAACGATTATCCCCTTGAATTATGCGCTGCTTGCAGTGATATTTTGAGTGAGATTCGGGAAGGTCAGAGAATCGATAGCACTTTAAGTGTTTTTGTTTTTAAGAATGAATCATTTCATCTTCTACAAGCTAATCCGTCTTTTTTGCAAAAAGAACTCATTGCTTTTCAAGTCGCTGGTTTGGAGTGCTATAAATGCAAACAAAAAATCACACTTGATTCGCAAATATGGATACAAATAAATGGAAATCATCTTCAAGTTTGCTGTTGTTGATATTAACTTTTTGTTGCTAAGATTTATATTTGCTATGTAATCGTAGCAGTCTCATAGTTTTATTTTTATTGTATTTTTGAGAGGTTGATATGAGTTTAACTTTAGGGATTGATATAGGAAGCACGACTGCCAAAGTTGCTTTGATGGACGGAGATGAAATCATCTATAAGCGTTATGAAAGACATTATTCAAAGGTGCGTGAGAAAAGCATTGAGATTGTGCAAGGTATCAAAGAAATTATTGGTGATAGGGAATTAAAAGTTGCTATTTCCGGTTCGGCTGGTTTTGGTATTTGTAAGGCTGTAGGGATTGATTTTGTTCAGGAAGTGTTTGCCACAGCAGGTGCTGTAAGGCATCTTGTTCCTGATGCTGATGCAGTGATTGAGCTTGGTGGAGAAGATGCTAAAATCATCTTTTTGACGGGTGGAACAGAAGAGCGAATGAATGGATCTTGTGCAGGTGGGACGGGAGCATTTATCGATCAAATGGTAACACTTCTTGCCATCACTGCTGAAGAATTTGATGCGATTTCACTTAAGCATCAGAAGCTTTATCCTGTCGCATCTCGTTGCGGTGTTTTCGCTAAAACAGATGTGCAGCCCTTATTGAATCAAGGTGTGAATAAAGAAGATATTGCTGCGAGTATTTTTCAAGCAGTCGTGGATCAGACGATTACTGGTTTGGCTCAAGGGCGAAAGATTGAAGGTAAGATTCTCTTTCTGGGCGGACCGCTTTATTATTATAAGGGCTTACAAGAACGTTTTGCAAAAACGCTTAAGCTTAGCCCCGAAAATGCAGTTTTCCCGGATTTTGCGCAATATGCAGTAGCCATAGGGGTATCACTCCAAGCAAGAGAATTAGAGAAGACTTACACTTGCGATTCGCTTATCGCAACACTTGAAGCAAGTAAAAACACAGCTTCAACCAATAAATACCTTGAACCGCTTTTTGCAAGTCAGCAGGATTTTGATGAATTTATTGAGCGTCATGAGAGTGCAAGTGTTGATGAAATTGATATTGATGAGGCTTATAAAAGGAATAATCATAAGAAGATTGATGTTTATATTGGGATTGACTGCGGAAGCACTACGACTAAATTAGTGATGCTTGATAGCAAAAATGCCATTGTTTATCAATACTATAATTCCAACAAAGGGAATCCGGTAGAAATCATCTCCACACAGCTTAAATACATTTACGAGAATTTTGGTGATAAGATTGTTATCAAAGGAAGTGCGGTAACAGGCTATGGTGAAGAATTGATAAAAGCAGGATTTAATCTTGATGCAGGGCTTGTCGAGACGATGGCACACCTTAAGGCTGCTAAATATTTTAATCCTCAAGTGGATTTTATTATTGATATTGGCGGACAAGATATGAAATGCTTTTATATCAAAAATGAAACTATTGATTCTATTATGTTAAATGAAGCTTGTAGCTCGGGCTGTGGAAGTTTTATAGAAACATTTGCAAAGTCTATGGGATATGATATTCAGACTTTTTCTAAGCTTGGATTAGATTCTAAACACCCTGTGGAATTAGGCAGTCGTTGCACTGTGTTTATGAATAGCTCTGTGAAAGAAGCACAAAAAGAAGGTGCAAGTATTGAAGATATAAGTGCTGGGCTTTCAATGAGTGTCGTAAAAAATGCCATTTATAAAGTAATACGAGCAAGAGATGCAGATGATTTGGGCAAGCAAATTGTAGTTCAAGGCGGAACATTTCTCAATAATGCGGTGCTAAGAAGCTTTGAAAAAGAGATTGGCAGAAATGTCGTGCGTCCTAAGATTAGTGGGTTGATGGGTGCGTTTGGCGCGGCATTGTATGCTAAAGATTTGGCATTAGAGCAATCAACCACGCTTTCTGTGGAACAACTCGCTACATTCTCACACACTGCGACAGCAAGCGTGTGTAAAATTTGCGGTAATAACTGCCATTTGACAATCAATCGTTTCGGTGAGGGCAAGAAATTTATCTCGGGCAATCGGTGTGATAAGCCTTTGGGATTCAAGAAATTACTTTTCTTACCTAATCTTTATGATTACAAACTCAATAAGATTAAAGCACTAAGTAGCTATGAGGGGCAAGATAAGTCTCGTCTTACACGAGGAAAGATTGGTATCCCCTTAGGGCTCAATATGTATGAGAATCTGCCCTTTTGGCATACACTTTTGAGTGAATTAGGCTATGAAGTAGTCGTATCAGATATAACGACTCGTAAGACATTTGCTTTGGGACAATATAGCATTCCAAGTGATACGGTTTGTTATCCTGCAAAGCTTCTTCATGGGCATATTGAGAATCTCCTCAATAAAGGCGTTGAAAAAATCTTTTATCCTTGTATGAGTTATAGTTTCGCAGGTGATGAGAAGCATAAAGACAGCAGCACGAATAACTATAATTGCCCTGTAGTGGCTTATTATCCAGAATTACTCAATGCAAATGTAGATAAGCTTAGAAACATCAAATTTTTCTATCCTTATTTTGGATTGCATCAAAAAGAAGACTTTAAGAAAAAAGGCTTTGAATTCTTTAAAAAAGAGCTAGGTGCAGACAAAAAGTCTTTCCTCAACGCTGTGCAAAAAGCTTATGATGTGCGTGATCAGTGGCTAAGTGATGTCAAAGAACAGGGCGAAAAAGCACTCCATTTTGCAAGAGCGAATAAACTTAAAGCGATTGTGCTATGTGGGCGTCCTTATCACATTGATCCAGAAATCAATCATGGAATTGATAAATTGATTAATTCTTTGGGGCTTGTTGTGCTTAGTGAGGATAGTGTAGAGCATATGGCAGAAGCAGGGGAGCTTCAGATTCTTAATCAGTGGAGTTACCATTCTCGGCTTTATAATGCTGCAGAGTTTGTTTCTCATGATGATAATATCGAGCTTGTGCAGCTTGTAAGCTTTGGCTGTGGGATTGATTCTATCACAACTGATGAGGTGAGAGAGATTCTCGAAAGCCATAATAAATTCTACACTCAACTTAAGATTGATGAAATCAGCAATCTTGGCGCGGTAAAAATCAGAATCAGAAGCTTGCTTGGAGCAATGGAAGAAAAACAAGCCAGCAAAAAAGCAAAAAATTTCCTTGCTTCAAGTAAAATTTTAGAAAATGCTTAATATCAAAAAAAGGAATTCAAATGACACAAAAAATTACACCTAATATCAATTCTTGGCAGGCAGGTAATGGAAGCGAGAATCTTATTTTCAAATCCGAAAATAAGCGTGAGATTCAACGCGTCCCTTTTACAGCAGAGATGAAAGAAACGCACACTATTTTAGTGCCAATGATGCTTCCAGTGCATTTCCGACTTTTAGTTAATATTTTGCACTTGCATGGCTATAAAGCAGAGCTTTTGCACAATGATGGCAAAGGTGTTGTTGATGAAGGATTGCGTAATGTGCATAATGATACTTGTTATCCTGCCTTGCTTGTGATTGGACAAATGATTGATGCGTTAAAAAGCGGTCAGTGGGATTTGGACAAAGTCGCATTGCTTATCACGCAAACCGGTGGAGGTTGTCGTGCGAGTAATTATATTTATTTGTTGCGAAAGGCATTAAACAAGGCTGGGTTTGGCAAGATTCCCGTTATTTCGTTGAATTTTAGCGGACTAGAAAGCAATGAAGGCTTTAGCGTTACAAGACCAATGCTCCAAAACTTTATTAATGCTATCTTATATGGCGATTTGATTATGCACATTGCCAATCAATGTAAGCCTTATGAAAAAAATCCGGGTGATACCGATGCGATGGTAAGTAAGTGGGTCGATCGTATCACCACAGAAGGCACAAATGAAGGCTTGAAAAAATACAGCGCATTTAAGAAAGATATGAAACTCATCTTAGATGATTTTGCAAGTATTCCTAGAGAGAGCGCACAAAAGGTGCGGGTGGGGATTGTCGGTGAGATTTATATTAAATTCTCTCCTTTGGGTAATAATAATCTCGAAGATTTTTTGTTGGCTGAAAATTGTGAAGTTGTGATACCCGGCTTTATTGATTTCTGTCTTTATTGTATTAACGATACGATTGTGGGCGGTAAAATGTATGGCGGGAGTTTGATGCAGACATTGATTTATCGTGTGGTTTATTGGTTTTTTGCAAGCAAACAAGTTGATATGATTAAAGCAATTAAGAAGCATGGTGTATTCAGAGCTCCTACTGCCTTTAACCATACGAGAGATCTTGTAGAGGGATATGTTTCTCAAGGTATGAATATGGGCGAAGGGTGGTTATTGACAGCGGAAATGCTTGAATTAATCGGACAAGGTGTTGAAAATATCGTTTGCACCCAGCCTTTTGGCTGTCTGCCTAATCACATTGTAGGACGAGGTATGATGAAAACGATTAAAGAACGCAATCCTCAAAGCAATATTGTATCGATTGATTATGATCCCGGTGCGACTAAGGTCAATCAAGAAAATCGTATCAAACTAATGCTTAGCAATGCTAAAAAGGCACACGCACTCTCTCAAGAGACAGCCGAAGCTTAATAAACGAAAGGAGTTTCTCTTATCTGATTAGGATAAGAGAAACTTTATCTTGCTTTGTGAGTGATGCAAAAGCAAAGCAAGATTCTTTAAAATCAAGAGTTTAAAATCGCTGCTTTTATAGAATCCTCACAGATTTTTCAAATTTCAATTCAAATAGCCATAAATAATAAAAGACAAAAACAATCTTGATTGCGTAAAGGGTGCTAATTAATGTCTCAAGCCACAAGATTCTAGAAATAGTATGTTGTTTCAATGAGGAGAAGAGTAAAATATTAAGTAAGAATCTATCGCCCTCTTTTGGTGATAAAAGGGCGATTAAGATAAATTATAATTTGTCTGCGTTTTGGCTAAGATATTCTGCTACACCTTTAGCGTTAGCTTTCATACCTTTATCACCTTTATTCCAACCAGCTGGGCAAACTTCGCCATGTTCTTCAACAAATAACATCGCATCAACCATACGAATCATTTCATCGACATTTCGTCCTAATGGGAGGTCATTAATGACTGCGTGGCGAATGACTTTGTTTTTGTCAATCAAAAAGCTACCGCGAAGAGCGACTGCACCATTGAAAAGTACATCATAATCACGAGAAATTTGCTTAGTGATGTCTGACACCATTGGGAAGCTCACAGCCCCGATACCACCTTCTTTGACAGGTGTATTTCTCCATGCAAAATGCACTTCTTTAGAATCGATAGATACCCCAATCACATTGATTCCTCTTTCGGCAAAATCTTTTACTCTGTGGTCAAAAGCAATGATTTCACTAGGACAAACGAAAGTAAAGTCTTTAGGCCAAAAGAAAATTACCGCTCCATTTTTACCAATATTTTTATAGAGGTTGAAATTATCCTCAAACATACCATCAGCCTTGATAGCTTCAGCAGTAAAGTCTGGCGCAGGTTTTGTAACTAACATATAAAACTCCTTAATGAAAAAAATTATTGATAACAAATTATTATCATAGATGATATTGTATGACACTCAAGTAACAAAACGCTAAATAAATGTTAAATTATCCTGCGATTACAGAATCCGCATAAAATCTATGCGGATAAATTTTAAAAAGTGTATTGATATACCATATTTAGAAGTGTTGAAGTTTGCCAATGAAATTTGTCATCATATTTGTTTGTTGTAGGCTTTTTGGCATAAAATTCTAACCGATGCTTTGCATTTAGAGTAATGGCTGCACCAAAATTGATAAATCCTGAACCGCCTGTAAGCGTTGTTAAGTTTTCCCAAATTGATGCTGGGGTATAGTTAAATCCAAATGATCCAAAACCTCCCCCAATAAACAAACCAACATAGCTATAAGTATTAGGGATATTAAAATCCATAAGTATGTCAGCGTTAAGGGCTGTAAATATTTGCATGGTTGTAGCCCCATCCTTAAAAGTTCCTGCACCAACAAAACTATCAAGATATATTCTCCCACCAAATACTTTATTATTAGGGAATCTTTGATAACCAATTCTTGCATTTCCTGTTACAAAATTTTCATTAAAACTTGTTGTGCTAGATAAATAGTCTATCTTTACAGATCCGATTCCTATGCCTAACAGCACCCCATTACGATTTTTGCCAAATATATTCTTGACTTCCGCATCGCGCATTTCTTGTGTGATGACACCAGATGAGTTAGGATTCTGAACAGTGGTTTGTGCTGGGTAGGTTTGTTGTGGGGCTGTTTGCTGTCGTGGAGTTTGACCTGATAACTCTTGGTCAGCTTTAGTTTGAAGCTGTTGCAGTCTGCGCTCAAGCTCTTCTACCTCTTTTTGTTCGTTTTGTTTTGCCTCTAGCTCTGCGATTTGTCTCTCCAATTCTGCTTTTTTATCACTTAACGCATCGGCATAAAGGATTTGTCCTAGCATACCAAAGATAATTGCACTTCTATAAAACATTTTCATAACCGCCTCCATTGATTTTAAATCGAAAAGTCGGATATTCTATCCCCCCCCCCCCTTAACTTTTACTTAATTGTCCTTGTTGTAAGCTGCAAATAAAGGCTTATTGGCATAATAAATCAAACAAAAAATTCAAAATACAATACCTATTTAACATTTTTTACTATCATTTCTTTACAGAAAATCCAAAACACAAGGTGAATTTATGAAAAAATCCTTTCTCTTTACTTCAGAATCTGTAACCGAAGGACACCCCGACAAAATGGCTGATCAAATCAGCGATGCTGTGCTTGATTATATCTTGGAGCGTGATAAAAAAGCGCGTGTAGCGTGCGAAACCTTAGTAAGCAATGGCTTTTGTGTGATTGCAGGGGAGCTTAAAACAACCGTGTATGCGCCGATGCAAGAAATCGCACGCAAAGTTGTAAAAGAAATCGGCTACACTGATGCGCTTTATGGCTTTGACTATCGCTCTGCAGCGGTGCTTAATGGTATCGGTGAGCAAAGTCCTGATATTAATCAAGGTGTGGATAGAGAAGACGGAGAGATTGGTGCAGGCGACCAAGGGCTGATGTTTGGCTATGCGTGTCGCGAAACACCTTCTCTTATGCCTCTGCCTATTTGGCTCTCTCATCGACTTACAGAGGGATTGGCGCAAAAGCGAAAAGATGGCACATTGCCCTTTTTGCGTCCAGATGGTAAGTCTCAAGTAACTGTGCGCTATGAAAATGGTGTGCCTGTGAGTATTGATACAATCGTGATTTCTACTCAACACAGCCCAGAGACAAGCCAATCTCACCTCAAAGATGCAGTGATTGAAGAAATCGTGCAAAAAGTCTTGCCCGAAAAGTATTTAAACGATAATATCCGCTATTTTGTCAATCCCACCGGGAAATTTGTCATCGGCGGACCACAAGGTGATGCAGGTTTGACAGGGCGTAAAATTATCGTGGATACTTATGGTGGAAGCTGTCCGCATGGCGGTGGGGCATTTAGCGGTAAAGATCCTAGTAAGGTTGATAGGAGCGCAGCGTATGCAGCACGATATGTCGCTAAGAATCTCGTAGCAAGTGGTGTTTGTGATAAGGCTGTTGTGCAGTTAGCCTATGCTATTGGTGTGGTTGAGCCGGTTTCGATTCTTGTCGATACGCAAGGCACAGGCAAAGTCGATGATGCTGTTTTGACTGAATGCGTGAAAAAAGTCTTCCGACTTACACCAAAGGGTATTATAGAATCTCTTGATTTGCTCCGCCCTATTTACCAAAAAACCGCATCTTACGGGCATTTTGGACGAGAATTAAGCGAATTTAGTTGGGAAAAGACAGATAAGGTCGAAGCCATTAAGGATTTTTGTGGCTTAAAATAAATACAGCTAGCATACCTTAAGAATCTGCGTGTTTGCCGTGTGCTTATATAGATTCTTAAACTGACCATAATGATAGAGTAAAACAATGAAAAAATATCTTGCGATGATATTGCTAAGCTTTTTTTGTGCGTGTGTGGGGATTGTGATTTTTTATGATAAGCCCGCACAGATTCTAGAATCTACACAAGATGCTCGTATCACGCATATCATGGTAGAAAAGGCTAAGCGCACCTTGAGTTTGTATGCAGGTGATGAAGTCATTAAAACTTATACTATTGCCTTAGGGAAAAATCCTATCGGACATAAGCAGTTTGAAGGCGATAGCAAAACACCTGAAGGAGAATATGTGATTGATTCTAAGAATCCCAAATCGCGTTATTTTCTGAATCTCGGCATCAGTTATCCTAATGAAGCTGATAAAGCCTACGCACAAAATCTTCACAAGAGTGCAGGTGGGGATATTAAGATTCACGGGTTGCCTAATGGATTTGGTTTTGCTAAAGGGCTTTTTAAACTCTATGGTGATTGGACTGATGGCTGCATTGCTGTGGATAATGAATCCATGCAAGAGATTTATCAGCTCGTTCCTGTTGGGACAATTATTACAATACTTCCTTAGAATAAGATTTATTTAAAGTGCAAAAAACATAGAGAAAAAGTGATGAAAAATGATATTTTGCGTGCGTTAAGTATCTTTTTGTTGGTTATAGCCTTTTCCTCGCAAGGACAAGATTCGACACTCAATATCCAATCTTTAGCTCCTTATGGAGAAAATGAAGACGCCGCATCGCTTTCGCTCTCTCTCAATACTTCCTATATGAAAAATAATCTCTTTAGTATTTATGCGCAAAATGTGGGTGTGGGCTACAATACGCAACTTTTTCAAGACGATTACAATCTCTTTTTCCATTCAGAAATCGGTGTTTCTACACTTCGCCTTGATGGCAAAGATTCTGAAAATAGCCTAAGTGTAGGGGGATTTGGCAATGTTGATATTGAATTTGGCAAGTCATCACGCGGGTGGCATCTCATCGGTGTGGATTTTGGCTATGCTCTAGGCATACCTCAATCACAACATAGTCAATTTGACGAACACAATATCTTATTAAATATCGATTATGGCTACGCGTTTTTAGGCAAATATTTTTCGTGGATTCCCTACGCGCGTGTTGAAACTTATATCTTTATCCCGCGTGCTTATCGGAAAAATATACCCTTTGATGGTGGTATGAATGCGATATTGGGTTTGAAAGGCATACAAACATTTAAGATGTGGGAATGGGGTTTTAATATCGGTGCTTTTAGTGATTTAAATCTTTCAGGTTCGAGTATTGGAATCTTGGCGGATAATACGATTATTTATGATCGTGAGGGCATCAGTAATGGGGCTTTTGGTGAGTTTAATATGGCATTAATCACTTCGCATCATTTCCAAATGCTGGCAAAAATCAATTGCTCTTATATGCTTTCGTATTATGAGATTAATCTCAAGGGGACTTTGTTGCTTTCTTATCAATTTTGACACAATCTCGCGTAATAATGTGAAAATATCGGATTTGCTTGGATTTCTTGCGTGTTTTGCGTTAGGGTTTTATCATAGATTCTAATAGAATATGGTATAAATCCAAAGTTTAAATTTTTATAATTTAAACTTGACTTAAGTAACAAAAAGGAGGCTAACATGCAAAAGAGAGAAATTGACAAAAAAGCCGTCAGTGATTTTTTTCGATTTTGTGAGGAAAACGAAGTTGAATTTATCGATTTTCGTTTTACAGACATCAAGGGCGTATGGCATCATTTAAGTTTTAGCATAAGCTCTATTGATGAAGGAAGTTTTGAAGGTATTCCTTTCGATGGTAGCTCTATCCCTGCATGGCAGCCTGTGAATAAATCTGATATGATTCTTATTCCTGATCCAGTAAGATATTTTATTGATCCTTTTACAGCCGATACGACAGCAGTCGTCTTTTGTGATGTATGGGATATTTATAAAGATGAACCTTATGAAAAATGTCCAAGAAGTATTGTTAAACGCGCTATGAAGCATCTTAAAGAAAGTGGGATTGGCGATGTAGCGTATTATGGTCCCGAAAATGAATTTTTTGTATTTGATAGTATCAAGATTAAAGATTCAGTAAATTGTCAATATTATGAAGTAGATACAGAAGAAGGCGAGTGGAATCGCACACGAGAGTTTGAAGGTGGTGTGAATATGGGGCATCGACCCGGCACAAAAGGCGGGTATTTTCCTGTAGCACCTGTAGATTCTATGGTAGATTTACGCGCTGAAATGGTAAAAGTGCTTAATCAAGTGGGGCTAGAAACTTTCGTCCTTCATCACGAAGTCGCTCAAGGACAAGGTGAGATTGGTGTAAAGTTTGGTGATATGCTTGAAGCGGCTGATAATGTCCAAAAACTTAAATATGTCGTTAAGATGGTCGCACATCTTAATGGTAAAACAGCGACTTTTATGCCTAAACCTCTTTATGGCGATAATGGAAGCGGTATGCATGTGCATATCAGTATATGGAAAGAGGGTAAGAATCTCTTTGCAGGTGATGCCTATGAGGGAATGAGTCAAACTGCCTTGCATTTTTTGGGTGGCGTATTGAAACATGCTCGCCCTTTGGCGGCTTTTACAAATCCTAGCACTAATTCTTATAAGCGTCTTATTCCGGGATTTGAAGCTCCTAGTATTTTGACTTATTCTGCACAGAATCGTTCTGCAAGTATCAGAATCCCTTACAATAGTGGTGAAAAAGCAAAAAGAATGGAATTCCGATTCCCCGATAGCTCGAGCAATCCTTATTTGGCTTTTTCTAGTTTGCTTATGGCAGGGCTTGATGGCATACGCAATAAGATTGATCCGGGCAAACCTATGGAAATTAATCTGTTTGAACTCACACTTGATGAAATTCGCGAAAAAGGCATCAAACAGCTTCCGCATACTTTGCGACATGCGATTGAAGAAATGCTTGCCGATAAAGATTATCTCAAGGTCGGTGATGTCTTTACTGAAGAGTTTATCCAAACTTATAAGGCTTATAAATTTGAAACTGAAATTTGGCCATGGGAAGCGCGCCCACACCCATTTGAATTTATCACAACTTATAGCTGCTAAGAATTCTCCCCATTGAGGGAGAATCTAGCATTTTTTTGGTTGTGCGATTTCTCTATAATTGTTCTAAGATTCTGAAATCATTTTTCTGCGCTTAATCTCAAAGACATTCTTATCGCCTTGATTTATGCCTATTTCGTGCGCTTTGAACTGATTAAGTTATAAAAACTTCCTAAAAAGATAAGGCAAAATAAGGCAATTACGCTATTTTTGGGACAACTTGTAAGGAGATTAAATTATGAAAGCTGTGGGTTTATATGATCCATCATTTGAACACGATGCGTGCGGTATTGGTGCAGTAGCAAATATTCGCGGAATCCGTTCTTATAAAGTTATTAATGATGCACTGAAAATTTTAATGTCTTTGGAGCATCGTGGTGGAGCTGGAGCAGAAGAAAATAGCGGCGATGGTGCAGGAATCTTAATCCAAATGCCCTATGAATTTTTTAGCACGCAGGATTTAGGCTTTGATTTACCTAAAGCTGGAGATTATGCCGTTGCACAAATCTTTTTCTCTCCGAATCTTGAAGCTAAAGAAGCAGGAAAAAGCATCTTTTTAGAGGTGCTTAAAGAGCAAGGGATTGAGTTTTTAGGATTCCGTGTTGTGCCGATTAATCCGAGTGATTTAGGCAAAACTGCACTTGCGGCGATGCCTTATTTTTTACAAGCTTTTGTCAAACGCCCAAATGATGTCCCTCGCGGCATTGATTTTGAACGCAAACTCTATGTGGCAAGGCGCATCATCGAAAAGCGTGCGATAAATGTGCCAAAATTTTATATTTGTAGTTTTTCTTCACGCACGATTGTTTATAAGGGAATGCTCCTTTCAACGCAATTGAGTGATTTTTATTTAGATTTTAAAGATGTGAATATGAAATCAGCCATTGCGCTTGTGCATTCTCGATTCTCAACTAATACTTTTCCAAGCTGGGAACGCGCTCACCCTAATCGTTATATGGTGCATAATGGTGAAATCAACACTATTAAAGGCAATGTGGATTCTATTACCGCAAGAGAGGGGCTTTGTGAAAGTGAATACTTTGAGGATTTGAATCAAGTATTTCCGATTATTGCTAAGCCTAGCAGCGATTCAGCAATGTTTGATAATACTTTAGAGTTTTTAAGCCTCAATGGGCGGAGTCTCGAAGAGGCTTTTATGATGATGATCCCCGAGCCATGGAGCAAAAACCATAATATGGACGCTAAAAAGCGTGCATTTTACGAGTATCATTCAATGCTAATGGAGCCATGGGACGGACCTGCGTCTATTATTTTTACCGATGGAATCATCATGGGTGCGAGCCTTGACCGCAATGGATTCCGTCCTTCGCGCTATTATTTGACAAAAGATGATTTTTTGATTCTTGCAAGTGAGACAGGTGCGCTTCATATCGATGAGAATAATATCGCTGCAAAGAAACGCTTAGAACCCGGCAAGATGCTCCTTGTCGATACTGCAAGGGGGCGTTTGGTTTCAGATACCGAGCTTAAAGAGCAATACGCTAATGCAAAGCCTTATGGTAAATGGTTGGAGAATCTTATCAGGATTGAGAATCTTGAGCTTAAGGGCTACAAAGAGACTTATTTGGACAAACAACAAACTTTATTGCTTCAAAAAGCTTTTGGTTGGAGTTATGATGAGCTTAAAGAGAGTATTTTGCCTATGGCACAAGCAGGTAAAGAATCTTTAGCCGCAATGGGTATTGATACGCCTTTGGCTGTTTTGGACGATAACCCACAGAATCTTTTTAGTTATTTTAAACAACTCTTTGCACAAGTAACCAACCCGCCGCTTGATGCGATAAGAGAAGAAATCGTAACTTCTCAACGCATTTATTTAGGGCGAGAGGGGAATTTGCTCAAGCCTAGTGAAAAAAATTGTAAGCGTCTCAAGCTCCCTTATCCCGTGATTAGTAATGAGGATTTACATAAAATCAAACACTTGAAAGGCTTTAAGGTCGCAGAGATAAGCATTTTATTTGACTATCGTAAGCAAAGTTTAGAAGAAGCCCTTGATGCGTTGTTTCACAAGACTTTAGAGGAAATTGAAAAGGGCGCGTGGATTGTGATTCTTAGTGATCGAGGTGTGAGTGAGAATCTTTGCGCTATTCCTTCATTGCTTGCTGTATCGGGTCTGCATAGTTTTTTGGTGCGTTGTAATCGTAGGACGCATGCAAGCCTTGTGATTGAGACTGCAGAACCTAGAGAGATTCACCATTTAGCGTGTTTGTTGGGATATGGAGCAACTGCGATTAATCCTTATTTGGTATTTGAAAGTATTCATCAGCTTATTTTGCAAGGTGAGCTTCGTATAAACGATAAAGAAGCAGTCAAAAATTATATTCATGCTGCTTCTAAGGGGATTGTAAAAATCGCATCAAAAATGGGAATCTCGACAATGCAAAGCTATAATGGCGCACAAATATTTGAATGTGTGGGAATCAGTAGCGATGTGATTGATAAATATTTCACCTCTACACCAAGTAAAATCGAAGGTATTGGATTGGAACAAATTGCCAAAGATTTGCTTAGTGTGCATAAAAGTGCATTTAGCTCACACACCAATGCACTAGATTCTAAGGGTAATCATCTTTACAGAAGTGGTAAGAGAGAACATTTGCTTGATCCTCTTGTGATTTTTAAGCTTCAAGAATCTTGTAGGAGAGGAGATTATGAGCTTTTCAAAGAATATTCGCATTTGGTAGATTCTAAGATTGTGAATTTGCGTGATTGCTTGGAGTTTGATTTTAGTGAGGCGATTGGAATTGAGGAAGTAGAGAGTGTAGAAAGCATCGTCAAGCGTTTTAAAAGTGGCGCGATGAGTTATGGTTCGATTTCTAAAGAAGCGCATGAAACACTTGCGATTGCGATGAATCGTCTTGGTGCAAAAAGCAATAGTGGCGAAGGTGGAGAGAATGCGAGCCGTTACACGCCTCTAGCAAATGGTGATGATAAATCAAGTGCGATTAAACAGGTAGCGAGTGGGCGTTTTGGTGTGAATATTGAATATCTTGTGAATGCAAAGGAGATTCAGATTAAAGTCGCTCAAGGGGCAAAACCCGGTGAAGGAGGGCAATTACCCGGCTTTAAGGTGTATCCATGGATTGCAAAAGCGCGAAACTCTACACCCGGTGTGGCACTCATTTCGCCTCCACCTCATCATGATATTTACTCGATTGAAGATTTGGCGCAGCTGATTTATGATCTTAAAAATGCAAATCCTCATGTCAATATCTCTGTCAAGCTTGTTTCAGAATCTGGCATTGGCACAGTAGCTGCAGGGGTCGCAAAGGCTGGAGCAAATATTATCCTTGTTTCGGGTTATGATGGTGGCACAGGAGCTAGTCCAAAAACCTCAATCGCTAATGCGGGGATTCCATGGGAGTTAGGATTAGCAGAAACACATCAAACATTGATTCTCAATCAATTGCGTGATAGGGTGCGCTTGGAAACTGACGGCAAGCTTTTGACGGGTCGTGATTTGGCGATTGCTACGCTTTTGGGTGCAGAAGAATTTGGCTTTGCGACTGCGCCTTTAATCGTGCTAGGTTGCACAATGATGCGTGTGTGCCATATGAATACTTGTCCTTTTGGTATTGCGACACAAGATAAGGAATTACGCGAGCGATTCAAGGGTAAGCCCGAAGATGTGATGAATTTTATGCGTTTTATTGCTCAAGAATTGCGTGAATATATGGCAAAGCTTGGATTTAAGACGCTCGAATCGATGGTAGGGCGTGTGGATAAACTGCGCCAAAAACAACTTAGCGGTAAGAAAGGAATGATCAATCTTGACAGAATGATTAAAAATCTTAGCACTTACAATAAAACAGCGGTGCATTTTCAAGGATTTAAAGATAATAAGCTTGAAAAAACGATTGATTATAGAATCTTGCTTCCGCTTTGCCAAAAAGCAATCAAGGAGCGTAAAAAAATCAAGCTAAGCCTAGAAGTATCAAATCTTTCCCGCACTTTTGCTACGATGCTTTCTAGTGAAGTTACAAGGCTTTATGGTTTGAAGGGCTTGGCTGAAGATTCTATTCAGATTCAGGCTATTGGTAATGCAGGCAATAGTTTTGGAGCATTTTTAAATCATGGAATCCGCTTAGAGATCATTGGCGATGCGAATGATTATTTGGGCAAAGGGCTAAGCGGAGGAAAAATCATTGCTAAAACCTCAAGTGCTTTCACTTTGAGTGCGGAAGAAAATATTATCGTAGGTAATGCGTGTTTGTATGGAGCGACAAAAGGTGAAGTGTATCTTGATGGTATTGCAGGAGAGCGGTTCTGTGTGCGCAATTCCGGTGTGAGTGCTGTCGTGCTAGGAATGGGTGTGCATGGTTGTGAGTATATGACAGGCGGAAAGGTGTTGTGTTTGGGCGATGTGGGAGAAAATTTTGCAGCAGGAATGAGTGGTGGATATGCTTATATCTTAGGGCAACATAATATCCCACGCGTGAATAAAGAGCTTGTCGATGTGCGCGAAATCAATCGAGATGATGAACGAGAGATTAGAGCATTACTTGAAGCGCATATCTGCTATACAGATTCTAAAAAAGCAAAAGAGGTGCTTGAGCGATTTTCCAAGAACGATTTTTTCAAAGTGATGCCGCGAGATTATGAAAAGGCGATTAAGGCTTTACAATCGTGTAAAAACGAGAGTGATCCAGAGCTTGCGGCATTTTTAAAGATTAGTCAAGGGATAATAAAAGATTGATAAAGACAAAGGAGCGACAATGGGAAAACCAAGAGGATTTTTAGAAGATGCAAGAACAGAAGCAAAGGCATTAGCCCCTAAAGAGCGTGTAAAAAATTATCAAGAGTTTTATGTGCCTCTTAGCAAGAAAGACCAGCAGATTCAGGCGGGACGCTGTATGAATTGTGGTGTAGCATTTTGCCATACAGGCATCATTGCTCCCTCACAAAAAATAACACAACCCTATGGTGTTATTGGCTGCACGCAAACTTCTAATCAACGCATTGTCGGTGGTGAAGTAGGCTGTCCGTTGCATAATCTTATCCCAGAATGGAATGATTTGATTTACAAAGGGCATTGGGAGCAAGCCTATGATCGCTTGAATCTGACAAATCCCTTTCCAGAATTTACCGGGAGAGTTTGTCCTGCTCCTTGCGAAGATTCTTGTGTGTGTGCAATCAATGGAGAGAGTGTAACAATCAAAGCAAATGAGCTTGCAATCATTGAAAATGCTTATAAAAATAAGCTTGTAACACCCTATAAGCCGATGAATCGGAGCAATAAAAAGATTGCAATCATTGGTTCAGGTCCTGCAGGATTAGCGTGTGCGTGGGAGTTAAATCAATACGGGTATCAAGTCGTAGTATTTGAGCGAAGTGATAGAATCGGTGGGCTTTTGATGTATGGCATACCCGATATGAAATTAGATAAAAGTGTGATAGAGCGTAGAGTAAAGATGATGTGTGAGAGTGGGATTGTATTTAAGACTAATCACCCTATTGATTCACAGAAAAAAGTAGATTCTCTTTTATCAGAATATGACGCGCTTGTTTTGGCTACCGGAGCGAGTAAGCCTATTGATTTGTGTTTAGAAGGTCGGAATTTAGAGGGTATTATGTTTGCGGTGGATTATTTGACACACAGCACAAAATCTTTGCTTGATTCAAAACAAGGCGATTATCTCGCAAAGGGCAAAGATGTGCTTATCATAGGAAGTGGTGATACAAGTGTGGATTGTGTGGCGGTGGCGACTAGACAGGGTGCAAAGTCTATCACGCGTTTTGAGCGAAGTCCAAAGCGTCCGTTATCTCGCCCCAAATCCAATCCTTGGCCTCTAAAAAAACAAACTTTCAGCACAGATTATGGGCTTAAAGAGGCGATAGAAGTGTATGGTAAAGATCCTAGAGAGTATCAGAAACTCACGCAAAAGTTTGTCGGTAAAAATGGCAAAGTAAGCGGTGTGATTGCAAGTGATTTATGTTGGAGTGAAGATTCGCAAGGCAGACGCATTAGCCAAGCAGTTAAAGATTCACAAAAAGAATACAAAGCGGATTTGGTTTTGCTTGCAATGGGGTTTGGTGGGAGTGAAGAGCAGATTCAAACACATTTCAATGTCGCATTTGATGCAAAAAATAATATTTGCACCCATAACTACGAAACGACACATCATAGAATCTATGCTTGTGGTGATGCAAAAATGGGTCAAAGTCTTGTGGTTTGGGCGATTCAAGATGGAATCAAATGCGCTCAAGCAATCCAACAAATGCTTGGAAAAAGTGATGAAAATCAAAAAAATAACAATAAATGCGTATAATAAATGCTTTGAGAATCATAAATAATTTTGTTGGAGTGTGAAAATGAGTAAAGATTCTGGGCGACAAAACTTGTTGGTTTCGACAAGAAGCGAAGATGCGGTAGGTGTAAGCTTTGAAGAGGCGATTTTGCAGCCTGTGGCAAAAGAAGGAGGGCTTTATACTTTTCAGTCTTTGCCTACTTTGAACAAGGACGATATTGCAAGGTTTGAACGATTAAGTTATAGTGAGCTTTGCGAGGATATTTTTGCAAGATTGGGGTTGGGATTAGATACTCATATCCTTAAAGAAGCCTTGCAAAGTTATGAAAGTTTTGATGATATTACTAATCCTGCACCTGTTAAAAAGATAGATTCTGACCTTTTTATCTTAGAGCTTTTTCACGGACCCACGAGGGCTTTTAAAGATATGGCTTTGCAGCCTTTTGGGAAGCTTTTGTCAAGTTTTGCCAAACAAAAACATCAAGATTATTTAATCCTCACTGCGACAAGTGGAGACACAGGACCTGCAGCATTAGAAAGTTTTGCTCACAAAGAAAATATCCGTGTAGTGTGTTTGTATCCTCAAGGTGGGACGAGTGATGTCCAACGTTTGCAAATGACGACACAAAATGCACATAATCTCAAAGTATTGGGAATCGAGGGAGATTTTGATGATGCACAAAGTGCTTTAAAATCGCTTTTGGCTGATAGTGCGTTTAATGATGCTTTAGCGCAACGAAAAATTGCATTATCCGCTGCGAATTCTGTCAATATCGGACGCATTGTTTTTCAGATTATCTATCATATTTGGGCGTATGTGAGTTTGATAAAAACGCATTCTTTAAGCTATGGTGAAAAGCTTTCTATTATTGTCCCTAGTGGAAATTTTGGCAATATCTTAGGGGCATTTTATGCAAAGAAAATGGGATTGCCTATTGGGCGTTTGGTCGTAGCGTCTAATCCTAATCATATCCTCACAGATTTTATTACAAGCGGTGTTTATGACATTACGCAACGTTCGCTTATCAAGTCTTTTTCACCTGCTATGGATATTCTCAAAAGTTCCAATGTGGAGCGGGTATTGTTTGACCTTTATGGGGCAAAGCGCACGAAGGAATTGATGCAAAGTCTTGAAAAAACACGCCGATATGCGCTAACATCATCGGAATTGGCTTTATTGCAAGAACATTTTGATGCGTTTTTTTGTGATGATGAGAAATGTCTTCAAAGCATTGCAGCTGCTTTTGAGAAAGGGCATTTGATTGATCCTCATACAGCGGTAGGGTATTATGTCGCACAAGTTTTGGGACGCGAGAAATTGGGTAAATGTGTGATTGCCTCAACCGCAGAATGGAGTAAATTTGCCCCGATTGTGGAAAGTGCGATTTCATCAAGAGACACTCATCAAGCTCTTGTTGATAAAGAGGCGATTAAGGCGATTAGTCAATATCAGATTCAGGGTCAAAATGTGTGCATTACGCAATCCATAGAGAATCTTTTCAGTAAAACTGAAGTGCATCGTGAGATTCTCAAAACCTCGCAACTAAAAGAAAATATTTTGCATTGGCTTGATGAGGCATAAAAGGTATTAAAAATGCTTAGCGTTTTTGTAAAGTATGATTTAAGGAGCATATAATGGATTTTGTAAGTGTGATTATGGGGAGTAAAAGCGATTGGGCGGTGATGAGCGAATGCGTAGAAGTGCTTAAAAAATTTGATGTTGCTTATGAGGTGATCATTTCATCAGCGCATCGTTCGCCCGATAGGACAAAATCTTATATTAAAGATGCTCAAGCGCGTGGAGCGCAAGTATTCATTGGAGCAGCAGGTATGGCAGCTCACCTTGCTGGGGCGATTGCTTCTCAAACTTGCAAACCCGTCATTGGTGTGCCATTAAGCGGAGGCGCGCTTGATGGCTTAGATGCGCTGCTTTCGACAGTGCAAATGCCCAGCTCAATGCCTGTAGCAACGGTGAGTATCGGTAAAGCAGGCGCGATTAATGCCGCTTATTTGGCAATGCAGATTCTTAGTCTGAAAAATGATGAGCTTGCGGGCAAACTCGTTGAAGATCGTGTGATGAAAGCCAAAAAAGTTGAGCTAGATTCGGCAGATATTGAAGTGAAAATTTCATAGGGGGATTATATGGAAAATGCACCTAGCACGAATGTCTCAAATGAAAATACCTCGAACATAAATTCTGAAACGACTTGGCTAATTTTAGAAGAATTTGTCAAGCTTTCCGGGCTAGATGAGACGAAGATTTTGGATTTGATTAATGAAGGCAGTATTAAAAGCAAAAAAGAAGATAATAAAATTTTTATTGATGCGACAAGTGGCACTTCGGCGTTAGTCAAAAGGGTTGAATCTGGGCTTGTTTCAGCAGATATGAGCGGTAAAGAGCTTGATCCGGTATTTGTAGAAAAAACTATCTCAACGATTCTAGGATTACACGATAAAGTTGTCGCGGCAAAAGATGAAACCATTAGTGCATTTAAAAATGAAAATACATTTTTGAAAGACGCACTCATTTCGATGCAAGAAGTTTATGATGATGATAAAAAGACAATGGAAACCCTACGCGCGGAATTGGAGCGTTCAAGAGAAGAGATTGAATTTATGAAGCGTAAATATCGTTTGATGTGGGGAAAAGTATCTAATATGACAGAGCCTAAATGATCGCCCAACATACATGCTTTGATTGTCTGCAACGACAGATTCAACATTTTTCTTCTTCTTTAAAAGATCAGAATCTTGATGTGTGTTTGGCAACTCAAAAGATTCTCGCACCTTTACGCATCGCCCCTCCTGTAGATTCTGCACCACCACAAATCGCTATTGATGTGTATGAAAATCTCTCGACAATGCTGGGCGTAAGTGATCCTTTTTTGCGCATCAAACAAGAAAGTATGTGCAAAGCAAAATATGCTCTTAAGGCTATCTTAGGTATTTTCCCTCCTCCTTTGCCTAATATATTGGATTTTCTAGAATCTGATTTAAGCTCCCTGCCTGTGTCGGATTTGCCCTCGTCAGATTCGCACAAAGAAAAGCTTTTAGCGTGGGCGATCAAGGTTGCGGTAATAGGCAATGTGATTGACTATGGCTCTCAAAGCACTTTTTCTTTTGAAGAGGCAGATTTTGATCCTTTGGGATTAGAATTTGCATTTTTTGACATAAATGGATTTATAAATAAGATACAAAATGCTAGAATTATGCTTTATCTCGCAGACAATGCAGGTGAAAATTATTTTGACGAAGTGTTGCTTGCGACATTAAAAATATTATATCCGACACTTGCAATTTACTATGCTGTGCGAGGAAAGCCGATTATTAATGATTTGACAATGGCGGATATGAGTGGAGATGCGCGTTCAATCGAACGATTTTGCACTTTGCTTGATTCTGGTGTGCGAAGCCCGGGTTTTGTGTATCGTGATGCAAATGCCCAAACACAAAAGATTTTTGATACTTCTAGTGTGATTCTTGCTAAGGGAATGGGAAATTTTGAGTGTTTAGAATCTTATAAAGACGAACGATTATTTTTGCTTTTTAAAATTAAATGTGATGTTGTGGCAAATTTTTTAGGAATCCCACGCAACAAAATGGTATTTAAACACAATATCTAAAGGAGTGTAATGTTAAGTTTTTCAGATATTTTGCTCACCTTGCAAGAATTTTGGAAAAAACAAGGCTGTTTGATTGTCCAACCTTATGATATTCCTGCGGGTGCGGGGACATTTCACCCTGCGACTTTGCTAAGGAGTTTGGATTCTAAGCCATGGAGTGTCGCCTATGTCGCTCCTTCTCGCCGACCTACTGATGGGCGATATGGTGAGAATCCTAATCGTTTGGGGAGTTATTACCAATTTCAAGTGCTTATCAAACCTAGTCCTGATCGCATACAAGAGCTTTATTTAAAAAGCTTAGAAGCATTGGGATTGGATCTCAAAGCTCATGATGTGCGATTTGTAGAAGATAATTGGGAATCCCCAACGCTTGGTGCTTGGGGACTTGGCTGGGAAGTATGGCTTGATGGTATGGAAGTTACGCAATTTACCTATTTTCAGCAAGTAGGAGGGATTCCCTGCCACCCTGTGGCTGTGGAGATTACCTATGGGGTAGAGCGTTTAGCGATGTATATACAAGGTGTGGAGAATATTTTTGATATTTTATGGAGTGAAAAAACTTCACAACGTGAGGCGATGTATTATGCCGATGTGCATTTACAAGGCGAGTATGAGTTTTCAAAGTATCATTTTGAGGTTGCTACGACAACGATGCTTTTTGAGCTTTTAGGACAATACACACTTGAAGCAAAGAAATGTTTGCAGGAGAGAATCCCGCTTGTGGCTTATGATTACACAATGCTTACAAGTCATTTTTTTAATATCCTTGATGCGCGAGGAGCGATTTCGGTATCACAGAGACAAAATTATATCTTACAGATTCGAGAGTTGGCAAAGGCTTGTGCTGTTTTATATAAAGAAATGGAAGAAGAACGCGAACAAAGACGCAAAAAGATCAAAGGTAAATAAGTGATAGCTAAATGGCTTATAGGGCTTCTAGTATTCTTAAGTGTGGTGAATGCAGAGAATCTTGTGCGTGATTTTGAGTTATACAAGCTCAACGAGGGAGACAAAAGAGCACCGACTTTATTGCTTATGGGTGGCATACATGGCGATGAACCCGGTGCGTATTATTCAAGCGATTTGTTTTTACGGCATTATAAAATTACAAAGGGCAGTGTGTGGGTTGTGCCTGTGGTGAATCCTCACGGAATGTTTGCAAATATGCGAGGTGTGTATGGTGATATGAATCGCAAATTTGCCGCTTTATCTTCCAATGATCCTGATTATGCGACTATTATGCGTATTAAAGAGCTCCTTGCCCAACCAGAAATTGATATTTCTCTGCATCTTCACGATGGGAGTGGTTATTGGCGTTCGCATTATGTCAATGCGCTACTGAATCCACATCGTTGGGGGAATTGCTCGGTTGTTGATCAGCCTGTGCTTGAGGGGGTAAAATATGGCGAATTAGAGGGTTTTGTAACGCAAATGGTTGCAGATATTAATCAGCATATCCTTGCACCCATACATGCTTACCATGTGCATAACACCGACACAAAAGCCAAAAGTGATCAAGAGCAGCTTAAGGCTTTGACTTTTTATTCGCTTTCGATTAGAAAGCCTGCACTCACAAATGAGGCAAGTAAAGAGCTTGATTTGCATACGAGAGTGTATTATCATCTCTTAGCCATTGAATCGTTGATGGGACAGCTTGGTATTGGCTTTGAGCGTGATTTTGAACTCACTCCTAAAAATGTCTCTCAAATCCTTTCGCCCTCCATTTTGCAGATGAAGATTGAGGAGAGAATCTCCTTACCACTTGTTGATTTGCGTCCTCAATTGACACATTTCCCTTTGCCCAAAAATGTTTCATTGAAGAATCTTACTATTCAATCCCAAAGTCGCATACTTGGTCTTGTCAATCAAAGCAAAGGTGCTGTGGAGCTAAAATACGGCTACAAGACTTTAAGCACCCTTTATCCAGATTGGATTGAGTTTGATAATGACTTAGAATCTGTGAAAGTTATTATTGATGGTGTGCGTAAAGTCGTGCCTGTGGGATCAATCATCGAGGTGAAAGAGAGTATTGAATTTGAACCAATTGCAGATCATCGTGTGAATGTGATTGGTTATGTTAAGCCTAATGATACATCTGAACGCCCCAATGAGACGGGAGTTACAATCTATAAGAAAGATTTTATCCCAAGATTCTCTTTAGATAAAAATGGGCAGATTTATCGCGCGGAAATTTATAAAGATAAGGCTTTTAGCGCGATGCTTACAATTTCTTTTGCGCCTATTCCTGTTTATTCATCGACATTTATCAATGTCGCTTATCAGCCTGCACCTCATTCGCCTCTTGCGAAGAAACTAGCTTTAGCTGTTAATGAGAATGATAAGATTCACGCATTGCCCAAATCTCAAACGCCTCCATCGCCCTTAAGAGAATCTAATCACAAAGCATCTCAAGAAACTAAAAAGCCGAATGTTTCAAAAGCACAAACACGAGATTCTGTGGTTGCGTATGTAAAGTCTCAAAAAGGTGTGAATGTGCGTTTGTCTCCTAGCACACAAAGCGCGATTGTAGGCAAGCTTGCAATGGGTGCAAAAGTAGAGATTGTAAGCAATGAGGGAAAATGGAGTAAGATAAAAGCACCGCAAGGTTATGTCATCTCTCAAGCGTTGATTGAGACGCCGCCTAAGGCGACAAACGCATCACCTCTTTTGCACTCGCCATTAGATTCTGATGCTAAAAGCGTAACTTTAGAATCTCCAAGTGTCGGCAAAGATACGCCTGTATCTAATCTATCAAAACCCGCTAACGATTCTGTGAAAGATTCTCAAAAGAGGGATTATAAGGTCAATGCACGAGTGATTGTGAATGTGGCAAATGTGCGTTTAGCACCTTCGCAAGAATCTGCAAGTATCGCAAAAGCACCTTTAGGGCGAGAAATGGAGATTCTTAGTATTGAGGGTGAATGGGCGCATATTTATTATGTGTTTCAAGGTAGTAATGGAGAACGCGTGATTGATGGCTATATTGCCAAAAGATTATTAAAGGGTTTTTAAAATGACATTTTCTATTGATTCTGATACTTTTCTTATTTCAGATAGTCATTTTGGACATAAGGCAGCATTAGTAAAAGAGCCTAGTCGTTTGAGAGCGGCTCAAGCATATGGATATGAGGATTTTTATACGCTTCATCAAAGTTTATGGAATGAAGAAGTAGGTAAAAAAGATTTTGTTTTGCATTTGGGAGATTTGTATTATCCGGGTGGATTCAAATACTTAAAGAATCTGAATGGCAAAAAAGGTTTGATTGTGGGTAATAACGATGTCGAGCGTTACCCTAAGCTTAAAGAACTTAAAGATTGGCGTGTGCAAAGGGGTTTGCGTCTAGAAATAGAACAAAAAGATACGATTCTTGAGGCTTTAAAAAATAAATACGGCAAAAGCGCACTCAAAGATGATGTGTATTTTAATGCTTTGGTTGTCGATTATGATCATGAGCGCATTATGTTTTCGCATTTCCCGGTGTTTAATCGCAAGCAAAACGATCGTTTTGCCAAAACCCGTGATGTGCTTGATGATGCGTTTAAATTTGCGGATTGTTCGTTGAATATCCATGGGCATTTGCATTCGCGCCAAACGCAGAATTCTTTTTGTTTTAATGTTTGTTGTGAGCAATTAGGTTTTCGCCCAAAGAAATTGAAAGAGATTCTGACATTGTGGCGTCATAAGGCTTTTATTTAAAGGCGCACTATGCTGTCATTTTATGCGCTTATCGCGACTGGCTGTCCAATGCGACAGATTCACAAATCTTTTATATGGGCATTAGAGCGTCTAAAGAGCTTTGGCGTTTTGGAGATTAAAGGGGATTTTTGCACGCTCAAGTCGGATTTTGTCATCGGCAGTATTGATATTTCCCGCAGCAAGAAAGTTTTTTTAAAAAGTTTTAATCCTGCACACACGCGAGATTGGGTTGTGCAAGGAGGATTTGGACTGAAAAAAGGCGATGTTATCCTTGCAAAGATAAATACGGCTAAGGGTGTGAAATCACACAAAACAACTAAAAAACGCACAAACGCGCGATATATCACCACGCTTTTTTCTCCTCAAACGCATATTATTGCTCTTATTGTGATGAATAAGGGTCGATACAAGGCGTTTGCGTTGAGTAATTCTATGGAAAATGTGCTTGTAGATGTGAATGTCTCACAAAAATCACTCAAAGTATTGCCTAAAAATTGTGTGGTAAAACTTGAATTGCAAAGCAAAAATATTACTGAAGTCTTGGGTGTGCTTGATGATGCGCATATTGATGAAAAAATCGTGCTAGGATATTATGACAAGCAAGAAGTATTTAGTGAAGAAGCATTAAAAATGGCAGATTCTTTTGGGCAAGTCGTAGAGGCGAGTATGTATCCTTCTCGTGAGGATTTACGGCATTTGCCTTTTTGCGTGATTGATCCTATTGATGCCAAAGATCATGATGATGCGATTTATTTTGATTCTAAAACACACACACTTTATGTGGCAATCGCTGATGTGAGTGAATATGTAAGTATCAATAGTGTGCTTGATAATGAAGCACGCAAACGAGGATTCAGTATTTATTTTCCTCACAAGGTTGTGCCAATGCTGCCTTTTGCACTTAGTGCGCATATTTGTTCTTTACTCCCTAATGAGGATCGATTGGCGATGGTGTGGCAAATCACACTTGATGAAAACGCGCAAGTGATAGAATCTCGATTGTTTGAGGCGATCATAAAGTCGTATGCGAATGTTTCTTATGAGCAAATCAATCAATGGCTTAATCACCCAAGAAGCAAACATACTATTCCCAAAAATATCACTCAATGGCTCAAAGCCTATATCCCGTATGTGCAGAAATATAAAGAGAATCGTTTGTGTTATGGTTATGAATTTAATCATCAAGAAATTATTTTGGAGCTAAATCAAGATGCTTTTGTTTGTGGTTGGCATAAGCATAAACAGACTTTTGCACATAGTATTATTGAGGAATCTATGCTGCTTGCTAACACGCAAAGTGCAAAAATGCTCCAATCTCACACACCTAAAGCTCTTTTTAGAATCCACCCTCCACCAAAAGAAGAGCGCATTAGAATGCTGATGTGGGAGCTTGAGAATCTAGGCTTTGAAGTGTTAGATTCTAAGAATCTGCACACATTGATTACGCATCTCCAAACACAGAGTCATAATGAGACTTTAAGAGATTTGCTTGATAGCGCGATTATCAGATCGTTTGCCAAGGCGACTTATAGCACGACTAATGTGGGGCATTTTGGTTTGGGATTTGAATCTTATACGCATTTTACCTCACCGATTCGCCGATATAGTGATTTGGTCGTGCATCGGATTTTAAAAGCGATTTTGCACCAAGAAAAAAATCTCACCTTTTTGCTTGAATCTTTAAATGGCATTGCAGAGGATCTTAATGTAAAAGAAAAGCAAATAAGTCATATTGAGCAATATTTTTATCATCTTAAGATGCTTCGTTATACTGCATTTCTTTTGGAGCAAGATTCAAAACCGCTGATGTGTCAAGCTCTTGTGATTGATGAGATTTCTCATTGTGTCGCGCTTGATATAATTCCCGAAGCAAAGATTTTGCTCCCTCAATCTTTAGAAAAATTTGCACTTGTGTCTGTTGAGATTGTCAATGTCGATAGAGTAAGAGGGATTATTTATGGCGAGATACGATTGACAAACAAGGGAGATTCTGTAAAACAAAAGGATTTTTATGTATAAATCACAGCTTGACACATTACTCAAAAAAACCGCTCCAAGAGCAAGTTTGCTTTATGGTGAGAGTGAATTTTTGATTAATTATTATAGTAAAAAGATTGCTCAAAATATCACCACACAAAGTGAAGAAAAAACGACTTTTTATTTTGATGAGTATCAATTTGAGAGTGTCAATGCGCTTTTGTCGCAAGGTTCTTTATTTGGCGGACAATCTCTTGTGGTTATCAAGACAACGCAAAAATTACCCGCAAAAGAGATTCAATCGTTTTTAAAGTCTATTGCTCGTTATCCTCAAAATGCTTTGATTATCGAGTATTATGCTCCAGCCTCTAAGTCATTAGGGGAATATATGAGAGATTGTAAGGCATTTGTGGCATCATTTAAGAATCCTGAACTTAAGGGCAACGACATTGCTGAAGTGCGATTTTTTACGCCACAATTTGATGAATGTAAAATGTTTTTGCAAGAGAGGGCTAGGGAATTAGGCTTGGTCATTGATGATCGTTTGCTAAGCCATATTTTGAGTTTGCATAATAATGACATTGGTATTGCAAGCAAGGAGCTTGAGAAGTTTGTGATTTATAAAACAGACAATCAACCTAAGACGATTGAATTGGGTGATGTTAATGTGCTGTGTGATGGTGTGGCGAGTTTTAGTGTCGAAGAGCTTAATTATGCGCTTATGGATAAGAAGCCATTTTTAGAGATCCTGCATGCGATTTATGAAGAAGGTGTGAATGAGATAATGATGATTAGTGAGATTCAGAGATTTTTTTACCAGCTTTTTTTGTTTTTTGCTTATATCAAGATTCACGGCAAGGCTAATGCTGTAGAAATTTTAGGTTTTAATCCACCGCAACAAATCACCCAAAGACTATCGCATTATTGTATTCGCTTAAAAGAGCAAGATTATGCTCGTATTTTTGAGATTCTTTCCCAATGGCGTTATGATGTGAGCAAAGGGCAATCCAAACAATCCTACAATGCTTTAATAAAAATTCAAGCATTAATAAGATAGAATCCGCAGTTTATACCCTTGCTCTTTGGTCTTACCAAAGGGCGGATACACCAAAAGGAGCGATAATGAAGTTTTATGAAACAATGTTTATTCTCAAACCTACACTTGTAGAAGAAGAGATTAAAGCACGGATTGAATTTTTTAAGGAAGTTCTCACCAAAAATGGTGCAGAGATTGAGGCTTGTCTTGATATGGGTATGCGTAATCTTGCCTATGAGATTAAGAAGAACAAGCGAGGTTATTATTTTGTTATTTATTTTAAGGCATTGCCACAATTGATTGCAGAATTAGAGAGAAATTATCGAATCAACGAAGAAGTCTTACGATTTATCGTTATCAAATACGAAAGCAAGAAGGAGCAAAATGCGTGGCGCACTTTAGTCGATAGGGCAAATGGCAAAGTAGAATCTAAACCTAGCAAAGCCAAAAAAGTAGCTGAAAATACAGAATCTGAATCTGCACAACCAAGCCAAGAAGAAGCTAAAGAATCGGCTCAATCATAAAAGTAAAATAAGGGTAGCTAGATATGTATAATAAGGTCATCATAATGGGCAATCTCACCCGTGATGTGGAGTTACGATATTTGCCAAGTGGGAGTGCTTTAGCAACCATTGGTTTAGCGAGTAATCGAAGATACAAAAAACAAGATGGAAGCTTAGGCGAAGAAGTGTGCTTTGTAGATGTAAAACTTTTTGGACGCAGTGCTGAAGTCGCTAATCAATATTTGCGCAAAGGCAGTCGGATTCTGATTGAGGGACGATTGACTTTGGAAAGCTGGACTGATCAAAGTGGCGCAAAAAGAAGCAAACACACAATCACTGCTGAATCGATGCAAATGTTGGATTCTAAGTCGGCAAGTGATAATGCTCAAAATACTAATTATACTAATGCTTATAGTGCGCCTAGTGCGAATGTCGGGAATGTGGATAACACAAATTATCCCCAAAATATCCCTGAAATCAATATCGATGATGAAGATATACCTTTCTAAAAATTCAAGGAGATACAATGGAAAAGAAAAAATACTCAAAACGTTACTGCCGATACACAGAAGCTAAACTCGAATTTATCGACTACAAAGATGTAGAGATGTTAAAACACTCGCTTTCTGAACGTTATAAAATTATGCCAAGACGCTTGACAGGCAATACTAAACGATGGCAAGAACGCGTAGAAGTAGCAATCAAAAGAGCGCGTCATATGGCTTTGATTCCTTATATCGTTGATCGAAAAAAGGTAATTGAAAATCCTTTTAAGATTTAAGTCGTATTGCGCATTTAATCCTTTGTTTGCAAATCTTTCTGTCAATACATTTTAGGTATAATGCTAAAATGTATTGCACATTGTGAGGGGAACAATATTTTCTTTATACAAAGGATTCTTTATGCTTCGTTATGTCAATTTTATCTTGTTTGCATTGTTAGGAGGAGCATTTTTACTTTTCTTCCAAACGCAGAAAATCACCCAAGAAGTGCTTGACTTATTTCCCACAACGCAAGATCGTAAGATTATTGATATTTATCAGCAGTTTTCAGCTTCCAATTATATCCCTGTAGCGATTAAAGGTTTTGATGAATCATCAAATCAAGAGTTAGACACTCTTCTTAAGCGTATAGAATCTTTAGATAATGTCATCTCGACACAAAAAGAAGCAAAGCCAAGCGCGGAACTTGAAGACTTTATCACTAAAAATTATCTTTACCTTGCGTCTCCAAAGGATTCTAATCCCCCTCTTCTTAGTCAAGCTCAAATTGCTCAAAAATTATCTATGGGTCTTATCAATCCTCTTGATCCTTTGGGATTATTTGCATTGCCGCAGAGTGCCCCTAAAACACTTATGGCTAAAGATTATGGCTATATGGCATTAGTAGAGCTCAAAAGTTTGGATGACAAGCCGATGAAACAAACTTTGCAAGATTTTAGAGAGATTGCAAAAGATTATCCGACACTGCATTATTTTTCACCTAAGTTTATGATGGTTGAGAATCTTGATCTTATCCTTAGTGAAGTGAATTTTTTGTTAGGATTTGCTTCGCTTGTTTTTATCACGCTTTATTTTGTAATTATCCGTATTCCTCTTTTGACGCTTAATACAATATGCACTTTGATTTGCTCAAATATTATTGCGATTTTTGTCGTGTCTAGTGTGTATCCAAAGGTTACTATTATGGCTCTTAGCTTTGGTATGGGGATTTCAAATATTGCCATTGATTATATGATGCACCATAATTTTTTTGGTCTTTACGCGCAAAATAAACGCGTTTTTAATCGTCCTGTTTTTTATGGGTATATTACTACGATTGTGGGCTTTGGAGCGTGTTTATTTATCCCTTTTCCGCTTCTTGCTCAACTTGCGCTTTATGCGATTATTTCGCTTAGTATTGCTTATATTAGCTTTGCATTTTTGTATCCGCGCATCGGTTTTAGTCAGCCTCGATTGTTTCCTTATCTAGCATCTTTGCGATTCCCGCGTGTGCCTAGTGTGATTTTTCTTACCTTAGCATTTGTGTTTTTTGCTTTTAGCGCAAGTCATCTCAAACTTGATTTTGACCTCTCTAAACTTGACTATCAAAATGAGCCAATGCTTGCAGAGAGGGATTTTTTTGATAAAGCTTTAAATGAAGATAAAACGCAGATTTTATTATCGGCTTCTAGCGTGGAAAATTTGATTATGTTAAGTAAATCTTTGCAACAAAAAATTAATACAGAATCTACAAGCAGCAATCCTACTTTTATCCCTCTATCCTTACTTCCTACACAAACACAGATAGAGGCGAATAGGGCTTATTTGCAATCAGATAATATGCAGCAAAACAAGGCGATTTTAAAAGCGTTGCTCCCAAACCTTCAAGCAAAGATGACTAAAGAGGCAAAAGATGATTCTATTCATCAACTTTTTGCAATGCTCCAAATGAGCTATGATCTTCCTCAAGAGCCTATTTTAGATATGGATACATTGGGTAAGCTAGGATTTGCCTTAGTTACAGATGATAAAGATTCTTTGCAATATTATTATCTTGCAGAGATTGAGAAGGTAGATTTGGCTTTGGTGCAAAAGTTCGCACAGAATCTTGATTCTGATTTATCTCAACAACAAAATATCACAGAGCATTTTGCTAAAGATTCTGCCAATATTGAAACGCGTCCTTTGCAAAGCATTATGGACCATTTGACCGATGGCATTTATCAGCCTATGCTTGTTGTGTTAGGCATTGCTTTTGTCTTGATGATAAGCACACTTTTCTTCACAGCTAAGGGAGCGTTTTTTGATGCGGTAGTGTTTATTTTATTCCCCTTATCGGCGGCATTGTTTGTTGTGGCTTTGCATAGCCCTTTAAATATTATGCACCTTTTTGCTTTATTGATTTTGGTGGTTGTGAGCGTTGATTATGGTATTTATTCAGTGAAAGAGGGAGATAATCCACGCACTGCTCATGCGATATTCTTTTCTTCAATCACGACTGGTTTATCGTTTGGAATCTTGATTACTAGTCATACAAAGGCTCTTAATTCTTTTGGAGAAGTGATTTTTACGGGTATGTGTTGTGTATTATTGATGTTAGTGTTTCATAAGGCAAAGCATAAGATTAATGTATAAAATAAATTGAAGTTGGAGCAAAATGAGGACATTCTCTAACACAAGTTTAGAGAATGTTTCGACCTCTTTAGCGATCCTTGAGTTTAAGTTCAGCGATTAGTTTTGTGTAACGATGATATTGCGTTTTTTTAAGGTAAGAAAGCAATGATTTTCTTTGTCCCACAAGTTTTAAAAGCCCTAATCGGCTTGAGTGATCTTTGGGATTTGCTTTAAGGTGTTCTGTAAGATTGCTGATTCTGTGTGTGAGTAAAGCTACTTGCACTTCACAAGAACCTGTATCTTTATCATCTCTTGCAAATTTTGAGATAATCTCTTTCTTTTTTGCCACATCTAAAGCCATTTTGACCTCCTTGATTTGGTATAAATGAAGTTAGGATTCTATCGCAATAACCTAAAAATAACATAAATATTTTAGAATCAGAATAGGTTGATTTGAGATATTTTTCAGTGTTTTTGAGTAAAATTTTAAAAAAGGATTGTCGGTGAATGTGAAAAATGAAGTCTCTCAAAGACCTATTTTAGATAAAAACCTTGATAGTAAAGCATTTCGCGATTATTATTATTTGAAGCAAGAATTGATTGATTTTTGTAGGAAAAATCATTTGCCTATTTCGGGAGGGAAGATAGAAATAACAGAGCGGATTGTTCATTTTCTTGATACAGGAGAGATACTTCCCGCATCAAACCAAAAGAAACAAACAACATTTTTATTTGATATTAACAAAAATACAAAGATTGAAAGCCCCTTTGTTTGTTCTCAAAAACACAGGGTATTTTTTAGAGAATCTATCGGTAGCAGTTTTTCCTTTAATGTTGCCTTTCAAAAGTGGTTAAAGAATAATGCGGGCAAAACTTATCAGGAAGCTATCATAGCTTATTATCGTATTCTTAAAAAGAAAAAACAGAAAAAACCAGAGATTGATAAGCAGTTTGAATACAATATCTATATAAGGGATTTTTTTGCAGACAATCAAGGAAAATCATTAAAAGAAGCTATCAAATGTTGGAGATATAAAAAATCGCTGCAAGGACACAACCGCTATGAAAGATCAGACCTTGTTGTATTAGAATCTCCCACAGCTTGTGTTGATTAATAGATTAAGAAACTTTATTCTTCAATATAATTTTTAAGTTTCCGTCCTACTTTTGGGTGTTTGAGTTTTTTGATTGCACTAGATTCTATTTGTCGCACTCTCTCACGCGTAACATTTAATTCTTTGCCAATTTCTTCTAAAGTGCGATCACTTTCATCATCAAGCAGTCCAAAACGCATTCGAATGACTGCTTTTTCTCTGTCGTTAAGTTGTTCAAGCACTTCATCAATCTGCACTTTTAAATCTTCTTTTAAAATGTAGTCCATCGGACCAACCGAGCTTTTGTCTTCTACAAAATCTCCAAATTTACCATCGTCATCACTGCCGATTGGTGCATCAAGGCTCACTGGTTCTTTGGTGATTTTGATCACATTTTTCACTTTATCAATAGGCAAACCTACTTCTTTGGCAATGTATTCAATATCGGGTTCTTTGCCTGTTTCTTGCACATGTTTGCGCATAATTTTGTGGATTCTGTTAATGGTTTCAATCATATGAATCGGGATACGAATAGTGCGGGCTTGATCGGCGATTGCGCGTGAAATTGCTTGACGAATCCACCAAGTTGCATAAGTAGAAAATTTAAAACCTTTTTTGTATTCAAATTTATCGACTGCTTTCATTAACCCGATATTACCCTCTTGTATCAAATCAAGGAAAGGCAATCCGCGATTTGTATAACGTTTAGCGATACTTACTACAAGGCGGAGATTAGATTTTGCCATTTTTGCTTTTGCTTTGTCTGAAATGGATTTTCCTCGCTTGATTTGCTCTAAGATTTCTTTGAGTTTTTCTGGCTCGAGGTTAAACCCCCCCTCACTGGCCTCTTTTGTTTGGAAAAGTTTTTTGAGCTCAATATAAACGCTGACCATTGTTGTCTCTGGCACCATTGCAGCAATTTCATCGCGCGTCATTGTTGTGATTTGAGAGAGAATCTTTTGATGATTTTCAATGAGAGCTTCATTAAAAAGGGGTAATTTATACTCAAGACGCTTAAGTTCTTTTTCAAAACCATCACCACTTTTAAGAGTATTTTCCATTGCTTTTACAAGTTCACTGATAAGCTTGCTTGTGGGTCCCAAGTCTAAAAGACGCGATTTAAGAATATGTTTTTTGTGCGAAAGTAGAAGGATATACATTAGTTCATCTTCGTCTTCTGCGATAGGGGTTTCTAGTATTTTTAGCCATTCTTTTTTGGCTTTATCTAATGCCTTAAAGCTTTCCACTACTTTTTCGATACGTTTTTGATCTCGCTTTGAATTTGTTTTTTGTGTCGCTTCATCTTCTTCGAGCATATCGAATTCATCGTCATCATTTTCCTCTTCTTCCTCATCGTCAAAACTTTTAAACAATTCCTTGACGCGTCTTTCACGATTAATGAGCGCGTCCTTGTAGTCATAAATAAAATCAATCAAATAAGGGACAGAACAAATGGCATCAAGAATAGTGTTTTCACCCAGCTCAATTTTCTTGCTCAAGCTAATTTCCTCTTCTTTGACTAAAAGAGGTATTTGTCCCATTTCTCGGAGATACATACGCACAGGGCTATCGCTTCTGCTCCACTCAAGCAATTCTTTGTCTTTCATAAAATCAAACTCATCTTCGAGCTCTTCACTCAACATTTTTTGTTTGTTTTCTTGACGTTGAATCTGCTCTTGAGTATTAAGCATTTTTGCTACTTCTGAAGAGCTAAGCAATTGTTTGTTGTATTTTTTGCTAAGTTCTTTGATTTTTTTTACTTGAGCAGCAGTTGGAGCTTTAAGTAATGTTTGAGCAATTTTTTCATAAGTGATATAATCACTATCTTCTTCTTTAAAAAGATTTTCTAATTCTGTATTGATTTCTTTGGCTTTTTTGGCGTTTTTTTCAGGTTTATCTGACATAGAGATTCCTTGAAGCAAGTTGATAGAACCTTCGATTATACCGAAGATTCTATTAATATTTGCTTACAATAAGTGTTATTTGGGATTGATTTCTTCTCTTCGTTGGAGATATTCCCATCGTGCATCGACATCTTTTTGGAATTGTGCGATGATATGCTCATTTTCGGGTTTAAAAAGGTGTTTAAAACGTCCTTGAGCACCGAGATAATCACGCACAGGTATAACATTTCTTGGACGATAGGTGATATGTAATTCTACACCATCAATAATCTCAAAAAGTGGGAATACGAGAGAATCTACAGCCAAATCGCTGATTTCAACGGTTCTATGAGATTCAAAACGCCATTCTGTGGTGCATGCACTCATTGCATTGATAAATGTAGGACCTTCTGTATCTACAGCGCGTTTGATTTTTTTGTTCATATCTTTCCACTTATTAGGAGCTACTTGTGCCACATAAGGAGCATTGTGTGCCGCCATAATGAAAAGAAGATTTTTTTTGCGCTCTTTCTTGCCATAACTTGCGCTTCCTGCAGGCGTAGTGGAAGTGCTGGAGCCTAGAGGTGTAGAGCCACTACGTTGCCCACCCGTGTTTGCATAGACTTCATTGTCTAGACAAATGTAGGTAATATCATGTCCGCGCTCAAAACATCCGCTGATCCATTGGAAACCAATATCGTAAGTTGCACCATCACCACCGAATGCAACAAATTTTGGTTTTTCACCTTTGTAACGTCCTTTTTTTGCGAGTGCCTTATACATTGCTTCAGCTCCCGCTACTGCTGTAGAGCCATTCTCGAATCCAATGTGAATCCAAGGCACATCCCAACTTGTGTGAGGATATACGGCACTTGAAACTTCCAAACAACCTGTAGAATTGCCTAAAATGATAGGTCCATCGACTGCACTCAAAACCTCTCGCACAATCATTCCGTGCGCACAGCCCGGGCAGAGTAGGTGAGCTCCTTCAAATTTCTTTGACGATTTTTGAAATTCTTTAAGATTTTTTACTTCTTTTACCATGGGTTACTCCTTTAATAAAAGCTCATTTTGGGTCCGCGGAGCCCTAACATTTGCTGAACAGGGTGTGTAAGCTTACCGGCTTTAGCGTTTGCATCAAGTTCTTGATAGATTTGTCCTAAATGCGCTTGTGTAAGATCACGCCCACCCAAGCCATAAATATAGTTTGAAACAATAGGACGTGCGCCACTTGCAAGAGCTGCAGCCGAAAATTCATTAAAGAGCATACCCATTGCGCCTGAAGGCAAACTTCTATCCAAACAAGCAATTGCTTTAAGATGTTTGAGTGATTCCCCCACTTGTTGGAAAGGGAAAGGACGCAAAGATCGGATTGATAAAACTCCTGCTTTAATACCTTGTTCTCGTGCTTTTTTTGCAGCTACACGCGCAGATTCAACACTTGTGCCTAATGCGACAATTGCGACTTCGGCATCTTCTAAATCATAAGATTCTACAAGACGATATTGACGTCCGCTTAGTTTTGCAAATTTGTCAAAGACTTCTTGAATCACACTTTGAGAATCCATAATTGCCTTATGGAGTTGTGCTTTATGTTCAAAATGCCAATCTTCTTCTGTTTGTGCACCATAAGTAACGGGTTTAGAAAAGTCCAACATTGGATTGTGTGGGCGATATTCTCCGATAAATTTATACGCCTCTGCATCATTTAATGGTCGCACAGATTGTGCTGTATGTGAGCAAATAAAGCCATCTTGATTAACAATCACCGGCACACGCACACGCATATCTTCAGCGATTTTAAATGCCATGAGGTTGAAATCGTAAGCTTCTTGAGGATTGTAGGTGCATAGATTGACCCAGCCTGTATCACGGCTAAGATACATATCGGAATGATCACCATTGACATTCAAAGGCGCAGCCAAAGCACGATTGACAAGATTCAAAACGATAGGTAAGCGCATTCCTGAAGCTTGATAAAGGACTTCAATCATTAACGCAAAACCTTGGGAGCTTGTCGCAGTCGCTACACGCCCACCTGCTGCAGCTGCTCCTACACAAGCACTCATAGCAGCATGTTCGGATTCTACCATAACAAACTCGCCATCAATATAGCCATTGCTCACATAACTCCCATAATTTTGCACAATAGGGGTTGAAGGTGTGATAGGATATGCAGCAACGACATCAATTTGTGCTTGACGAAGTGCTTGAGATGCCGCTGTGTTTCCGTCCCATACTTCAATTGTTCGTAATTCCATTGTTTTAGCCATTTTCCCCTCCTTATGCTTTATTTTTAGGCTCTTTAGCAGGCCATTGTTTAAGAGCCTCTTCATTAGGCTTGTGATCGTTAAACATTAAAAGCGATTTGGGGTTTGTCGGGCATACATCAACACACACACCACAACCTTTACAATGCACATAATCTATACCAGCGAGTTTGTCATTGCTTGTCAGAATCGCCGCATCAGGGCAAAATACCCAACAAGTAAAACAATTAATACATATTTCGCTATTATGCACGGGTTTATCCACGCGCCAATGCGCTACACTATCACTGAATGAGCTATCGCCGCTATAAGTTCTTTCTTGTTTATAAAGCTCCATTGCGCCATCTACACCTTTTTTAAAAGGAAAAAGCACAGAGCCAATCTCAAATTGATCCCAATCTTTTAACTTATCCATCATCTCTCCTTTGGCTTTGTTTATTTTACTTCTTCGTATGCTCGTGTAATGGCTACTTTATTTGCCTCAATCACTTGTGGAGGAAGTTTTTTGCCAAGCACTTTAGAGAAAGATTCTAAGAAGAAATCAAGTTCAAGCATACCAGAGACTTTCATCAATGCCCCAAGCATAGGTGCATTGGGGATAGATTTGCCAAGTGTGTCAATAGAGATTTGGATACAATCAAGTGTGTATATCTCTTTGCTTGCAAGTTCTGGTTTTTTTTCAATAAGTTCATCTTTGCTTAGTCTCGTTGTGATAATGTATTTAGTCGAAGGTTTGTCGTAAAGACAAATATTGGTAATAAATACAAGACCGGGGTCGATCACTAAAATATAGTCTGGATTCATAAATTTCTCATGGTTGAGAATTGGTTCAGAATCAATCCGATTATAGGCTGTCATTGATGCACCACGTTTAGCTGAACCATAAAATGCAAAAGCTTGCACCTCTTTGCCTGTCCCTGCAATCACATCTGCCAAACCCTTTGCACCTGTTACAGCACCTTGTCCAGCACGAGAATGCCATCGTATCTCAAGCATTTTGCTTCCTCCCTTTGTTGATTTTGCCCAATATTCTATCACAATATTTACCATATTGTGTAATCTTGAAACAATTTTAAATAAAACTCTGCGATTTAATGGTAAAAATTACACATTATTTACGAGTTTAACTAATGCAAATGACATGATTATTGCGATAGATAAAATTCCAAAATATTCATCAATCTATTTAAATTATATATCGTCTTTGAAAATTTAAAGTATCAAAATCATAAGCTTGGATAAAAATTATAGTATGATTACATATCGTATTTTCAGGGTTATAATTAGAATCTATAACAATAAATCATATAGCCAACAAAGGAAAACAATGACAAAAAAACGCGTTTTTTCTGGGATTCAACCTACGGGAAATATTCATTTGGGCAATTATTTAGGAGCAGTAAAAAATTGGGTAGATTCTCAAGATGAATATGAAAATATTTTTTGTGTTGTCAATACACATGCAATCACAATCAGACAAGACCCCAAAGAATTAAAAAAGAAAACTTATGAGCTAGCAAGTATGTTGCTTGCATGTGGCATTGATATAGCAAAATCAAACCTTTTTATCCAAAGTCATATTGATGAACATGCTGCACTTGCATGGATTCTGGATTGTCATATTCCTATGGGTGATATGAGTCGTATGACACAATTTAAAGATAAATCTGTGAAGAATCCTAAAAATGTGAATGTCGGGCTTTTTAATTATCCGGCTTTGATGGCAGCAGATATTTTGCTTTATCAGGTTGATGATGTGCCAGTAGGGGAAGATCAGAAGCAACATTTAGAGCTTGCGCGTGATGTGGCAATGCGTTTTAATCGTGATTATGGAGAGTGTTTTAAGATCCCCAAGCCGATGATTCCTGCAGTCGGAGCAAGGATTATGGGTTTAGATGACCCACAAACTAAAATGAGTAAATCCGCACAAGGAGAGAATCACGCGATTTTCTTGCTTGATAGCCCCGATGTGATCAGTCGTAAGTTTAAAAAAGCAGTTACAGATTCTCAAACCTCTATTGTATTTGATCAAACGCGTGCTGGGCTGTATAATTTGCTTAGTATCTATGAGATTCTTACAGGCAAAACACGAGAAGAGATAGAATCAGAATTTGAAGGTAAAGGTTATGGACATTTGAAAACTGCCCTTGCCGAAGTGGTGATTGAAACCTTGCGACCTATTCAGGAAAATTACCACAGAATCCATAAAGAAACAGGCTATTTAGAATCTGTGCTTTATAATGGTGCGCAACAGGTGCGTCCTATCGCAAAAGCGACTTATGATAAAACTAAAGAGCTTGTAGGGTTATTGTAAAGCATCAATCCTTATTTAGCGGATTCTTATTTATGCTTACTATCGTGTTTTGTGATGTTAAGATTCTATCTCATCACTTAACTCATAGAGTTTTTTTGTAAGCAGAATCTCATTGCGGCTTGTGTCGATTAGCCCTTGAGATTTAAGCTCTTTTATCACGCGTGCAACTGCCTCTCTAGCACTGCCAATGTTGTTTGCTATGCTTTCTTGGCTTACTTCTACGCGATTATCTTTAGCATTGCTTAGCAGAAATTTCACTACCCGATTTTTCAGACTTTTAAAGGTTACATCATTAATTGTATCAAAGGCTTGTTTAAGGCGTTTGGAAACTAAAGAGAGATTAAAACGCATAATGGATTCATTGTTGTGCGTGAGCATATCAAACACCCTATTTGGCACGATGAAAACTTCAGAATCTACCATAAACTCTAGCACCACATCAGCTTGAATATGTGAGAAAATACAGCTTGTAGAGATGATACAGCTTTCTTTGTCGCCTATGGTAAAAATGGTTATCTCTTTGGCATTGCTTGAGACACTAAAAAAACGAATCTTCCCGCTAATGACATACAAAAAGCCTAAAAGCTCATCACTATCCGGGTAGATTCTGTATCCCTTTGTATAAGTTTTAACAATGCCTTGTGATTGGAGAATCTCAAAGCTTTTTTTATCGCCACATATTGCGGTATTGATCTGTCCTAAAATGTCTGTAGATAGAAGTTTCATATTTTCCTTTTGTGATAAAGTTACACACAAAGCTTACAAACTTGCATACAATGCCATAAAATTATATCTCAAAAAAGGCAGGATAATGCAAAGACGCAACTTTTTAAAATCTCTAGCACTTACCCCTGTGCTAGTAGCTAGTGCAAATGCAGAATCTACAGATTCTACTAAAAAAGATACGCGATCGCTTATAGATTCTAGCAAGTTTAGTAAAACTAAAGGCAAGGCAAGCATCATTGATTTAGATAAATGCGATGGTTGTGTGGGCTATGATACGCCGCAATGCGTGAGTGCGTGTAGAGAGAAAAATACCAAAAGATTCCCAGGACCAATAAAAGAAATCCCTGAATACTTCCCGCGTAAAATCTATGAAGATTATTCTAAAAACAGAGATGATATTTCACGCTTAAGCCCGTATAATTGGACTTTTGTAGAAGTAGTAGAAGTAGATTCTAAAAAGGTTTTTATCCCACGCCGCTGTATGCACTGCGATGATCCTACTTGTCAAAAAATCTGTCCTTTTGGGATTATTGGTAAAGATGACAATAATGCGGTGGATATTAATGAGCATTTTTGCTTTGGTGGAGCGAAATGTCGTGATGTTTGCCCTTGGGGGATACCGCAAAGACAAGCTGGAGTAGGAATCTATCTTAAAATAGCACCAAAATTTGCTGGTGGTGGAGCAATGTTTAAATGTGATATGTGTGCGGATTTACTCGCACAAGGAGAACAACCTGCCTGTGAGACAAAATGCCCAAAAGAGGCTTTAATCTTTGCGGATAAAGCTAAGATTCTCTCCCTTGTGGAAGAGGCAAGGGAAGAGGGCAAATATATCTATGGCGATACGCAAAATGGCGGCACAAGCACATTTTATATCTATTCTGTGGATTTTGCAAAGATTGATGAAGCCATTGCTAAAAAATATGGCAAAGAAGATGGTGTGCTGGATAAGAAAAGCCAAAAAATGGGGCGACCGCATATGAATGTCGTGGTGAAAAACTTTGTGAGCGAAGATTCAGCCTTTATTAAGGGTGTGTTAGCCGCACCACTTATTGGCGTGGCAGCAGGGGCGATTGCTGTAGCAAAGTCTAAAAAATTAAAAACAAAATAGATAAGGAGAGGTTATGGAAATAAAATCGTGTGTGCAACCTAATACAAATAATGCTTTAAATCGCAATGCAAAAGCTTTGCGACCAACGATATTGCGTCAAAGCCTGCAAAATCGTGTCGTGCATTGGGGTGTGGCATTTAGCACTTTTATTCTTATTGCAAGCGGGATTTTTCAAATGCCTGTATCAAAGCGATATATGATTAATGAACTACCCTTAATGGCGTGGAGTGGGGACTATCATATAAGCCTTATGTTGCATTATGTGGGAGCATTTGGACTGATATTTTTTGTAGCGTTTCACTTGTATTTTCATATTGCAAGGGCGGAGTTTGATATTTTCCCCAAAAAAGGCGATAGCATCAAAAGTCTAAAAATCATCAAAGCTATGCTTTTTGGTGGGGAAGAGCCGCCGAGTGAGAAATATCTGCCCGAACAAAGACTAGCGTATTTTTTCATCGGGCTTGTGTTGTTGCTTTTAATTATTACCGGGCTTATAAAGACGCTTAAAAACTTAGCAGGGTGGAATCTAAGTGATAGTTTGTATATTTGGAGTGCGCAATTGCATAATCTTGGAATGTTTTTAATCATTCTTGGAATCATAGGGCATTTAATGGCATTTGTGTTTAAGGCAAATCGTCCGCTTTTAAGGGCGATGTTTAGCGGACGAGTAGATTCTGCTTATATTGCTAGGCGACATAGTTTGTGGCAAGATGGGATTCAAATGGTGGAAGATACTAAAAATGCGCAAGAGCAACACAAGGGGTAAGCTATGGCACAAGAGAGTGTAAAACTAGAATCCAAACTTGCAAATCTCCCTATTGCATTGTTTGCTTCAGTTATGGGGATTGGGGGATTAAGCCTTGTATTTAAAAAAGCAAGCGTCGCTTTTGGCAGTGTGGCAAGTATAGATATGGCAGAATCTATACCGGTTTCTAGTGTGGCAAAGACAATTGCTCCATTTTTATGGTGGAGTGCGTATGGATTTGCGATTATAGCAGCTGTTGTTTTTAGTCTTTTGCTTGTGTGCTATGGCGCAAAGATAATTTATCATTTTGATGCTTTTAAAGCGGATTTAACGCATCAAGTCAAAATCAATTTTCTCTCTAGTATTCCTATCAGTATGCTTATTATCGTAGCGTTTTGGAGTGATTTAAGTGGTGGTGTGGATATACTTTGGTATGGTATTTTGGGGTTATTTTATGTGGCGAGTGCCTTGCAGCTGCTCTTAAGCTTGTATGTTATGTCCTTTTGGTTTAGGGAGAGTATGAAAAGCTCTTTGCTTTCTCCTGCGTGGTTTATCCCAATTGTAGGCAATTTAATCGTCCCGCTTAGTGGTGCGATTATCCACGCACCAAAAGATATGCTACTCTTTTTCTTTGCCATAGGTTGCTTTTTTTGGATTATTTTAAGTGCGCTTATTATGCAGCGACTAATTTTTGAGCAAAGTTTAGAATCTAAATTTCTCCCCACGCTTTTTATCTTTATCGCTCCGCCTAGTATTTTTGTGGTGGATTTTCACAGCCTTTTTGGATTCCATAGTGCGCTAAGTGTTATGGCGTATTTTGTCGCACTCTTTTTTGTCCTATTGCTGGTATTTTTGGGCAATATTTTTACGAAACTAAGCTTTGCTCCATCGTGGTGGGCTTTCACATTTCCGCTATGTGCCTTTGGGATAGCAAGCTTTGATTTGTATATGAGCTATGCTTCGAGATGTTTTTATGGATTTTTGGGAATCTTGGGGCTTGTAATGGCACTTTTTGCAGTGGTGTTTATTTCATACAAAACCTTGAGGGCTGTGGCAAGTGGCGCGATTTTTAGGGAGTAAATTAAAGCAGTCAAAGGCAGGATTTGCCTCATAGTGTTTTTAAGATAATTCTTATATTGTCCTTGCATCTAAGGCGCGTTTGAGCGTTTTACCAAGATCAGAGGCGAGTTCGGGATTAAGCTCCTTGAGACGTTTTTCTGTTTCAATGATAAGTTCTGTGGAGGTATTGACATGCACAACGACTGCAAATAAAAACATTCGTTTGCGGTAATCACTAAGTTCAAGTTCATTATAATGCTCAAAAAACAAATCCACAGCTTTTTGGAGTTTGTGTAAATCACTTTTGGGCGTTTCAATGACTTTCATAATTTCTTCGATAGTAATCTTTTGATTGGGCTTAGAGGCAGAATCTTCTGCTTTTTTGGGAGAAGGACCAAAAAGATAGAGAATAACAATCAATGCAAATAAAGCAACACAAAAAATACTAACCAGCATAAAAATACTATCAGGAGAAATCATAAAATAACCTCGAAAGTTAAAAAGTTTAATGTGATTTTAATCTTATATTTTAACATAATATTATGCTATTGTAGATAAAATTTCCTTTTGTATTTTTCATTTTTATTTGTTGTTTTTGGAGAAAATTTATGGATTACAATACACTTGCTTACACCTATCAAACCCCGCTTTATGTCTATGATTTGGATAAAATTAGCACTCAATTTGAATCTATTAAAGAGGCTTTTAAGGCGCGTAAATCATTAATTTGCTATGCAATCAAGGCTAATTCGAATCTTTCTGTGATTCATCATTTAGCTCTTCTAGGAAGTGGTGCAGATTGTGTGTCTATCGGTGAAGTCAAACGCGCCCTTATGGCTGGGATTCCCAAATATAAAGTTATTTTTAGCGGTGTGGGAAAAAGTGATGATGCAATCAGAGAAGCTTTAAAAGAAGATATTTTGTTTTTAAATATTGAGAGTGAGGCGGAGCTTTCACGCGTTGAATGTATTGCCAAAGAAATGAGCAAGGTTGCGCGCATTTCTATACGCGTCAATCCCAATATTGATGCTAAAACACACCCTTATATTTCTACAGGTTTGCATGAAAATAAATTTGGTGTAGATATTGATCAAGCTAAAGCAATGTATATTTTTGCAAAAAACTCCCCATTTATTGAGCCTATAGGGATACATTTTCATATCGGATCGCAGATTACAGAATTAGAGCCTATTAAACAAGCTGCACAGAAAATCGCCCAGCTCGCCCATAGTCTTCTTGCGTTAAAAATTGATTTGAAGTTTTTTGATGTGGGTGGTGGAGTAGGCATTCGTTATACTGATGAGCAGACAATCACACCTTATGATTATGCTCAAGCAGTCTTAGAATCTTTGCGCGGTTTGGATTTGACGATTATTTGCGAACCCGGACGATTCCTTGTGGGCGAAAGTGGTGTGCTTCTTACAAAGGTTTTATATGAAAAATATAATGGACAAAAACGTTTTGTGATTATTGATGCAGCGATGAATGATCTTATGCGCCCCACACTTTATCACGCTACACATCAAGTGAGACATTACAAAAGCGAGCAAAACACGAGTCTTTGTGATGTTGTAGGTCCGATTTGTGAAAGCAGTGATTTTTTAGCGAAGCAAGTCGCATTGCCTCCAATGGAATCTGGCGATTTGCTTGTGTTTGAAAATGCAGGAGCGTATGGGTATAGTATGTCTAGTCAATACAATACACGCCCACGAGCCGCAGAAGTAGCAATCCACAATGGGGAAGTGCGACTTATCAAGCATCGAGAAACTTTTGAAGATATGGTGCAAGATGAAAAAACATTGTTGCAAACATTTATAGATTCTGATAAGTCAAATGAAACCAACAATGGATAAAGGATCATAATGGATAGTGATAAAGCATTACTTTTGCTCCGACAAAGTATTGACAAGATTGATGATGAAATTTTTGAAAAATTACAAAAGCGTATGGAATTGGTTGCGCAAGTAGGTTTGCATAAGTCAAAAAATGGCAGTGCAATCTATCGCCCTGAACGAGAGAGAGAAATCATTGAGCGTTTGAGTAGCAAAAAAAGTCCTTATCTTGGTAGCAAAGCCATTGAAGCTATTTATCAAGAGATTTTTGCTATTTCTCGGAATCTTGAATTACCCGAAAAAGTCGCATTTCTTGGACCTTTGGGAAGCTATACGCATCAAGCAGCAGAAGAGCGGTTTGGAGCGATGAGTGAGTATATCCCACTGAAGACAATCACGGCAGTTTTTGAAGCACTTGAGCACAAGAGGGCAAAATACGGCGTGATTCCGATTGAAAATAATAGCAATGGAATGGTGGGTGAAACGATTGATTTACTTGCCACAAGTGAGCAAAAAATCATTGCTGAAATTATCTTGCCTATACACCATAGCTTTTTAAGCACATGCGAACATACGAGTGAGATTAAAACGATTTTTTCTAAAGATATTGCTTTTGGGCAATGTCAAAAATTTCTTCATGCGCATAATTTTTATTATATTGAACAAATCCCGACAGATTCTACTGCCAAAGCGGCACAACTTGCCAAAAATACACCAAATAGCGCGGCAATTTGTTCTAAAGTCGCGGCTAAACTTTATGATATTCCTGTGATGTTTGAAAATATCGAAGATTCTCAAAATAATAAAACGCGTTTTGTGATTGTGAGTGATTTCGCAAATGCTGCGAGTGGAAAAGATAAAACTTCGCTCTTTGTGAATATTAAAAATATGGATCAAGTCGGTGGATTGTTTATGTTGCTAAAGGATTTTAAAGATCAAAATATCAATCTTACCAAGATTGATTCTCGTCCGATTCGTGCTAATAATGACTTTAGAATGGGATTTTTTATTGATTGTGAAGGGCATTATTTAGACGAGAGTTTGCAGAAGCTTTTTGCCAAACGAGGTGATGAAATCAAATGGCTAGGAAGCTATATGCGCACTGATAATATTGAGGAGTAAAAATGGAGTTTAAAGCACTTGGGCTAGAAGACAAGCCTTTGATTGATCGATATTTACATCAAGATAAGACAAGCATTTCTGATACAAATTTTACAAATATGTTTATGTGGAGGCATTCGCGTGAGATTAGTTACAGCATTGTCAATGATCAGTTGATTATTCAAACGCGTTATCCCAAACAATTACCTTTTATTTTTTATCCTATCGGTCAAGGTGATAAAAAATCCACAATCAATGCTTTGATGAATTATTACCAGTCGCTCGGTTATCCTTTTGAGATTCACTCTTTAGAATCTTATCAGCTTGAGGAGTTTTTGGCTTATTTTCCTTCTGCATTTGAGGTGATTGAGAGGCGAGATCGTTTTGAATATATCTATCATTTGCCCGAGCTTATCGAGCTTTCAGGGCGCAAATATCATAAAAAGAAAAATCATCTTAATCGTTTTTGGCAAGAATATCCTCAAACACAATACGAAAGTTTGAGAGATTCTCTTATTGATGAGGTTGTTGCAGTTAATAATGCGTGGTTTGACGCATTGCCTAATCCCGATGATGGCTTGAAATATGAGAATCTCGGCATTAATGATGCACTTAAAAATTTTGATGCCTTAAAGATTCAAGGGGGGATTTTGCGATATGAGGGTGAGATTATCGCATTTAGTTTTGGAGAGGTGCTAAATAGCACGACAGCTCTTATTCATATTGAAAAAGCAAATATCGCCTATAAGGGGGCTTATCAAGCGATCAATCAAGCTTTGCTCAAAAATGAGTTTGCTTCTTTGCGTTATGCAAATCGTGAGGAAGATTTGGGTATTGAGGGATTACGCAAGGCAAAGCTTTCGTATCAGCCCGAATTTTTGCTTGAAAAGTATGATGTAAGGCTCAAGGCTTGAAAAGCTTTGTAAAGTGGGGAGTGAGAATCTGTATTTGCTTAGTCATTGTCGCTATTTTGGGCGGCGTGTTTTTTATCTTACAAAGCGGTGGTATCGTATGGTTTAATATGCCAAGTCATACGAAATATCCTATCAGAGGTGTTGATGTCTCTGCTCATCAAGGGAGCATTGATTGGACAATTTTAGGCAGACAAAATATCCATTTTGCTTTTATTAAGGCAACCGAAGGAAGTTCGTGGGTTGATAAACGTTTTGCCTATAATTTTGAAAATGCTAAAAAAGAGAATCTCTATGTGGGTGGGTATCATTTTTTTAGCTTTGAAAGCAGTGGAAAGACACAAGCGCAAAATTTTATCAACACCGTTCCTTTGCCTACCAACGAACAAGAGCGTTTGAAATTTTTACCCCCTGTGGTTGATATGGAATTTTATGGTATTTTTGCTAAGCAGCCTCCAGAGCCTCAAAGCGTGTATGAAAAGCTTAATGATTTGCTCCTTGCTTTAGAATCTCACTATGGCACAAAGCCTATCATTTATACTACGCCGTCATTTTATAGGGCGTATTTACGGGATCATTATCAAGACTATCCGTTGTGGATTCGCTCGATTTTCTTTGCTCCAGATTCTACTTGGGCGCGAATGTTTGATGTGTATTTTACGCAGTGGAAATTTTGGCAATACAATCCCAAAGGGATTCTCAAAGGCTATAAAGGCGGGGAAAAATACATTGATTTGAATGTGTTTCAAGGTGATTTAGATGATTTGCACCAATGGCTTAGAGAATCCCGCTAATGAAAAATATAGGGGAATTTTATCCCTCTACCACTTCGTATGCAGGCAAAGATTCTAAAGTCTTCATCGTGCGCACACTCATTTCTATCACGCTTAACAGCAGATGCAATACATACTTCCCGCCCTTAAGTCCTTTTAATGCGCCCTCCTCGCATTCATAGAGATTAGGGTCATTTGGGATATGAGAATCTTTATCAATCTTTACTTGATACCTATCTATAATCCACTCTATCGGGCTTTTGCCATTGACTTTATACTCATACGCTTTTAAAGGGATATGCACAATCGCGATATTATCATTAAAGATGATAGTATCTAGCTTGCCTTTTGCTTCAAAACGCAATTTATTGATTGTAAAATCTTTCTCTTGTAAGGCTTGTATATCTCTCATCGCTTCTTCTTTGGTGTGAAAGAGATTTTGCCCTTTAAAATCATTCATTTTTGACTTGAGACACGCAAAAGCACCATTGCTAGAATCCAAGCAAGCCTCTGCAAAACTTTCATAGTTAAGATGTAGCTGCGCTAAAGCCCTCCCTGCATTCTCAAATCCCCAAAAGTCTTTCATAAAAGGGATTCTCGGGAGCATTTTAGAGAGATTATCTTTATACTTTTCTTTGTAAGTGGGGTGATTAAGGAGGGCATAGAGATAATAGAAAATCGCTTCTTTCGTGATAGTTTTATCTTTATAGACTTCTTGGAATCTTATTAGTGCTTCATTGCGGATAGCGTCTTTTCTTTTATAATAGACTATTTTGTCATTCTGAGGTGAAACCGAAGAAACTCTATCAAAGCTCTTATTATTTTCTTTTTCTCTATTTCGCAAAAAGGGGTTTATCCCCTCCCCGCTCCCCTTAACCCCGAAAAAGTCGCCGCTTTTTCGGCAATCAAGGGGAGAGCCTCGCTTATCCGCTTCTAGCTTCGCATTGGCGGAAGCACTACTGCTTCCTTTTTCCCAATGCTCTGCACCACGAAGCGGGCGAGATTCTAAGGGCATAGAATCTTCGTCCTTAAAGCCTTCAACTTCATTATACAAATCCATTGTGCTTTGTATGCCTTGCGTATTGTGAAAATCTTTTGAGCTGATTTGCTCATAATAATAAAGCGGGAAAGCTTGGGTTTGTGTAAAAATATGCAAATCATATATCGAATCAGTTATTAACACTCCAAACTCCCCACCACCCTTATCATTAACACAAATGCTAAGATTAGGTAAATATTCATAAGTTTGAGAAACTTGCGTTTTTCTATTGGTAGCCTTATTGATAATCACAGCCTTTAAGTCTTGTGAGATGGGAAACATTTTAGGTATTTGATTAAATCCCTCTATAAAATGAGAAGTCCAATACATTCTTGTTTTAACAAAAGGTCTGTATAAAATAGTAATGGATAAGCTTTTTTTGAATGCGTGTGCTTTTATTAATCTATCAAAATTTTTAAAAACAACTCTACTCCAGCTAATTTTTGTCTTGTCTAAATTAGGTTTATAGCGAGAATCTAGTTCTTTTTTGCTACTTCCGCATTATAGTTTTCTATCATTTTAGTCATATTGGATTCTAAATGCTCTTTAGAAAAATTATATACCCAAGGATCGCAACCAGTGGAGATTCCACGAGAATAAATTCTAAAAATATCTAAATCCTTAGGATTTGTTTTTTTGAGTTTTGTTTCTTTACTTCCGATTGGGAGAAATGCCATAAAACTATAATCCCTTGGGTTGATCCAATCATAGTCTTTATTGGGAGTGATGATTTGGAATCGTCCCTCTAAGCCCTCTATGGATTTGAGATTGGCTAGGATATTAAGTTTCTTTTCTGTGCTTAAATTATCGCCTATATCATAATAATAGATGTGCGCTTTTTCTTGTTTATTGCGGGAATCTTTAATCAAAAGAGAGATTGCCACTGAAGTTTGGGAGGCATCACCAAAAATATTGCCCCCCTCGCCACTTTGTTTATTTTGTATATTTTTGCGAATGTTTCCACGCAAATTAAAAATATACATATAATCAAATTCAGATTCTAAACACGCCCTTAAGCCACTATCGGCATTGCCTTCTATAAAACTCCCATTGGTTACAAAGCCAATAATCCCATCATCACCAATTCTATCGCTTGAATATCTAATTGCTCTCTTGAAAGAATCATATAGGCTGCCTTTCATTGTAGTGCTTGATTTGTTGGCATAAGTTTGAGAAATGCGAGAATCTAGGTAATTATATTTTATATTTGCGTTATTATCATTGCCTGATTTTTGCCCGACCGAGTAAGGAGGATTACCTAGAAATATTTTAAAATCGGTGTTTTTAAACTCTTGTATTTTGTCATAATTTTTCTTCAGATATTCGCCTTGAAAAAGTTGCGGGTCTTCTTTTTTACCTTGAAAGCCTTTAGAATCTGGCGTGTAGGTATTAAAAGTATCAGTGAAGAGAAGGTTATCAAAGAGTGTAAAGGATTCACTCTGGGCTTGGCTTTTAGGCAAAAATCGCGGAGATTTGCCTTTCGCTTCGTCGGTGAATGCGTCTATTCTACCTCCTTGCTCAAGGCTGCACAACCCCGATTTTTCCTCTAAAATACTTCGCCCTTGATTTTTACTCTCTTTAGAATCCACAAAATTATCGCTAAACCCTTTCGCTTGGGAATCTTTGTAAGAATCTGTTTGATTATGGAGTTTAGAATCTTCGCATTCTAAGGTTGTAGATGAATTTTTGGGGTTGTGCGAAGTAAGCGAAGAGTCTTGAGTTTGTGAATCTACTTCACTCTCTAAGCTTCCAAGATTTGCTCTCCTGCTTTGCTGGTTTTGCGTAGGTTTGAGGGGTGAGCTAGACAAATGGTCTGCGATATCCCCTTCAAATCCTGCGCAATCTGGCGAATGAGGAGACAAAGCTGAAGTTTCCTTAAGCTTTGAGAGGTGTTCGTGATAGGCTGTGGTGATATTTATCTGCGCAATATAATAGCCTAGCAGTGTGATTTCATTTGCCCATAGCTCATTTTTGTATTTAGATTCTAGATTAGCATCTAAATAGCCGCTTTGGATAAGACGCGTGAAAAATGTCCCTGTGCCTGTGAATGGGTCGCAGATATGGACATTTTCATCGCTAAGATTCTTATTAAAATGCTTTTTTAACACATAGGCAATAGAATGAATGATAAAATCCACGACTTCAATAGGCGTATAGACGATGCCTAGCTTTTCTTGTGTCTTTTTAAAAGCCTCCTTAAAAAGCCTATCATAGAGATTGCGGATTAAATCTTGCTTGCTTCTATCGCTTTGGGCATATTGTGCATTTTGCTTCACGCTCTCATAGAATCTCTGCAAGTCTTTGACTTCAGATTCTAATCCAAGTGTGCAAAGCTCTTGATAGAGTTTATCGAGCTCGTGGCTTACCTTATCAAATGTGCTAAAGTCAAGATTGGGGAAAATGCACTCAAAAATAGGCTTTATGATGATATGCTGGGCGATTAAGGCAGTCGCCTCGTCTGTATCAAAACTCGCATTGAGGTTGCCCTGCAGGGCTTTGCAAAAAGATTCAAAGAGCGCCTTGATGTCGTTATGATTTTCAATCAAATCTTTTATCCTTAAGGCTAGGGAGTGCATAATGCCTCCTACTTTTGCACCATAAAGCTCCCAATATGCTAAATCCCCTAAATGTTTAGGGATAGCATTTTTCATATTGTCAAATAGCTCTTGGAGTGCAAAAAGTGTAGCCTCTGGGAGGCTTTGGCTTTCTTTAGCATCTGCAGTGATTTTGACTACTTCATTGATGCGTCCAATATCTACAAGCCGCTCATCGTGGCTTCTTAGGGCTTTTAATACTTTCCAAATGCCCTTAAACTTATCGCTTTTTAGGGTTTTGTCATATTCTTGTATTTCTTTGTCGCTTAGGACGATGGGGAGGATAATATAGCCGTATTTCTTACCCTCACTTTTGCGGATGGCGCGTCCTACGGCTTGGACGATATCCACGACAGAATCTCGCGGGTCAAAAAACGCTATGGCATCAAGGCTAGGCACATCAATGCCTTCTGTGAGGCATTTTGCGTTGCTTAAGACTCTGCATTTGCCCTCTTCCTCCTCCTCACTTAGCCAAAAAAGCTTCTTTGCTTTTTCCGCGGCATTATCTGTGCCATCGATATGACACAAGGTAATGTCTTGTGAAATGACTTTAAAATTATCTGTAACGAATTTTGAATGCTTGATACTTGAATGAAAGCATAATGCGCGCCGCATCGGGAGAGTGGTATCACCAAACACATCTTGTTTAAGCTCTTCATCGGGGGTTTGTTGGCTTCCGTCAGTATCGATAAGGACGATATTTTTCTTTGTGAGGGCATTCGCAAAGCCTATCATTTGCCCCGCATCATGGATAGAGAGTTTAGAGTGCTCTTGTGCTTTGGTGCGTGCGCCTAAGTATTGAGTAATCAGCTCTTCACTCATAAAGCTAATAATCACGCGATAATCGCTTAAAATGTTGCGTTTGATTGCTTCGCCAAATTTGAGGCTAAAAATCTCACTACCGAAAAGCTCCTCATCGCCCATATCAAAAAGGAGCAAATCTTTGCCTGATTTGTCTTTCAATGTCTTTTTTGCTTCTTGTCGTTTTTCTAATGTGTCGCCATAGATTCTGGGTGTGGCAGTCATATAGAGGCGATGTTTGGCATTAAGCAAGGTATTATCATGCGTCTTTTGCCATACGCTTAATTCACTAGGGGCTTCTCCTTTTGAATCTAGCTTTTGATACCCTGCGGTGCGGTGTGCTTCATCATTGATGATGAGTTTGATTTGGCGTTTAAAGATTTTTTGTGCTTTGATAATGGTATCTATACTTTGGTAGGTAGAGAAAATGATGATTTTATTGTTGGATTCTAAGTAGTGATTGATGTAGTGTGCAAGTTTTAAGGAGTCTGTTGTCGGTGGGATTATAAGCTCATCTTGCTTAGAATCTTCACTTGCCCCCCCCCCGCTCACTTTTAAGCCAACCTTAGAATCTGAACATACCGCAAAGACGCGATAATCGCCAGAAGATTCTTTAAAAAAATCTTTTAACATTTGATTGATAAGCGCAAGGCTAGGGGCGAAAAATACGCAAATCTCACCCTTTTGTATGATAGAATCTATAGTGCGGATAGAAAGTAGGCTTTTTCCTGTGCCACAAGCCATTATGACTTTAGCCCGCGGTTTGTTTTGCTCTAAAAATGTGTGCTTTATCGCTTCAAGGGCTTGCTTTTGATAATCTCTTAGAGATTTTTTACCCTCTAATGACAAGTTTTCGATGCTAGATTCTATATTTTTATGATTTAAGCTATTCCAATTGATGCCTAACTCTTGAGCTAAGTGATAATAGCTATAAGATTTTGCATTGGTGCTTTGAGTGATTGCTTTTTGATAGTTACTGCTTTCAATTTCGCAAGTGTGAAAAATGAGCTTTTCTGCAATATCGCAAATAAAGTTATTATGAGTATCGAATAATCTATCGATTCCTAAGAAGTTTTTTAAATCATTTTGTTGCAAAATGTGCTTAGAATCAAAACATTTACACTGAATGCTTACATACTCATTATTATAAGTGATTGCCATGATGTCTATGCCAATATCTTGCGATTTGAGATTATATTTTGCGCTAAATTCATTCCATAAATAGACTTCTTTAAATCGTGTTGTGAAAAGTGGGGAAGTTTGCAGGATTTTTTTAATGAGCTTTTCAAATAATGTGCCTTGTTCTTTAGCGGTATCTGTGATATTGTTGTTTTGTAATTGTTTTAAAACCTCGTTAAAACTCATTTGTTGTCCTTTATTGTCGTATGAAAGGTAATATTATATTGATTTTGCTCTTAAGATTCTATACATGAGATTTTCTTATTTTTTAGAATCTTTAATATTTTTTTATTTTTCATTCTTTGCGATTATTTTGCGATTTGCCTTTCTTTAGAATCTTAATAATTATCTTTGTAAAGGAATAAAATGGACACGCCAATTTCAGTGCATAAGGATTTGACTTTTAATTCTTCTTGTGATGGCTTAAAGATTTACTATGATATTTATGAGCCAAGCCCTCTCCCATCTCGCCCTATCATCATACAAATCGCGCATGGAATGGTTGAACATAAAGCGCGTTATGAATGGGCAGCGTCAAACCTCGCACAAAAGGGTTTTATTGTCGCGATAAATGATCATCGCGGACATGGTAAGAGTATCGATAAATCCCACCCTTGGGGTGAGATGCGAGGCTTAGGAGATACAGAATCTCAAGTCAATCAAGATTCTAAAAACCATACAAATACAGATAAATCCCGCGCAGAATCTACTGACGGCTTTAGGCGCGCTGTTAAGGATATGCACCAGCTCACAGAGATTCTAAAGTCGCGCTATAATGATTCTAAGTTTGTTTTGCTTGGGCATTCTATGGGTTCACTCCTTTCGCGAGGCTATCTTAAGCTTTATGTGTCTGAACTTGATGCGTTAATCCTTTCAGGCTCTCCAGCGTATAATCCGCTCATAGGCGTGGGTAAAACTTTGGCGCAGATTCTGAAGATTCTTACATTAGAATCTCAAGGCAAGAATATCATCAATGCGTTATCTTTTGGCGGATTCAATCGCCCGTTTTTGCACAATGTCGGCGAGGATAATGCCAAAGGAGGCTTTGCGTGGCTGTGTCGCGATAAGGCTGTGGTAGAGGCTTACAAGGCGGATAGTGCGTGTCAATTTGTCTTTAGTCTCTCAAGTTTTATCGGGCTTTTTGCAGGTATGCAGTGGGTCAATGATACGCATGATGTGCAAGCGGAGCATCTGCCTTTGTTGGTCGCGAGTGGGAATCGTGATAGTTGTGGGGATTTTGGCATAGGTGTAGAGAAAATCGCACGACAATATGAAAAATGTGGTTTAGATGTGGAGCTAGTCCTTTATGAGGGCGCAAGGCATGAGATTCTTAACGAAACGAATAAAACCCAAGTGCTCAATGATATGATTGCATTTATCAATAATGCGATAGAATCAAAATAGGGGGATAAAAATGAAGCGATTTTTATTAATGATTCTTGGTGCGAGTGTTGCGTTTGCATTTCCTCCCAGTGAGGCGTATTTTCAGAATCTTTTAGTTGATAATGGTAAAGTTATCAAAAACACCCTTAAGCCTCGTCCTTACTCCTATCAAAATCAAAACGAATATAAGATTTGTTTTGAGGGTGAGATGATGTTAAGCGGTGTGCTTGAGCGATCGGATAATACTGATGCTGATATGATTTATAATGCCTTGAGATTTTACCCCGATAAGAATCTTAGCTTACCCTTTTTGTATAGTCATTCTGATGATGATTCGTTAGAATCTAAAGGCGCAGTGAGAAAAAATAATGCGTGGGATTTAAGCAAAGTAGCGTTCGAGGGATTGTCTTTTGGCGTCTTGCTTAATGATAAAAATGTGAGTTTGCCCAAAATGTTAGACTCAAGGCTTTTTGGCGTTGCAGCTGTAAGAGCGGAGATTGGCATTAAAAATTATTGTTTTTATGGAGAAGGAGATGCGGGGAGAGAGGCTTATGCAGACCTTGTGGAATTAAAGCTTTTGGGTGAGATAAAGACAAAATATTTTACGCGCAAAGATTATGACTACTATAATACTTATGTAAAGCTTTCATACCACTCCAAAGATGATTATATCAATATTAGAGAAAGGGCTAATGGAGCAATAGTCGGCAAGATTCTTAAAGAAGATATGGTGAATAATAATGGGCTTTTAGTGTATGCAAATGGAGATTTTTATTTTAATCCAGAAGATTTAGATTCGATGTGGCTTGAGGTGTTTTATCTCCCTCCTGATGCCCTTGATGGAAAAGATGCGATATATGGGGTTGTGCATGGCTCACAGATAAAGCTTGTGGATTGATTTATGAATAGCTTACCATTCATCGAGGAGTTGCTTTGTGTGGGAGAGAATAGCATAATCCATACGATCACCAAATTTTCTGTCTGTTTCGTTTGTATAATCTTCAGAATCTGCATTTGAGAAAATATTTTCTAAAGTTTTTATTAAATGTATTAAAGATGCTTTAGATTCTGTAGGCAATATATTTTTAAAAAGACGCGCTGCCCAATATATCGTTTCTCTAGAATCATTTGTCTCCAAAAGAAGTTTGATTGTATCGATTTTATGATGAGTGATGAGGTATTGCGCGGCATTTTCAATGTCCCATTGGCTATTTATTTGCTCATCTTGGTCATCTTCAACCACTGCTTCAAAATAAACAAAAGCTGCTTCAGACAAGAAAAACTGCGCGTCAATTTCAAGCTCTTCATCATCAGTGCGTTGCCACCAGTCGTTGAAAAATGCGCGCCAATGCTCGAAAAATGTTTCTTTTGAGATAAGCTTGAATGTCTCATTTGTCCAATCTGTCCCATTACAAAGGTAAGATTTTAAAAAGTCATACGCTTCAGTTGATGAGTGTCCATTGCTCGTGTAGTAATGCTCCTTTATGGGTTCTTCTCTGATTGCTCGAGAGATACCATTGCTTGAGTTAGTAAAGAAAAATGTGCCTAATTCACCTTGGTATTTGACAAAATACTCTCCGGTGTAGTCGTGTTTGCTAAATTCTACTAATGTGTTTCTTAAGTCTATTTGATGGGTAAGATTCATAGATTTATAATTAATCTCTGCAGTGATTATGCCATAGATACATTGCGGAGAGTGAATCAGTGCGATATTAGCACAGATGCCATGCCTATTGAATAATGATGTGAGATTTTCCACTCGCCTTGATGCTGATAAGGCGAGATCTTTAGGATCAAGCCAGATAACAATCCTGCCTTCAAAAATACCACTTTTAGGATAAAGGAAATATGCTATTCCATCATTTTCCTTATCAAAAGTTTTATAATAATCCCCATCGGGCTTAAGGTCGAGAATCTTGATTTCATCTTCACGAAGAAAGATGCTGATAAATCTCACCCACCATCTGCGGTAACGGGAGAGATACCACAATATACCGCCAAATATTCCTGCTATCCCTAGCACGATAAGCCCTCGATAATCCCCCTCATTCATCGTGCGATATACTTCAAATCCAATTATCACTACAAGAAAAACAATGCTAGTTATTACTATAATAGTATAGGCAGTGATTGTGAGAATCCCCCGATTTTTGTTGAAATTTTTATTGAATGGGATTTCTGTCCCTTTTTCATACAAGAATATCAGCAGAAAAATAAAACACATCACACCGCACAAAGCAAAAAGAAATGTATCAGGTAGGGACTTTACTATTTTTGGGAACATAAGAGAGCAGATTATAGCGATGCTGAAGATGAGGAGTTTCATGAGTTTTGACCTTGCGGAGCCTGGATTTTGTTTGTGGTAGAAATTTTAATACAAGTTAATCCAAATGTAAAGAAGTGTCTAATCCTTAATGTATTGTTTTTAATACTTATGGATTGTGTATTTTGTGCTATAATCTCCAAATGGAACAATTTATCAAAAAACTCAAACGCGAAGTGTTGCGTCCTTTTAAAAGAAAAACACAATCTAAAAAGATGACTTTTGAGGAAATAGAGAACGATAGAGAATCTTATGTCCGCTTAAATCAAGACAAACGTTTTATGATGAATCGTGCGTATGATTACATTTGCAAGTATGACAAATATGCTCCCAATGCGAATTTTATGGATTCAGGATATTTTATCCAAGACATTTGGGGGGCACGCAAAGTTTTGGAAAATACTCCAAAATTGCATTATGATGTGGGCTCTAGTGTGGCAGGATTCATCGCGCATTTGTTGGCTCAAAAACAAAAAGTTGTTTTGCTTGATATTCGTCCAATCAATAATCAATTTAATACAAAATTCCTCAATGGGGGGGGGGGGTATAACCTATATTCAAGCTAATGCGACACTTCTTGAAGGTATTGCCGATAACTCTATCACATCACTTTCGGCATTGTGCAGTGTAGAACATTTTGGATTAGGCAGATACGGAGATCCTATCGAGCCTGACGCATGGGAAAAAGCCCTCAAATCATTTCAAAGAGTCCTCAAGCCTCAAGGCAAACTTTATATCAGTGTCCCTGTGGGGGCAGAAAATAAAGTCTGTTTTAATGCTCACAGAGTTTATAAGCCCCAAACAATTATTGATACCCTAGATCAGATGCAGATTGTAGAAATGGGCTATATTGAAGGTTTTGACATAATAGAGTGTATCACTTGGCAAGACAAAGAGCTTATAATGCACCAAGAGAGATTAGATTCTATTCCTGATATAAAAAATAATGGAAAAACAGGATTGTTTGAATTTATCAAGCTATGAATATCGGGATTTGTGGTGAAAGGCACAAACTATTGATAGCTCATAGCACAAGACAGAAAGGGGTGAGCGGGGTCATTCTCACCGACAGATTAACGACCCCAATTTTCACAATTCTGCCAAGAGGCATTATACTGCAAAATCTCACCGATTTAGAACATTCCCATAGAATCTGCCAACATTAGTAAAAAGTATTAAACCAATACAGCCTTAAGAAAGTGAAATATTTTAAAATATATTTTATCAATTTTTGTCTTTTAATTGATAGAAATATTTACCAATAATCCCTAATCCTTGTATATTAGGGAAAGATAAAATGTAGTAAAATCGATTTTTAAGGGTAAATTTTAGAATCTTTGGATTTTAAAATTGTGCGTATCTTCCGGAAAGTTGTAAAAAAGTTTCTAAAGATTTGCCAACTTGCGAGAGATTCAAACCTTTTGCGATAATGACTAATTTTGAGCCTTTTGCTTGCGTCTTGATATGGCTTGTCGGATAGATGAGATGTCCCACGCCATTAAGATTCACAAGATAGTCCTCCCCCACATCTAAAAGCCCTTTCACTCTTAGAATCTGCTTTCCATAGCGATGCAGGAGCATACTTAGCCAAATACTAAAAATACTCCAATCCAATGCTTCTTCAAAGCAAAGGCATAAAGAATCAATATCGCTTGTGTGAGATTGTGTGCGGGAGGTTTTGTCATATGTAAAGTCTAAATTTTGATTTTTGACATTGATGAGTTGATCAAAGCTAAAATCTTTTTTATCGATAAAATCTATGCCACGATGAATAGAATCTATCTTTGTTTTCAATGCGCTTACATCGGGGTTGAGGTCTGTTTTTGTGAGCAAAATACAATCCGAGCTGATAATTTGGTTGTGCGCTTCTTGGTTATTTTGTATATGTGAAAGTCCGCTAAGTGCATCAATACAAGTAATGATATTAGCAATCTCAAAATGGTTTGATAAAAATACATCACTTAAAAAGGTAAAAATAATCGGAGCGGGATTAGCGATGCCTGTCGTTTCAATCAAGATTCTTTCAAGTTTTTGATTATTTTGGTCATACCTATTAAGAAGTTCTTTAAATTTTATGCTCAAATCTTCTCTTTTGTTGCAACACATACAACCCGTATCAAGCATAATCGTTTTTTCTTTGACAAATTCGGTTTGGATAAGCGTATCATCAAGTGAAATTGCACCAAGCTCATTAACGACAACAGCTATATTTGCCTCTTTTTTATCGCTTAAAAGCTCTTTTAAGAAAGTCGTTTTGCCACTTCCCAAAAAACCTGTGATGATATGGATAGGGATTTTAGCTGGCATTTTTTGTATTTAAAAAATTAAGAAGATTTTCATCAATAGCATCAAGCGAGAATCCTTCAAGTTCATTGGCTTTAATCCATAAGTCGCCAAGATCATTGACAATCACAAATCCGCCTTTTTTGTTGCTTAGGAGATATTTGCTCCCTTGCCAATCTTTTAAACTTAACCCATAAAATGCCAAAATATCATTAATGATTGCTACTTTTTTGAGCCTTAGACGCATTCTCTCTCTTTGATGCTCTCCTGCGATGACTAAAGAGCTTTCTTCTTTGAATCGTGCATCACTCCAATGAAAAGTGCTTAGTATCTCTCCGCATAAAATACACATTGACAAACCTTTAAAGGGCTAAGTTTTAGCCCTTTGTTTTAGTATTTTCTTCGTGGAGATCTTTTGAGGAAGTCATCAGCGATTTCATTGAAATTCACCCAACGCACACCTTTTTTCTTATTGATATGCTTGATGATTCTCTCATGCATAAGCAATACTTGAGGTCTCGCACTCACATCAGGGTGTATCGTCATTGCAAAGACTGCATAATCCATTTCTCGATAAACCCAATCAAATTGATCAATCCACATTTTGCCTATGTCTCGTGGGGAAACAAACCCAAAACTATTGGGGGATTTTTTGATAAACATCATTGGAGGTAAATCATCTAAATACCAATTTGCAGGGATTTCTACCAAATCTGTTTCTCGCCCTCTGATTAGAGGTTTCATCCAATCTTTCGCATCAGCTCTGTAATCAATTTTTGTCCAACTATCACCCACACGCACATAATAAGGTGTAAAATCATTGTGCATTAAGGAATGATCGTATTTAATGCCATGTTTAAGCAAAAGCTCATTGGTAACATTGGAAAATTCCCACCATGGAGCGACATAGCCATTTGGTTTTTTACCGGTCAAACCCTCAATCAATTCTATGCTTTTCACAAGCACTTCTTCTTCTTGTTTGGGTGTCATTGCAATTGGATTCTCATGCGAATAGCCATGCGCACCGATTTCATGTCCTGCTTCTACGATCATTTTCATTTGTTCGGGAAAAGTCTCTATTGAATGTCCGGGTGCAAACCAAGTCGCTGGAATATTAAACTTTTTGAATAAATTTAAAAGTCTAGGAATCCCTACTTCACCCGCAAAAAGCCCTCGTGAAATATCATCAGGAGAATCTTCCCCACCATAGCTCCCAAGCCAACCTGCAACTGCATCAATATCAACGCCATAAGCCACTAGAATTTCTTTTGCCATTTGTTCTCCTTATGTTAAGATAAAAGCCCTTTAAGGACTTTTCGGTTAAGCCTTATATCTATATCTTTCAGATAAGGCAGATTCTCTCTTTGCAGTGCAACTTCTTCAAGATGCAAATCCGCTATAATGACCTCTTCATCTTGCAAAGCTTGAGTGAGAATCTCACCTTTTGGATTAATGATTCTAGAATTTGCAGCAAATTCTAATTTTTCTCCACTTATTTGTGAGACTTCAGAGCCACTGCGATTATTCGCTAAGACAAAAACACCATTTTCTAAAGCCCTTGCTCTGCTTGCCAAATCCCACACATAATTTCTTGCTTTGCCAAAAGCAGCAGGATAAATAAGAATCTGCGCTCCTTTGAGCGATAAGTATCTCGCCCCCTCGCCAAAGCCTATTTCATAGCAAATGCCTAAACCTACTTTGATGGATTCTTTGTCGATTTTGAGCTTAAAGACAGGATAGTCTTTGCCTCTTTGGAATCGTTGTTTTTCATTGCCCCAAAGATAGATCTTGCGGTATGTGCCTACCAAGCCATCTTTATTGATAATATAGGCACTATCATAAATCTTACCCTTGTCTTTTTGAATACTTGAAGCGACAATGTGGATTTCATAGGTTTTTGCAAACTCGTATAAGCGGGCAAGAGTAGGGTATTTTAAGGAAAGCTCTTTAAATTTTTTGTCTTTAAGAGCTTTTTGAAAGAATGCAAAATCAAGCCCTAGTTTAGAATCTTGTTTTTCGACACAATACCCGCTATCAAAAAGTTCAGGTAAAACGATGATTTTCGCCCCTTCTTCAATGGCTCTTAGAGCAAGTTTCAAAGATTTTGCGAGGTTTTCTTCTCTTTGGTTGGCTTTGGGTGCAAATTGTATCAAGGCAACTTTCATGATTCAATCTTTAAATTTTGTTTAAAATAACTCTTTACATTGTAGCTAACAAAACTTAAAATTTACTGATTGATAAAATTTCATTTACTTAAAATAGCTTGATTTTAATACCCGTTTTGAGGTGAGAAACTAATCTTGTGATGTATCTTGCAGACAATGCCCTAGTAATGCTTCGAGAAATATTGTAGCATAGCTTCCTTTGGGAAGAGTGAAGCTTAATTCAAAATGTGCATTTTGCTTGATGTATTGACTTTCGATATTTTCCGCCCATACCCATGCGTAACGTCTTGAACCATTTGCTTTGATAGAATCTAAAAAAGGCTCTTCAAGCGTATAGGCGAGACTTGATGAAGGAGTGAGTTTCTGCCCGCAAATAGCACCTGTAGGTGCGATGAGACGATCTTTGAAACGCAAGGATTCTGTTTCTAGTTCTTTAGCCTCAAAGGTTTTGCCAAAGGGATAATGGCACATTAAATCACCTTGTAAGATCTTAAAAATAGAGGGTTGAGATTGCAAAGATTTGATCATTTCAAGCGTGAGAGGGAGTGCATCAAGAGGAGATAAATCCGAATGTTTCAAGGATTGCAAAACTTCTTTGGGTGAAAAAGCATTCAGAATCTTTGTAAGCGTGATGCGTGTATTAAGCCATTGATTAAAAAGATAACTTTGATAACTGCTAATCAAAAATGAGCTTAGTTTTTTATTTCTCAAATGCTCTTTGTGAAGATGAATATCCTTGCCAATGTGGTGATTATTGCCGTCTTTACCAAATCTTTGTGCGCCAAAAAAATTTGGGAATCCATGTGTGGAGAGGATTTGTAGAGTGGATTGGAGCTGTGCTTGTTGGACAGGAAGCACTTTTTTTAAGCGCACAAAAAAAGCATTACCTTTCAGATGCCCGATTTTGAGTTTATTATCATGACGCGTGCAATTGAGAATCTTAATCTGCAGAGATTCTAGGTTATCTAATGCGCTTTGTAGTTTGCTTTCTAGGCTTTGGTGAATACTGATATATTGATAAGTAGTCGCCGCTTTGTCTTTAAGCCCTGCATAGCCAATGTCCCTTTCTTTGCAACCGAGTGTGCGGGATAGAATCTTGAGCAATTCAAAAGTGCTTAGCCCTTTTTTGCGCACAAAGACGATAAGGTGTTCGCCTTTCCCACTAAATTCATAAAGAGGTATTTCTTTGACGACAAAATCACGCATAGAGGGATTGAAATAGCATGAAATAGGTGTGTGTGTAAAGGGGTAGATTCTATTTTGAGACATTTAAATAATCGTGCGTTTGATAAAAGGTGAGAGACGCACAAGAATCTCGTAGCTAATCGTATTAAAAGCCTTTGCTAGTTGGCTCACATCGTCAAATACGCAGATTCTCTCCTCATTGCACAGACATGAGAAGCAGTCCATTGAAGAGCGGGGCAATATCGGATATTCTTTTTGTGTGAGAATCTGTAGCCCTTTATCAATGCGAAGCAAACCATCGCCATAACCAATGTCATAAGTGCTCACAATCGCATCAGATTCTAAAACACTGCAGCCGCTATAACCAATGCGCGCTCCTTTTTTGAGTGTCCTTTGGGAAATTTTATCCGCCCATAATGAAGCGACTTTTTGCAGTTTAGAGCTTAAAGGATTCTGAAATTGTGTATCAAGATAGCCATAAATTGCAATCCCCATACGCACCAAATCATCATCAATCGTGCCATTCATTGCAGTGCGTATAGCAGCCGATGAGTTGAGAGAATGGAAACGAGGAAGAGGGAATCCGTATTTTTGGCTTAAATCTTTGGTCGATGCTTTTATTTGTTCAAAATGTTTTTGTGTGTTGTGAAATTCATCATCTAAATCATCACCATAGCCGTTGTGTGAGAATACACCAATAAGATTGAGCTTTTGCTCCAAGATAAGGCGAATAAAAGTCTCAATTTCGTCAGATTCTATGCCATTACGATTCATACCGGCATTGACTTTTAGCTCGACATTTGTATGTGGAGGAAGACAAGTGATGTCTTCTTTGCGATTGATGACCATTGCGACATTAGGAGGGATTACGCCTTGCGCTCTCCCATAAAGTGCGGTAATAGATGTGAATTTATCCTTGACACTGATTGCTTCGGCGTAATTTTTAACAAACGCATTCTTGATACCATATTGTTGGGAGAGATCACTCATTTGTGCTAACCCATGTCCATAGGCATTGTCTTTAAGCACGACTGCAATTTTATCGCGACTGCCAATGTGTGCGGATATGATGTCAAGGTTGTGTTTGTAAGCTTGAGAATTGAGGATAATTTCAGACATTTATAAGCCAGCTTGCGAGAGAATGAATCTCTCGCAAAAAGAGGATTTATTGTTTTTTGGGAAGTTTAGAAACATAATCTGCTAATGCTTCAATATCCTCATCACTAACATTTGCCATTTGACCATACATAATAGCCTTTGCACCACCATTGTCGGCAGTTTTAGCTTTGTAACCTTTAAGCTGTGTAAGTAGATAGTCTTTAGGCATACCAGCAATTGTTTTATCACCTTTAGAACCCGGAGCGATTTTTTGTGCATCAGGACCATGACAAGCAATACATTTTTTGAATACTGCAGGAGCATCTGCAAGAGCAACACTAGCAAGACCTAAAAGTCCTAAAATAAACAACTTTTTCATTTTCAATCCTTTTGTTGAGATTTGAACAGACCTCATTATACAAAAAATAAACCAACAAGATTCTTTAAAGTTTGACTCGTGAGCTCATAGCTCTTGAGAGCGAAAGCTGATCAATCGCATCAAGCCCAATGCCTGTTGGCACACCTTGAGCGATTTTGCTAAACTTAATCGGAGCGGAGATTTTGTCTTCGACATAAAGCATTATTGCTTCATTAGCGAGGCTGGGGGAAAGTGCAAAAATGACTTCTTCAATGTGTTCAGAGGAGATTCTCTCATTCAAAAGGGCAAAATCAATATGTTCTAAATCATTTTGTGATTCTAAGACGAAATAGCGTCCGCAAAATTCTCCCATATCTTCAATGATAAAAATATCACGCGGGTTTGCTATGATGCACAACTCACCATTAAGACGAGAATCATCAAGACAAATATCGCATATTTCACTTTCACTTAACCCAAAGCATTTTTGGCATTTTTGCACATTCATTGTGGCATTTTCAATCGCATGAGCAATATTTAGTCCTAAAAATTTATTTTCTATACTAAGCGTATAAGCCATTTTTTGCGCACTTTTTTTGCCAATGCTTGGGAGTTGCTCAAGTGCTTGCACAAGATCATAAAATGCTTTAAGCCCGGTTTTATACGAATACATTTATCTACCCCTTTAGGTTTAAGAAGCCAAAAAAGATTCTAAAATCAAGCAAGTTTTTATAATTTTTTGGTTGGAATATTTTTTGGATTTGTAATCATAGTTTGGCTAAATTTAATTTAGCCTTATAAAATTTTGATAGAATCTTAGGTTTTATAAAGGAAAAAGGAGTAGGTTTGGAGAATTTTGATTATTACGAGGTGTTGGGAATCTCGCGCACTGCAGATAAGGAAAGTATCAAAAAGGCTTATCGCAAAATGGCACTCAAATATCACCCCGATAGAAATCCTGATGACAAAGAGGCTGAAGAAAATTTTAAACGCATCAATGAAGCTTATGAAGTGTTGAGCGATGATTCTAAGCGTCAAATTTATGATAAATATGGTAAAGAAGGCTTACAAAATTCAGGTTTTAGCGGCTTTAGCGGACGTGATTTTAGTGATATTTTTGGAGATTTGGGTTCGATTTTTGAATCTGCTTTCGGTGGAAGTTTTGCTTTTGGCGGCAAACGCACAGGAAATGAAGGAAAATATCAGCTTGATGAGTTGATTGGTGTTGATTTGAGTTTTAAAGAAGCGGTTTTTGGGTGTAAAAAAGAAATCACACATCGTTATAAAGTCGCTTGTGAAGATTGCAAAGGCACAGGCGCAAAAGATGGTCGTTTGAATACTTGTCCGGATTGTGGAGGGAAAGGGCAAGTATTTATGCGACAAGGTTTTATGACATTTGCACAAACTTGTCCAAAGTGTAAGGGTGCAGGGCAAAGTGCTGCAGAGAATTGTCCAAAATGCAAAGGGAATGGCTATGCAATGCGTGAGGAAAAATTTGAAGTCAGTATCCCCGAAGGTATTGATGATGGTCAGAGAATCCGCATCACGGGTCGAGGTAATGCGGATAAAAATGGCAAAAGAGGAGATTTGTATATTTCAGTGAGTGTGGCTGAAGATGAAGTCTTTGTGCGTGATGGAGAAAATGTCTATATTGAAGTGCCAGTATTTTTTACTTCTATCGTATTGGGAACAACACTTAAAATCCCTTCTTTGCGAGGCGAATTGGAATTAAAAATACCGCCTAATACAAAAGATAAAGCGCAGTTTGTATTTGATAATGAAGGCATTAAAGATGTCAATAGTGCTTACAGAGGAAAGTTTGTCGCACAAATCAAAATCACTTATCCCCCTAAGTTAAACGCTAAGCAAAAGGCTCTTGTAGAAGAGCTCCAAGAGAGTTTTGGGATTGAAAGTGAGCCTTATAAGAATCTGTTTGAGGAATGTTTTGCAAAAATCAAGCAATGGCTGCATCATAATAAGGGCGAGAAAGATTCTTAAATCTATCTGATTCGTTTAAGGTATGGCTTTAGATTCTGTGCGTTTGTCGTATCTTTAATAGAATCTATATTAGAATCTTCGCAAGTATTAATGAAGAGATATTTGACAAAAAGATTTTTGTTCCCGCAAGCGAGGCGGTTGAAGAGATTGATAAGATACTTTGCGCATTTTATGCGTCATAGAATCTTTGAGATTTGGGGACGATGGATAGAAATCTTCTGTAATAATGTATCGCTAAGATTCTAGAATCTCGCTAAATATTATAAAATATTCAAGAATAAAATTGAGAAGTTTGAGATTCTAAAATCTTAGAAAATGTGTAAGGGGTTTTATCCTTACAGACTGCGGATTTTTGCGATTTCATCACGGAATCTTGCCGCTTCTTCAAAATCAAGCCGTTTTGCTGCTTCGTGCATTTTTTTGGTAAGTTCCTTAACAATGCTTTCGCGTTCAGCTTTGGGAATCTTATGGCGATTTTTTTCATAAAGTTTAGACAATCCGCTACTTTCGATTTTAAGCTCTTCTTCGAGATTTCTTTGAACGCTTGTGGGCGTGATATGATGCAGTTGATTAAATGCTTCTTGTTTGGCTCGGCGATAGTCAGTAATATCAAATGCTTTTTGCATTGATTGGGTGATTTTTTTAGCATACAAAATCACCTTGCCCTCGACATTTCTTGCGGCTCTTCCCATTGTCTGAATAAGGCTTGTTTCAGAACGCAAGAATCCCTCTTTGTCTGCGTCCATAATAGCAATCAAGCTCACTTCAGGTAAGTCTAAGCCTTCACGCAAAAGATTGATACCAATCAGCACATCAAATTCTCCAAGTCTCAAAGAGCGTATAAGATGATTGCGTTCAATCGCATCAATATCGCTGTGCATATAGCGCACCTTGATGCCTAGCTCTGTGTAATATTTGCTTAGTTCTTCTGCCATTTTTTTGGTCAAGGTTGTGATAAGCACGCGTTGCTCTTTAGCAATACGCACTTTAATCTCATCAAACAAATCAAGCACTTGAGAATCAGAATCTCGCACCTCATAAAGTGGGTCAAGCAAGCCTGTGGGTCGTATGATTTGTTCGGCAATATGTTCTTTGCTAAGATCGAGTTCTTTTTGTGATGGTGTTGCGGAGACAAAGAGAAAATGCGGGGCTTTAGTGATAAATTCATCAAAACGCAAAGGGCGATTATCAAGTGCGCTAGGTAATCGGAATCCGTATTCGACAAGCACTTCTTTGCGGCTTCTATCACCGGCATACATACCGCCGAATTGTGGTAAGCTCACATGAGATTCATCGACAATGACTAAATAAGGTTTGCCCTTTTGTTCGAAATAATCTAATAGCGAGTAAGGTGTTTCCCCCGGAGCTTTACCTGTGAGATGTCGTGCGTAGTTTTCAATCCCCTTGCAAATGCCAGATTCTCGTATCATTTCCAAATCAAACTCTGTGCGACCTTTTAGTCGTTGATATTCTATTTGTTTGTCTTGTGCGAGAAATTCTTGCAATCTCTTATCAAGTTCGTTCTCAATATTTTTCAGTGCAGTTTGCAAACGATCTGCCCCTACGATAAAAGGATTAGCCGCATACAGCACAAAAGATTCTAATGAGGTGAGTTTGACGCGCTCAATAGAATCAAAAACAGCAATATGCTCAATCTCATCACCAAAGAATTCAATGCGGATAAATTCATTTTCATTATAGGCAGGAAAAATATCAATCACTTCTCCATTGACACGAAAATCTCCGCGTTCAAAAACACTATCATTCCGTGTGTAACCCATATCGACAAGTTTGACTAAAAAATCTTTTTGCTTTCGTTCTTGTCCAACTTCAATTTTTTCAATCATTGTGAGATATTCTTTGGGATTACCTAATCCATAGTTTGCAGAAACGCTTGCGACTACAATCACATCATCATAGGCTAAAAGTGAAGTAGTAGCCGAAAGGCGCAATCGCTCTAAATCTTCATTGATGCTTGAATCTTTTTCAATAAATAAATCCCTTCGGGGGATATATGCTTCGGGCTGATAATAATCAAAATGAGAGATAAAGTATTCGACATGATTTTTGGGAAAAAATCCTTTAAATTCACTATAAAGCTGCGCAGCAAGGGTTTTATTATGTGTCATAATAAGCGTGGGAATCTTGAGATTAGCAATAATATTTGCCATTGTGAAAGTTTTTCCGCTCCCTGTAACACCTACTAATGTTGTGTATTTTGCATTGTCTTTGATAGAATCTGTGATTTTAGCAATAGCTTGGGGTTGATCACCCGCAGGTGCGTATTTGGCATTCAGAATAAAATTTGCCATTAAAATATATCCTACCTTGCGTTATTTTGGTGTAATTTGTGTTAGAATTATACTTTATTTTAATAACCAAAGGATAGTTTATGAGCGGTGTGATGGAAAAATTGTCCCAAAAGATTGAAGAGATGCTTGCAAAAATCGCAAGTCAAAAAAATGAAATCGAAACCTTACAGCTTGAAATTTCCTCTCTTAAGGCACAAAACGAAGCTAAAGATAGTCAGATTTCAAGTCTTTATGAAGAAATTGCCAACAAAGATCAAGGTTTTGAGAATCTTTTTGCAAAGATTGATGAAGGGCTTAGATAATGGCTCAAGAAACCATAGAAATTTCTTTAGCGCAAAAACGTTTTAATATCACGCTTGATCCTCTGCTTGATGAGGCAAAAGCAGAAGTCAAAGCACTTTTTGCAAATGAAGTTGATGTCGATATTATTACGCTTTTGAAAGCTTATATCACCAAAACTCAAGAATACGCTCGAATCTGCCAATCATTAGAGGCACTTTATGCAAATATTGAAAAAAGCCAAGAAATTGGCACAAAAGATCAAGAGTGTATCAAAATCCAGAGTGTTGAGAATCCTCATTCTTGAATTATTATCTCATCGCGCCCCTAGGGCAAAATTCTCCACTTTTGACCTATGCTTGCGATGAGTCTTGTCAGATTGGGCAAATTTGCCTCATACCTCTCAAAAGCAAAACGACACAAGGCGTTGTTTTATCCGCTACCTCTAAACCTGATTTTGAATGTAAAATCGCTACCAAAACAACTTCTTATTTTTTACCCAATCAACAGCTTTTGGCGCATTTTATTGCATCTTATTATTGTGCGAGTATCGGTGAGAGTTATAAGCTTTTTACGCCTTTTGATGCAGTATTAGAATCTCAAATAATATTTGAAGAAGTGAGAGATTTGACACTTCAGCCTTTAAGCGAATCCCAAAATAAAGCATTGGCTTTTTTGCAAACACATCACAACCCTTTGCTTTTTGGCGATACAGGGAGCGGAAAAACAGAAATTTATATTCATTTGATCGCGCAAACTTTGGCTCAAGGGAAGAATGCTTTGTTTTTAATGCCAGAAATTTCTCTCACACCACAGATTGAAGCGCGTTTAAGGAAAATTTTTGGGCAAAAAGTAGGAATATGGCATAGCAAAATCACACAACGCAAAAAACAAGAGATGCTCCTTAAGCTTGCACAAGGTCAGATACGCGTTATCGCAGGTGCAAGAAGTGCATTATTTTTGCCTATATTCTCTTTAGGGTTGGTCATAGTCGATGAAGAACATGATGATGCGTATAAGTCCCAAACACGCCCACGATACAATGCACGCGATGTGGCACTTTATCTTGGTGCGAAAAATGAGGTTAAAATTGTTTTGGGGTCAGCTACCCCTAGCCTCAATAGTTATTATCGTGCTACAAATGATAAAAATATGTATCGTTTGAAGGGGCAGTATTTTAACGCGCATAAAACTTTTACTTTTGAATCTCCTCATTTGCCTACAGATTTGTATCAGAATGATTGGGGATTGAGTGCGTCTTTGGTGTCAAAAATGCAGAAAGTTTTGGATAGACAGGAGCAAATTATTGTTTTTTTACCCACACGCGCTAATTATAAAATGCTTTTGTGTGAAAAATGTGGAGAAGGGATAAAATGTGAATTTTGTGCAGTAAATATGAGTTTGCATACGGATAAAAATGCTCTTATATGCCATTATTGCCATTGGAGTAAGCCTATAATGAGCGTGTGTCCGCATTGTCTTTCTCCAACATTGCGTTCATTGCGTATTGGCACGGCTGAAGTTGCAAAATATTTGTGTGAGATTTTTCCAAAAAAGCGGATTGAAGTCTTTGATAGGGATCATATCACTACACATCGTAAGCTTACAAGAGTTCTTGAAGATTTTAATAACGGCGAGATTGATATTTTAGTAGGCACACAAATGCTAAGTAAGGGACATGATTATCATAAAGTGAATCTTGCTGTGATTTTAGGGATTGATTATATTTTAGGGGCGAGTGATTATCGTGGTAGCGAACGAGCTTTAAGTCTAATGTATCAGATTGCGGGGCGTAGCGGACGAAAACATCATGGTGAAGTGTATATTCAAAGTGCTAAGAGTGATTTTTTAGAGAAATTTATAGCAGATTATGAAATTTTTTTGCGTTATGAATTATCCACACGCCCGAAGCTTTACCCTCCTTATATGCGATTGGCAAACATTACTTTTGCGCATCATATTGAATCTAGAGCTTCTCAAGCTCTTTATCAATCTCTTGAGATTCTGCAAAGAAAGCCACATAGTGAGGTTGAGATTGTCGGTCATTCCCGAGCGATGATTCAGAGATTATACGGGAAGTTTCGTTTTGTCCTTTTACTCCGCTCTCATTCTCCTCGCGCACTTCTTGATACATTGCATTATTTTATCTCCCAAAGCCCTCCAGAGCTACAAAGAATCTACGAAATTGATATTGACCCTTTAAATGTGTTGTGAAAGTATATTTGGTTTTTTAGGTTACTTTTAGATACAATTTAAGATGTTATTATCATCAGGGAGGAAGTTATGAAAATCGCTCTAAAGTGTCAATCCCCGCTATTGGAGAGTAGCTTGACAATGTTTTTAAGAGATCATATTGTGTGCGAAGAAGAATGCGATTTTGTTATCAGCGATGAGCTTATAGAGAGTAATAAGGCAGTATGTTTGATAAATGATAGAGAAGATTCTCATATCCGCAAACCTTTCACAAAAGAAGGTTTGCTTGAAGATTTACATCGATTTTACGAAACAATTACGCTCAACCCTCCTTTGAAAAATACACTTGAAGTATCGTCTGCTCAAGAATCTTTGCAAGATTTTGTGCCTCTAATGTCTCCACCAAATTATCCGCATAGTGAGCATACACAAGATTTGCAAGAGCAGATTCAAAAGCTTGCTCAAGAGTTTGCCCAAAAAGTGATTGCATTAGTTCAGAATCCTTCATACAAATGATAGACGCAGGCAATGAATTTTAAAATCACGACAGGCATATTAAAGAATCTTCCTTTAACGCTTAATCCAAATCCCTCCACGCGTCCCACAAAGTCCATTGTGAGGCAATCATGCTTTAATACTATTGGTTCAGAAATTATCGAAAGTGTGTTTATTGAGGGCTTTGGTGGTTGTGGCTCAATGGGGATTGAAGCTCTTTCGCGTGGAGCAAGCAGAGCGATATTTTTTGAAAAAGACGCTTTTGCCTATGAGATTCTTTTAGAGAATCTTGCACTTGCCAACAAAAGAGAATCTTCCCTTGTCTTTCAGGCTTATAATGCTGATTTTTTCACTGCTTTTTGGAATCTCCAAAAGGCAATTCTGTCTGCACACAATGTGATTTTATACCTTGACCCACCTTTTTGTATTCGTAAAGGAATGGAGGATATTTATGAACAATGTTTTACATTCATACAAAGTTTGGAGCAAGGTTTTGTGAATTTAATTGTTTTTGAACATTGGAGTGAGTATAATATACCTCATTTTATTGGAGATTTTGCTTTGTATAAAACGCGCAAGTTTGGCAAAACAACTCTCACTTATTATTTACTAAAGGACGCATAATGGCAGAAGAAGAAAAAGCAGCCGAGAAGAGTAGCGGAGAAAAAAAGAGTAAAGCAATTTTATTTGTTGTGATAGGAATCGTTTTTGTTTTGTTGTTGTTGATAGGGATTTTAGTCGCTGTGATGCTTGGAGGAGGCGGAGATGAAGAGGCTCATAATGAAGCTCAAGTCGAAGTCGTGCAAGAGCAGCAAGCTCCTACTCAACAAGCAGCGAAAATTATTGTAGGTAATACCGTTACAGCAAGAAGTTCTGATCGTTTGAAACCCGGACCTATTTATCCAATCCCTACAGATTTTACGGTGAATCTGATGACGCAGACAGGCAAACGATACCTTAAAACAAGTATCAGTCTTGAGATTGATAAGCCCGAGACTGAACCAGAGATCACAACAAAATTGCCCATCATCACTGATACGATTATTGAGATTCTCTCATCAAAATCACTTGAAGATGTTTCTACAGCAAAAGGTAAGAATCGTGTTAAAGATGAGATTGTCAAGCGCATTAATGAATTTTTACTTGATGGGCAAGTAAGGGATTTATTCTTTACACAATTTGTTGTGAGCTAAGTTGATAGGTATTGATATTGTCCAAATCGCTCGTATGGAGCGATTGATAAAAAGATTTGGTGAAAGAGGGCTTCATCGCTTTCTTTCACTAGATGAAATCGCGCTTTGTATGCGTTATCCTGAAGATGCACAAACATATCGAACATATCAAAATTTACATAATGAGAATTTACAATCACATGCTGTTTTATCTCCCGCTTTTATAGAGAGTTTATTCCATACAGATAGAATCAATGTCGCTCGTGTCGCTGGATTTTGGGCTGCAAAAGAGGCATTTTCAAAAGCTTTGGGTGTGGGTATCGGGTATGAATTAGGGTTTTTGGATATGATTGTTACTAAAGATTCGAAAAATGCTCCACACATCACGCTCACAAAATCCAAACAAACTTATTTTAAAATCAAACAAAGTGCATTAAGCATTACTCATGACGGAGGGTTTGTCATTGCTGCTGTGATATGTCTATGAAGTTTTACAGAATCTTGACAAAGATTCTGTAAAATTTAGAAAGTTATTGCCCTTGCAATGTTTCCTCAAGGATTGATTGAGCGACAGGAGCATCTTTAGGATCGACAAAGAAAAAGATTTCTACGCGATTATTTTTCGCACGATTTACAAGACTATCGTTGGGCACAATAGGCTGATGTTGTCCGTAACCTGAAAATGAAATTTTGTCCGCAGATATGCCGTTTTTGATCAAATGTTTCATCACAGTTAGGCTTCTTGCTGATGAAAGCTCATAGTTATCCTTATAACGCGATCCAATAGGCAAAGCAGAATCATCTGTGAAGCCTCTCACATCAATTTTGACATAGTCTGGGAGTTTTTTGATGATGGCAGTGATGCGTTGTAAATATAAAAATACATCACTATCGGTGATTTCTGCACTTCCTGCTTCAAAGAAGAGATTGGAAGGTAGGCGTAAAGACATACCCATTTCCATCTGTTCGAGAATCCCACCTTCTTCTGCCATTTGTTCAATATCAGCTGTCGTAACCGAAGAGTTGAGCGTTTGCGCTCCACTTTCGCTTTCAATTTCAGTCTCACTTATGTCTTCTTCATTTGTAGGAAGTGGGGCGGTGAGTGTGAAATCAAAAATCTTGACAAATTCTGTTTTGACTGCTTCAGCATCTGATTCACTTGTCGATGAAATCGCCCAAAGTGCAATAAAGAGCGCAAGTAGAAGTGAAAGGAAGTCCGCATAAGGGACAGCCCATTTTTCTCCTGCAGGGCATTCCGGACATTTTTTCTTTTTAGACATTTTGATTGCTCTTATTCAAATTGTGAGACTTTTGGCTCACCCGGTGGGATAAATCCTAATAGTTTCTCTTCAAGGTTACGAGGGTTATCACCATTGGCGATACCTACCACACCCTCTAAAACGATTGTTTTTTCTTTCATAATTTCTTTGGATTTTGCAATCATTTTGTGTCCCCATGGACCAAATAGCGCATAAGAACAGAAAATCCCTGTAACCGTTGCGGTAAATGCTCCCGAAATACCAGCAGCCATTGCTTTTGGGTCATCAAGTAATTGTAAGGCAAGAATAAGCCCGCAAACCGCTCCGACAAGTCCCATAGTAGGACATGTTTCAGCGTATAATATCCAAAAGTGAGCCGAGCCATGATAGTATTCTTCCAAAGATTCTATTTGCACTTCCATATCTTCACGCACCGCACCTGCATCTCTTCCATCAATAATCATTGAAAGTGCTTGACGCATAAAATCATCTTCAATCTGCGCTGCTTTTCCTTCGAGGGAAAGCACCCCATCTTTTCTTGCTAAAGTTGAGAGTTCAACAAGTGTGCGTATGGTTTCATTATAATTAACGCCTGTTGAACCAAAGATAATTTTTATTTCTTTAAGTGCGCCCTTGATGTGTGAGCCATGTGTAGCTGCTACAGCTGCAGCACCAGCAGTAGGGATAATAATGATGAGTGAGCTAAGGTGGATAAGATGTAAAGGGTTACCACCTTCCAAAATATCGCCTACTGAAATACTTGCAATAGCTCCTATAAGTCCCAAAATAGATGTTAAATCCATTATGCACCTCTCTAAATATTATTTAAACAAAAAGCAAAAAACATTCCTTCCTTGCGGATTATGCACTCAAATGTTTAATCCAAAATTGCACATTTGTTTGTTCATCATGAAGATTTGTAGGAATCCCATGACCGGGATAAATGATTTTGTTTGGATTGTTGGGTATTGCTTGAAAACGTATCAGAGAATCAAGCATATCTTGAGTGCTTGAATAGGGAAAATCACTGCGCCCAATAGAACGATGGAAGATAAAATCCCCGCTAAAAAAATTGTCTTGAATCTCAACCATAGAGCAGCCCGGCGTATGTCCGGGAAAATGATAGAATCTTACCTTGACACCTTCAAAATCCATATCTTGAATTGTTTTATCGCATTCGACCATGATGTCAGCCTTGCTAGGTAATACTCCTGTGCCAAAGCAATCAGATTCTAACATAAAACAATCAAGTTTAGGACATACGAGAGGTGTGTGAGGAAAATATTCTTTTAAAGCGGCATTACTCCATATATGATCAAAATGCCCGTGTGTGTTGAGGATTGCAAGAGGATGAGGAGCGTTTTGGATTACCCATTGTGTCGCTCCCATTCCTGCATCAATGATAATTTCCCCTTGGGGAAATTTGCAAATATAACAATTTGTTTGATATTCGCCAAAAGCTTGAGATAAAATTTCCACGAGAATCTTATCTTTTTGAGAATTGTGGGCTTCGGCGAGCTTTGCGCTTACCATATTTTTTACGTTCAACAACTCTTGAATCTCGAGTAAGGAGACCTTTTGGCTTGAGAATTGCTCTAAAGGCAATATCGTAGTTATTTAACGCTTTAGAAATACCATGTCGCAATGCTTCAGCTTGTGCAGAATAACCTCCACCAAAAGTTACGGCATTAATATCAACTGATTTTTCTTGTTTTGTAAGAATCAAAGGTTGCATAACTTTCATTTTAATTGCTTCGTGCCCACCAAGCCATTCATTAAGGCTTTGCCCGTTAATAGTGAGTTTGCCACTGCCATTATTGAGCCAAACTTTTGCGATTGCTGTTTTTCTTTTTCCTGTTGCATAAACTTTTGCCATACTTTATCCCTTATTTTGAACTTTTGGAGACTTGCGCACTATGAGGATGTTCGCTGCCTCTATATACTTTGAGTTTTTTAAGCATTGCTCGACCAAGTTTGTTCTTAGGTAACATACCTCGCACTGCAAGGTGATAGAGTTTTTCGGGATTCTTATCAAGCATTTCTTGCAATGTTTTGCTTTTGGTGCTACCAAAATATCCTGAATGCGTAAAGTATTCTTTATCTTGAAGTTTCATACCTGAAAACTTGACTTCAGCAGCGTTAATCACTACGACAAAATCACCACAATCAATATGAGGGGTGAAACAAGGTTTATGTTTGCCACGCAAAAGTGTAGCAATTTGGGCAATCAAGCGACCAAAAGTTTGACCTTTTGCATCTAGCACAACCCATTGGCGATTAATATCGCTTTCTGTGGCTATTTTTGTTAATTCCATTGTTTTTCCTTACGAATTTAAAAGTTGATACAAAGATGCAGATTCTAAATCAATTTATCTTAAATATCCATTAAGTTAAGTAAATTTTAATATTAATACAGAATCTAGCCTAAAATTTGAAATTTTTCTAAAAATGCTTGATCAATATCTTTTAATAGCCCCTTTTCTTGTAACGATTCAATCACTGCTGGGGTGCAGTTCGTTTCTTTAGGCCATTCTCGTAAATGTCCATCGCATTGGTTTTTATCAGTCGCGTCAATAAAAATGAGATTCTGTATAATGACTATATCACGCTTAGCATCAATGTGATTGACAATGCGCCAAGTGAGCATATAAGGGTTTGATAAGTCATTTTTATCAGAATCAACCAAGATGATAATGCTCATTGCGTTTTGCACAGAATCAAATTTATTAGGATTAGCACGAATGTAGGTAGTGAGACTATCTTGTTTTTCTACGGCAATAATGCTTATAGGATTAGATGTGTGTGCAAAGTATTGTTTGAGGGCTTTAGCTTGAGGCATGCAGGGGGCAAAAAGTTCCCATAGTTTTTTATCATCATAATGAATAAAATCAAGCTTTTGCATAGGTGTGATTGCTTCAACGCCTAGTTTGCCTCCTGTGCCATAATGTGGGCTTGAATGATCAAGCGCATCGCAAATGCCTTCTGTGATGAGAAGAGATTGAGGAGAAAATCGTTCAAGAATATAATTGCCCAATGCCTCGTAATCAGCTAAATCTGGCGCATCTTCACCCACAAAGATAGCATGTTTGACAAAGCTCATTTGTCCCACACCCCAAAAATTGTGCATAATTTGTTTGCTGTGTGAGGGATAATCAGACTTAACTTTAGCAAAAATAAGGTTATGAAATACGCCATTTTCAGGCATATGATAATCCATTAACCCATGTGCCGTCATTTTTAAGAGTGGCAAAAACACGCGTTCTGTCAAATATCCCATATATTTGTCTTCTAAAGGTGGTTTTCCAACAACGGTGGCAGGATAAATAGGCTTTTTACGCATTGTAATAGCACTCACTTCAAGCACCGGATAAGGTTCAATAGGCGTATAGAATCCTGTATGATCTCCAAAAGGTCCTTCATCATGCATTTGACTAGGATCTACCCAACCTTCAATCACAATATCGACATCACTGGGCACATAAAGAGGATTGGTGATACAACGCGAAAGTTTGGGTCTTTTGCCGCGTATGAATCCATAAAGCATCAGCTCGAAAATACCCATTGGCAACGGAGCTTGCCCACACCAAATATATAAAGGGTCTCCACCCAACGCAATGCTTACAGGCATCTTTTTCCCGGCTTTTTTGTATTTGAGGAAGAAATGTTGTGAATCTTTATGTATTTGCCAATGCAAACCTAAATGATTGCGGTCATAAACTTGTAAGCGATACATTCCTAGATTCTTTTTTTTGCCATTGAGGCTTTGTGTATAGACTTGCCCCATTGTGATAAATGCTCCCCCATCATGCTCCCAAGTCGTGAGTATGGGTAGATCAAAAAGATTAATCTGTGAATCTTGCAAGATAACTTCTTGACAAGCCCCTCTTTTTTTTATGTATTTGGGAAAAATATGACGCAAAGCAAGCACATCTTTGAATTTTTGATAAGCATCTTTGAGATTTTTTGGGGGAGTAAAACGCAAAAGATTCTCTATGCGCTTTGTGATATGAGGGATAGGCTGTGTGAGCAAAAGATTTAATCTCGAATAAGAGCCAAATACATTCATTAAAACAGGTGTATCAAATGTTTGATTGCGTTTTGCACAAATAGGGCGAGTGAATAAAAGAGCTTTGCTGTGAGGCTTCTTGACTTCTAAATAAGCAAGGTGAGGAATTTGTAAATCAATATCTAAAGGCTCATCAATAATAGTAATTTCATCGTATTCTTTGAGGTATTCAATCAGTGAGTGAGAATCAAAATTCATTTAATCTCCAAAATATAACTATAGACTAATAGACAAAAACACAGAATCTGCGTGGCTCGCTCTGATTCTGTGTTTCAAGATTCTAAAAATTAAAGAAATTTTAGAAATGTAAAGCTACAAGTCCTTGAATGCTGTGCATTGTTTGGCTTTGAGATGTAGCGTCATAGTCGGGAGCTTGATAAGTATAAAGCACACCAAGAGAAACAGGAATAAAGTTGATTTTAAGTTTTAAACCAACATTATAAGCCATAGTGTCTTTAAAATATTTGTTAAAGCTTGAATAATTCACACCAATATAAGGTGTTAGTCGTGCAACGAAAAGCCCGATGTTATATCCCACAGACAAACCATATTGGGTGTTTGAATAGTTGCTATTCCATTTGTTGTAATCGTATTTGACTTGAGGAGCTACGACAACATTAAATGCTCCCAACCATACTCTTGCAAAACCACCATAGTTTGTCGCATCATCACCCGTATCTTTTAGCTTTGTCATACCGCCAGCAAAACCAATTTCTGGGCTGACCTCAAGTCCTGCAACACTCATCGCATTAACTGAACTGATTCCGAAAACTGCACTCATAAGCATCATTAGTAGATATTTTTTCATAAAGCAAACTCCTTAACATTTGATGAAACTGAGCGGTGATTATAACTAAAAATTTGCGAAATTGCAAAATAACCTAATATTGTGAAACAATTTTACAAAATAGCATTTTATGTCTCTAAAAGTAAGCGGTTTGATTTGCATTCAGAAGGGTAATTTGGATAGAATCTAAAATGATACACAAAGTGCTGACACTTAAACTATAAGGTAAAGGGGACAGAATGACAATCAATGATTCAAGAATGTATTTTAATCGTGAAATTTCATGGTTAAAGTTTAACACACGCGTGCTTAATGAGGCAAAAAACACTAATATTCCACTTTTGGAGCGTTTGAAATTCATCGCCATTTATGGAACAAATCTTGATGAATTTTATATGATTCGTGTAGCAGGGTTAAAACGACTTTATGCAAGCGGTATTACAGAAGTGGGTGCTGATAAACTTACTCCTTTGCAACAGCTTAAATATATTCGCGAACATTTAGACAAAGAAAAACAAACCCTTGAGGCGATTTTTAATGAAATTAAAACCGGACTTGCTAAGGAGGGTATGTTTATCAAGCAAGTAAGTGATTTGAATGCCCAACAAAAAAAGCATCTAAGAGAATATTTTTTAAATTACCTTTATCCTGTTATCGTGCCTGTTGTAGTAGATTCTACACACCCATTTCCGCATTTAAATAATCTAAGCTTTGCGATTGCGCTTAAACTTAAAAACACACAAGACGGAGGCGTTAAATTTGCAATGGTGAGAATCTCGCGAATGTTGCCACGATTTGTAGAGGTAGAAAGTGGTGTGTTTGTCCCGGTAGAATGTGTTGTGGGCGAATTTGCTAATGAGCTTTTTAGTGGGTTTGAGATTATCAGTTATGTCCCTTTCAGAATCACTAGAAATGCGGACATAGAAATCGAGGAAGAGGAAGCTGATGATTTTATCGAAATTATGAGTGAAGGATTAAAAACTCGTAGAAAGGGAGAGATTGTCCGACTCGAGATAGGGCAAAGCAAGGATAATAGTTTTTTGAATGCTATTAATACCTATTTAAATGTTGATTCTAAAGATATTTATATTTATACGATGCCATTAAATTTAAGTGGTTTGTGGGAATTGGTAGGCAGTAAGGCTCATGCTCATTTGACTACACCGCCTTTTAATCCTAAGACACTTCCCCCTCTCCATGATGCTGTGGATTTATTTTCAACGATTGAAAACCATGATGTAATGTTGTTCCATCCTTATGAAAGTTTCGATCCAGTGGTGAATTTTATTCAAAATGCGGCTAAAGATCCCGATGTGCTTTCGATACGAATGACGCTTTATCGTGTGGGAAAAAATTCACCTATTGTTAAGGCTTTAATTCAAGCAGCCGAAAATAACAAACAAGTTACAGCATTGGTAGAATTAAAAGCGCGTTTTGATGAGGAAAATAATTTACATTGGGCGCATTCTTTAGAATCTGCGGGAGCACATGTTATTTACGGTGTGCCGGGGCTAAAGGTGCATGCTAAAATCGCGCTTGTGATTAAAAAGATAGGAAACACACTGAAAGAATATGTCCATCTTAGCACAGGGAATTACAATCCTAGCACAGCTAAAATTTATACAGATGTTTCTTTGCTGACTTCTAATCATGATTTTGCCAAAGATGCGATTAAGTTGTTTCATAGTCTTTCTACGGGTTCATCGTATCGCACTAAGCTTGATAGCCTTTATATTGCACCTACACAAATTAAGCTTAAAATCCTTGAATTGATTGATAATGAGACAAAAATGGGAGCTGAAGGGCGAATCATCATGAAAGCCAATGCGTTTGTTGATATTGATGTGATTAAGGCTTTATATAAAGCATCGACTGCAGGCGTGAAGATTGATTTGATTGTGCGAGGTGTGTGCTGTTTGAGACCGGGTGTCAAAGGCGTGAGTGAAAATATCCGAGTGTTTTCAATCGTTGGCAAATATCTTGAACATGCTAGAATCTATCATTTTAAGCACGATAAAATCGGTATCTATTTCGCTTCAGCAGACATTATGCCTAGAAATTTGGAGCGGCGTGTGGAGATTCTCACACCGAGTTTGAATGCCCAAATGAGCCAACGACTAATGGATATTTTACAAATGCAATTAAAAGACAATGTGCAAATGTATGAGCTTCATAGTAATGGTGAATATCAAAAGGTCGCATCTAAAGAAAAGGCTTTTAGCTCACAAATTGCCTATGAAGACTATGTCAATGGTATTTATAGTGATTCTGTAGAAAATGAAGAGGCTATCAAGGCAAAAAAACTTGCTAAAAGAATGTTGAGAGAGAGCTAAGAAAGTCTTAAGGCAATGATTATTGCCTTAAAGGATTAAAACCCAAAACTAAATTGCAGACGCACTATGTGGCTGCTATTTTTGGGTTCATAAATCGCCACACTATCACCTGTTACTATGCTTTGTGTTCTCATAGGATTTGCCGCACCAATATTCCAATACTCATAGACAAGATACACACCTCTTCGATTAGAATCTTTTAGATAAGTTGCTCCTAGCAAAGCATTAATCCCAAAGCCATTTTTTTGAATTGTATGATAATCATCAGTAAATCCGTAATTAGACGCGGCTGTAAAGTGATTCCCTAATATAAAATAACGATAGCCAAGCAAGAAATTTAATGCCATAGATTTTTGAGCAGGAAGTCTGACTTCACCTTCAAGCTCTAGGGGGACATACAAATAACCTTGCAATCGATTGGCTGACATAAATTCATTGCGATTGAGAAAATAACCTATACCACTTTGAAAATAGAGTTTTGCATTATCTTGATGAAAAGGCTTGAGAAGATCATATCCTGCTTTTAAATCAATATTCCCTGTGAAAACACCATCTAGATTTTGGACAGCCTCTCCATTACGATCGGAATTATCCGTATCAAGAATGCTTCCTGTATAAATACCTAGACCATAACTTGCTTCCAAAATCCCTTCTAGTTTGACACCTCTTGTCGCATAGCCAAGATTTCCTACAAAACTTAAACGAGCAGTATTGATACTCATTATAAAACCCCCATTTTCATCTTGTTCGGAGTAGTTATACCAACCGATGGAGACACCTAAGGATTTGTAAAAATTCTCTTTAAACACATCATTTCCCCAAAGCCATAATGGCAATAAGCTTATCATAAAAATTTTGCGCATATTTCCTCCTTAGAATCCAAACCCAAATCGCATACCTATATAAGCTGTATGACTTTTAGGGTAATACACTTCGTTTGATACGTCAGGTTTTGCACCGGGCATACTAGTGTCAGCTATGGTGGTGATCGTAGTTTTTTGGGAGGCATTAAGGTTTGCATACCGAAATATTATCGTTGCAAAGAAAAAATATTTTTGTGAGAGTTGATAGGTAAAGCCTATATTTGCTCTAAGTGCATACCCTCCATTGATAGGGAGTTGTTTTGTCTCTTGTATTTCACCTAGAATCCCAATAGCACTTTGCAGTTGCAAATCATAGCTTGCAAGGTATTCTAAACCCCATTTACCTTTGATAAGATTGCCTTTAATTTCCAAAGGAAGATAGGTGTTGACAACTATTGCCGTAATGGGAATATCAACAGCACCTATAGCAAAGTTATTAATGACTAGACCCGTCCCTAGATACAGGGGATGATCTTTTGGGCTTGAGATGAGATTATACCCAATTGTTATAGTCATATCACTTACGATATTTCCCCCACCTTTGGGAGTAGGGAGATCAGTAAATGATTGGATACCAACCAAAGGGAGTCCATTTGATAGTTTGTTGGGGCTTGAACCTATCTGAACATCATAACCAAGCTCCATTTGATTGGTAAAAGTGTATCCGCCGTCTATATACAATGAAGCAAATACGCTTTGTGAGCGAGATTGTCCAGCTTGATGCACCAAATCCGCAATGCCGATGCCTGCGCGCCCAAACCACCCATGCTTTAGAGTATCATTGCCATAGAGTGTGATCATGCAAAGGCTTAGGAATATCAGAATCTTCTTCATACCCCACCCCTTTTTTTACAGATTCTAAAGATTTTTTATTGAGATATTTTCATTATAAAGTATGAATTATATCTTAATTTTAAATAAATTTGAAATGGGCTTTAGGATAATTAAGACAGAGAACAAAGAAAATCTAAGTTTCAAAGAGGAAATTAAAGTTTTTTTGATATAATGGCGAGTTTCTCTTTGAGAATCTTAAATCTTTTAAAAATATTTAACTTCTCATTTTTTGGATAATTTAATGTTTAGGTCGGGAGCGTAATCTAATGGGAATAACCACTATTCTTTTTGTTGTGCAAATTATTTTAGCCGTGATGATAACAATTGTTGTGCTTTTGCAAAAAAGTTCAAGCATAGGGCTTGGTGCTTATAGTGGAAGTAATGAATCTGTATTTGGCGCAAAGGGACCCGCAGGTTTTATGGCAAAATTTACTATGGCATTGGGTTTGATTGTTGTGTGTAATACTATTGCTTTAGGTTATTTTTATAATCAAGCAAGCAGTAAAAGCGTTATCGATTCTGTTCAGTTGCCTCAATCGGATATTCCAAACGCTCCAGATTCTCCTTTAAGTGCAGGTAATACAGAATCCGATGCAAGTGCATTTATTGTTGATGAGAATGCCGCCCCATCAGCCCCTATTTTTGATGCAGAAGGAAAATAAGATGCTTGCAGAAATTTATCAAAACGCTAAAACTCATATGGACAAAACAATAGAATCTTTGAGACGAGATTTTGGCACACTTCGCAGTGGTAAAGTCAGCGTAACGATTTTGGATAATATACGCGTGGATTACTATGGCACGCCCACACCTCTTAATCAAGTGGGTTCAGTAATCGCTCAAGATGCGACAACGATTGTTATCACGCCTTGGGAAAAACCTTTGATCAAAGAGATTGAAAAAAGCATTCAAGAGGCAAATATCGGTGTCAATCCTAACAGCGATAGTGAATGTATAAAATTATTTTTTCCTCCAATGACTCAAGAGCAACGCAAGGAAATTGCTAAGAATGCTAAGTCAATGGGTGAAAAGGCTAAAGTAGCGATTCGTAATATCCGACAAGAGGCAAACAATGCAATCAAAAAATTAGAAAAAGATAAATCAATCACAGAAGACGAAAGCAAAAAGGCTCATGATGAGATTCAAAAATACACTGATGAATATGTTAAAAAGTCCGATGAGATGGTCAAACACAAAGAAGAAGAAGTGATGAAGGTATAAAATGAGTGAATTAATTGGTGTTTATGCACAAGATCACATTTATGATCTTTGCACATCAGATGAGCTAGGTATAAAGGGTGAAGCTATCTATTTTGATAATTCTGCCCACGCACTTTCAATTATCAGACATTCTTGTGCGCATTTGATGGCTCAAGCGATTAAAGAAATCTATCCTGAAGCGCAATTTTTTGTAGGTCCTGTGGTTGATGAAGGATTCTATTATGATTTTAAGGTCCATAGCAAAATAGGCGAGGAGGATTTGCCTCGTATTGAAGAAAAGATGCGGGAAATTGCACAAAAAGCTTATCCTATCACCAAAAGAACGCTTTTGCGACAAGAAGCTCAAGAGATATTTAAAGACGATGAATTAAAACAAGCAGTTATGAGTAGAATCAATGATGATAAGTTGAGTGTCTATGCGCAAGGAGATTTTGAGGATTTGTGTCGAGGACCGCATTTACCCAATACAAAATTTTTGCAGCATTTTAAGCTCACAAAGATTGCAGGAGCATATTTAGGGGGTGATGAAAAAGCTCAAATGCTCACAAGAATCTATGGTATTGCCTTTGCAAATAAAGAAAGTCTCAAAGCATATCTTTTCCAGCTCGAAGAGGCTAAAAAGCGTGATCATCGTAAGGTAGGGCAAGAAATGGGGCTTTTTGGTTTCGATGAAGAAATTGGAGCAGGCTTACCCCTATGGCTACCTAAAGGTGCAAGACTCAGACGCAATCTTGAGAATCTTCTCACAAAAGCTTTGATTGTTCGCCATTATGAACCTGTCCGAGCTCCAGAGATTCTTAAAAGTGATGTGTGGAAAAAAAGTGGGCATTACGCAAATTATAAAGAAAATATGTATTTTACAATTATTGATGAGCAAGAATATGGTATTAAACCTATGAATTGTGTGGGACATATTAAGGTTTATCAAAGCGCGATGCGAAGCTATAGGGATTTGCCTTTGAGATTCTATGAATATGGCGTGGTGCATCGGCACGAAAAAAGTGGCGTGTTGCATGGACTTTTACGCGTGCGTGAATTTACACAAGATGATGCGCATATTTTTTGCACTTTTGCACAAATTAAGCAAGAGATTAATCATATCATTGAATTTACTAAAAGCATTATGAATGCCTTTGGATTCTCTTACGAAATGGAGCTTTCTACGCGTCCTGAAAAATCCATAGGCAGTGATGAAAAATGGGAAAGTGCGACCTCGGCTCTCAAAGAAGCATTAGATGAGAATCACATTTCTTATCAGATTGATGAGGGCGGGGGTGCATTTTATGGACCTAAAATCGACATTAAGATTACCGATGCTATTGGGCGTAAATGGCAGTGTGGCACGGTGCAGATTGATATGAATCTCCCCGAACGTTTTGAGCTTGCTTATACAGATGAACACAATGCACAGGTGCAACCTGTAATGATTCATCGTGCGATTTTAGGTTCATTTGAGAGATTTATTGCTATACTCACAGAACATTTTGGCGGAGAATTTCCATTATTTATCGCTCCTACGCAGGCTATCCTTATCCCTATAGGCGAAGCACAGTTATCTTATGCAAGAGCCTTGCGTGAAAAGATTCTTGCTCAAAGTGATGCGTATGTAGAGATTCTTGATAAAAATGAAACATTAGGCAAGAGAATTCGTGATGCTGAAAAGCAACGAGTGCCTTTGATTGTCGTGCTTGGTAATAAAGAAGTTGAAAGCAAAGTGCTTGCTATTCGAGATAGGCGGGAGAAAAAACAATACGAACTCCCTGAAGATGAGTTGATTCAGATGTTAAAACAAAAAATAGGAGAGGTTCATTTTTGAGCAAAGAAGAAGTGTTACTCAATGAGGAGATAGATTTAAAAGAAGTGCGTTGTGTGGGAGATGATGGCGAGGTATATGGTATTATCTCTTCCAAAGAAGCTTTGAGTTTAGCGGTCAAACAAGGATTGGATTTGGTGTTGATTTCAGCGACTGCCAAACCACCCGTGTGTAAAATAATGGATTATGGAAAGTTCCGTTATCAAACTGAAAAAAGGCAAAAAGAAGCTCGTAAAAAACAAAAACAAATTGAAGTAAAAGAAATCAAGCTCTCTACACAGATTGCTCAAAATGATATTAATTATAAAGTGAAACACGCTATTGAGTTTTTAGAATCTGGCAAGCATGTCAAGTTTAAAGTGTTTCTCAAACAGCGTGAGTTGAATATTCCGCAGGCAGGAATGGAGACTCTTAGAAAAGTAGCAGAGATGCTTGAGGACATTGCAGTAGCAGAAAAAGAGCCTAAATTAGAGGGCAAACATCTTAATGTCCTTTATGTCCCTAAGAAAAAATAATCGCAAAGCCTTTTATGGTTTAGCTTAATCTTATGAAAGGAGTGATAATGCCAAAGATGAAAACTAATCGTGGTGCAGCTAAGCGTTTTAAATTGAAGAAAAATGCAATTAAACGCGGGAGTGCTTTTAAAAATCATATTTTGACTAAAAAGTCCCCCCAACGCAAAGCTAATCTGAATGCACCCAAATATGTTCACCGCACAAATGTTGATTCTGTAAAAAGCTTACTTTGTATGCTTTAAGAGAATCTGACTCCCCTTATTAAAAGTGATAAGGGTAAGAGAAGCAAAAGCTTACACCTTCAAAAGGTAAAGGAGAAAAAATGAGAGTAAAAACAGGCGTTGTCCGAAGAAGAAGACACAAAAAGATTTTAAAACTTGCTCGAGGTTTTTATAGCGGACGCAGAAAACATTTCCGCAAGGCAAAAGAGCAATTAGAACGCAGTATGTGTTATGCGTTTCGTGATCGTAAGCAGAAAAAACGTGATTTTAGAAAGCTTTGGATTACGCGTATTAATGCCGCGTGCAAAATGAATGGCACAACCTATTCACGATTTATCCACGCGCTTAAGCTTGCAAATATTGAGCTTGATAGAAAGGTTCTTGCTGATATGGCGATGAATGATATTGCAGCATTTAATCAGATTGTTGCAAGCGTAAAAGATAAAACAAAATAATTTCAAGATTCTGTCATCTTACGGGATAGACAGAATCTATACAAACTCACGACCAATCCTAAACCCACATTAGTATTTGCTTTTATTCATAGTCCAAATTGTTTCATTTTCTCAATCATATCTTTTATTCAATATGTTATAATCCTAAATAATTTTTTTAAAGGAGTATAAATGCAAGATGTTCCACAAATTGCTCAAATGCAAAATGCTTTTTTTCCGCTCGTTGGGGCTTTGATTTTTATTTTGCTGCATTTTTATATCTATAAAGGTTTGGTAAAATCTGTTTCTACCAAGCCTACAATCCGTTTGCTATGGAAAGTTTTTGTCGTGGTTAATATGTTTGGGTGTATCGCGTATTTGTTTTTTCGACAGAATCCTATCATTCCTCAAGCGATCTATTTCTTGCTTTCACTTTCTTTGGGTATGGCTTTTGTGCTGTTTATCGCTACTTTATTGTATCAGTTTTGTTCTCTTTTTATTATGATGATTCGGAGTAAATCTGAAAGAAGTCGCTGGAGACATCGTTCAAAGGTAGGTATTTTTGTATTAAGCCTTGTGATGATTGTTTATGGCACATTTAATGGCATCAAAACACCCGATGTTACTTCTGTGAAGATTGAATTAGAAGGTTTGACAACACCGATTCGCGCAGTTGTATTGAGTGATCTTCATATTGGAGGCTTGATTGAATCTAATAAAATCAATGAAATTGTCCAAATCGTCAATGACCTTGATGTGGATATGGTTTTTCTTACAGGTGATATTGTCGATGCAAGACTTGCTGATGCAGAAGAGGCTATTGATAAACTCAAAGGGCTTCAAGCAAAAGATGGTATTTTCTATGTGCTAGGCAATCATGAGTATTTTCACGATATTGAAAATATTATCGCTAAGATAGAATCTTTAGGATTCAATGTGCTTATCAACAAAAGTCAAATCGTCAATGATAATGTCAATATCGTAGGGATTGCTGACTTAATGGGCTTTAGAGTAGGGTATCTGATGCCTGATTTTCAAGAGGCATTTTCACAAACTAATCCTGCTTTGCCCACCATTCTTCTTTCTCACCAACCTAAGGTGATTGAATATCTTAGCAACGATGATAAAGTCGATTTGATTTTGAGCGGACACACACACGGAGGGCAAATATTTCCCTTTTCTTTAGCGGTTTTAGTGCAGCAACCTTATCTTTATGGTTTGCATGAGATTCCAAATTTTCTTAAAACTAAAATTTATGTGAATCAAGGCACGGGTTTTTGGGGTCCGCCGATGAGAATTGGAAGCTATCGTGAAATCACACTTTTGGAGCTTACTCCTCCTTCATCAAATCCTTAAAGTATGGTGGTTTTATTGCAAGATTCAGAGGAAGGCAACTGCTATCCTTTCCTTTTGAATCTATACCCAAAACTTCATTTGTTTGAATCTGCTTTGAGGTTAATATTTATACTCGATGTGCAAGGATTTGACAAACATAATATCCCAAGCATTTTGCATCAGCACGCGATAACCCTTTGTGTGTAAAAAATCTATTATTTGGTATTTAGCATCTGTGTAGTTATGCTCTATGGTCATAACACTGAAAGTATATTTATCAAAATCTATGCCGCGTAATACTTCCATTTCACCCCCTTCAACATCTAGGGTCATAAAATCAATATGAAAAACATCTGGATAATGTTGCATAATCTCATTAAATGTCGCTGTCTGCACAGATATGGTTTTTGCTCCTCCAAGTTTATCGATGCGTTCTTTGTGCGATTGTGTCAAGTTTATCTCTAATGTATCAAGTGCAGAGCAATCAGAATCTGAAGCGACAAGAGTCGTCATACCGATATTTTTAGAAAAAATAGCAAGATTGTAAGTATCGCATTTTCTGTTTTTCTTTAGCGCAGTATAGGTTTGCGGATTTGCTTCGACACAAAATCCACTCCAACCAAGACGCTCAAAAAGATAGCTGTTATTAATGCTTATGCCATCATGCGCACCAATATCAACAAAAAAACCATTTTTCTTTTGACGCAAGATTGAATACGCAAGAGCATCTTGCCCTAATTGCCCTTCAAATCTTTCGTTTTGTAAGTTTGAAAGCCATAGCGTGTCAATAAGATATTCTATCCTGTCGATTTTTTCTTCTAATGCGTATTTAGAGTGCTTACTGCGTTGATATATGGGCATACCAAAAAGTTTATATTGCTTTCTTATAATTTTGCCATCAGATAAATATTTTTTATGCGTTGTAAGCACAGGAATGCCACATATTTTCCTTATCTTTTTATTGTCTTGAATCTCTTTTGTAACAATGCGCATACAAATCCTTTATTTTATGATGCGAAGCATTCTACACAAAAAAAAAAAAAACGATTCAAGAGGTATTAAAGTGATTTAATTTACTCAAATAAAAGTCTAAAGAGGTTTGTTGTAGAGTGAAAAAATGGCAGCTATTCTTGCGTATTTGTAGGGTTTTGTGAGGATTCTTCTTGCTCTACTGCTTGTGAAGTTTGGCTTATCTCATCAGTATTATTTTCTTCTGAATCTTCTTGATGTGTTTCTTGAGATTCTGTGGATTGAGATGTATTTTCTTCATCTTCATCTTTGTCTTTTTTTGCTTTGGATTTGTGTTGCAAGGTTTGGAGAATGTTATTTGAAAAATAACAATCAACATAAATGCGATAATTGAAAGGCTTTTTAGCCTCAAAATGTGGCACAACAATAGCAAATGTTTTTTCTTCTTGGGGTTGAATCTCAATTTCTAGCTTTGTTGAAAAAGACGATTTGGGCAATACGGCATTGATGTATTTTATAAGCGTATTTTTCTCTTCTTCCCGCACTTCATTAGCGGTAATGCGGCATTCATTGATGGCAATTTTACCTTGATGTATGATATTACCAGCGACAAAAAAACCTTTTGTGTATTCCATAGGGTGAGCGGTTGTTATATCGACTTGGATTTTGTAGAAAAATTTTGTCATAGCTAATTGCAATGTGATAGGCGTGCTAAAGATGACACAGATTGAAAGAAAAAAGAAAAAACCAGCGATAAAACGTCTCCCGCGTAATAATAGACCTAAGGTAAAAAATAGAATAAAGCAAAAAAAGATAAGCAATAAGATTCCGAGTTCATAGATTGAAAAATATGAAATCATTTGAAATACGAAATCTTTTAGCTGCTCTTTCAAGTCATTTCCTTGGTCTGTTATTTTTTTGTTCTTGAGGCTTTTTCAGCAAGACCACTTTGTCCCATACGCGATTTGAGTTCTTGATAAACGCGCTCTATGGAGATGTGTTTAAAAGCTAGAGCGACAAGAGTATGATACAGCAAATCCGCACATTCATAAATAATCTCTTTTTCATCGTGATCTTTGAGGGCAAAGCAAAATTCTCCCGCTTCTTCGATAATTTTTTTAGCAATGGTGTTATCGCCTTTTGCAAACAATGAGGCAGTATAAGACACTTCGGGCGAAGCATGATGTTTTTCGCATAAAGAATGATAAAGCTGATCAAGTACATCATAAGTATTGCTCATATCTTTTGTAGGGATTTTTTCATCTTGAGTAATGTGATGAGAGCTAAGACTGCGATAAAAACAGCTGTATGCACCTGTGTGGCAGGCTACACCTTCTTGCTCAACCAAAAAAAGCAGACTATCATTGTCGCAATCAAGCTTAATACTTATAATTTTTTGGATATGTCCGCTTTGCTCACCCTTTTTCCAGATTCTATTCTTGGATCGAGAAAAATAATGAGCAATATTGCTTTGCAATGTCTCTTGCAATGATTGACGCGAAGAGTAAGCCAACATCAAAACATCTTGCGTCTTTGCATCTTGAGCGATAGTCGGTATCAGTGAGCATTTTTCCCAATCAATTTGATCAAGCACGGATTGCATTAATTATTGTCCTAAAGCAGTATTTTTTTGCTTGGATTTAGAATCCACCCAAATATTAGGCACAGCACCACCGGGAGTAAGGAAAATTTGAGCATCTTTATTTTCTTTGAGTGCTTCATTAAATTTACCTTGTGTCTCGATTTGTCGGAGCTCAAGTAAGCGTTGAGAGAGGCTTTCATTGACAAGGCGGTTTGCCTCACTTTGCCCTTTTGCTTCGATTTCAATCGCATCAGCCTTACCCTTAGCACGCTCACGCAAAGCATTTGCTTCTTCTTTTGCCTTTTGTGCATCTCTTTTGGCTAATTCTACACCTTCGATTCTGATTTTTACTTGTTCGGGCAGGACGATTTCGCGCAATTGAATAGAATCTAATCTCACAGGTTGATTAGGCGTTGAATCAAGCTTATTTTTAAAGCCTGTGTAGATAAGATTCGCGACTTCATCGCGTTTAGTGGGTAACTCTTCAGTGGGATAATTCCCTACCGCACTTCGCACGACATCACGAATCACAGGATTGATAATCTTCTGTTCCCATGAAGTGCCGTATTCTGCGATAGTTGCAGGGACTTTGTCCTTGTAGAGTTGGTATTGCACGGTAAGCTCAATAGAAATCGTCATACCGCTTGTGTCCATCACATTGATTGCATCATTGCGTAAAATACTTTGATTTTTGCCAACCGTTCCCATATCCTCACTACGAGAAAAGTTTAGCGTTCGCACTTTTGTATCCACAATGATCACATCTTGAATGATAGGCACAAAGAAATGCAATCCCGGATCAAGAGGTTTGGGGTCATATTTACCTGTGGTAACTTTAATCCCTACTTCACCTGCATTGACGATGACAAAAGGACGCGCTAAAATAAAAATTAATATCAGCAAAATAATAATGCTTAAAACGGCAAGAGATTTGCCATTAGGCATTGAGGGCATAGGAAAAGATTCTATATTGAATCCGTTTTTGTCTTTGTTGTTTCCACCATTATTCCAATTGTTAGGATTCTTTCTGGGAGGCTCTTTATCGGATTTATTTTCTTGAGAATCTTGGTTTTGGTCAAGCTGTGCTCGTTTTTTCTTGAGGTGCTCGTTTAAGTCAATGGGCATAATATTTCTCCTAATTAATATAAGTCAGATAGTGATTGTATTTGGGATTCTCACCATTGACAATTGCAAAAAACGCTTCTTGAAGTTTTTTGGTTATTTCGCCTGCTGTGCCTTTGCCAATACTTCTTGCATCAACTTCTCTAATAGGTGTAATTTCTGCGGCTGTGCCTGTGAAGAATGCCTCATCAGCAATATAGATTTCATCTCTTGTAATATGTCGTTGTTTGAAAGGAATATTCAAATCTTTTGCGATTTCAATCACTGTTGCTTGAGTGATAGATTCTAAAGTGTTGTCATAAGGAGGCGTAATCAATGTGCCATCTCTGACGATAAAAAAGCATTCTCCGCTTCCTTCAGCTACGAATCCATTATCATCTAAGAGCAATGCTTCATCACAACCATAAGCGATTGCCTCGTGTTTTGCCATTTGTGAGTTAAGATAATTTGCCGCTGTTTTTGCTTTACCCATTATTGCTTTAGTCGGATTTCTTACAAAAGAGCTGATTTTTACTTTGATACCATTGGTGATACCTTCAGCCCCGAGATATGCTCCCCATTCCCATGCAGCGATAGCGACATTAACAGGAGCATTCATATGATACAGACCCATTACACCATAACCGAGATAAATAAGAGGACGAATATACACATTACCTTTGTAATCATCTTTGTTGGCTCTTAGAAGCTCAATATGCGCATTTTCAAGCTCTTCTTGTGTATAAGGTGAGTTAATGCAGACAATTTTAGCAGAATTTAAAAGCCTTTTAGTGTGGTCTTTTAGTCTGAAAATTGCTAAACCTTTAGGTGTCATATAGGCTCTTGTGCCTTCGAATACTGCATTACCATAATGCAAAGTATGGCTCAAAATATGTGTTGTTGCCTCTGCCCAAGGCACTAATTTACCATCTTTCCAGATATATTTTGCTTCTTTCATTTATAAACCGCCTTTTTTGAAATTAAAACATACGATTCTATCAAAACTTTTATAATATTAATATTTAAGATATTATGAATAGCGCACTTAAAGCAAACCTTGACTTTTTTGATCCAAAAGCAAATATTGATTGATTTTTTCTTCAAGTTCATTTTCAGCTTTTTCAAGCTCTTTGGCAAGAGTATTGATACCTTGTGTTTCGTAGATTTGAGGGTTGCTTAGAGAATCTTGGAGTGTTTTGATGTGAGATTCTAAGGTTGCAATTTGTAAGGGTAATGATTGCAATGCTCTTTGTTCGTTATAGCTTAGTTTTGTTGGTTTTTTGTCATTTTTGTTTTCGCGTAAAATATCTTTGGGATTCTCATTAGAATCGTTCTTATTGATTTTTTCGGCAATTTTTTGTAATTCGTTTAATGATTCTTGAATGTCTAAATATTGGCTATAAGCAAGATGAGAGGTGCTTACTTTTCCATTTCCTTCAAAAATAAGTAGTTTTTGAGCAAGTTTATCCACAAAATAACGATCGTGGCTGACAAAAATCACACTACAAGACATACTAAGCAAATACTCTTCGATAATATTAATCGTTTGAATGTCTAAGTCATTTGTCGGCTCATCAAGAAGAAGCACATCGACTTCTTTAGTGAAAAGTAGTGCTAAGGCGACACGATTTTTTTCGCCTCCGCTAAGCGCACCGATTTTTTGATTCAAAAATTCTTTAGGGAATAAGAAGTTTTTTAAATACCCATAAACATGTATATTTTTGTCTTTGACTTGGATATGGTCTCCGCCCATTGGACAAAATGTCTCAAGCAAATCTTTGTCATCATCAAGGATTGCAATGTGTTGATCAAAATATCCTATACGAATGTCTCCGACTTTGATAATGCCTTGATCGGGTTGTTGCTCTCCAAGCAACATCTTTAAAAAACTTGTTTTGCCCGAACCATTTTTGCCCACTATGGCTATTTTTTCATTTTGCAGGATTCTAAGGTTGAGATTTTCAATCAGGCACTTATTACCAATATATTTGCTAAGATTTTGAATGTCAAAAAGGCATTTTTTATTATTTTGCCCCTCTGTGCGGTTAAAGGCTTTTTGTTCTCTTTGAAGCTCAAGCTGCATTTTGCGTAAAACTGACGGATTCTTTTTGGCTTCTTGACGCATCGCTATGAGGCGATTTTTTCTCCCTTCATTGCGTTTGAGACGCGCTTTGACACCTTTTCTCAACCATTCTTCTTCTGTCTTGAGAAGTTTGAGAAGTTTTTGGTGTTGGGTGCTAAGATTCTTAAGAATCAATTCTTTTTGATTCAGATAAGCCAAATAACCTCCTTCAAAGGAACGAATCTTCCCTTCATCAATTTCGACAATACGCGTGGCAATATGGTCAATAAAGTAGCGATCATGGCTAATAAAAATAAGCGTAGTTTTGCTATCAAGAAGAAATTGTTCTAAAAATATCACCATTTGTGCATCAAGGTGATTGGTTGGCTCGTCTAAAAGAAGAATATCTGTGCTTTGCAAAAGTAGTCCTGCAAGAGCAATGCGTTTTTGCTCACCACCGCTCAAAGAGTTTGCCAGTCGATCTTTAAAGGGAAGCAATTCAAAGCGTTGCAGGATTTCGAGGGTTTTTGATTCTAAATCCCAGCCATTATGTTCGTCTAAAAATGCACTGATTTGAGCGTATTCATCGAGAATCTCCTTGCTAGGGTTATTTTCAATAAGCTGTGCAAGGGTTTTTAGTCGCTCATTTGCAATTTTAAGTTCGCCCATACTTTCTTGCAAGACATCATTGACGCAGGCGTTAGGAGGAAAGTAAGGTTTTTGCTCTAAGGAAGTGATTTTGAGATGATTAATGGCGGTTCGTTGCCCCTCGTCAAATTCTAAATTTCCTGCGATGATTTTTAGTAGGCTTGTTTTGCCCGAACCATTTTTGCCCACAAGGGCAATGCGTTCATTTTTGGATACACTCAAGGAGATATGATCTAAAATGATTCTGTGATCATATATTTTGCTTATATCCTGCAGCGAGAGGAGATGTGCCATTGATTAGAATGTGAGCTTTTTTACATCTTCTATCGATAAAAGCGAAAAGTTTGTGTCTTTATTGCGTCTTGATTCTTTTCCTATTTTAAGGATAGCAGCAGGCTTTTGTAATCGCAAATTAGAATCAATGTAAATAAGCTCATACTTTGTATTATTAACAGCACTGAAATATTCGACTTCTTTGTGAAAGACTGTTACATGGTGATACTTGCTTGCAGACATAATTTTGATTTTGAGATCCACACCAAAATCAGCACTATCTGAAAATATAAGAAAATTCTTAATATTTTTTGAGACATATTTATTATAATATTGGTAGATTGAATATTCATTATCTCGCAATTTGGATTTATCAAGTCTTTTGACATGATTGCCTAAAAATGTCATCGCACAAAAGGGGCTGCCGATATTGTTTTGCTTAAAAAAGACATTTTTAATCGCCATTGAAGACATACCGAGCTGCCATAATTTATTGTCAATATGTGTAGCGCAAATATCCATTGCGGATTTGGTTTGAGAAATAAGAATCTCATACATTTTATTAAAGACAACTTCAAATTGTTTGAGATTATCCTTAAAGAATTGTTGGGAGAGATTTTTTAGACGATCAATGGTTGATTCGATGACTTTAATATCTGATTCTGCCTTTGTGATGACTGCTCTTGTCTTGCTCTTTTTTTCTTCCAAAAGTTTAATATCACCCTTTTTAGCATCTATCTTAGACTGGATTGAGCGCAGTTCCATTGCACCCACGCGTATTTTATTTTGCATTGCAAGCTTTTTTTCATTGAATGTTTCAATAGCTCGCAAAACGCCTTTATAGTGATATTGCACATCTAGGAAACATTCTTGGAAGATTTTATCAGGTGTGAGATTGGTGTTTGTTTGGAATTGTCGGTAAGCGTATTCAAGCTGTTTGAGTGTCTGCAAATCATCAGCAAAATTATCCATTGTGATATGTCTGTCATTAAAAACTAAGTAATCAACAGCTTTTGTTAAGTAGGGTTTGACAATAAGATAATTGACTTTATATTGTTGTTGTGTAGGGTCATCTTCCATTGTTGCAATTGCATTGAGTGTATTAAACTCATCACGAAAGTAATCTTTGATAGTTTCAGGTATAGGAGTGCTAAGCTGGATACTATTAAGCTTGAGGTAATTTGTCTCATTAAAGATTTGTTTGGCAATCGCGGTTCTTGCATCGGCTTCTTTGCTCTTAAGTTCTTCATCAGTATTTGTGCGCCAAAAATCAATTTCGCGTATCAATCCCTCTTCGGGAAAATGCTGATACCTAGAAGCCCTACAATCCGTGATTGTGTAGCCCCCGTCATCAAGGCGAAATTCTACGAGCATACCTGTGCTTGGCATCATTCTTTGATCATGCCAACTTGTATTGCGTAGCTCAAAGATTTTTTTTGAAGCATTGACTACAACACCATTTTTTGTTTGAGTTGAGTATCTTAGTATTTTGCCATGCACACCAAACTCCTCAATTGGTTTTATTCGGGTGAAGCAGGTTTATTTACTGCTCCATCACTTTTAAAGTTTTGGATTATAATCAAAAAAATATAAAAAAATGATTATATGAACAAGGCTTTGTGATTTTGTTTGTGTTATAATAACAAATTTATTTTAAAAATGTTTTTATCTCTAAAATCAAGGATTAATCATAAAAAAACTTTATTCGTATATCGCAATCAATATTTTATTAATATTTTTCTCTGTGGCGACAATTATCGGGGATTATGGTGTAGTAGGGGAGTTTGGGATTGCTTTTGCCAATGCCAATATTAGTATTTTTGGCTATTTTGCTTATGTGTATTTATTGCTCTTGCTTTATCCTGCATATCGATTCTATAAAAAACCTTCGATAGATTTCAGACGTTTAGAGTTGATTGTTGCGTCTTTATTATTTTTTGTTGCTTTATTGATTTTGCAAGCATTAATTTTTTCTAAGGGTTCTTTTGGCAATAGTCTTGTGCTTTTTTTGAAAGATTATATTGGCTATTTTGGTGTTTGGATATTAGATATACTTTTTGTATTCATTTCTTGGCTTGTTGCAACAGAAAAAAATATTGATTTGTTGAAAAAAAAGGCTCAAAATAAGATTCTCGTTTTGGCTGATCGATTAAAGCATATAAGCATTATGTTTTATCGTTTATGTAAGCATTATGCGAAAGTTTGTTATCAGAAAGTGCGCACATTGACAGAGACTTGGTTTGTCCAAAAACGCGACAATATAAGTGGAGTGATTAATCTAGAAACTCAAGTCCAAGAGAAAACAATCAACGCCCAATACGATTTTAAAGATGTCTTTGTAGAAGAGGTTTTCGATGAGGTTTCTTCTCAAATGCCTCAAGATACAGATTTATCGCACATTTCGCCTGCCCCATCGCATGATTCATCGGAGCAAACTCCATTGCCTACTGATACTCAAACACCCTTACAGACAAACCAAACACAAGCTCAAGTAGATTCTATCTCTTCGCAAGATTTATCAACCAATCAAGACAAATCACAAGAACATACTATGTCTTCTCCATTGAAAATTGTCAAAGCTTCAAAAGAACAAAAACTTGAAGATTTTCTTAAGAATCAGCTTGCCGAACATCGCGATATGCTTGAGAATCTAAAACTTCAGCAATACACAGCTCTCTCAAGTCCTGCGTTAAAGTCTCATACGCCTAAGATAATCACTCCAAATTCTCGTGTTTTAGATGAACATACTGCGCAAGAAGATACCCAGCAATCAGCTCAACAGACGCAGGTTGCAAAAGATATGCCTACCTCTAAACGCCCCTTAAACCCTAATGTGTTTTTGAAATCCACGCCAATTCCCCACGCTCATATCGAAGAAGAGAATCTAAAAGCTGCTCAAAATTTATCTGCTACATTTGATACGCAAAAAACACAAGAAAAACTCGTAGATTCTCAATCTCTTCCTGTAAATCAAGAAAATCAATCCCAATTACAAGTAACACAACCGCCCTTATATCCTCAAAATCCTCAAACGACTCAATCAGATGTATCAATGACTAAACCTGATTCTCAAAGTGATTTACAAAGCTTACAAACACAAACAATTCAAGCCAAGACTCAAGTCTCAACAGCAGCTTCAGAATCTACTATTAAGGTTATAAGCGATTCTGCAACACAACCTCAAGATGCTTTAACACCATTTCTTGATATTGAGATTCAGGAAGTTTCAGCGACACCACAGACATCAAATAATGAGCGTGGTGATTGGGTTGATACTATTGTTCAAGAAATTCAGCCTCAAGATTCTTCTCAAACACTAAAAAATCGATTTGATTATCCTCCAAATAAACGAGCGTTGGTTACCGAGCTTGATGAAAATGCGGCATTATTACAGAATCTTGACTATGGTAGAAGCGAAAAACCGCTTAATTTTAAGCTCCCTAGCACGAGTTTGTTGAATCAGCCTAATGATGAGAAAAATGAGATTGATGAAAGTGAAATTGATCGCAAGATTGAGGATTTGCTTGCGAAACTTAAAATGTTTCGTATTGATGGGGATATTGCCCGCACTTATTCAGGACCAATTGTTACGACTTTTGAGTTTCGCCCAGCTCCTAGCGTGAAAGTCAGCAAGATTTTAGTGCTTGAAGATGACTTAGCAATGGCTTTAAGGGCGCGTTCTATCCGTATTCAAGCACCAATACCGGGTAAAGATGTCGTGGGCATTGAGATTCCTAATAACAAAACACAAACGATTTATTTGCGTGAAGTTTTAGAATCTGATATTTTTAAAAACTCTACTTCGCCTTTAAGCCTTGCTTTGGGTAAGGATATTGTGGGCAATCCTTTTATCACAGATTTGAAGCGATTGCCACATTTGCTGATAGCTGGCACGACAGGAAGTGGTAAAAGCGTGGGTATTAATGCGATGATTCTGTCTCTGCTTTATAAAAATTCGCCTGATCATTTGAAGCTATTGATGATTGATCCTAAAAAAGTAGAATTTAGTATTTATGCAGATATTCCACATTTGATTGCACCTATCATTACTCAACCCAAAAAGGCAATTACAAGCCTTAATAGTGTCGTGATTGAAATGGAGAGACGTTATGATTTGATCAGTGAAATGCGCACAAAAGAAATTGATACTTACAATAGAAAAGTTTTAGCTGAAGGAGGAGAGAAACTTCCTTATTTAGTAATTATTATTGATGAGTTAGCAGATTTGATGATGACAGGAGGCAAAGAAGTAGAAGTTTCGCTTGCTCGTATTGCGCAAATGGGGAGAGCAGCCGGGATACATATCATTGTCGCTACACAACGTCCTAGTTCCGATGTGCTTACGGGGCTTATCAAGACAAATCTTCCCTCGCGTATCAGCTATAAAGTTGGAAACAAAATTGATGCTAGAGTCATTCTTGATGTTTGTGGTGCAGAGTCGCTTTTAGGTAATGGTGATATGCTCTTTACTCCACCGGGTATAGGGGGCGTGATACGTTTGCATGCTCCTTGGAATACTGAAGAAGAAGTTGAGCGAGTGGTGAATTTTATAAAAAATCAACGAAGTGCGGAATATGATGCAAACTTTATGTTTGACGAAAGAGAGAATACTCTCCCCATAGATTCTAATCATTCAAGTAATGAAAGTGCAGACTTGATAGTGGAAGCTAAAGCAATTATTTTGCAAGACAGAAAAACATCAGCAAGTTATCTCCAAAGACGATTATCTATAGGTTATAATAAGGCTGCAAACATCATAGAACAGCTTGAAAGAGAGGGATTCTTGTCTGCACCTAATACTAAAGGTATAAGAGAAATTTTAGGCTCATAAATCCGAGTTGTAAAATATTTAATTTAACTTAATAGAATCATTCTTTGTATTTGAATATCAATTATTTTGGATTTGTCAAGGAGTGTTTATGAAATATGTCAAGATATTTTTTTTAATGTGTATGTTGGGCTTGTGGAGTGTTGCTTTAGGGTTTGATATTAAAGAAAGTCCTAAAGTCCAAAAACGCATTAGCCCTCAAGAAAATAGTGATGTTTTGTATTCTTTTAGCTCTTCAATTGAAGATGCAACTAAGGCTGTCGTCAATATCTCTACACAAAAAAATGTTAGCAATCAGTTTTCTAATCACCCGATGTTTAATGATCCATTTTTTCAGCAATTTTTTGGTGATATTTATGGACAGATTCCCAAAGATAGGGTAGAGCGAAGTTTAGGAAGCGGCGTGATTATTTCAAGTGATGGCTATATTGTTACAAATAATCATGTGATTGAAGATGCCGATAAAGTGATAGTCTCGCTTTCTAATAGCACAAAAGAATATACCGCTAAAGTTGTAGGCACAGATTCTCGCAGTGATTTGGCAGTGATTAAGATTGAGCAGACTAATCTTTCTCCTATTAGTTTTGCAGATAGTCAAGCGGTGCGTGTGGGTGATGTCGTCTTTGCGATTGGAAATCCTTTTGGTGTGGGTGAAACCGTTACACAAGGGATTGTTTCTGCAATCAATAAGAGTGGTATAGGTATCAATGATTATGAAAATTTTATTCAAACAGATGCTTCGATTAATCCGGGAAATTCGGGTGGTGCGCTGATAGATTCTCGTGGCGCACTTATTGGCATTAACACTGCTATTTTGTCCCGCACAGGTGGGAATCATGGTGTGGGCTTTGCAATCCCTTCGGATATGGTCAAGAAGATTGCCAAAGAGCTTATTGAAAAGGGCGGTATTAAACGCGGATATTTGGGAGTAGGGATTCAAGATGTGAGCGAAGATCTCAAAGAAAGTTATGGTGATGCAACAGGTGCGGTTGTCATTAGTCTTGAGCCACAATCTCCTGCTGCAAAAGCAGGGATTATGGTGTGGGATTTGATCACACATATTAATGGCAAAAAAATCTCCAATGCTTCAGAGCTGAAGAATCTAATCGGTATGTTATCCCCTAGAGAAAAAGTAACGGTGAAATTTATACGCGATAAGCAAGAGCGTGTTACACAAATTACGCTTGCAGAGTTGCCAGATTCTAAATCTAATGCTTCCAATGCTTCTCCTAATACACAGGGTAAAAATAATCAAATGGAAGGTTTGAGTGTGAGTGAGCTTGATGCTACTCAAAGGCAAAGATATAGGATTCCAAGTCAGATTAATGGTGTGATTGTAACGCGTGTAGAAAAAGATTCTAAAGCTCAAAAGGCAGGTTTTGAAGTAGGGGATATTATCGCTCAAGTAGAGAATCTTCATATTCGAAAGCCTATTGATTTACAAAATGCTTTTACACGTTTCAAAGATAAAAATAAACGAATTTTGGTTTATAGCTCTAATGGAACAAAAACAATTGTGCTAAAATAATATCAAAAACAAGGAAAAGTTCGCTATGGTGATGCTTGATACAAAACAGCTAAATATCATCAAAGAAAAACTCTATGAATATTGTGGAATTTATTTGGGTGATTCTAAGCTTACAATGATTAAAAATCGCATTTATCATTTGATGCGTGAGACACAAGTGTCAGACATTAATACTTTGCTTGCGGGGCTTGATCGTAATGAGAAAATCCAGCAGTCTTTTATTAATAGCTTTACAACAAACAAGACTGATTTTTTTCGTGAGGATTTTCATTTTCAAGATATGATTGATCGGTTGTTACCTTTATTGTTTAGACAAAATCAACCTATTAAAATTTTTTGCTGTGCAAGTTCTACGGGTCAAGAACCTTATTCGATTGCGATGAGTGTATTGTATGCAAAAAAGATTTATAGCTCAAATGTGCCAGTCCAAATTATTGCTACAGATATTGATACAGATGTGCTTCAAGAGGCAAAAGAAGGAGTTTATACGATTGATTTTAAGGTAGAAAAATTCCCTAATTGGATTGATATATCAGAATATTTTGATGCTCTTGATGATGGTAAAAACCCTCATGTGAGAATGTTTAAGGTGAAAGATAAACTCAAATCAATGATTACTTTTAGGCAGCTCAATTTATTCAATAAGCGTTATCCCTTTACAAATGGAGAATTTGATGTGCTTTTTTGCCGCAATGTTTTGATTTATTTCAAACAAGAGGATCAGCAAGAGATTCTCAAGCGATTAATTGATACTTTACGCATAGATGGGACATTTTATTTGGGACATTCTGAAAGTCTTTATCAGTGGGCGGATAAATTTGAAAAGCTTGGTAATAAAATTTTTATAAAAACAAAGGTATGATAATGGTGTTAGAAACAACAAAATACCATCCTGATACGATTTTAAAAAGCAATCCTTGTAAGATTACGCGTAATAAGTTAGTTGTGATTGGTGCATCGACAGGTGGTGTAGATGCGCTTTCTTATATTTTTTCTCGACTCCCTGCTTCACTTCCGCCTATTGCAGTAGTGCAACATATTCCACCAACCTTTGGGAGTTCATTTATTAAACGATTAGATACACTTTCGGCTTTAACGATTTGCGAGGTTACCTCAAAACAAATTTTGAAAGACAATAATGTGTATGTTGCAGGTGGAGATAAGCATATGGTCATAGATTTTGATAGAGGGTCATATTACGCTTCTTCACTTAATGAGGAATGCAGAATCTCTCGTCATAAACCAAGCGTGGATATTTTATTTCGTAGTGCTAATAATGCTGCTGGAAGATCAACTTTGGGTATTATTCTTACTGGAATGGGTGATGATGGCTGTATCGGTCTGAAAGAACTCTACGATAATGGTGCGCATACTCTTGCAGAAAATCAAGAAGATTGTGTTGTCTTTGGAATGCCTAAAAAAGCTATTGAGATGGGTGCAGTGAGTGAGATTCTAAGTCTTGATATGATTATTCATCGTATTGTTGATTATGCTAAAAAACCATTAAAAGATATTATTAACGAAAAGCAAGAACCTGCCATTTTGCTTGATGATAATACTTCATCTCCTGCCTCTGATTTATCAAAGTAAGCTTCAAACAGAAAGCGACTTTGATTTGTGGTTTGGAGGTATGGGTATTTTATTCTATGATTTGTATTTCTGGCTCAAGCTGTATGCCATTTGTCTCATATACGCGTTTTTGAGCAAGTTTGATGAGAGAAATGGCTTCATCAAAGGTTGCATTTCCCACATTGATAAGGAAATTAGCATGCTTTTCACTGAAAGCAACGCCACCGAGACGATAACCCTTAAGTCCTACAGATTCTAAAAGTCTCCCTGCGTAGTCTCCATGGGGATTCTTAAAGCAACTCCCGCAGCTAGGTTCTTTCGGGTGGGTTTGACGCATCTTAATAAATTCTGCTTGGAGTGAGGCATCAAAACCTACGCGTTTATAGAATCTCCCTGCCAAAATAATGCCCTCTATACCACTATAACGATATTCCATTGGAAAAGCATTTGTGTTGTGCCATTGTCCATTGACATTAATTGATTGAAGCAGGTTTTTCATTTCATATTGTTTCATTCCCGCATTCATTTTGATAAGCCCTCCCAAGCTCCCGGGTAATGCTTGTAAAAATTCTGCTCCTGCTAGATTGTGGGATTTGAAATAGCTAAAGATTCTTCCCGAAGCCAACGCCCCGCCTATCTCGATGTATTCTTCATTATCTTGAATGTAATTATAGCTTTTGTCTAAAATAGCAAGTTTCTTTGCTTGAGGAGAGATAAGGAGATTATTAGCTTTGCCGATGATTCTGTAATTTTCAGAGAGGCAATCAAAAGCATCTTGTAGGGTTTGTATAAGGGCAACATTAAGTGGTGCTCCGATTTTGATGCTAGAGTAGGTGGAAAAATTAATTAGTTTATACTGCATAGATTAGTAATTAATAGTTCCTATTAGCTCAAAAAGCATACGTGTATATTCGGTAATCATATTAATCATCCAAGGCATTGCGAAAATGATGACGACTACTACAGCAAGGATTTTTGGGACAAATGTTAATGTCATTTCATTGATTTGTGTCGTAGCTTGAAAAATGCTGATAAGCAGTCCTACAATAAGTCCAGCAAGCAACATTGGAAGTGAGAGAATCAAAGTCAATTTATAAGTCTGTATTGCTAATGCCATTAATTGCGCTTCCATAGCACAAGTCCTTCTTTTAGAATTTGAGATTGGCAAGAAGGCGAGAGAATCGAACTCCCCAAGGATTAGACACCTAACCCTTCAATGGGTTTGAAGCCCACGGCGATCACCAGAGACGCTAGCCCTCCATAAAATTTATTATAGCATTAATTTTTATCAAACTGATAGTTTATTCAGCGAAATTGCGGTGGGGTTAATGCCCACAACCACAACCTCCACCGCTATGTCCGCCACCACCGCAGCAACCACCGCCACCATGTCCGCCACTGCTACAACCACAACCTCCACCGCTAGCTTGTAGTATTTCCATTTCATTTGGCTCACGCACATCAAGCACTTTGACTTTAAAGCATAAAGTTTTTCCTGCTAATGGATGATTGTAATCAACAATGACGAATTGATCATTGAAATCTTTGACACTTACTTGCACGGTTTGTCCATCTTCACTTTGTCCAAATAATGTCATTCCAGCTTTAAGCTCAATACCTTCAAATTGATCCTTTGGCACTTCTTGCACGAAATCACTTTGGTAGATTCCATAGGCATCTTCAGGTATAATAGTTGCCTCAACTACATCACCTGCTTTTGCCCCCATTAGGGCATTTTCAAGTCCTATAATAACTTGTCCTGAACCGACTAAAAATTCTAGAGGCGCACCACCTTTATTTGAATCTAAGAGCGTTCCGTCAGAAAAATCTAATACCTCGTATTCTATAGAGGCAATTTTATTTTGAGCAATCATTTTTTATCCTTATTTTTGGTTTTTAAGTTTTTTTGCACTTTGAGCTTCCTTACTCGTGGGGTAATTGGCTATCAAAGAATCTAAAAACTTATTATAATTTTTTGTATCTTTGATAGCGTTGAAAGATTGTGCGGTATGCAATAATAAAGTAGGCATATAGGTTGCTTTATCATTACTCATTACACTTTCTTTATAATAAGAAATCGCATCATTATGGCTTTTGGTTTCAAAAGCGATTTCTCCTAAATAAAAGTAACATTCTGCCTTTTTATAGTTAATTTGTGCTAACCACACAAATCGCTCTTTTGCAGAGTTATATGATTTTTGTTCATAAAATTTTTTTGCTTGGGTGAAAATGTCGGCTTGTTTTGTCTTGTCTTTAATAAATTTTTGTTCAGTTTGAGTTGTTTGAGCAGGAGTGTTTATTTTATTAAGTTCGGCAAGAATAGATTGATTAAGTGTAGTGATGTTCTTATTGATTTCTTGGAGCTGTGTTTTAATACTTTTGATTGCTTGTGTGTTTGAATCTACTTGCTTTTTAAGATTATTTAAGGTGTCAAGCTGTGTTTGGATTTCTTCAATATGTTTGCCTTGTTCAGCATTTTCAATAATTTGTTTTTGCAGTTTGCTACTTTGAGATTCGTAAAGGCTTGATACTCCCTCTTGTGTTTGCTGAAGGGTATCAACTTTTGATTGTAGGTTTGCGATATGACGTTGAATATTTTTAATATCGTCTTTGGTTGCTCCACTCTGTTTTTCAAATGCAGAAGGCTCTGCAGCGCAGAGCAACAATGGGATTAAACAAGCAATCAAATAAAACTTTGCCAATTTTTTCCCTTATAATGATTGAATTATTTATTTCGCAAGTTTAAATTCAACGCGTCTATTTTCTTGGTTGCATTCTGATGTTCCAGTGGTGCAAACAGGCTTGCTTTCACCATAGCTTACGGTTTTGAGTTGAGAAGCATTTACGCCACGAGCAATAAGAGCATTTTTAACAGCATTAGCTCTTTTTGTTCCTAGAGCATAATTGTAAGTGTCAGAACCATAAGAGTCAGTATGTCCTTCTAGCACTACTTTAGCACCAGTTGATTTAAGTGCAGCAGCACTTTTTTCTACTCTGTCTTCCATATCTGAACGAATATCATATTTATCAAAATCAAAAAATACTTTTGCGTATCCAGAAGCATCATCAAGATTCACAAAATTATCACTGCCATTGCTTGTAGCTGTTGTCCCGCTACTATCCGCTGTCTCTGGTTCTCCGCAGCCTGCTATAAATAATACAGCTAATGTACATATTGCAACATATCTTTTCATTTCTATCTCCTTAAAAGCTTAAATTAAGGTTTAATTTTATGCCATAAAGGTAAATAAATCAGTAATTACCAATCAAATGCCTGAATCTTCATTTTATTAAGTGGAAAGAAATAATTTGTATTGTAATCCACACGAATAATGCCTAAAGCACTTTGAGCTTTATAATGTTTGAGGAACATGATTGTTCTACCATCATGAGAATATCGAGGCATTTGATTCTTGCCGGTTGCGGTAAGGCGTCTGATATAGTTTGAATTTGGAGCAAGTGAAATAAGATAGAGATTAAAGGTATTATCCCCAAATTCATTATTAGTTTCACGACTTGTATAGACGGCATATTGACCATTAGAATCTACAGCACTATTATTTCTACCATGTAAAACAACTTGTTCAGTGCCTCCTCCATCAATTCGCATCATAAAAATATTAGGATAACCTAATCGGTCTGATACAAAAATGATTTCTTTTTCATTATTGATGAATTTTCCATCGACATCAATACCTGAATAATTAGTCAATTTGCGAAGATTTTTTGTGTTGGTATTGTAGAGATAAAGATCGGATAATCCTACAGGAGAGAGGCTTAAAATCAAATTTTCTCCGTTTTTGCTGACATCAGAAACAACGGCAATTCCTTCGCTACTGACAAGCTGTTGGATTTCTCCTGTGGCAAGATTCTGTTTGACAATTGTTGGTGTCTCAAGGTATTTTGTATAATAAATGTTTTCTTGTTTAGAATCTGCCCATTTTGGGAAGATATTAAGTCCGCCTTTCACGACTACTTTTTGATAAGTCAGCGTATAATCTGCAATCATAATTTCACTATTGCCTGAAGTTGTGTATTTAGACAAAACTACAAGACGTTGCATCCAATCAATGCTGGGGGCTTTAATATGTGCATTTGTATCAATCGTCATACGATGTGCAATAAAAGGAAAGCGTCCCAATTCATTTTCGCTATATTGCTTTGAAAATATCCTTGCAGAAGTATTAATATCATAAAGATTGAGCGTTCCTGTGAGTTTTCCAGAGGATTTATTGACTTTGATTTGAGCAAGTAAGTCGATTTTTTTATCGGCATAATCTTTGAAATTTATTTCTTTTTCTTTGATTATTCCTCCATCATATACTTGAAAATGTCCGCTTACCTTCAAATCCGCGACAAGCATTTTAAGCACTTTTGCACTATATTCACTATTTTCAGAATCAAGCTGTTCCACGATAATATAGGGAATCTTATTTGTGTTTTTAACAATTTCAAGGGTCGCATCTATGGCAAATAAATGAATACTCCATAGTAGGATTAGGCTCAATATTCTCATAAAACTCCTTTAATTTTTAAAAGTGATTGCAATATCCTTATTGCCTTTGGGATGAGGCGGGAAATGTTGTTTGGTGCATTCCTCAAGCATCATCTTAAGCGCATTATCAAAGGCTGAATTACCGGAGTATTTTACAACTTTATAGCTAAAAACTCCATTGTTTGTGATACGAATATGAATAACTGCTGCGAGTTTTTCTTCAATATAGATTGTTTGCTGCCAACGTTGATAGAGTATTTTTTCAATCTCGGCATACCATTCATCGTATTCTCCATCGGTATGATGAGAATCTGTGCTGATGGTAAGATTGCTCAAAGTATCAAGTTTGTTTTGAAGTTCTTGCGTAGCGGCTTTGAGATTCTCCAAACGTTCGTCATTGCTTGCATTTTGTTCGACTTTATCTCGATTATCGCCTATTTGCGTATTTTGAGAAGGTTGTTTGCTGTCGATTCTATCAAACATATCTTTGATGCCAGATCCAGCGAGAGGATTATTCACACTAGCAGGTTTTTTATCGACTTTAGAGGGCGTGGGGCTATCATCAATAATCGCTTCAATGCTAATGGCATTAAGGGCAATCATTGAATCTTTAAGCGAAGAGTAGTGAGTGGGAGTTGAGATAAAACTAAAAATAAGCGCAATGAGTAAGAAGCAATAGGTGCATATAGCAATAATTCCACTCGCCACAAAGAGAAGTGCATTGTTCATTTTTAACTGCTAGTAATGAGAGATACTTTAACAAAACCAGATTCTTTAGCCACTTTGAGGATATAGATGACATCTTCATATTTTAGATTTTTATCGGCTCGGATAAAAATATCAAGATTCTTGTCAAGATTCTTACTGAAGAGCACGAAACTATCAGCAAAGTTGTTAAATTCATACACTTGATCACGAATATGGATTTTTCTATTCGCACTCACACGTATTTCAAGCATAGAATCTTGAGCAAGTTTTTTGGTTTTTGAACCTTTGGGAAGAGTGATGTCTTCTTGGTAGGTGATTGTGGGTGTGCTGACCATCAAAATAGCAAGTAATACAAGCATAATATCTACAAGAGGCGTGATATTTAACTCGGGCTTTTCTTCCCATTCAAAATCATCATTATTCATTATGAGAGCCTATTTATGGGACAACATCATATCAATTTGCATTTGAATACAATTACTAAGATGATAGGCTTTGCGTTTGAGCAAAAGGTGAAAAGAATATGCAGGGATTGCTACAAGGATTCCAGCAGCAGTAGCTACAAGAGCTTTGGATATGACAGGTGCAACAACATCAAAAGTAGCGTTACCACCACCTAAATAGCGGAATGTCTCAAGAATCTCAACAACCGTTCCAAATAAACCGATAAATGGTGCAGTAGATGCGATGATGCTTAAGATAACCAAACCAGAAGTAGCCTTTTGGGTTACTTTGAGTTTCCAAACTTGAAAGATTTCACGGGAGATATGCCCTTGCGTTTTTTCTAAGAGTGCTACAAGAAAAGGACTCTTAGATGTAATGATAGATTTTGCAAGAAGCATATCTAAGTAATATTTTTCTGAAGCCAACCACTCGCCTAAGGCGAAATTTTTATAAATATAAATCCAAAATGCGAGCAAAAAATACAATGATAACCAAATTAATACGATAATGGTTACTATCGTGCTTTCATCAAAAAAGGCTTTAAAGACTGCCATCAATCAGAATCTGCTTTTTGCGGCACTTTCTATACGCGAAACCACAGTTCCTATGATAGCACTATCACTCGTTGCTTCATTGAGCAGTTGTTTAGCGTTATCAATGGCTGAAGCAATTTCAGATTCTAAATTTCCTGAAATTGCAACAGCACCATCGGCAAGGACTTTGACATCAGTCGGAGATACTTGAGCATATCCCCAATTGATTGCAACAAGCTCTTTGGAGCCATTTGTAGATTCAAATTCCACAACCCCTACTTTAAGAAGAGAAAGGAGATTATAATGTCCGGGATAAACGCCAAATTCCCCTTCGCTTCCGGGCATAATAACATACTTGACTTCCCCATCATAAATCGTCCCATAGGGTGTTACAATACTTAAATTTATATTTTCCATTGTCAGCCCTTATGCGCTTTTAATTTTTTCAGCTTTTTCTAATACTTCTTGAATATTGCCTACCATATAGAAAGCATTTTCTGGAATATGATCATATTTTCCTTCCAAAATACCCTTGAAACCTTCTAGAGTTTCATCAAGAGTTACATATTTACCGGGACTTCCTGTAAAAATTTCTGCAACAAAGAAAGGTTGAGAAAGGAATTTTTCAATTTTTCGAGCACGATCGACAACTTGCTTGTCTTCTTCTGAAAGCTCGTCCATTCCAAGTATAGCAATGATGTCTTGCAAGTCTTTATATTTTTGAAGCACTTGTTGGACGCCTCTTGCAATTTTGTAATGTTCTTCTCCCACAACTTGTGGATCAAGAATACGAGAGGTAGAGCCAAGAGGATCGACAGCTGGATAAATACCTTTTTCAGCAATCTTTCTTTCAAGCACGGTTGTTGCATCAAGGTGTGCAAACACCGAAGCAGGAGCGGGGTCTGTAAGGTCATCAGCAGGAACATAAACTGCTTGCACAGAAGTAATAGAACCTTTTTTGGTTGATGTAATTCTTTCTTGTAGCTTGCCCATTTCACCTGCAAGTGTTGGTTGATAACCCACGGCAGAAGGAATTCTTCCTAATAGCGCAGACATTTCAGAACCAGACTGAGCGTATCGGAAAATGTTATCAATAAACATCAAAACATCGAGTCCTTTTTCATCACGGAAATATTCTGCCATAGTTAATCCTGAAAAAGCAATACGATTTCTAGCACCTGGTGGTTCATTCATTTGTCCGTAGCAAAGAGCCACTTTGTCCAAAACACCACCTTCTTTCATTTCGTGATATAAGTCATTACCTTCTCTTGTTCGTTCGCCAACTCCAGCAAAAACAGAATAACCGCTGTGTTTATAGGCAACATTATGAATAAGTTCCATAATGACCACGGTTTTACCTACTCCAGCACCACCAAATAGCCCAACTTTTCCACCTTTAGAGTAAGGAGCAAGCAAATCAACGACTTTTATACCTGTTTCAAACATTTCAGTTCGTGTGCTTTGATTCTCAAAATTTGGAGCTTCACGATGAATAGGCCATTTAAGATCGGTATTGATAGGTTCGCCTCCATCAATAATGTCTCCTGTTACATTGAAGATTCTGCCAAGGACACTTTCTCCTACGGGAACTTCTATCATTTTTCCTCGTGCCTTAACTTCTTGACCGCGAGTAAGCCCTTCTGTCATATCCATTGCAATGGTTCGCACTCGATTATCTCCTAAGTGTGCAGCAACTTCAAGGACAAGTTTATTCGTTCTTCCTTCGACATCAAAAACTACATCAATTGCCTCATTAATCATCGGTAGATAAGAATCAAAGTCAATATCTACAACCGGACCCATTACTTGCGTAATCTTACCTTGCATATCATCTCCTTTTTAAATTTATTTCATCGCTTCAACACCAGCATTAATCTCAACAAGTTCTGTTGTGATTGATGCTTGCCTAGCTTTATTATAAGAAATCGTCAAACTCCTGACTAATTCTCCAGCATTATCTGTTGCAGCATCCATTGCTTGGATTCTCGCACTATGCTCTGCCGCTAAAGAATCTACTAAGGCATAATACATATTATACTCAATATATTTTTTTGCCAATTCGTCTAGGATAATATCCTCATCATCTTCAGGTTCAATATTGAGAATCGAGGCATTATCATTTTGTGTGGGCGCATTAATTGTGAGGGGTAAAAGCGCCCGAGATTCTATTTCTTGTGTGATCATATTTTTGAATCCATTATGGACAATGATCACTTCATCAGTTGCACCATTGAGAAAATCTTCAACGATGCTTTCAATAAATTGAGCTGCTTTTTCGAATGTAGGCATTGAACTCATTCCTACAACTTTATCAAGAACCTCAATGTTATTAAAAGCAAAGAATGAGATACCCTTTTTGCCAATACCACGCAAACGAATCTTAATCCCTTTTTGCTTGTATTCTTGCATTAAGCGCATAACTTCTTTAATGGTTGCAGTATTAAATCCACCACACAAGCCTTTATCAGCTGTAATGAAAATAATGTCTATTTTTTTAATCTCTTTGTCTTTAGAATCGACAAAGTAACGACTATTGATACTATCCAGTCCCCTTAAACGAACTTTACTGATAATATCATCGAACATTGCATTAAGCTGCTTTGCATAAACTTTGGATCGTCTTGCTAGCTCTTCTGCTTTTTTGAGCTTAGAGCTAGAAACAAGCTTCATTGCTTTTGTTGTTTTTTGTGTGTTTTTAACACTTGTAATTTTTTTTCGAATATCTTTGAGGTTGCCACCCATAACAACTCCTTATTTTATGCTCCAAAATTTATTTTGAAATCTCCAAGAGCTTTTTCTAGCTCTGCTTCTATGTCTTTATCCAGTGCTTTTTTTGCACTAATTTCTTCAAAGAGTTTAGGATATTTTGCCTCTAAGAAAGGATACAATTCTGCTTCAAAATCAACAACTTTTTCTGCAGGAATACTGTCCAAATGCCCATGCGCTCCTGCATAAATGATAATAACTTGTTTCTCGATTCCTAAAGGAGAATAAGGAGGTTGTTTGAGAACTTCAACCATTCTTTGTCCTCTCTCAAGTTGTCTTCTACTTGATTCATCTAAGTCTGAAGCAAATTGTGAAAATGCCTGAAGCTCTCTAAATTGTGCAAGATCAAGTCTTAATGTTCCTGCTACTTGTTTTGTTGCTTTGATTTGTGCTGCACCACCCACTCGAGAAACAGAAAGACCAACATTGATAGCAGGTCGTATACCAGAATTGAATAGGTCGGTTTCCAAGAAGATTTGTCCATCTGTGATAGAAATAACGTTTGTGGGGATATACGCTGCCACATCACCTGCTTGAGTTTCGATGATAGGAAGAGCAGTAAGAGAGCCTGCACCTAATTCATCACTAAGTTTTGCAGCTCTTTCGAGAAGTCTTGAGTGTAGATAGAATACATCCCCTGGGAATGCTTCTCTTCCGGGGGGTCTTCTTAAGATAAGAGACATCTCTCGGTATGCTACAGCATGCTTACTCAAATCATCATAGATAATAAGCGCATGACGTGCATTGTCTCTAAAATATTCACCAATCGTTACCCCTGTATAAGGAGCTAGGAATTGCATTGCTGCTGAAAATGAAGCAGGTGCATTAATAACAACAGTGTATTCCATTGCTCCATGTTCTTCAAGTCTTCGGACAACTTGTGCAACTGTAGATTCTTTTTGTCCTATAGCGACATAAATACAAATTACATTTTGCCCTTTTTGATTGATGATAGTATCAACGGCAACGGTGGTTTTTCCTGTTTGTCGATCCCCAATAATAAGCTCTCTTTGTCCTCGACCAATAGGCACAAGCGCATCAATAGCCTTTATCCCTGTTTGTAATGGCTGATGGACAGATTTTCTTGCCATAATGCCCGGTGCTTTTTCCTCAACAAATCGGAATTCATTTGTATCAACTGATCCTTTACCATCAATAGGTTCGCCTAGTGTATTGAGCACTCGACCTACTACAGCGTCTCCTACAGGAACTTTCATAAGTTTTTTAAGACGTTTAACAGAAGTTCCTTCTTTAATTGTGCGTCCAGATCCAAGTACCACAACCCCAACACTACCTTCTTCAAGGTTAAATGCAAGTCCTGTATCTCCTGTATCAAATTCTACCATTTCATAATACATTACATTATTGAGCCCATAAACTTTGGCTACACCATCAGCATAAGTAATAACTTTACCTGTCTCACTAATGTCAATGTTTATTTCAAAATTCTCAATTCGCTCCTTGATGATTGAGCTAATTTCTTCCGACTTTAATTTTGTTGTCACTGGTCTCTCCTTATTTATAAGATAAAATTAAATGGCTTTGAGAATGTGATTCTTTAAATCACTCGCAAAGCGTTCTTTCGAAAATGCAACCTCAATACCTAAATCCTCTACACTTAATTTGATGCCATCTAAACCACTTAGTTCTTGTTTAATACTAAGTTTTACACCTAATTTATTTGCAAGTGAAGCTTGAATTTTTTGAAGTGTTCCACTATCAAGCTCTTCTTTGCTGACGAGTTTTGCCACATATTCTTTTTTGAGAGCAAGTATTCTCTTTTCTAATTCTAATGCGATGTGTGGAATGAGCAAAAGCCTACCTGAATGATTGAGGAGCTTAATAAAATTACAAATTTTTTGGTTTGATTGATCTAGGACACTTAAAATCAAACTCTCTTTTTGATTCTTGTTTAAAAAAGGAGAAGCAAGCAAATCATAGACTTTTTTATCCTTAAAAACAAGACTAAGATCTTTAAAGATTTGAAGATCGGCTTCTAATTCTGCGGAATCTTTGACTGATCGCATTAAAGCTTGGGTGTATTTTTTTGCAACGATACCATACATTATGAGATCCTTTTCGTAATGATATTGATGTAATCTTCCTTATTGAGCTGAACTTCTTCGCTTTGCATAAGCTCATTTAAGACTTCATTAACACTTTCTTGTGTTAGCCGTCTTTGCTCAAATTCTATACTTGCATCTAAAGAATGCTTAAGTAATTCTATATCTCTTTTGATTTGATCATTATATTTTTGCTCAATAAGATAAGCTTCTTGTTTAGCAGCATTGACAATGTCTTTTGCGCGTTTTTTACTTTCTTCTAGACGTTTGTTAGCACGCTCACTTTCTTTTTTTGCTTGTTGGAGATTGTCTTGAACAGCTTGAAGTTGGTCTGAAATAGCCAATCTACGCTTTGTAAAAATGCCTTTAATTGCATCAAAAGCAAAATACCACAAAATGGCAAGAAATATGACGAAGTTAATGACTCGTTGGATAAAATCACTTTCTTCTAAACTTCCTGATGCAAACATAAGCGATGGAATGCTTACGAGAATGAATAATCCTGCTATTTTTTTCATTAGTCAGCCCCCTAAATTTGTTTAAGCTTTGTTTTAAGCGATTCTCTAAAAAGCGGTAATTGAGCAATGAGATCACTACGAAGCTCTGCTTTTTGAGCTTGAAGCTCTTCTTTGTATTGAGCAAGCTTGGCTTCATTTTCTGCTTTTTTGCTATTTATTTTACTTTCATAAGTAGCTTTTGCTTCTTTTGTTGCTGCATCTAGTATTTGTGCTGCTTCTTTGCGAGCTTGTTGAAGATTCTCAGAGATTTCTTTTTCAATCTGGGAAATATCATTTTTATGCCCTTGTGTGCTTTCTAGGTCTCTCCGAATCGATTCATCTCTATTTTTCATAAAGGTAAACATAGGCTTGTAGAGCCATTGATTGAGGAGATAAATCAGAAGCATAAAGACAACAAAGACAAGTAACATTAAGTATGGATTAAGGGTAATACTCATTTTATTCCTCCTCTAAAGTCAAGTAATCTATTCTAGCAAGTTAAATTGTTTTTAACCTTAAATAAGAATTATTTTGAAATTTTTTTTATGAGGGTGGTAATTTCCGCATCATTTTCAAAATATATAGTGAGCTTTGGGGACGCAATTTGTGAAGTGATACCCAGTTTATCAAGCTTTTCTTGAAGAGAAAGTAGCAAATCTGTATCGATTTTTTCAATATAATCAGCTTGACTAATTTTAGATGAGTTTGGCGAACCTTTTTTGTTTTTAAGTTTTTTAATGAGATTTTCCGTATCCCGCACACTTAGTTTTTGCCCCATAATAGAATCTGTAATAAGTTTTTGCTCTTGTTCATCAAGAGTTACGAGCATTTTGGCGTGCCCCTGTGTAATTTTATTTTGATTCAGCAAATCTTTTGTTTCATCACTTAAGTTAAGCAAACGTAATGTATTGGTGATTTGAGCACGTGATTTTTTAATGCGTTTTGAGAGTTCTTCATGTGTAATACCGTATTCTTCTAAAAGTTCTTGATAAGAAAGTGCTAATTCAATTGCCCCTAAGTCTTCGCGTTGGATATTTTCAATAATAGCAAGCTCTCTTAAGCGTTTGAGATCAATATCTGCGACAATGGCTCTAATATTTGTTTTGCCTGCAAGTTTTGAGGCACGCAAACGCCTCTCTCCTGCGATAAGCACATAATCTCCACCGCCATTATCATAGACAATAATAGGTTGTAATAGCCCATGCTCTTGTATAGATTCTGCAAGCTCTTTGAGAGATTCGTCATCGAAGCTTTTTCTTGGTTGATAAGGATTTGCTTTAATGATGTCGATATTTAACTCTAAAACAAGTGATGAATCATCACTTAGGTTCTTTTCATAAGCTTCTTCTACTTCTCCTAATACTGCCCCGAGTCCCCTCCCTAAGGCTTTTTTCTTTGCCATTCGTTTATGCTCCTTGCAAAATCACTCTTGCAAGATTCTCATAAGCTATGCTACCATTTGACCGAATGTCATAGAGCAAAATAGGTTTGCCAAAACTCGGAGATTCTGCAAGTTTAACACTGCGAGGCACGATAATAAATTCATTTTCATCTTTAAAAAGCTCTTTGCTAAAATGCTGTGTGAGCTCTTCAAAAACTTGCCTTGAAAGGTTATTTTGTCCTGAATACATTGTCGGTAAAAAGCCCTTGATGCTAAGTCGAGGATTAATTGTGTCTTTTAAGATTCTGATTGTGTTTAAAAGTTGAGCTAAACCTTCAAGTGCAAAAAACTCACATTGGATAGGGATAATGACAGAATCTGCAGCCACAAGAGCATTGACCGTGAGTGATCCGAGTGCAGGAGGGGAATCAATAACGATAAAATCATATAAATCTTTAACTTCGCTGATTTTTTTACTCAAGAGTAACTCACGTCCTTTAGCATTATTTTTATTATAAAATTCTTTTTCAATACCTGCTAGTCCAATATTTGAAGGAGCAATATCAAGTAAAGGAATATCTGTTTTAAGAATGATTTCTGAAAGTTTTTTAGAACCTGTAAGGACATGATAAATATCAAATTCGACTTTATTGCGTCTTATACCAAAACTTGTTGTTGCATTTGCTTGCGGATCATAATCAATTACTAAAACTTTTTTATTTGCGGATGCCAAAAAAGCCGCCAGATTAACCGTAGTGGTAGTTTTACCTACACCACCTTTTTGATTTGCAATAGTTATAATCTCACACATTTGTTTCTCCATTATCTTAAACTATAAATTCTTTGTCCATTAAAATTCAGCGAGCCATCATCATTGAGAGATGTTTCCCTTAAGCAAACCCTTTGACCTTGAAAATGAAAGGTAAAAGTATTGTTGCGATAAAATTCTAGCTTATAAATACTAAAAATCTGCTTCCAAGAAGTATTTTTTTTGATGTTTTTTATATATTCTTCCAAGAATGCTTGTGGCTGTATTTTTTGGCTTACTTCCTCCTCTAATATCCCATAGGGACAATGTTTGTTGCTATAAAGATTAATACCAATCCCACAAACGAGGATATTTTGGACTTTTTGAGTGAGAATCCCACCGACTTTATTTTCTCCAATATATAAGTCATTAGGCCATTTTAACCACACTTGCGAACCCAAATTGGCGAGAGATTGCTGGAATATAAACCCAAAAAAAATCGAGCTTGATTCTACAGGAAGATCTTGAGGGAGCGTTTCAATATTCATGGCAAATGAAAATGTCAGAGCTTTGGCGACTTGATCCCATTTGTTTCCACGACTGCCTATTGCATCGCTTTGGTGTTTTGCAAGGATACAAAATGGCGGGGTAAGAGCGTTTGACTTGATTTGTTCGATAGCATAAGTTTGTGTAGAGGGTAGAGTATCAAATGTGTAGATTCTCAACATAGAATCTCCCCAATCTTCAAACGCTTGCCACATAAATATTCTACTGCACTAAGAGCCTTTTTCCCCTCTTGTTGTAATGTCTGAATCCGCAAACTTCCTTTGGCACAGCCTATTATAATACTATCAGATTCTATAGCGAGTATTTCTCCTTGTGTGTTTGAAGATGATGCCTCACATAGAGAAATATGAGAAAGCTTAAGTGTATAGCCTAAGGAAGAATGTATGAAAATATGGGGCCATACGCAATAGGCTAAGTATTTGTGATAAATTTCACAAGCGTTATCAAATGTTACACACCCATCATTTTTTTTGATTTTTTGACAATAAGTAGAATCTGCATCAATTTGTTTGAGGGCTTGGAGAGAAGAGAGATTTTTAAGCACTTTTAGAGCAAGTTTCCCTCCACTTTGAGCAAGTTCAAGAGACAATGTAGGAAAATCTTGATGTGTATTAGGCAGATAGCTATACCCGAGAATTTCTCCGCTATCAAGCTTTGGGCTGATATTCATTGCGGTGATACCAAAATAATCAGGTTGGTTGATAAGCATTTGTTGCAGCGGGCTTGCCCCACGCCATTGAGGTAAAAGTGAGGCGTGAATATTGATACAACAAGCAATATTTAAGAATCTTATAGGCAGGATTTTGCCATAAGCGACTACGAGAATCACATCAGGGGCTAGAGATTCTATTATTTTTATTGTGTCTTCGTCAATTTTAGTGGGTTGTAAAATTTTGATGCCTAATGCTTCAAAATGTTCTTTTGTGTGTGGTGGTTTGAGTTCACCCTTACGCCCAAAAGGTTTGTCAGGTTGGCATAAAAGCCCTACGATAGTAAAGCTATTGTCATGATAGATTCTCTCAAATATCGCTGTGGCAAATGCGGGTGTGCCTGCAAATAAAATTTTCATAGATTCCATATACCTTTCAAGCCTTGAGAATCTTTGGGGCAAAAAAGTGTGCCAGAAGTTTGTTTGTGTTCAAGTAAAAGATCTCGCACGATATGAAGTTTATGAGCATGACTTAAAAACATTGCGCTACCTTTTTGGAGTAAAAAATCAGCCGCCATAAGTTTGGTTACAATGCCTCCGGTGGCAAATTGTCCATGTGGTGTGTGTTGGGCTTCGAGGGTTTGTTGTGGGATATGATTGACAAGAGAGAGAATCTTTGCATCATCATATTGGTGTGGATTCTTATCAAAATACCCATCAATATCACTCAAAATAATCAGAAGTTTTGCGCCAAAGTAATACGCAATATACGCGCTCAAACGATCATTATCGCCAAAGACAATTTCACTAATTGCGATTGCATCATTTTCATTAATAATAGGTAAAACATTATTAGCAAGCAAAGCGTCAATCGTGCCTCGTGCGAAGTCTGTGCTTTTACGCGAATCAAAGTCGTGCCCTGCCAAAAGTAGCTGGGCAATGTGAATCTGATGAGATTCAAAAGATTTGCGATAACTTTCAATCAGCAAGGGCTGACCAATGCTCGCAAGGGCTTGTTTGTTTTGGAGCGTGTTTTTGTTAATACAAAGCTTTGTATGTCCGATAGCCACAGCTCCAGAGCTGACAAGTATGACATCATAATATTGGCGTAAGTCTTTAATCAAAGTAGCAAGTGCATTCATTTGATCAGTGTGAATGGTTGTGCCATCACAAAGCGTGGAGCTGCCTACTTTGAGGACGATTCTGTGTTTAGAGGACACGGCGTTTCCTTAGAATGATTTTAGAGGCTTTTGTGTTGTGCCTATTTTTAAGATTTGCGATTATACTCAAAGAATATGTAAAAAAAAATAAGCCGATGATTTTAGTCTGTGAATCTCAAATGCCTAGTTTATGATGCAAAATATCATAGAAGTGATTTTGAATGACAAAAACATCTAGCATAATAGGATACAGAGGCGTGTTTTTCAGCAAGAATCGCCCATCTTCATCAGTTTTGAAATAATAAGGCTTAGATTCTATCATTGCACACAGCATACTATAACGCACATGTAATGCTTTGAGGTCATTTTGCAAGAGGGTTTGATGATGAGGCTGATGAGTGATGAATTCTATAATGCGTTCATTCAAGATGAGATTCAGTGTTTTGAGCTGTTCAAAATCTTTTAAGAGATCATCAAAAGCAGTGATTAATAAAGGTGCGCAATGCTTTTCGTTTTTTGCCTGCAAGGTTAGATTCGAAAAGTCATTGATGCTTCTTGTGAGCTGATTTTGATACTCAAGTATTTGACTATCTGTCTCAAGATAGGGGAGGGATTGCGTGAGGAGATTGAGCTTTTCTAAACATTCTTTACATTTGGGTAAAATCTCATCAATACTATACGAAGGATAGAGAATCTTTGAAGTAAAAAAGGCAAACATCAAACCCAATAAAATATCACCGAATCGATACGCAATAAGCTGGACAAAATGTTGATCTACAAAAGAAAACATCACGACAAGCTCCAACATCGTGATACTTGTCCAAAGCATCAGCGGATAAGGTTTGAAATAAATCACTAAAAACAAATTGCACACGAACAATATGTAAATAAAAGTAGAATCTCCTAGAAATGTTACCAATCCAAATCCTAGCATCAGCCCTATCAAACTTCCAAATACAGAATCTTTCCCTGTATTTTCGATAAGTGTGATGTTAGGGTGCATCATACTTATCACGCCTAGAGCAATCCATGCGCCATGATCAATCTGAAAAAATTGTGCGACAAACATTGCCATACCCATCGCTCCGCTGTATCGCAGGGCGTAATGCAAGGGTTGGGGATTCTCACGGAGAGATTGTCTCATTTCGCTGAAACTTTTGCGTGGCGTGTTTTCTACAAAAGCTTTAGCTTCTTGATGCCCGATGCGTATGAAAGATTCGAGTTTGGAATAAAAGATTTTCAAGCCATTGACCCAAGTCCAATCGATTTTTTGTTCCACAGCTGCGATAAATACCGAGGTGTGCAAGGTTGGTTTTTTGCCGTAAAATATTGATGAGAGTTCTTTAAGGTTTGTAATCATTTCTTGTTGAATATGTTTTATGAGTTCGTGAGATTGTGGGGATTGTGATTCTAAAGAGTAGTGCATAGAATCAATCACATAATACATACTCTCAAGTTTGTAGAGATAAAATAAGGCTCGCTTATGGTTTTTAATCGAATGTGCATCTTTAATTTTCGCTCCTTGCGATGAGAGCTTTGCTTTGAGGAGAGAAATATGATTGAGAATCTGAATCTTGATAATGTCATAATCCTTGTGATTGCCAAGATTCTCACACATAATGCTTAATTCAAATAGCATTTGAACAAATTGTGTTTGGATAAATTTGCCGTATTGTCCAAATGAAATAAAGAGTCTGATACCGATAGCTACTCCTCCGCCGAGCATTGCAGCAAGTATGCAACGCCAAATCTCTACATCAGGGTGAGAAGTCGCATAAATATTCGCTACGAGTGCATTGACAAGTGTCATCGTAATGATTTTGGGGAGATCGTTGTTATAAAGGCTTGAAATGCCAATCAAAAAAGCCAAACACATAGTGGGAAGTATAAGCCACAAACTGCCTTCCCAAATGCTAAATAAGGGTATCATAGCACAAACGCAAACGACAAAAAGCACGAGATATTTTCCGTCCATATCTTTGTTGCTTGCAAAGCCATTGAGGAAAAAGATATACATTGCCATCATTACCGACCAAATGACGACAGGAGAGCCTAATAGAAAATAGCTTAGCCCCCCGCTGATACACACAGCAATCATTGCTTTGCATGCGTAAATCAGGCTAAAGAATCCGGGATCATAAACATAGAAAAATCGTTTGAGTAAAAAATTAATCCCTTTCACCCTTGTTTCACTTTTAAAAATCCGTTTTATTTTTTATAGTAATGTCCTTTTGCTTCTACGCATTGTTGAGTGCAGCTTGTGCCTTTACAGATGGTTTGGCATTCGAGCGTTTGAAAATTTCCAACAGGCTGTTTTTGTGTCCCACAAGCACTTAACACAATCAATAAAGTTGCGCTTAAAAGCAAAGCAATTGTCTGAAAATGTTTCATCATTATACTCCTTTCCTTTAATGATAGTGTAATCTAAGCATTTTTGATACCAAAAGCAATACTCTTGCAATGCCTTTTAGATTCTGTAAGCCAAAATGAGTTAAGCTTTTGATATTTCTAAGAAATGATTAAATTATATTCAAGGATTGGATATGTCGATAATTCCCCCCCAACTCAAACCGAGTTTGCTTAAGAAAATTTTTGTTGCTGCAAGTATCCGCCGATGGAATGACCAAGCTACGCCGGTGGAGTTTGTCGAGCTTGATAAACAAGCGCATAAAATTGTGATTGCCTATATTCTTGCAAAATATGAAGAAAATCAGGGCAAAAGTGTGGATTGGGAAGCTTTGATTCTGCAGTTTTGCTTTGAGTTTTTTGAACGCATTGTTTTGACTGATATTAAGCCTCCCGTGTTTCATCAACTTCGACATTCTCATAATAAAGAGCTTGTTGAGTTTGTATGCGCTCAATTAGAAAATGATTTAGGTTCGTATGTATTTTTTCCTCAAATGAAAGAATATCTCTTAAGCACTAAGAGTAATCTTGAAAAGGAGATTCTCAAAGCTTCGCATTATTATGCTTCTAAATGGGAGTTTGATATTATTTATCATTTTAACCCCTATATGTATGATGTCCAAAATATCCGCAATATCATTAATAAGCAAGTCGAGGAGCATTATCATCTCGCAGGTATGCAGCAAATTATGCTGTATGAAGATGTGCGGGAGCTTATCACGATGTTTGGGCAGCTAAGATTCCAAAAGCGTTGGAGTCAAACGCCTAGAGTTCCAGCGACTTCTGTTTTAGGGCATACGCTTATTGTAGCCTTGAGCGCGTATTTAGTGAGCTTTGATATAGGCTGTTGTAAAAAAATGCGTATCAATCACTTCCTTTGTGGGCTTTTTCATGATTTACCTGAAATCCTCACGCGTGATATTATCTCGCCGATTAAACGCAGTGTGAAAGGGCTTGATAAGCTCATTAAAGATATTGAAAAAGAGGCGGTGGATAAAAAGATTCTCTCCATTGTCCCGCCCAATATTAAAGAAGATATTGTGTATTTTACAGAAAATGAATTTGCCAATCGTTATATGATAGAACATTTTATTTATAATGCTAAGAGTGGCGAGGAATTGATGGAGCAATATAATTGTGATGAATATAATAGTATTTATGGAGAGTTTTTGAAAATATTTGATTATTTGAGTGCGTTTTTAGAAGCGAGAATCTCAATCTCTCATGGAATCTCAAGCGATGATTTGGTTAATGGTGCAGAAGACATTTATCAAAAATGCGCTCATAAAGTGATCAATAATATCGATATAGGCAAACTTTTTAGAGATTTTAAGTGAGAATAAATAATTGTGCAAATACTTACTTTAGAGGTCTGATAATGCAGCAATGTAGATTGATTCTCATACAATTAGGGCTTTCTTTTTGTCTATTGTTTTTTGCTGGGGCGGTGTATTATTTTATGGTGTTTCAGCCAAGCGGGGAATTTGTGGGATTCTATCCTTTTGATTTTGGGATTAGGAGCTTGTCGTGGCTCTTGGTGGGATTCTTGATTGCTTTATTGATCGTGTGGTGTTTTTTGACATTTTTGCCTCGTCAAAAACTCTATGATGAAAATGTTTTAGCATTTTCGCAAAGTATTTTTCTATGGTTTGCGCTGCCTTTTTTCTTTCTGAATGCTTTAAGTGAAGAGATGCTTTTTCGAGGAGCTTTGCAGTATCAATGGGGGATTCTTATCGCGACTATTGCTTTTACCCTTGTGCATTTCTCGTATTATAAAAAGCCTTTTATGTTGCTGCAAGTTTTTGCACAAGGTTTGCTTTTGGCATTTCTCTATGAGATGAGTGAATCTTTGTGGGTGTGCATACTTTGCCATACAGGGGTTAATTGTCTATTGATTTACCTTATCAAAAAGAAATATATAAGATATAAAGACCAAGAATAGCAACGATAAGAAAACGCGAGTTGTGTTATACTTTCAAGCAAAAATTGCGTTTTGCAAGAGGAGTAAAAGATGATTATTATCCCCGCACGCTTAGAATCGACACGATTCCCTAATAAAGTCTTATGTGATATAGGTGGATTGCCTATGGTGGTGCGCACAGCACTGAATGCAAAAAAGGTCGATGATGTCATTGTGGCATGTGATGATGCACGCATACAAGAAGTGTGCAAGGCGCACAAGATAGAATCTATACTCACAAGTAAGCAGCACACAAGTGGGACTGATCGATGCGCACAAGCTTGCGAAGAGTTGAGATTGGCAGATTCTGAAATTATTATCAATGTCCAAGCCGATGAGCCGTTTTTAGAATCTGAAGTGATAAAAACTTTGCAAAATCTTATGAAAAAGAGCGGGGCGTTTATGGGGAGTTTGGCAAAAGTGATTGATAAAACACAGATCAATGATACAAATCTCGTCAAAGTCGTGTTAAATGCACACAATGAGGCGATTTATTTTTCGCGCTTAGGCATTCCTTTTTGTCGTGATGAAAGTAGTGCGGCTATCGTGGATAAAAATCCATATTTAGGACATTTGGGAATCTATGGATTCAGTGCGCGAAGTTTGATTGAGTTTTGTCGCCTGCCTAAAAGCCCTTTGGAAGATATTGAAAAGCTTGAGCAACTAAGGGCAATTTATCATCGCAAAACGATTGCTATGGCGATTGTGCAAACCCAAAGCGTGGGGATTGATACACCAGATGATCGTGAGAGGGCAGTAAAGCTTTTTCTATCATAATAAATCTTAAGTGAGGTTGATATTATGAGCGGAATGAATGCTCAAAAAGTTGATTTGGGCAAAGATTCTATTTATCGGTTGTTTTTTTATTTTTTTATCCCTAACCTTTGTGCGATGTTGGCACTCTCGACTTATTCGACCGTTGATGGAATCTTTGTGGGTAAAAAATTAGGTGAAGATGCCTTAGCAGCTATCGGGCTGTGTTGGCCTGTATTTCCTGCAATCATTGCTTTTGAGCTACTTTTCGGATTGGGTGCAGCATCAATCGCATCATATTTTTTAGGCAAAGGGCAAGATCATCGTGCAAGGCTGATGTTTAGCTCGGTCTTTTATTTTGCAACAAGTAGCAGTGTGATTATCGGTGGAATCCTGTTTGTCTTTGTCGAAGATGTGGCTTTAGCATTGGGTGCAAGTGAATCTACCTTGCCTCTCGTGGTTGTGTATTTGCGTGTGATTTTTAGTGGGGCGGTGATCATGGTGCTCCACCCTTTGCTTGATGTGTTTGTGATTAATGATAGACGTCCGATTCTCGCAATGGTAGCGATGATCATCGGATCGGTATCAAATATCATTTTGAATTATTTATTTTTGTTTGTTTTTGAAATGGGTATTTCTGGCTCGGCTCTTGCCACGGTTTTGGGGCATATGTTTGGAATGTGTATTTTGCTTAGTCATTTTGTGATGAAATCCGGCAAAGTGTATCTCGTCAAACGATTTTCGTTTAATGCTGTTCTTGCTTCTGCAAAAAATGGTATCCCTCAAAGCATTTCAGAGTTGAGTGTGGCATTTGTAATGATTGTATTTAATCACACCTTAAAGGGGCTTGCTGATACTGAAGAGCTTAAGGTGAGCTATTTGGCGATGTATAGTATTATTATGTATGTGGGTGTGGTTTGTTTTACAATTTTGCTTTCTTGTGCGCAAGGAGTTCAGCCAATCGCAAGTTTTAATTATGGTGCGAAACAAAACAATCGCGTGCGACATATTTATCTTTTTGGCGTGGGGTTTGCTACGATAATAGGTATAGTGGTTTATGTGTTGTTTATGAGTGTGGATACGCATTTGGTAAAGTTGTTTTTAAAACAAGGACAAGAGGGTATCTTAGAATCTACACTTGATGCGATGAGTGTTTATTTTGTGGGCTATATTTTGTTGGGATTTAACATCGTGAGTGCAATATTTTTTCAATCCATTCAACGCCCTAGAAGCTCTTTTATTATCACGATTTCTTATAATCTGATATTTGTTTGTATTTTGCTTTATGTGCTAAGCCATTTTTATGGATTGAGGGGTGTGTGGCTCGCCTATCCGCTTTCTTTGGTGTGTTCAAGTTTGGTAGCACTTGGCGTGGTGATTTATGAATATCGCTTTGGTGCACTTGCTAAAGGAAAACACAGCTGATGATTATGCGGGATTTTATAAATTCTATCAAGATTAGTGTTTTTTGGTTTTGCCCATGAGGTGCGCAATTGATCCAGCATAAATAATATTTTCAGTAGGGATAGAGGTATTGTTAAGAAATTCACACACACCTTCTTCATTAGTTTTGATTTGAGCATTGATTTCATCTTCTTGATACGCATAGTGCATATTTGCGCTGATTACTCCCTCAAGGTTTTCCAAACAACGATTGATAGCGATTTCTTCTTCTGTATTGGGGGCTTCAATCACGACAATAAGATGATGGGTGGATTTGTCTTCAAGGTAAATTTCACACCCTTGTATTTCATTGATAATATTTTTGACAGATTCAAAGTGATTTTCGTGCGTTTTAACGACAATGCTTGATATATTCATTATTTATCCTTTGTGAGATGAGGTTTGAGATGCCAAATGATAAGCTGTTGATTATCGCTCCCTGAAATAAGCGTGTATTCGTCAATAAAAACAAGCGTATTGATAAGGGAAGTCGAGCCTTTTAGTGTCAGAATCTCCGCTAGATTCTCTAAATCCACAATCCCGATGTCATTTTGTTCATTCTTGCTGTATGCGCCTAATGTGGCATTTGGGGAAATGCCTACTGCATAAATAAGAAAATCACTCTTGATTGCTTGAGCATTTTGAAGACTAAAATGCGGTGTAGGCTTAAAGGTATAAATTGCCATTTGCCGATCTTGTCCTGCAGTGAGAATCTTATCACGGGCAGAAGCAATTTGGTAGTTGTTGTCTTTGTTGATAGAATCAATCCTTGAAAGTGTGTTGCCATTTTTGACATCAAGCACATTAACGACACCAGATTCATCGGTGCTAAAAATAAACGATTCATTAAGGGACATATCCGAAAATCCTGCTGTGCTAGGGTGAGACAGATATAAAAAACTTTGCGTAGAGAGGTCAAATACTCCGATTTCGTTACTCAAAAAACCTACAAGTAGATGTTTGGCATCTAAAGCAAGAATCTTTTTGGGAGATAGAGGTGTTTCATAAATGATTGAAGGCAGAATCTCCTCTGCAAGATTGATATACACAATCGATTTTTTGCCTTTGGAGGATTCACTAAGGACGAAAAGATTTTGACCATCAAAGGTGGTAATATGAAAAACTTGAGGAGCTCTTTCATCGCCAAAATAATCTTTAATCATTGGAAGCGTGATTGTGCGAATCTTTCGTGCTTTGTGAGAAATATCTAGCTCAAAAATTTCAATATGACCGGTGGCATTACCCACAAAAAAGCGATTTTTAAATACGCTAATATGAGTAATAATGCCCTCTATAGGGATATTTTGTTGCTCTGTGGAAGACAAAATATAAGATTTTGCCCACAGAGGCAGTATTAAGAATAAACAAAGAGCAATTGCTCTCACTTCACGCCCTCATTGAGAATATCAAGAAGATTTGATTGGCTTTTGCTTGATTGATCTCTAAAGTCAGGTGTAAAAGTATTGGTAATGAGTGGGAGTGCATTAGTCTGTGGAGTATGACAAAGCACACAATTAAATCGTGCATTTGCAACTTCGCCAAGTGATTTGTTGAGACGCAAATCATAAGTGTGTGAGCTAGGAACGGCAATCGCACCGACATCGGCTGCAATCGCAGGATCATGACAAGCAAGACACTGATTATCGTCTTTTGTGATAGGCAGCATTCCCTCTACGCTGTGTGAAATCATCGGAGGAGCATTTTCAAATGAGCGTTCAATGCGCTCACTTTCGCCAGCAGCTGAAGAAATATACTCATAGTCAAGCAATTTGACATCTTTTTCATCTTGGAGGTCGACTTTTCTAAGTCCTATGTCGCTATCACGCACACTTTCGGATTGGCTTTGAGTGTTAGAATCTGAACACGCAAATAAAACAAACCCTAGAGAAACTATTAAAATACCTTTCAACCATCTTTTCATTTTGACTCCTTTTTTAAAAAGTTATAAATTCCAAAATTCAGTGCATCATCATTGCACGCCTCAATACATCTTCCACAACGAATACAAGCCATAGACATAAGCGCACCACTTTGTTTGCTAATAGGTTTTAGCACTTCTGGTTCGGGACAAACTCGCACACATTCCATACATTTTGTGCAACGCGAATGTGTGTGTTTGACGCGCAAAAGGGCAAACTTCCCGATTAAAGCATACATTGCGCCAAGCGGACAAATATGCCCACAAAAACCATTTTTAAGCAGCAGTAAATCAAACAAAAATATTGCTAAAAGCGCAAATATGCCAAAGCCCATACCAAAAACAATACCACGATGAGCCATTGAAATAGGGCTAAGAATCTCAAATGCACCCACTCCAAAGATAAAGCTTAGGACAAGCACTAGAGCGAGAATCACAAAGCGTGTATAGCGAGAGAGAAAAAACTTGCGTTGCGCGGTGTTTAATCCGAGTTTAGCGCGTAAAAAATGAGCTAAATCCGTGATGAGATTAATAGGACACACAAAGGCACAATAAGCTCTTCCTAAAAATACACCATAAATGATGATTACAAGCAAAGCTCCTAAAACAATATCAAAAGCCAAACCACCTCCAGCAAGAAAGATTTGCATCACACTCAAAGGATCACTTAGGCTAAAAGCTCCACCAAACCAACGAGAATGGCTAAGATTGCCTTGTGCAAACCAGCTTGTAAAACTTGCTTCCTTTGCTACAACAGAGCTAGAATCACCGATTAAATGCTCAATATTACCGCTAAATACACCCACAGAATCCATATTTTGGACATTTTTAATCGTAGCAATAGAATAATTACCCAGAATAAAAATGGCTAAAATGGCACATTGTGTGAATCTTCGCACGATTAAGTATTTGTATTTGGATAGTTTAGATAGCTTCATCACAAATCTCCCAAAGAGCTATTGAGATAATCTAAGCTTTGCAAAGGTGTATCATTGGATTTTTTAGGTGCATCTTTTTTGATGTCAAACAAACGATTTTCATCGGTTTTGTCCCAACCTTTAATATAATTTGTCCCCATTTTGCCAAGAGCGACATTGCGAGGAAATACAATAATCGTTGGTAATTCTGTTACGCAAGCTTTTTCGCACATACCACAACCCGTGCAATAATCGCTATCCACGACAGGAAGCAAGAATCCATGCTTACCTGTGCGTTCATTGCGTTTATATTCTAGCTTGATGGCTTGATCTATCAAGGGACACGCACGATAGCACGCATCACATTGAATCCCTGCATACGCTACGCAATGTTTAGAATCTACGATTGCTACGCCCATTGTCGCATTATTGATATTCGCCTCTGTATAGGTTTGCTCTTCTATTTGGGCTTTTTTAGGGCGAAATAAACGCTCTAAAGAAAGTGCTTGTGTCGGGCAAATGCTTGCACAGGGAATTTCTTTACACATATAGCAAGGCACTTTGCGCGCTTCAAAAAAGGGCGTGCCTATGACAGCAGGATCGCTAGGAGTAGCGAGTTTAAGTGTATAGAACGGACAAGCTTCTACGCAAAGCCCACATTTGATACAGCTTGCGACAAATTCTTCATCGTTTTTGCTTGCACCCGGCGGACGCAAAATCATACCATTACCTGCTTTAGCGACATTGATATAAGCTCCCCAAATCAATGCACCAAATAAGGCAAAACCAGCATTTTGCCCTATCTTGACAAGTGCTTCGCGTCTTTGAGGGTTAAATTGGTTAGGAGTTTTGTTTGACACATTTTTCCCTTTTTAACTATGCTTTATAAACTTTAACTGCACATTTTTTGAAGTCAGTTTGCTTTGAAATCGGACAAGTCGCATCAAGGCAAACTTTATTGATAAATACATTTTCATCAAACCAAGGCACATAAATAAGCCCTTTTGGAGGACGATTGCGCCCACGCAAGTCAAGCTTTGCTTTCACTTTGCCTCGTCTGGATTCTATCCATACGGCTTGATTTTGCTCAAAGTTATATGCTTTAGCATCTTCTGGGTGCATATAGCAGAGTGCTTCAGGCACAGCGCGATAAAGTTCAGGCACACGCATTGTCATTGTGCCGCTATGCCAATGTTCCAAAACTCTTCCTGTGCAAAGCCATAATGGGTATTGTTTATCAGGCATTTCGCAAGGGTCCATATAAGGGCGTAAGAAAATCTTTGCTTTGTTGTCAATACTCATTTTTTCTTCGCTTGGAGCGTTCAAAGATCCAGCAGGCATACTTTTGCCTTGATTCCCATAGAAAGCGAAAGCCTTGCCATTGCCAAGTTTTTGAGCGTAGAAATCATATTTTGCATTGAATCTCCATTGTGTTTCTTTACCATTGACTACAGGCCAACGCAAACCTCTTACGCGGTGATAAGTATCAAAATCAGCCAAATCGTGCGCGTGTCCTACGCCAAATTTACGATATTCTTCCCAAAGATATTTATGGACAAAGAATCCATAGCCTTTGAATGGTTGTCCATTTTCACCCTCGACATTACGATAATCTCCAAATACTTCGGTGTTGAATTGGTTTTTAAGCATCGCATCATCACTACCAAAAGCTTTTGCGCTTTGGTTTGCAAATAAAACATCAAAAAGTGTATCGTCTTCTTTGTAGCCCATAGCTTTAGCAGATTCTAAAACAGGTTTAAGATCAAGTTCGGGATATTCTTTATTCCATACCTCACTTAGTTTGAAACGTTTGGAGAATTCCATCATTTGCCAAATATCCGTCATTGCTTCGCCCGGAGCGACAACTTGCTGTTTCCAATGTTGTGTTCTTCGCTCGGCATTGCCATAAGCTCCCCATTTTTCATAAATCATTGCAGTAGGCAAAATCAAATCCGCGACTTTAGCACTCACACCCGGATAACACTCGCTTACCACGATAAAATTATCCAACTCTCTTGCTGCAGCAATCCAATGATTTGCATTAGCAGTATTTTGCCATGGATTATTGACATGCACCCATGCCCATTTCACTTTAGAATCTTCTAAGTCTCGCATAATTTTTAGGAAAGGCGCACCGATTTTACCATTGAGTGTGCCAGCGGGTAGATTCCATATCGTTTCTGTAATCTCTCGGTGTTTGGGATTTGCCACAAGCATATCGGCAGGAAGTCTGTGTGCAAATGTCCCGACTTCTCTTGCTGTCCCGCACGCGCTTGGTTGTCCTGTGAGCGAAAATGCTCCATTACCGGGTTGAGCTTGTTTGCCTAAAAGCATATGCACCATATAGCTTTGCTCATTGACCCATGTCCCTCTTTGATGCTGATTCATACCCATTGTCCAGAAGCTTACAATTTTGCGATTTTTGTCAATATAATAATCAGCAAGGGCTTGAAGTTTTTGTTTGAAAGATTCTATACTTTCATCGGGATTGCCTTTGGCAAGATTAGCTACAAAATCAAGTGTGTAGGGTTCTAAACCTTTTTTGAAGTCTTCAAAACTGATGCCCCAATGGTTGCCAGCTGCTCCAGCTTTGTCCATTTTCATCATATCACCGCTTTTGATGCCAAGATATTGCAAGGTGATACCCTCATCATCACTGACTTTTTTTTCAACTTCTTTAGCGACAATTTCTTTTTCTTCAGGCTTGAATTTAGGGTGGTTAGGATTATTTCGCATACCATAGCCAATATTAACAAAACCCGTGCTAAAGACGCAATTGTCTTGCACAAATTTTGTATCGACTGCATTGCGTTTAATGATCTCACGCGCAATATAGTTCCAAATCGCAAGATCAGTGTGAGGCTTAAAAATAATTTCAATATCTGCCAAATCCGAAGTTCTATTTGTATAGGTAGAAAGATTAATGATTTTGACATTGTTATTGCTAAGCTTTCTGTCTGTTACGCGACTCCAAAGCACAGGGTGCATTTCAGCCATATTCGCTCCCCAAGTAACGATGGTATCAGTGAGTTCGATGTCATCATAGCAACCTGCAGGTTCATCAATACCAAAAGTTTCTATGAATGCAACCACCGCACTTGCCATACAATGTCGTGCATTAGGATCGATATTATTACTTCTGAATCCTCCTTTGATGAGTTTGACAGCCGCATAACCTTCTTGCACGGTGTATTGTCCAGAGCCAAATACGCCAATACCGGTTGGTCCAAGCTCATTGTAGGCTTTTTTGAAATGTTTTTCCATTTCATCGAATGCTCTTTTCCAGCTTACGGGCGCAAATTTTCCTTTTTTGTCAAATTCTCCTTGACTATTAACGCGCAAAAGTGGTTTAGTGAGGCGGTCTGCTCCATACATAATCTTGGCACAAAAATAACCCTTGATGCAATTAAGCCCTCGATTGACAGGTGCTTCAGGATCACCTTTAATCGCAACGATTTTGCTTTGTCCATTGGCATCTTTTTGTGTAGCTATCATAATACCACAGCCTGTCCCACAGAATCTACATACACTTTTATCCCATTTCCATTGTTTTTGTGCGTCTTGTGCTTGAGCACTCATCATACTCGGTATGCTCAAACCAACACTTGCTGCCGCTGAAGCTGCCGCTGCACTTTTTAGAAATTCACGGCGTGAGAGAGTAGGCTCTTTGCCTTCCATTTTAATTGTCATAATACCTCCTAGATACAGAATCAGCTTTTACATTCGAAATTCTCATTTTCAAATGATTGTGTGAATTATGAATTCATTCCCGATTTGATTAATTGATGATTATCAATTGAAGTCAAACTTTTATTTACCTTTTTTTAAAAACCAATATATTAATTAATATATATTTAGTCATAATTTTCTGTTGCAAAGGTTATAATTGCACTTTTATTGAATCTGCAAAGGTATGTATTTATGGGAGAAAAAAGCAAAAAAACAGGGATTATTTTATTTGATTTGGACGGGACATTGATTGATTCTACTGCTGCCATTTATGCGAGTTTTTGTGAGGCATTTGAGAGAATGGGAGAAAATCCGCCGTCTTTAGAATCTGTAAAATCATGTATAGGGCATACTTTAGAGGATATGTTTTTACAAAATAATGTGCCAAGTGGGCTTGTTAGTGAGTATGTGGAACATTATAGAAAACATTATCGCTTGATGATGGAGGAGGGCACAAAGCTTCTTGATGGCGTTAAAGATGCGATTGAAAGAGCGTATGAAATGGCATATTTGGGTGTAGTAACCACTAAGAGAGGAGATTTTTCTCGTATTTTACTTGATAGGTTTGGTGTGGGGAAATATTTTGATACGATGATTGGTATAGAATCTGTAGATTATCCCAAGCCAAATGCCCAGCCGATTCTTAAAGCAATCCATGCAATAGAATCTCAACACGGAATAATACAACCAGAGAGAATCTTTATGGTGGGGGATACACCTTTGGATTTGATTGCTGCAAAAAATGCCAAGATTCAGAGTGTGGGTGTATTGTGTGGGTATGGGAAAGCGACAGATATGCGAGATTTGACACCTTTTCTTTGTGAGCATGTGCTTGATGCTGTGGATTGCATCGCCCAAAGATTGAAAATTTAACCCTTTTGTTATGTTAGTTTGGTTATGATAGGCAAGATAAAATGCAGTTTGATAATAAATTGAGAATCAAAAATGGAGTAAGGTCTAATGATTAAAGAACCAATGACAAATTATGGGTATGAAAAATTGTGTGCAGAATTAAAGAATCTTAAAGAAGTAGAGCGTCCTAAAATTGTGGTAGAGATTGATGTAGCACGTAGTCATGGGGATTTGAAAGAAAATGCTGAATACCATGCAGCACGAGAAAAACAAGCATTTATTGAAGCGCGTATTAATGAATTAGGCGTAATGCTTGCCAATGCACAAGTAATTGACCCTTCGACTTTATCCCATGATAAAGTGAGCTTTGGTTCAAGTGTCAAAATACTTAATTTGGATACAGATAAAGAATTTATCTATACATTGGTAGGTTCAATGGAAAGCAATCCTTCCAAAGGGCTTATTTCTGTCTCTTCGCCTATCGCTAAATCATTAATTGGTAAATCTCAAGGCGATGAAATTACGATTGAACTCCCCAATGGTGAAAATGAATTTGAGATTCTTGAAGTATTTTATAAAGATATTGTTTTTGAAGATTGACAATTGGCATTGAGATTTAAGACAAGGGTAAATTGATGAAAATCAGAATTAAAAAACTTCATAAAGATGCTATTATCCCAACTTATCAAACACCACAAGCAGCAGGGTTTGATTTGCATGCTCTTGAGAGTAGTGTGATTAAAGCAGGGGAGAGGGCATTGGTCCAGACAGGATTAGCCTTTGAGATTGATGAGGGTTATGAAGTGCAGGTGCGCCCACGAAGTGGATTAGCCTTAAAGCATGGAATCAGTGTCTTAAACACACCCGGCACCGTCGATAGTGATTATCGTGGAGAAATTAAAGTGATATTAATCAATCATTCTTGTGAGGATTTTACGATTCAAAAAGGCGATAGAATCGCGCAGGGTGTTGTGTGTTTGGTGTATCAAGCAGAGTTTGAAGAAGTGCAAATATTGGCAGAAAGTGTGCGTGGTGAGGGTGGATTTGGTTCTTCAGGTTTGGCACAAGAAGGCGCGTATCATACCAAAAAAGCTGATAAAATATAAGATAATTTTTTAAGGAGAATAAAGTGAGTTTAAAACAGAATCTAAAAACTATTAAACAAGAATTTGACCAAGATGAAAAAATGCTTGAGAATGCGTTTCGATTGGAGATTCTTGCTAGACGTTATCGCCGTTATTTGATTGCGATAGCTGTGATTTTAGTCGCTATAGGAGTGTGGTATGGTGTGAGCCATTACTTGAAAGCACAACATACACATCAAGCGACTGCGGCATACGCCAAACTTCTTGAAGATTCTACCGATAGTGAGGCTCTTAAGGCATTAGAGAAAGCAAGTGTTGAGCTGTATGATTTATATCGTTATAGTAATGCAAATGAAGATGAGGTTTTTCAAAGTTTAACACATTCTAAAAACGAGCTTGTGCGGATTCTAGCGACTTATGAGTTGGCTTCTATTGAAGCAGGAAAGGCAGACAAAGAGGGTAAGCTTAATACGGCAAATCTTGATGCAACGCCTAACTATCCGTTAAAAGATTTTGCGCTTTTGCAAGAGGCATTTTTGCTTTTTAATCATCATCAAGCTCAAAATGCTAGAGATAAACTTTTATTAGTCTCGCAACCTTCGATTTTGCAGGAAGAAGTTGATAATTTAAGACATTATCAAATATTTGAAAAATAAACAGAGAATTATTGTATTTTGTATGAGGAATATCAATGAATAGATTGATTATATTGCGCAATGTGATGGTTGTATCAATATGTATAATGATATGGGGTTGTAGCTCTAAAAAGCATTTTGAGCCACCATTAGTGAGTGGAGAAATGGTTTTTGATGGGAAGCTTTCTAGTGCGATTGAAAGCACTTCAAGAGAGGGAGCAGTTTTAGCTGATCAAACATTGATCAGTTTTCAAGAAGGTATTACATCTCTTGTGTTGGAAAAAGATTATAAGTTTCTTTCACAAGATGAGCATTATTTTTTATTTCAAAAACAATGCAAAGATCTTTTGATTGTTGATGCAAATAATAAAAATATTCAGACCATTCCCTATGATCAATGTGTGCTTTCAGCGAGATTGCAAGGCGATAAGATTGCTATGGTGTTGATTGATAATACATTAGTGTATTATAATGTGAAAGATTCTCAAACGATTTTTTCACAAAAATATGCCCCTGTGATAGCGATTAATTCTTATCTTGCTTCGCCGTATATTTCTTCTGAATATATCGTTTATCCTGATTTAGAGGGTAAAGTGCTTGTGTATAGTATTGCTCAAAATAAAATCATTAAAGATATTTTAGTGAGCAGTGATAAATTTTTTAACAATGTGATTTATCTTTATACACAGAACAATTACCTTGTAGCAGCGACTTCTAAACGCGTAAGTGTGGTGATAGATAATAGAAGTTTTAAATACGATATTGATTTGCGTGATGTGTTGTTTTATAAAAATAATATCTATGTCTTGAGCATAGAAGGTGAGATTATCGAAATGGATCATACACTGAATCCTTTGCGCCGTGTAAAGCTACCTTTTGCTATTTTGAGTGGTATTGTGATACAGGATAATAAGCTTTATACGCTTGAAAAAGGTGGCTATGTGATTGAGCTTGATTTGGCGGATTTTGTGCCTAAAGTGTATAGAAGTAAGCTTAAAAAACATAAGGGTATGTTCTACAATCAAGATACGATCTTTTATGATAGGGTATTTAAAAGGTTTCAATGATGCTTTTATGTGATGTGGGCAATACTTTTTTGCATTTTTATCATAAAGGTAAGATTTGGAAAGAAAAGCCTTATGCTCTTACATCTAAAAGGGAGAGTCTTCCTATTTACTATATCAGCGTGAATGAACGCTATGAACGATGTCTTTTAGCTTCACACAGTCATTGTGTGAATATTGCTCCTTATATTGAGGTAGATACAAGCTATCAAGGGCTAGGCATAGATAGAAAAGCTGCTTGTAAGGCAATTGATGATGGGGTGATTATTGATGCGGGTAGTGCGATTACGATTGATGTGATGCAGCAAGGAATCCATATAGGGGGTTATATTATGCCCGGTTTGGGGGCGTATAAGATGATGTTTAAAGAGATTTCTAAAGTGCTTGATATTGAGATAGAGCCAGGTGTGGATCTTTCAAGGTTGCCTCAAAATACAAAAGACGCACTAAGCTTTGGAGCGATTAAAAGTATTATTTTGATGATTAAAAATACTTCACGCACAAAGAAGATTTATTTTACAGGAGGCGATGGGAAATTTTTCGCAAGGTTTTTTGAAAATGCAATCTATGACAATACCTTAGTTTTTAAGGGTATGCAAAGTGCGTTGTCAAAACATATTTAATAAGAAAGAATAAAATTCAAAAAAAGGAGGTGATAGATGATTAAGGTTGCATTGCCTAAGGGGCGTATAGCCAAAGAAAGTTTGGCATTGTTTGAAAAAGTGTATGCAAAAAAATTTGTGTTTGATGACCGAAAATTGATTTTACAACAAGATGATTTTATTTTTATGCTCGTGCGTAGTCAAGATGTGCCAACTTATGTGCATTATCAAGCTGCAGATATTGGAATCGTAGGACGCGATGTGATTGAAGAGCAGCAGGTTGATCTCGTGAAGTTGCTTGATTTAAAGATTGGCAAATGCAAGGTTGTTGTAGGTTCTCAAGAAGGCAAAGGCATTGATTATCAAAAGCCTCAAATAAAGATTGCCACAAAAATGCCAAATATTACGCGAAAGTATTTTGCGACTAAAGCCGTAGCAATTGAAGCCTTAAAACTTTATGGTTCAATTGAGCTTGCGCCATTGGTAGGGCTTAGTGATGGCATCGTGGATATTGTCGAGACGGGAGCTACGATGAAGCAAAATCATCTCAAGATTGATGAAGTGATTATGGAATCTAGTGCATTTTTGGTCGCAAATCAGCATAGTTTTTATGAGAAAAAAGCTTTGATTCTGGATATTTATCAAAAGTTACAGGAGGTGATATGAGAATCTTGTGCATACTCGCTTTTTTATGCTTGAATATCGCTTTGTGCAATGAATGGGTGATGTTTAGTGATGGTAAAGATACTTATATCTATAATGCTAAAAGCGGAGAAATTTATATTCGTCATTCAATGGGAAAAGCAAATTATGAAGATGTCTTTGTCAAAATGCCACGAGGAGCACAACCTAGTGAAATAAAAACTGGCAGATTCTCACAAAATAACACCTCAAATTCTTCTAATACATCTTTGTCTGTGAATACTGATAATGACAGAATCAAGCAAATGCAACTTGATGCGATTAAAAAATCTCAAGAAATGCTTAATAGTGCGCTTGAATGAAAGCAGAATTTTGCCTGCAAAAAATGGCAGATTCTGCAATGCAGATTCTTGACACTTGTAAAATATGCAGAATTTAGGAAAGCTTTTGCAACAGCTCTAAATAAAGTTTAGCCTCTTTGCGTAGTTGTGCGCGATAATCTTTAGCGTGCAGACAATGTTTGGTTACTAAATGCCAAAAGTCTTGCGAATGGTTTTTGTGATGAATATGCGCAAGCTCATGAATAATGACATAATCAATAAGATGATAAGGAGCAAACACAAGCATTAGTGAAAAAAATAAACGATTATCATAAGTGCAGCTTCCAAATTTTGAGCAGGCATTGGTGATTTTTATATGTTGAAAATCCAGATTCATTGTGTTGGCAAGCTCTTGAGTGCGAGGAGCAATGTAGGTGTATAAAAGCTCTTTAAAGGCATTTTTTTGGAGTGGATAAGATAATGTCGCAATATCTTGCCATTGTCCAAAGATGAGAATCTGATGAGTATGCAAGAGAATCTCATCAGATAGGTCTTGATGATTTTTAGAGATTTTAGCAAGCGTTTTGTCAATCCATTTTTGATGATACTCAATGAATGCTTGCGTGTGATAAGATGAGAAATGAAGAGGCACACTGACGATAATTTTTTGAGATGTTTTGATAGTGATGCGCGGATTTTTAATCGGTTTTTTGAAAATTTGTAAGGAGGGTTTTAACATAATATTGCCACTTTTAGTTATAATTTCGAGATTATAATCATAACAAAATGGAGAAAATATGAAAGTCCTACTTTTAGAAAATGTGCAAGGGCTTGGCAAGAAGGGTGAGATTGTAGAAGTCAAAGACGGCTATGGGCAAAATTTTCTGATTGCTAAGGGCAAGGCACAGCATGCAACGAATGAAGTGATTAACAAATATAAGGCTCAAGTCAGAAAACAGCAAGAGATTGAGGCATTAGAAATCGCCGAATTGCATCAAATGAAAAATGTCCTTGAGCAATTAATGCTCGTATTGCATAAAAAAGTGGGCGCAAATGATACGCTTTTTGGTTCAATCACAAAAGAAGAAATTGCCGCAGAGATTGAAAAACAAACCAAGATGAAGATTGATAAAAAACATCTTGAGATTCCCGTTGCGATAAAACATTTGGGTCAATTTCAAGTGCTTATTAAATTAGGACATGGTATTCATACAACCCTCAATGTGGAAGTAAAGGCGCAAGGATAGTAAATGTTTGAAGCAACAACGATTTTAGGCTACAAAGGCGAATATGAAGGCAAACCATACGCAGTGATTGGCGGCGATGGGCAAGTAACTTTTGGAAATTGTGTATTGAAAAATAATGCCACTAAAATCCGCACGCTTTATAATAATCACATTCTAAGCGGTTTTGCAGGTTCTACTGCCGATGCGTTTAGTCTTTTTGATATGTTTGAGCGCATTTTGGAAAGCAAAAAAGGCGATCTTGTCAAGAGTGTTTTGGATTTTAGCAAAGAATGGCGCAAAGATAAGTATTTAAGGAAGCTTGAAGCAATGATGATTGTCCTTAATAAGGAGCATATTTACATTTTAAGCGGGACAGGTGATGTGGTCGAGCCAGAAGACGGGAAAATCGCAGCCATTGGAAGTGGAGGAAATTATGCTTTGAGTGCAGCTAGGGCATTGGATCGTCATACAAATCTTCCTCCTAAAGATTTGGTCGAAAATTCTTTGCGTATTGCCGGAGAGATTTGTATTTACACAAATACGAATATTAAAATTTTAGAATTATGAGAATCTGATAAGGCGAAGGAAGTTTGATGAAAGAAAATATGACACCCAAACAAATTGTAGAGTATCTTGATAATTATATCATTGGGCAAAAAGAGGCAAAAAAGGCGGTTGCTATTGCTTTGCGTAATCGCTATCGCCGTATGAAGCTTGATAAGGAAGTGCAAGAAGAAATTACTCCCAAAAATATTTTAATGATAGGTTCAACTGGTGTGGGTAAAACAGAGATTGCTAGACGCATGGCAAAAATGATGGGATTGCCTTTTGTAAAAGTTGAGGCAAGTAAATACACTGAAGTTGGTTTTGTGGGACGCGATGTAGAATCTATGGTGAGGGATTTGGTCTTAGCAAGTGTGAATCTTGTCGAAAGTGAGCATCGGCAAAAGGCTCAAGCCCAAATTAACGATTATATTTTAGAGAAAATCACTCAAAAGCTTTTGCCACCTTTGCCTAGCGGCGTGAGCGAAGCGAAAAAAAACGAATACGAAATGAGTTTTGCCAAAATGAAACAAAAAGTGATTAAGGGAGAAGTTGATGACTTGATGATTGAGCTTGAAGTCAGCAAAAAGCCTTCTGTGAATCTGAATGATGACCATCTCACACCGGATATGATAAAAGTCCAAGAATCTATCTTTAAGGTGCTGAATGTTACAAATGATAAGATTAAAAAAGAAATTAGCGTCAAAGAGGCTAAAGAAGCACTTATGTATGAAGCGACAGAATCTGTGCTTGATGCAGAAAGCATTCGGAGTGAGGGGCTTAGACGCGCACAAGAAAATGGCGTGATTTTTATTGATGAAATTGATAAGGTTGCTGTAGGAAGCAAGGATAGCTCAAGGCAAGATCCGAGCAAAGAAGGTGTGCAAAGAGATTTACTTCCTATTGTTGAAGGGAGTGTGGTTAATACAAAATACGGACAAATCAAAACTGATTATATTTTATTTATTGCTGCAGGTGCTTTTCATTTTAGCAAACCAAGTGATTTGATTCCAGAGCTTCAGGGACGCTTTCCTTTGCGTGTAGAATTAAGCACACTTGATGAACAAAGCCTTTATGAGATTCTCACTCAAACAAAAAGTTCTCTTTTGCGTCAATATCAGCTTTTGATGCTTACAGAGGAAATCAAACTAGATTTTGATGATGATGCGGTGAGAGAGTTAGCGAGGCTTTCGCATAATGCAAATCAACGCACAGAAGACATTGGTGCAAGGAGGTTGCATACGACTATTGAGCGTGTATTAGAAGATGTCAGCTTTGATGTGGATCGATATAAAGGCAAGGAAGTAGTGATTACTGCCCAAATGGTGCGTGATTGCTTAGGGGATTTGGTTGAAAATGTTGATTTGGCACGTTATATTCTCTGATTGCTTTTACTAATGATACCCACAAAATCAGGCTTTATTGCGACATTGGGCAGACCCAATGCGGGTAAAAGCACACTGCTTAATTACCTTATAGGAGAAAATTTAGCTCTTGTTTCACACAAAGCTAATGCCACGCGCAAACAACTTCATCTTATCGTGCCTTATGAAGATGCGCATTGTAAGGCTCAAATGATTTTTGTCGATACGCCCGGAATCCACCATCAAGAAAAATTACTGAATCAATATATGCTTTCTCAAGCTCTTAAGGCAATGAGTGATTGTGATATGGCACTTTATCTTGCGCCTATCAGTGATGAAATTAAACATTATGAGGATTTTTTACAATTAGCACAAGGCGTGAAGCATCTTCTGATATTGACAAAGATTGATTTATACACTAAGGAGCAAGTGCTGCATAAAATAGCACAATATCAAGTTTTTCAAGATACTTTTCTTGAGCTTTTACCTATCAGTGTCAAAAGAGGTTTTGATAAGAATCAATTTCTTTCTTGTATTGCATCACATTTGCCCATATCGCCGTTTTTGTATGATGAGGAGATTCTGACTACGACTTCGACAAAAGAGATTTGTAAGGAAATGATCAGGGAGAGTTTGTTTGAGAATCTTAGTGATGAGATTCCCTATGAATCTGATGTGATTGTTACGCATTTTCATCAAATGCCACAATTAGACAAAATTTATGCGCGTATTATTGTCGAAAAACCCAGTCAAAAAGGTGTAGTCATCGGGCAAGATGCTCATACCATTAAGCGTATCGGTATTGCTGCGCGTAGAAAGATTGAGTTATTTACCCAAAAGCATATTTTTCTTAAGCTTGATGTGGAAGTCAGAAAGGGTTGGAGCAAGCAAAAGGATAAATTGAAAAAAATAGGGTATGATTTTACTTTGTGAAATACAAAAAAGGAGTTTCATCAATGAAGCATTTATTAGGCGTTGTATTTATCGCTTTATTAGTTAATGGTGCTTTGGCACTTGATTCGCAGTTGGTTTCTTTGGTCAATGAATATAAGAAAAATGGTATCAATGCGATTGAAGCGAAGTTGGAAGGTTATCTTTCGGATAAGGATTATTGGCAGGAAATACTAAAAAATACAGCTACAGATTATGGTTATTTTGAAGATTTGCAATATTTATTTGTATCAGACAAAAGTGCGCCCTCACTAAATCTGTATCAATTAAACGATTCTAAATTTACTGAAATTGGGCATTCATCAGCTTTGGTAGCAAAAGGAAAGGGCAATAAAAATCGTGAGGGGGATTTGACAACGCCCATTGGTTCTTATGACATTACTGCAAGGCTAACAGGGCTTGATCAATATTATGGTCCTTTAGCCTTTAGCACAAGTTATCCTAATGTCTATGATCAATCTCTTAGAAAGACGGGCGGAGGGATTTGGATACATGGTTTACCGCTTAATGGTAATCGAGAAGAGCTTAATACGCGCGGTTGTATCGCGATTGATAATGAGATTCTCAAAAAATATGACAAGGTTATTGATCATAAAAAAACAATGTTGATTACTTATGAGGGATCATTAAAGCCAGCAACAATTGAAGAGCTTGCTATTGTCTTAGCAAGTTTGTATCAATGGAAAAATGCTTGGCAACAAAGTGATTTAAAAACTTATCTTGCTTTTTATGATGAAAAAGATTTTTATCGCCCTGATGGTATGAGTTTCAAAGCATTTAGTAATCATAAGAAAAATATCTTTGCCAAAGGTGAAAGTAAGAATATACGCATTTCGCACATTAATGTTTCAGTCTATCCTAACGAATCTCATCGCAATATGTTTCGTATAAGCTTTATGCAGGATTATAAAGCCACGCTTAATGGAAAGACAAGCTTTTCTTCAGTGGGTAAAAAAGATATGTATGTTGTATTAGAAGGAAATCAAATCAAGATTCTTAGCGAAAAGTAATTTTAAGTATGCGTTATTGTAAAAGTATCTTCATACACCAAGTGCTTTGTTTATGCCAATGCAAGGGAGCAAGATGAAGCGACTTTGGAGCATTTATGGTTTTTTGCCTTTCATTTGTGTGGCATTTCTCAATGCTTTTGTCGATTTGGGACATAAAATCATCATTCAAAATACACTCTATAAGGTTTATGATGGTGCGGAACTCACACTTTTAAGCACACTTATTAATGCCCTTATTATTTTGCCTTTTGTGCTTCTTTTTACGCCTTCAGGATTCTTAGCTGACCGATTTCCAAAGAATCTTGTGATGCGTGTGAATGCTTGGGTGGCAGTTGTCATTACAATTTTTATTACATTGTGTTATTTTATGGGTTGGTTTTGGTGGGCATTTTGTCTTACTTTGCTGATGGCAGCTCAATCGGCAATTTATTCTCCTGCAAAATATGGCTATATCAGGGATTTGGTTGGTAAAGATATGCTTGCGTGGGGAAATGGAGCGATGCAAGCGACTGCTATTGTTGCGATTTTGGCAGGAATGAGCGTATTTTCTTTATTTTTTGAAGCTTTTTATGATTTTCATTATGTGGATTGGTCGCCTACTCAAAGTGAGATTCTGCAAAGTATCGCGCCTTTAGGTTTTTTATTGATTCTCTTTTCAGTCATTGAGCTTTTTTTGTGTTATCGTCTTCCTACATTTACGCAGGGTAACCCCCAAGCCTTTAATCGTCAAGATTATCTACGCGGCAAGATGCTCAAACAGAATCTCAAGATTCTCACAAGCCATCGAACAATTTGGTTTTGTGTGGTTGGTATTTGTGTGTTTTGGTCGATTTCTCAATTACTCTTAGCCTCTTTTCCTACCTATGCTAAATCAAACTTTAATGAGATGAATACCTTTAAGATTCAAATGGTGATTGGTTTCTCGGGGTTGGGTATTATTGTCGGTTCTGTCATTGCGGGAAGATTCTCAAAATACTACATTGAAACGGGGCTTATTCCTTTAGGGGCGACTTTGGTTTTTGTGATGAGTTTGCTTTTGATGAGCTTTGATAGTTTGATGCCTTATAGTGTGGTGTTTTTCTTATTTGGTATGGGTGGCGCACTCTTTATTATCCCGCTTAATGCGCTGATACAATTTCATGCTAAAGAAGAGCAGTTAGGCAGGGTATTGGCGGGTAATAATTTTGTCCAAAATATCGGAATGTTGTCTTTTTTGCTTATCGGCACTTTTGCTTCTTTGTTGCATTTGCCTGTAGAATATCTTTTTTATTTATGTATGATTGTTGCTTTTTGTGGGTTTGTGTATGTCATTTGGTTATTGCCTTTTTCTTTGGTCAGAATGCTTATCACACTTGCTTTTTTACAACGTTATCGTTTGAATGTCGAGGGTTTTGAAAATGTCCCAGAAAGTGGTGGGGTGCTTTTACTTGGGAATCATATCTCATTTATTGATTGGGCAATTGTGCAGCTTGCCTTGCCACGCAAAGTATATTTTGTAATGGAGCGGAGTTATTATAATCGTTGGTATATGCGCATTTTCCTTGACCTTGTTGGTGTGATTCCGGTTTCTCATGGTGCGAGTAAGGGGGCGTTAGAATCGATTCGCAAAAAACTCTTAGAGGGGCATATGGTGTGTTTGTTTCCCGAAGGGGCAATTTCACGGCATGGGCATCTTAATACCTTTAAAAGCGGTTTTGAGCTTGCACTTAAAGATTTGTCTTTAAGTGATGCGATTATTTTACCTTTTTATATTCGTGGTCTGTGGGGGAGCGCATTTTCGCGCAGCCATGAGTCGTTTATTCAAAGACGCAAAAGCTTTGCCAAACGCAGAGTTACGATTGCTTTTGGCGAACATTTGGAGATTCATTCAAGTAAAGAAAAAGTTAAAGCTAAAGTTTTTGAGCTTTCTTTCAAGGCATGGAAAGCTCATTGTGAATCTTTGCCTTCAATCCCTCGCGCATGGATTGATAGCGCAAAGAAATGGCGTGGCGAAACAGCAATTATCGATAGTATGAGCGGAGCAATGAGCTATACGCGAATGCTTGCAATCACAATGATACTTTCAAGAATTTTTGCTAAGCATCAGTCAAATCTTCCATTACGCTCATCATTTGATTTAGATTCTGATAAAAAGGCACATTGTTTTGAATGTGCGGGGATTCTCTTGCCGGCATCTTTAGCAAGTGTGTTATGTAATCTCTCGTTATCAATGACAGGAAAGGTGGTTGTGAATCTCAACTTTACCGCTGGGCAAAAGGCTATAGATATGGCAATAGAATCTGCAGCCATTCAGCATATTTATACTTCTAAGCAGTTTATGGCTAAACTTAAGGGCAAGGGAGTGGATTTGGTGTTTGCCCCAAATGTGGAGATTCACTATATGGAGGATTTGATTGATGAGGTGAAAGCACGCAAGTTTGTGCTTTTGTCTGCAATGCTTCAAGCAATGATTTGTCCGGCTTTTATCCTAAAATACCTTTATACGAAAAAACAAAACAATACTGATGTGGCAGCGATTTTATTTAGCAGCGGGAGTGAGGGCAAACCAAAGGGTGTGATGCTCTCTCATCTCAATATTATGAGTAATGTCTCACAAATTTCTGATGTAATCCATGCGCGTGATAATGATGTGATGCTTTCTTCTTTGCCACCATTTCATGCTTTTGGATTCACGGTAACGACTTTGATGCCTTTGCTAGAAGGTATGCTTTGTGTTACTTATCCTGACCCTACCGATGCGGTGGGGGTTGCTAAGGCAATTGCGAAAAACAAGGTAAGTATTATGTGTGCGACATCGACATTTTTAGGTATTTATGCGCGACATTCTAAACTTGATAAGGTAATGTTTGAGAGTTTGCGATTAGTCGTAGCGGGTGCGGAAAAGCTGAAAAAAGATGTGAGCGAGGCTTTTATGCTGAAATTTCACAAAAATATTTATGAGGGTTATGGAGCGACAGAAACCACACCTGTAGCAAGTGTGAATCTCCCTAGCGAGTTTGATGCACATCATTGGGAGTTGCATAAAGCGAGTAAAGAGGGCAGTGTGGGTATGCCTTTGCCCGGGAGTGCGATACGCATTGTCGAGCCAAACACTATGGAAGAGTTGCCTGTGGGTGAAGATGGTATGATACTTATCGGCGGACATCAAGTGATGCTTGGTTATCTTGATGATGAAGAAAAGACAAGAGAAGCTTTAATCAAACTTGATGGTATTGTGTGGTATAAAAGCGGCGATAAAGGGCATTTAGACGAAGATGGTTTTATTCATATTGTCGATAGGTATTCGCGATTTGCCAAAATTGGCGGTGAAATCGTGAGCCTTGGCGGTATTGAAGAAGAGGTGCAAAAACTCATTAAGACTTTAGAAATGAGCGAGAATCTCAAATATGTTGCAGTCGCTATCGAAGACAAGAAAAAGGGCGAAAGTGTGATACTTTTGGTGAGTGGGAGCGAGGAAGAGTGTCAAAGCCTTGAATCTGCGATAAAAGGCTCATCTATCCCTCCGCTTTTTAAGCCTGCTAAAGTGTTAAGAGTGGATTCTATCCCTGTGCTTGGCTCGGGGAAAGTTGATCTCAAAGGTGCGAAAGATTTGGCACAAAAAATGATAAATTGACAATAAGGAGTATGAATAATGCAAAAAGAGATGATGGAGTTTTATATAAAGCGTTTGGTTGTGAAAATCTTGTGTTGGTTTGTGCCAAAGAAAAAGTGGCGTTTAGCCTTGCGTAATCATTTGCGATTTGGTAAGCAGGTCGTGCTTTTGCAGGATACAGATTCGTATGTGCCAAAACCTGTGCTTGAGATGATGACAGAATCAAACCCTTCTTCTTTTCTTTCTTCTTATCAAGAGATTCTCCAACCCTTGCCTCTAGCACGCATTATCAATGCTAATAAATTATGCCCCCCCCCCCATTACACCGCTAGAAGTATTACAAAATCACGCTAAAAACGCGCATTTACATATCAAACATCAAGGGTATTTTCTTGCTGATGAAAATGCCAAAGACCCCTTTTCCCCGCGCAATCCATGGGCATATATCCGTGTGAGAAATGAAGCCCATACCTTAAGGGCATCTTTGTATTCGATTTTGCCTGCGATTCAGCGAGGTGTGATTGGCTATAATGATTGCGATGATGGGAGTGAGGAGATTATTTTAGAATTTTGTGAGAAATTCCCGAGTTTTATCCCTGTGAAATATCCCTATCATGTGGATATTTATAATCCTGAAAAAGAAGAGAATAAGTTTTATGCGTATTGTAATTATGTGCTGAGTGTGATTCCCAAAAATCAATGGCTTGTGAAAATCGATGTGGATCATATCTATGAGGCAAGCAAGCTTTTTAAGAGTTTTTACTTGCTTCAAAAGCCATGGGATATGTTGATTTGGAATCTTATTGATATATGTTATACAGAACAAGAAATATTGATTAATAAAAATACTCTTGTAAGCCATGAGCAGGGCGATCATTTTGTGCTAAAGAATTTTAGTTTTTATTTTGCGCAAGTAAGAGAATCTTGGAATGGTATAGATGATAGAATTGGATATTTTGAAACGCCAAAGCCTCACACTAATCACATTATATGCCCAGAAGTCAATAATTGGCATTTCCCTTACCAAAAAGATATTCGAAAAAAGGTTATTGATAAATACACTTGGATACCTTTAGAATCTTGGCAAAGCGAAGAAATTGGCACAAGGATAGATTCTAGCATGCTTACAAGCAAAGTGCTACATACTCTCGTAAAAGAATTTGAGTAGTTTTTATAAGTTTATTTTGCTCTTGTTTAGTATTTAATATTTTGATAATTAATATTATTAATAATATTTTAATTTTTTTTGCAATAAGATTGTAGAAGCTTTATTTTAGAATCAGGTCAAAATAAAGTAAGCTTAGTTTTAGGGTTAAGTCCATTAGATGCTAAAACACAAAATACTATAGAGCAGGCTGATATGGAGATGCTGTTTCATTCTCATGATGCGGCTGACTTTGCTCATCTTAATGTTATGCTTCTTAGTGATAAAGAAATGCAAAATACACAGGGTGAAGCTTGGTGGACACCTATTTTATATGGTGTTTTAAAGGGTGGTGCGATTTGGAGTTATAATTGTTTTATCAAAAAAAGTTGTAGGAATTGGAAAGTAGAGATAAAATTTTAAAAAAGGAGTAGCAAGATGCGTCAAATGATGATATTACTCTTCTTTTGTGTGATGTCTTGTGTGAAAGTTTTTGCTTATGTTTGTAATCATAGTGGCTATTGCGAAGACGGGCGCATTGGCATCGGAGCGCATTATAGCAATCTTGCTTCTCCTATTTCAAAAGCCTCTAGCACAGGCGGATACATCTCTATGTATGGAGGGTATTATTATAAGAGATTGTATGGGGCATTGGATTTTATAGGAGGGCTTACACGCCCGAGATTTAAGACAGATTCAGGCATATATAGGGATAATGCCTCCTATTTCTTTGCTTCTTCGGCGTTGCATCTTGGCGCGAGTTTTGGTAAAGACAATGCTTTTTTACTCTATCTTGTGCCAAGACTTGAAGTATATAGCTTTGGCGAAGATGATAGATTGGGGAAGTTTGCTGTTGCACACTTTGCCATAGGACCGCACATTCGCAATCGCTTTAGTTTAAGCGAAAAGCTAATCCTTGAAGCAGAATTAGGAGCGGAAGCCAACTCAAGACGATATATAGGTGAAAGCTTTAGCGATAAGAAAGGCTTTGATGGGAGTTATCGCCTCAATGCTTCTTTGGGTTTGTATTTTAAACGAGGCGGTGAATATAGCCGAAAAATTGATTTTTACACTAAATTAGGAGGTGTGTTTTATCATAACAAAGCGTATGTTCATAGCACCTCCGTTCTTCAACCTACGACTAGAGATTTTGCACTGATGCTTGAAGTCGGTATGACGCTTGAAAATCTCTTTCGTTTATGAGCTTCTATTTTAGAATCTATCACGATATGCGGTAGATTCTGTCTTCTTTACGATTCTCGCTCAATATTTTATGAACAAAGTGCTGCATACTTTTTGTAAAATAATTTGAGTATGTTTTTGAAAAATAGAATCTGTATGAATAAGAATCTCAAATCTATCCTTATAAAAAGGAAACTAAAAAATTAAAAAATCTCGAAAAATAGGCAAAGTGCTTGACTTTTTTTCTTAAATTTCATTATAATTAGCGGCTCAAAACATCAATATTATTGATGAGTTCTTTAATGAAATAAGGAAAAAATATGGAAAGAATACGACTTAGGCTCAAAGCTTATGATCATAGGGTTCTTGATAGATCAGTTGCATCTATTGTAGAAGCAGTTAAGAGGACAGGTTCAGAAATTAGAGGTCCAGTGCCGCTCCCAACGAAAAAGAAACGATACACGGTGTTGAGGTCTCCTCATATCAATAAAGATTCACGCGAGCAATTTGAGATTCGTGTGCATCATCGTATTATTGATATTATTTCGGCAACCCCTGATACCGTAGATAGCCTTATGAAACTTGATTTAGCTCCTGAAGTAGATGTCGAAGTAATGTCTATGAGCAAGTAAAGTAAGGTAAAAAGGATTCAAGTATGGAATTTATAGTAGAAAAAATTGGTATGAGCCGAACAATAGGCGTTAAAAGTGAGGCAGTTACTTTACTCAAGGTTTTGGGAGCAAAAGTTTGCGAATTGCAAGAAAATGGCAAGGGTTTAGTAGCGTATGCTCAAGGCAAAACAATGAATAAAGCAATTGCTGGGAATCAAAAGAAATATAATCTTAGTAAAGAGTTTAATCGATTTGCAACGCTTAAGGTTAGCAATAAAGAATTAGGCGATTTGGATATGAGTGTTTTGAATGAAGCAAAAAAGGTAAAAGTAAGCTTCAAGACAAAAGGACGAGGATTCAGCGGTGCGATGAAACGATGGAATTTTCAAGGTGGTCCCGGAGCTCATGGGAGTAGATTTCACAGAAGACTAGGTTCTATTGGTAATCGTGAATGGCCCGGACGTGTGCAACCGGGTAAAAAAATGGCAGGACACTATGGGAATGAGCTTGTAAGCGTTAAAAATAGCGTGATGTCCTTTGATCAAGAGAGTGCTATTTTAGTGCTTAAAGGGTCAATTGCTGGATATAATGGCGCATTGGGTCGTATTCAAATTATAAAATAAGGTAAAATAGAATGAGTAAAGCAATCGTATTGGATAATAAGCTCAAAAAAGTCAGTGAGCTTGCATTGCCCCAAAGATATATGCAAATCAAAGAACATAATTTGTATTTGTATGTAAAGTCTTACTTAGCCTCTTTGCGTGCAAATAATGCAGAGGCAAAAAAGCGTGGAGAAGTAAGTGGCGGTGGCAAGAAACCTTGGAATCAAAAAGGCGGAGGACGAGCACGAGCAGGTAGTATCACTTCACCTGTTTTTGTAGGCGGTGGAGTTTCTCATGGACCTAGCAATAATAGAAACTATATCCTCAAAATCAACAAAAAACAAAAACGACTTGCACTAGAATACGCACTTTTGCAAAAAGCAAATGATAATAAGCTTTTTGTTGTTGATTCTGTAGCGGTTTCTAGTGGTAAGACAAAAGATGCGTATGCAATGTTTAAAGCTATTCAACAAAAGAATGTTTTATTTGTTGCACAAATGAGTGATGAGCCAACTTTCTTGGCTTTTAGAAACTTGCAACAATGTTATTTGATTGATTCTAATGAGCTTAATGCGTATTTGGTCGCAAATTATCGTGCTGTCGTGATTGAAAAAGCAGTATTAGATGAAATCATTGCGTGTGATAAGGGGGAATGAAAATGGCAGATATTACAGATATTAAATCAATCCTCTATACTGAAAAATCTTTGTCTCTTCAAGAAAGTGGTGTGTTGGTCGTTCAAACAGCAAGCCATGTGAGTAAAAATCAACTTAAAGAGATTTTCAAAGAATATTTTGGCATTACTCCTGTAAAGATTAATTCTCTTAAACAAGAAGGTAAGGTTAAAAGGTTTCGAGGTAAAGTCGGGCAAAGGGCTTCATTCAAGAAGTTTTATGTCAGGATTCCAGAGGGCGCAAAAATTGATGCGCTGTCAGTATAAGGAGTGAATGATGGCAATAAAAACATATAAACCCTATACGCCAAGCCGAAGATTTATGAGCAATCTTAGCTCAAATGATATTACAGGCAAGGCAAGTGTGCGAAGTTTGCTTGTCAAGCTTCCAGTAACTGCAGGGAGAAATAATAACGGACGCATTACGAGCCGACACAAAGAGGGTGGAGCAAAAAAACTCTATCGAATCATTGATTTTAAGCGCAATAAATTTAATATTGAGGGGCGTATTGCTGCAATCGAATACGATCCTTATAGAAATTGTCGCATTGCGCTTGTGCATTATAGTGATGGAGAAAAACGTTATATTATCCAACCAAGTGGGCTAAAAGTCGGAGATTTGGTAATGTCTGCAGAATCTGGATTGGATATTAAAACAGGTTTTGCTATGAAACTTAAAAGCATTCCTATCGGAACAATTGTTCATAATATTGAGATGCACCCCGGAGCAGGCGGGCAACTTGCAAGAAGTGCAGGTGCAAGTGCTCAAATCATGGGTCGCGAAGGGAAATATATCATTCTTCGAATGCCTAGCGGGGAAATGCGGTATATTCTTGAAGAATGTATGGCAAGTATTGGGGTTGTAGGCAATGAAGATTTTGCTAATATTTCTATTGGAAAAGCAGGACGCAATCGTCATCGTGGTATTCGTCCGCAGACACGTGGTAGTGCTATGAACCCTGTAGATCACCCTCATGGTGGTGGTGAAGGAAAAACAGGTTCAAGCGGACATCCTGTTTCACCTTGGGGTATACCAGCAAAAGGCTTCAAGACACGCAAGAAGAAAGCGAGTGATCGATTGATCATCTCAAGAAAGAAAAAATAAGGAAAGCAGATATGGCAAGATCAATTAAAAAAGGTCCATTTATTGATGATTATTTATTTAAGAAGGTAACCAAAGCAAGAGAGAGCAAGGATAATAAGCCTATCAAAACATGGTCAAGACGAAGCACTATTCTTCCTGATATGATTGGAATGACTTTTAATGTTCATAATGGACGAGCATTTGTGCCTGTGTATATTACAGAAAACCATGTGGGTTACAAGCTTGGCGAATTTGCTCCAACACGCACTTTTAAAGGACATAAGGGCAGTGTCCAAAAGAAAATTGGTAAATAATAAAGGAGCATAGATGAGTAAAGCATTATTGAGGTATATTAGATTATCTCCGACCAAAGCACGTCTTATTGCTAGAGAAGTGCAAGGAATGAGTGCAGAGCTTGCTATTGCGAGTTTGGAATTTACACCCAACAAAGCGGCAAGAGTTATTTCAAAAGTGATAGCTTCTGCGGTAGCTAATGGTGGCTATGATGCGCAAGATGTGATTGTTACTTCTTGCAGGGTAGATGCAGGACCAGTGCTTCGCCGTTTTATGCCTCGTGCTAAAGGACGAGCTACTCCTATCAGAAAACCTACTGCACATATCTTAGTCGAGGTAGGAACGCAGAAATCAACTAAGTCATCTGTTCAAACACAAGCTAAAACTAAAACAAGTGCCAAATCTAGCAAGACTTCTGAATCTAATGTTTCGGAGGCTAAATCAAATAAAAGCACAGCTAAGTTTTCAGCTTCAAAGACTAAGGATACTTCAAAGAATGCTCAATCTGAAGTAAAGTCGTCTAAGGCAGTAAAAGCAGATTCTGGGACTAAGAGTGCTAGCAAAAAGGTAACGACAAAGAAAAAAAATGAAGGTGAGGAAAAATAACAATGGGTCAAAAAGTCAATCCAATAGGTCTTAGATTAGGCATTAACAGAAATTGGTCTTCGCGATGGTTTTCTGTGTCTCAAACGACCCCTTCAAATATTCTTGAAGATCATAAGATTCGTAAGTTTCTTAAGCGTGAAATGTATTATGCGGGTGTGAGTGAGATTGTTATTGAGCGTGCTGCAAACAAGATTCGCGTTACCGTGGTAGCTTCTCGTCCGGGTTTGATTATTGGTAAAAAAGGTGTTGATATTGATAAACATAAAGAATCATTAAAAAAACTTCTTCAAAAAGAAGTATTTATCAATATCAAAGAGGCAAAACGTCCTCAAGCGAATGCTCAACTTGCTGCAGAAAATATTGCGACACAACTTGAAAAGCGTGTTGCTTTTAGACGTGCTATGAAAAAGGTTATGCAGGCTGCGATGAAATCAGGCGCAAAGGGTGTTAAAGTTAAAGTTTCTGGACGTTTGGCTGGTGCTGAAATGGCTCGGACAGAATGGTATATGGAAGGAAGAGTTCCTCTTCATACTTTACGCGCAAAGATAGATTATGGTTTTGCAGAAGCAATGACGACATATGGTATCATTGGCGTGAAAGTGTGGATTTTTAAGGGTGAGGTTTTGCATAAGGGTATTCAACCTGAAAAAAAAGAAGAGAATAAATCTGATAAAGAGACTCGAAGTAAATCACGAAGAGGGAGGCAGTAAATTATGTTAATGCCAAAGAAAACAAAATATAGAAAGCAGATGAAAGGACGCAATCGTGGTAAATCTTTCCGCGGTTCGTTATTAGCTTTTGGTAATATTGGTATCAAAGCAATTGAGCATGGACGCATTGATTCGCGTCAAATAGAATCTGCTCGTATTGCGATGACACGACATATCAAAAGAGCGGGTAAAGTGTGGATTCGAGTATTTCCTGATAAGCCCTTGACTGCTAAGCCACTTGCAACGAGAATGGGTAAAGGTAAAGGTGGTGTAGAGAAATGGGTGATGAATATCAAGCCGGGTCGTATGATTTACGAAATGGCAGGTATTGATGAAGCATTAGCGCGTGAAGCTTTAACCTTGGCGCAAAGTAAGCTCCCATTCAAAACAAAAATCATAACGAGCGAGAGTGAAAATGAAATTTATTGATTTGAAAGATAAGGATGTTGCTGAATTACAAAAAATGTTGAAAGAAAAGAAGTCGTTGCTTTTTGAAAAAAGATTGCAACTTAAAACAATGCAGCTGACTAATCCTAGCGAAATTAAAGTGATTCGTAAGGATATCGCTCGTATTAATACAGCCTTAAGTGCGAAAAAGGATTCAGAATGAGTGAAAAACAAGCACATAAAAGAGTCATACAAGGTAAAGTAATTAGCAAGGCAGGCGATAAAAGTGTGGTAATACTTGTGGAGCGTAAGGTTGTGCATCCTAAATATCGCAAAATTGTTAAACGTTTTAAGAAATATACCATTCATGATGAAAATCATACATCAAAGATTGGCGATGTGGTTAGTGCGATTGAATGTAAACCTATTTCAAAAACTAAAGCTTTTAGATTGAAAGAAATCGTTACTGCAGGGGTGGAATTATGATACAAAGTTTTACAAGATTAAGCGTTGCGGATAATAGTGGCGCGAAAGAAATTATGTGTATTAAAATATTGGGTGGAAGCCACAGAAGATACGCTCATGTTGGTGATGTTATCGTTGCTTCAGTAAAAAAGGCTATTCCTAATGGAAAAGTTAAAAAAGGGCAAGTGGTGAAAGCAGTTGTCGTGCGAACGACTAAAGAGATTCATAGAGAAAATGGCTCTTTGGTGCGTTTTGATGATAATGCAGCGGTGATTTTGGACGCAAAAAGAGAGCCTATAGGTACAAGAATCTTTGGTCCAGTCAGTAGAGAAGTGCGATACGCAAATTTTATGAAAATAGTATCGTTAGCTCCGGAGGTGTTATAGTGGGAAAGTTCAAAATTAAAAAAGGTGATACCGTAAAGGTAATTGCTGGAGATGATAAAGGCACAAGTGGTAAAGTTCTGCAAGTTTTGCCGAAAAAATCGCAAGTCATTGTAGAAGGTTGTAAAATTGCAAAAAAGGCAATTAAGGCAAGTGAAAAAAATCCAAAGGGTGGATTTATAACTAAAGAAATGCCAATGAGTATTTCTAATGTTAAGAAAGTGGAAGGAGAATAGTCGATGTTTGCTCTAAGAGAAAAATATAAAAAAGATATTGTGCAACAGCTAAAATCTGAGCTTAATATCACTAATCCTATGCTTTTGCCTAAAGTTGAAAAAATTGTGATTAGCGTGGGAGCTGGGGATTATGCCAAAGATTCTAAAGTCATGCAAAATATTGCAGACACAATTTCATTGATTGCAGGACAAAAAGCGGTAATCACTTTAGCAAAAAAATCTGTTGCAGGTTTCAAGATGCGTGAAGGAATGCCAATGGGTGTGAAGGTAACACTTCGAGGTAATATGATGTATAATTTTTTAGAAAAACTTATTGTAATTGCGTTACCTCGTGTGAAAGATTTTAGAGGGCTAAAACGTAATGGTTTTGATGGAAGAGGGAATTATAGTTTTGGATTAAATGAGCAATTAATGTTTCCAGAAGTGGTATATGATGATATTATGGTAACACATGGTATGAATATTACGATTGTAACTTCTAGTAAGAGTGATAAAGAGGCATTCAAGTTACTTGAGCTCCTTGGTATGCCATTTGCGAAAGGGAGATAATTATGGCAAAAAAATCAATCATTGCAAAGGCGAAGAGAAAAGCAAAATTTAGTGCAAGAGCATATACAAGATGTCAAGTGTGCGGAAGACCACATTCAGTTTATCGAGATTTTGGATTATGCAGAGTATGTTTGCGTAAGATGGGTAATGAAGGGTTGATCCCCGGACTTAGAAAAGCTAGCTGGTAAGGAGAGAAGTATGGTGAATGATATTATTGCAGATTCTTTAACAAGAATCCGTAACGCTTCTATGCGAAAATTAGAGGTAACCACGCTTTATTATGCGAAGATTGTTGTTTCAATTTTAGAAGTATTCAAAGTGAAAGGTTTTATTAAAGATTACAAAGTCAATGATAAAGATGGGAAGCAGTCTATTATGGTGCAACTTATTTATGATGAGCAAGGTCGTAGTGCTATTAATGAGATTAAACGAATCAGCAAACCTGGGAGAAGGGTTTATAAAGGACGCAACGAACTTAAACGTTTTAAAAATGGGTATGGCACGATTGTAGTTAGCACAAGTAAGGGTGTAGTTGCCAACGATGAAGCATATCGATCAAATGTTGGTGGCGAAGCACTTTGCAGTATATGGTAGGAGAAAGATAATGTCAAGAGTTGGAAAAAAACCCATTAGTATTCCCAAAGGTGTTGAGGTTTCTGTTCAAGGAAGCAAGATTGTTTTTAAGGGTGCTAAAGAACAAAAAGAGCTTGAAACTTTTGGGCGTGTTCAGATTGAGGTCAAAGATGGTTCTTTGAGTTTTGCTTGTATTGATTCTCAAGCTCAATCTCGTGCGTATTGGGGAACATATCGAGCGTTAGCAAATAATATTGTGATAGGTTTAACTGAAGGTTTTAGTAAAGTATTAGAAATTAATGGCGTGGGTTATAAAGCAAGTATCAATGGCAAGAATTTAGAAATGGCTTTAGGTTTTTCTCACCCAGTTATTTATCCTATTCCTTCCGGTGTAGAGATGAGTGTAGATAAGAATACAATCACAATAAAAGGTGCAGATAAGCAACAGATAGGGCAGATCGCTGCTGAAATTAGAGAGTTTCGACCACCAGAGCCTTATAAGGGCAAAGGGATTAAATATAGTGATGAAGTTATTGTCCGCAAAGCAGGCAAGACTTCTAAAAAATAGAATAAGGTGAAGCTATGACAGAAAAAGTATTGATACAAAAACAGATTCTAAGACGCAAAAGAAAGCTTCGCACACGAAGTAGTATTTTTGGTGTTGCACATAAGCCTAGAGTGAGCATTTTTCGTTCTAATAAATACCTTTATGCACAAGCTATTAATGATGAAAAGGGCACAACTCTTGCACATATTGATGGAAAGAAGCTAGGTTTGGGCAACAATAAAGAACATTCTAAAAAACTTGCGACAGAATTTGCTCAAATGCTAAAAAAAGCAGGTATTGAAGAAGTTGTGTTTGATCGAAATGGATACCTTTATCACGGAGTTATAGGGGTATTTGCTGATACATTGCGTGAAAATGGTATAAAGCTGTAATTTAAAGGAAATCTTATGGAAATTAACAGAGAAGAATTTAGCGAAGTTGTGGTAAATATTGGAAGAGTAACAAAAGTGGTCAAAGGGGGTCGTCGTTTTCGATTTAATGCCCTAGTAGTTGTTGGTAACAAAAACGGATTAGTAGGTTTTGGTTTGGGTAAAGCCAAAGAAGTACCTGATGCAATTCGGAAAGCTATTGATGATGCTTTTAAAAACATTATTCAAGTAAATATCAAAGGCACAACAATCGCTCATGACATTGAGCATAAATATAATGCGAGTAAAATTTTGCTTAAGCCTGCAAGTGAAGGAACGGGAGTGATAGCTGGTGGTTCAACTCGTCCTGTAATAGAACTTGCGGGAATTAAGGATATTTTGACTAAGTCGTTAGGTTCAAATAATCCTTATAATGTTGTGCGTGCGACTGTTGACGCACTTGCTAGAATTAAAGCCTAAAGGGAGAAAGAATGGCACTAGAAAATGTCAAACCTGCAAAAGGTAGTGTGAAAGATACTAAACGTGTTGGGCGAGGACAAGGTAGTGGTATGGGTAAAACTTCTACTCGCGGAGGAAAAGGGCAAACTGCTAGAACGGGCTACAAGGAAAAGAGAGGCTTTGAGGGTGGACAACAACCTTTGCAAAGACGTCTTCCTAAGATTGGTTTTGTCTCCCGTGTGCAAAAGCCTATTGTGATTAATGCGGATAAGTCAAAGATTCTTGATTCTTTGAATGAGATTACAATAGAAGTATTGCGAAAGCATTTTACATTACCAAAGAGTGCTACCAGTGTAAAACTTATTGGCACAAAAGCAAAAACATTAGTTTCAAAAATTAAAGATGCAAATATTAAAACAAGTGGAAATCAAGAATGACAAAAAGCATTATAAATAAGATTCTTATCACGTTAGCTTTTTTGTTTGCGTATAGAATCTTAGCGTATGTTCCTGTTCCCGGCGTTGATGTCTCTGTGATCAAATCATTTATTGATGATAATGCGAATAATGCGTTGGGATTATTTAATATGTTTAGTGGAAATGCGGTCGAACGTTTTAGTATTATTTCTTTGGGAATTATGCCCTATATTACGGCTTCTATTATTATGGAGCTTTTAGCAGCGACTTTCCCTAATCTTGGTAAAATGAAAAAAGAACGTGATGGTATGCAAAAATATATGCAAATCGTGCGTTATGTTACAATTGGAATTACTATCATTCAAGCTGTAAGTGTAAGTATCGGACTTAATAGTATGGGGAGTGGTGCGATTAAAATCGACCTCAATGTCTTTATTGCTGTTTCTGTTTTTTCTATGCTTACAGGCACGATGCTTTTGATGTGGATTGGCGAGCAAATTACTCAAAGAGGTGTGGGTAATGGCATCAGTCTTATCATTTTTGGGGGTATTGTTTCGGGAATACCTTCAAGCATTGCTAAGACATTTAATCTTGTCAATACAGGGCAAATCAATGTCATTGTCTTAATAGTCTTGTTAGCTGTTATCATTGCTACGGTTGGTGTTATTATTTATGTTGAACTTGCTGAACGGAGGATACCTGTTTCTTATGCGCGTAAGGTTGTGATGCAGAATCAAAATAAGCGCATTATGAATTATATTCCTGTTAAAATGAATCTTAGTGGTGTTATACCGCCTATTTTTGCTTCAGCATTGTTGGTTTTTCCTTCAACGATTCTGCAAGCTTCATCTAATAGCACTATTCAAGCAGTTGCAGATATTTTAAAGCCTGATGGTTATTTTTATAATTTTCTTATGTTTGTATTAGTAATATTTTTTGCTTTTTTTTATTCTTCTATTGTTTTTAATTCTAAAGACATTGCAGATAATCTTAAAAGGCAGGGTGGATTTATTCCCGGACTACGACCGGGTGAAGGGACATCAAATTTCCTTAATAATGTTGCTAGTAATTTGACTTTTTGGGGTGCACTTTATTTGGCTCTTGTTTCTACATTGCCTTGGATTTTAGTGAAAGCTACGGGTGTGCCTTTTTATTTTGGTGGGACAGCTGTTTTGATTGTCGTCCAAGTAGCGATTGATACAATGAGACGCATTGAAGCCCAAATTTATATGAGTAAATATCAGACACTTAGTGCTGTGGGTCTTTGATATGGCAATTTCTATCAAAAGTAAAAAAGATATAGAAGCATTAAGAATCCCCAATAAGATTGTCGCTCAAACGCTCGAATTGATGCGTCAGCATATCAAAGAGGGCGTTAGCCTTTTGGAGCTAGATTCTATTGCTGCAGATTATATTGCTTCACAAGGTGCGCGTGCATCATTTTATCAGCTTTATGGTTTTCCTAAATCAATTTGTATTTCTGTGAATGAGGTGATTATTCATGGTATTGCTACGGATTATCGTTTGCAAGAAGGTGATATTGTAGGAATTGACATTGGTGCTGAATATAATGGTTGGTATGGTGATGCAGCAATTACTTGTGGTGTAGGGACGATTACACCAAAAGATCAAGAGTTGATAGCATGTGCTAAAGACACACTTTATGAAGCTATAGGGTATATCAAAGAAGGATTGCGTTTTAAGGAGCTAAGCCAGATTCTCGAACATTGTATCACTAAAAGGGGTTTTATCCCTTTAAAAGGATATTGTGGGCATGGGATTGGTAGGCGTCCTCATGAGGAACCAGAAATTCCTAATTATTTAGAAAGTCCAAATGCTAAGCAAGGTCCAAAAATTAAAGAGGGTATGGTATTTTGTATTGAGCCTATGATTTGTCAGCTCAATGGGAATCCAAAAATTTTGGCTGATGAATGGTCGGTTGTTTCTGAAGATGGGCTTAGAGGCAGCCATTATGAACATACTATTGCTGTTGTCAATGGGAAAGCAGAGATTTTAACGGAGGTTTGAATGAATGGCGAAAGATGATGTTATTGAGGTTGATGGGAAAGTTCTCGAGGCTTTACCAAACGCAACATTCAGAGTAGAGCTTGAAAATGGGCATGTTGTGTTGTGTCATATCGCTGGTAAAATGAGAATGCATTATATAAAGATTTTACCCGGCGATATGGTAAAGATAGAACTTACCCCATACAGCTTGGATAAGGGTAGGATTACTTATAGGCATAAGTAGTTTTATAAGTAGTCTTTAAATATTTTTTTTGTAGAATCGAGGTTTTTTAGCTTGTAAGAGTTAATTAAATTAAGACAAATAAAGACTAAGGGAAACAAGGAGTTAGTATGAAAGTGCGACCTTCGGTCAAGAAAATGTGCGACAAATGTAAGGTTATTAAGCGAAAAGGCGTGGTGAGAGTAATTTGCTCGACCCCAAAACATAAACAAAGACAAGGATAAACAATGGCTAGAATTGCTGGTGTAGATTTGCCAAAGAAGAAACGAGTAGAGTATGCTCTCACTTATATTTACGGGATTGGGCTTAAAAGCTCCAGAGATATTTTGAACGCTGTAAATATTTCTTTTGATAAGCGAGTTAATGATCTCAGCGAAGATGAAGTGTCTTCTATTGCAAAAAAGATTCAAGAAAGTTATATGGTAGAGGGAGATCTCCGTAAAAAGGTAACAATGGATATTAAAGCCTTGATGGATTTAGGAAGTTATCGTGGTTTGCGACATCGAAAAGGGTTGCCTGTGCGAGGACAAACAACAAAAAATAATGCCCGCACAAGAAAAGGCAAGAAAAAAACTGTGGGTAGCAAGTAAGGAGTAAGTGATGGCAAAAAGAAACACTACAAAAAAGAAAAATGTTAAAAAGAATATTGCGCGAGGTATTGTTTGTATTTCTGCATCATTTAATAATACCAACATTACTGTTACCGATGAGATGGGTAATGTTATTTGCTGGGCTACTGCTGGTGGGTTGGGCTTTAAGGGAAGTAAGAAATCTACACCTTATGCCGCTCAACAAGCCGTAGAATCGGCGATGGAAAAAGCAAAAGAACATGGTATTAAAGAAGTAGGAATTAAGGTTCAAGGACCCGGAAGCGGAAGAGAAACAGCGGTCAAGAGCGTAGGTGCGATTGAAGGCATTAAAGTTTTATGGCTGAAAGATGTAACACCATTGCCACATAATGGTTGCAGACCGCCAAAACGGCGAAGAGTATAATTGAAGGGGATATAATGGCACGATATAAAGGACCAGTTGAAAAAATTGAAAGAAGATTTGGCGTTTCGCTTGCGTTAAAGGGTGAGCGAAGACTTGCTGGCAAAAGCGCATTGGATAAGAGACCTTATGGTCCGGGTCAGCATGGGCAAAAACGTGGCAAGATTTCTGAATATGGGCTACAGCTCCGTGAAAAACAAAAAGCAAAAGTAATGTATGGCTTAAGTGAAAAGCAGTTTTTGAATCTTTTCAAAGAGGCTAATCGTCAAGAGGGTAATACAGGTGAAAATCTTGTGCGCATTCTTGAACAACGGCTTGATAATGTCGTTTATCGTATGGGATTTGCTACTACTCGCCGTTTTGCTAGACAATTAGTAAATCATGGGCATGTTTTAGTGAATGGTAAAAGAGTCAATATTCCTTCGTATGTTGTAAAACCAGGACAAAAAATCGAGATTAAAGAGAAGAGTAAAAATAATGCACAAATTATTCGTGCTATTGATTTAACTTCTCAAACAGGTATTGTGCCATGGGTAGATGTTGATAAAGAGAAAAAATTTGGAATCTTTACACGTTTTCCTCAAAGAGAAGAAGTTGTAATACCGATTGAAGAAAGATTAATCGTTGAGCTTTACTCTAAATAAGAATTAAAAGATAAGGATGGTTGAAGAATGAATACAATTAAAGTTGAGCCTTATATCCCTACAGATATTAATATTGAAGAAGTATCAACCAATCGAATCAAAATTAGTGCATATCCTTTTGAATCAGGTTATGCAATTACTTTTGCACACCCGATTCGGAGATTATTATTTTCAAGTTCTGTGGGTTATGCTCCAATCGCATTGAAGATACAGGGTGTTACCCATGAGTTTGACTCAATTCGTGGAATCGTGGAAGATGTTTCTCACTTTATCAGCAATCTTAAAAACATTCGTTTTCTTATAAAAGATAAAGATCTTGATAGAGCAAGTTTGCATTATGAGTTTAAGGGTCCAATGGTATTGAGTGCGAATGAATTAAATAACGAAATGGTAAGTGTTGTGAATCCAGATGCGTATTTGGCAACAATCAATGAAAATGCAGTATTAAATTTTTCATTAGTTGTTCGAAAAGGGATAGGTTATGTGCCAAGTGAAAGCATAAGAGGGACAATTGAAGAAGATTATATTCCCTTAGATGCTTATTTTACACCTGTCAAAAAGGCAGTCTATGAGATTGAGAATATGTTGGTTGAGGATAACCCTGCTTATGAAAAGGTTATTTTTGATATTGAAACAGACGGACAAATTGAACCTCTAGCTGTTTTTAAAGAGGCAATCTCAATTATGCACAAACAAATGAGCATTTTTGGTGTTGATTTGAGTGCGTCTGTGGGCAGTAATAAGAATATTGCTGAAGATTCGGGAGAATTAAAAACATTGATGATTAAAATCGATAGCTTAAACTTAAGTGCACGATGTTTTAATTGTCTTGATCGTTCTGGATTAAAGTATGTTGGAGAGTTGGTTATAATGACCGAAAATGAACTCAAGAACATTAAAAATATGGGTAAGAAATCTTATGATGAGATTGCTGAAAAGCTTGAAGAACTTGGATATCCAGTGGGTGGAGAGGTTGCTGATGATATTTTGCAGTTACTTAATCGTAAGCTTGCCAAATTGAAAAACAATTAGTCAGGAGAAAATATGAGACACAAGCATGGATATAGGAAACTCGGTAGAACTTCAGCTCATCGTAAGGCATTGCTAAAGAATCTAGCAATTGCGTTGATTGAATATGAAAAAATTGAGACAGGTGTATTTAAGGCGAAAGAATTGCAAAGTTATATTGAGAAGCTTGTTACGACAGCAAAGCAAGCTGATTTAAATACACATCGTTATGTGTTTGCACATTTGCAAAGTAAATCTGCTACAAAGAAGCTTATCAGTGAGATTGCTCCACGATACCTTGAGCGTAATGGAGGCTATACAAGAATCCAACGCACAAGATTAAGAAGAGGCGATGCTTCTCCAATGGCAATCATTGAATTTGTGTCATAATAGCAAGATTATAAATATAAAATTCGATAATCCTACAAGAGTATTCTAGAATCTCTCCAAGACACAGAAGAGGTTTCTGGAAAATTCTCTTGTTAATATAATTCTTCCGATAAGTTTTAATCAAACCAACTTTTACTCCATGACGCAATATTTATCATATTTATTTTTTCTTGAATTGCCATGATTTATAAAATTATTAGAAAAAGCGATTCGTATTGCCGATATTGTGAAAATGCTATGTTACCAAACCGAATAGTATAAATTTATATAACGATATTTAATTAAAAGAATCATTGCCTTTTGCGATGATGTTGTATCATTTTATTAAAGAAAATGAAAGTAGGATATATGAAACAAAACATTTTGCCTCTTCAATCTAAAGATTATGAGATTCTCAACGAGGCTAATGAGATTGCATTAGATTTTACTGCTTTTGATTTGAATCGCTCTGTGTTTGTTGCTCCTACTCTTGCGGTTATTGGTAATGGGCAGCTGTGTGAAGATTTTTTAAATTTTTGCACAAAGCAAAATTCTTGCAAACTTTCTATTACGCATCTTTTACCCCAAGATTTTGTGCGTTTGAGTGGGCATTTAGGTGATTTTAAGATTTATTTTAAAGACACATCACATCGTATTGATACGCTTTGTATTGCCCAAGTTGTTTCTTTTGCACACCTTGAGAATCTGTCTGCTTATAAAGGGATTCACCTAGCTAATGCCTATTCTGATGCGGCATCAATGTTTCAAGCAGTTGTAGATTTTATAGGAGAATATGCTTATCGCCAAAATATCATTTTTAATCCTTCGGTATGCCAATATCAGGATCGCCGCCCTTTAGAAAATGGAGAAGGATTTTGTCATTATTGTGTAGATGTTTGTCCTACAATGGGGATAGCCAAAGATGATACGACAATGCTTCTATCCACTTCGCCTATTGATTGTATAGGGTGTGGCAAATGCGTGTGTGTTTGCCCTACGGGAAGTGTGCAGAAAGAAGGCGATACCTTAGAGAGTTTCACATACAGAGCGAGATTGTATAAAGACAGAATCCCTCTCGTAGTCTCATCATCGCAATGGGCTAATGAGGAGAATCTCCCAATCTTTAATACCTTGCTTTCATCGCAACCCCTTGCTTTACCTTTTGTGATTGATGTGCCAAATATGCTCAATGAGACTTATTTGCTGACATTGATTCAAGAGAGTGGTGCGCCAGTCGTCATATTCGGGGAAATTGATGAATTGGTTATGGAATGTGTAGAATCTCTCAATGTAATTTGCGAAAAGATCTTTGGTCGTAAAGGTGTGATTTTTGGAGATTCTTTAAAAGATATAGATTCTTTGATGCTGATGCCTCATTGGCATTATCTTTATACCCCTAATGCTAAAGAAGGCGTAAAAGATATTTTTTCCGCACGACTTCAATCATGGGTCAAACAAGAATCTTTTGGTAGTGTATCCATGAAAGGATTTGGCGAGGTTAAAGTCGATGCTTCAAAATGCACACTCTGCCTTAGCTGTGTAGAGGCTTGCAATACCCATGCACTGATCAATCAAACTTCGAGCTTCGAGTTGCTTTTTAAAGCTTCACTTTGCACGGATTGTGGGTATTGTGTGCCAACCTGTGCAGAAAATGTCATCACTTTAGAATCTCGCACTTTTGATTTGAGCCCCGTGTCTTTTGAGTATGTCTCTAAGGCACAAGATAAGCCTTTTAGATGCGTAGAATGTAATAAGATTTTTGCTACTCACAAATCTATTGAGAAGATTAAGGCGATTTTGTCTCCCGCATTTCAATCCAATCCTTCCAAGCTTAGAAGTTTAGAATGTTGTGCGGATTGTAAAGTTAAGGTGATGTTTGAGGTAGCCAAATGACACATATACAAGATTCTAAAAAGTCCGTAGCTAATGCACGAGCCTTGTATTATGATTTTTTCGCAGGATTTTTTCTGTATGAGCTTTTAAGTGAGCGCACTGATGTGATACTAGAGCAAATCAAGATTCTTAAGAGTAATCCACTTGACGAAAAAGACTTGATATATTTTGAGAATCTCGAAAAAGAAATCTCAAATTTTGGCGTAGAAAATATTATGCAAGAATACACACGCACTTTTCTTTTACCCTTTGCTATTCCTAATGAGCATTCACCGATGCCCGCTCGTTCTAAGGGTCAAGTGCGTGAGAATCCGCAAATTATGCTTTATCTTTCTCATTATATAGAGGGTTGTTTGAATGGTAGCGGTTTGCTTAAAGCACGAACACTTATCAAACAAACAAATTTTAGGCTTAACGCAGAGACATTTAAAGAGAGTGAGGAACATTTTGGATTCTTATTGCTTTTGATGCGTTATCTTTTGCTTTCAAATGACAAAGAAGATAATGATGCTCTCAATGAGGTTTTAAAAGAGCTTGTGTTGCCTCTAGGAGAGTATGTCGCAACAGCTTTATTGCAAAAGGAGGATTTGCATTATTATTCAAGTGTTGGGAATTTGTTGCGCAGTTTTTTGATTGTCGAGCAAAGTTTGTGATATTTTGATTTGAATCTTTTGTGTCAAAGAAGATTCAGATGGGAGTATCCCACAAGCAAAACAAAGGAGGCTTTTATGTCTGAAGTGCAAAAACAACAAAACCATTCTCGGCGAGCATTTTTAAAGACTGCTGGAATCGGTGGGGCTGTGGTTGCCGTAGGCTCGCTGACTTTGAATGGATGTTCTGGAGAACACACACAAAAAGAGGTTATCAAAGGCAAGAGCAAGAAGCAAGAAGTGTTGTATCGCAGTGATACCAAGTATTGGCAAGAATATTTTGAAGTTGCTAAATAGAATCTGTCCAATTTTTTAAGGAGGAATAATGAGCGAAGTAGAAAAAAGGCGCAATGCTCGCCGTTCATTCCTTAAGCTTTCTGCATTAGCTTCTGTAGCTGGTGTGAGTAATGCTTTAGGGAATGACAGCGAACGCGTATTGAGAGCGGCAAATGAAGCAGAGTTAAAGGAACGTTATCCTAATTCGCAAAGAATCAAGACGATTTGCACACACTGCTCGGTAGGTTGTGGTGTAGTCGCTGAAGTGGTTGATGGCGTTTGGGTAAGACAAGAAGTAGCACAAGACCACCCCATTTCTCAAGGTGGGCATTGTTGCAAGGGAGCAGACTTGATTGACAGAGCAAGAAGCGAAACAAGATTGCGTTATCCTTTGGAAAAAATCAATGGCAAATGGGAAAGAGTGGATTATGAAAAATCATTAGATAAAATCGCAACGCAATTAAAACAGATTCGTGAAGAAAGCGGTCCTGATGCGGTAATGTTTATCGGGAGTGCGAAATGTTCAAACGAACAAAGTTATTATATTCGTAAGTTTGCAGCGTTTTTTGGGACAAACAATATCGACCATTGTGCAAGAGTTTGACACAGCCCAACAGTCGCCGGTGTGGCGAATACATTCGGGTATGGTGGTATGACAAATCATCTTGGCGATATGATGTTTTCAAAATATATTTTGATTATCGGTGCGAATCCAGCAGTCAATCACCCTGTATCAATGGTGCATATTTTGCGAGCAAAGGAAAAGGGTGCAAAATTGGTTTATATTGACCCACGCTTTACCAAAACAGCGGCAAAATGTGATGAATTTCACAGAATCCGAAGTGGGACAGACATTGCGTTTGCTTATGGGCTTTTGAATCATATTATTGCGAAAAAGCTTTATGACGAGCAATATCTCAAAGAGCGTGTGTATGGCTATGAAGAGATTATAGCAGAGGCAAAGAAATTCCCTCCGGAAGTCGCAGCTGATGTATGCGGGATACCTGCAGATGAGATTCGACATATTGCTGAAGAAATGGCAGCAGCAAAACCAGCAAGCTTGATTTGGAATCAAGGGCTAACTCAACACACTGTTGGCACAAGCAATACACGAATTATGCCTATTTTGCAAATGTTTTTAGGCAACATTGGAAAAGTAGGTGGAGGCGTAAATATCTTGCGTGGTCATGATAATGTGCAAGGTGCATCAGATATGAATAATCTTTCAGATTCTTTGCCCGGTTATTATGGTCTTGGTGAGCCTGCTTGGAGACATTTCTGCAAGCATTGGGGTGTAGAATATGATTGGATGGCTGCACGATTCAAAGATAAAGAAATGATGGAAAAGACAGGTTTTGCGCATTCGACATGGAAATTTGGTGTGCTTGATGATGAAAATGCTGAAAATAATGGCGGCACAAAATTACGCGCTTTGGTTGTTATCGGGACAGGTATGACAACGGTCTCATTGCTTGATTTGCAGCGAAAGGCAATGGACCAGCTTGATTTGGTGGTGTTTGTCGATCCTTATGTGAATGATTTGGCTATTTATAGCGATAGAAAGGATAATTTATTCTGTTTGCCAGCAGCATCGCAAATGGAGACAAGCGGTAGTGTTGCAGCGACAAATCGTAGTTATCAATGGCGTTCTAAGGTTATGGAACCTTTATTTGAATGTCGCCCAGATGAGGAATTTTTGTTTGGTATGGCGGAAAGATTGGGATTCTTAAAAGAATATCAATGGAGACTTTATGATATTGCAAAATCTAAGGGTAGAGATCATTTTATTTGGCCAGAAGATGCGACAACAGAAATGACTCAAAGTATCCGCAGTATCGGTTTGCAAGGTATGAGTCCTGAAAGATTGAAAGCCCATCAAGAAAATTGGCACTTATTTGACAAGATTACCTTAGAGGGCAAAGGACCATTTAAGGGTGATTATTATGGGCTTCCTTGGCCATGTTGGAGTGATAAACACCCCGGCACCCCGATTATGTATAACGATAATATTCCAGTTATGCGTGGAGGTATGGGCTTTAGGGTCAATTGGGGCTTAACTGCTCCTGATGGTGCTTCTATGCTGACTTCAAGAAGCTTACCTAATGCAGTCCATAAGGGCGGACATGGTCCGGTAACTGCGGCAAATGCAGAATCTTTAGGAATCAAACTTACTGCAGAGGAGAAAAAGGCGATTGAAGGAAGCACTTTTGCTTTAGGTATTGGTAACAATATCCTCGTAGAAAAAGCATTGGAAGCAGGATTATGTCCTTATGGAAATGGAAAAGCGCGTGCTGTTGCGTGGAATTGGTATGATAAGATTCCTTTGCATCGTGAGCCTTTGCATTCTGTGCGTGGGGATTTGGTCGATAAATATCCTAGCTTCCCTGATAAGAAAAGCCATTTTAGAGCGAATATCAAATATCGCAGTCGTCAAAAAGAGCTGGGTGAAAATAAAAATTGGGTTGATGAATTCCCAATTAATATGCTTAGTGGGCGTCTTGTAGCTCATATGGGGACGGGAGCTGAAACAAGGAGTGCAAAATACCTTGCTGAAGTGGAAGGCGAGATGTTTGTAGAAATCCACCCTGATAAAGCTGCAGAAATGAATATCAAAAATGGTGATATGGTGTGGATTTATGGCACGATGGATACGAGAATCTTAGTGCCAGCAAAGCTTTCTTATCGTGTGGATTATAATAGTATTTGGTTGCCACAAAACTTTTCAGGCTTGGATCAAGGTAAGTCAAGACTTGATTTTTATCCTGATGGCACAAAACCTTATGCGATTGGTGAATCGGCAAATATGATTAGCAGCTATGGATTTGACTATAATTCAGCATGTCCAGAGACAAAATGCGGACTTTGCCGCATTGAAAAAGCATAGGGGGTAAAAGATGAGTTTAACTTATTTGGATAATGCTAGTCGTATTAGATTCTATTGCGATACAAATCGTTGTATTGAATGTCATGGTTGCGATGTCGCGTGTAAAGAAGCCCATCATTTGCCCGTAGGGGTGAATCGCAGACGCGTGGTAGTTTTGAATGAAGGTATAGTAGGCAAGGAAACAGCCGTTTCTATTGCTTGTATGCACTGCTCTGATGCTCCATGCGCTCAAGTATGTCCGGTAGATTGTTTTTATATTCGTGCAGATGGGATTGTGCTTCACAATAAAAAAACATGTATTGGTTGCGGATATTGTTTGTATGCTTGTCCTTTCGGAGCTCCTCAATTTCCTAAATCTAATGTTTTTGGTTCAAGAGGTGCAATGGATAAATGCACATTTTGTGCTGGAGGACCAGAAGAAACTAATAGCCCTGAAGAATATGAGCTTTATGGGCAAAATCGCATAGCAGAGGGTAAAGTGCCGATGTGTGCGAGTATGTGTTCGACAAAGGCTTTATTGGCAGGTAGTGGAGAAGAAGTATCTAAAATTATCACGCATCGCTCAACTGTCAGAGGTGAAAATATCCCTAATGCTGTGCCCAATGTGTGGAAAACTGCATATGGAGAATAGGGAGATGAAAAATGCAATGATGTTGTTTAGAATCTTAATTTTTACTTTGGGATTCGTAACTTTTGCTATGGCTGCTAATCCAAGTGTGCCACAAAAAGATGGCAAACAATATGCAGAAGTTATTAGCGGAAATAATGATTTGATTCGTGAAAGTGATCGTGCCAATCCTAAGATTTATGGTGGTCCCGAAGTAGAGGCGATTAAATCATGGGGTTTGGATTCTCCTAATGGTTTAGGTGTGGGTGAGCTTTTTACAATCTTGCAGGGTAAGTATTTTGCACTTATCTTTTTGCTGCTCATTATCTTTGTGCCTTTAGCCTTTTACGGACATTATAAAATCATTGGACAACGGCATTATGCGCATGGTAATTTCTTGCTTGTTTTTAGTAAATACAATATCATCGTGCATTGGTGCGCTGCCGTCCCTTTTGTGTTAATTTGTCTTACAGGGCTAATGATGGTTTTTGGAGACAAGTTTGGAGGTGGTGCGTTTATTAGATTCGCTCGAGATGTGCATGGTTTTGCCACGATTTTTTTTGCTATTTTTGGGACATTGATGTTTTTTATGTGGGTGAAAGATTGTTTGTTTCACTCTTATGATATTAAATGGATGATGATTCTTGGTGGTTATCTTGATAAGGTTAATCGCGAGATTCCCGCACATAAGTTTAACGCAGGGCAAAAAATGTGGTTTTGGATAGCGACATTAGGCGGAGGCGTGATGGTAGTTACAGGCGGTATTATGTTCTTCCAATGTGCAGAGATTAATACATTGCGTTTAATGGCATTGACACACAATATCGTTGGTTTTCTTGTGATTGCATTACTCATCACGCATATTTATATGGCAGTGTTTGCTATTGAGGGTGCGCTTGAAGCAATTCTTAATGGAAAAATGGGCGAAGAAGAAGTTTCTATGCTTCACAGCTTGTATTACAAAGATTTGCAAAAGCTCGGAAAACTTGATTCTATGAGAGTGGAAGGGCATTAATGTTTGCAAAAGAATCACCTTTGAGTGAATTTGCACATAAAATATCAATGGTTAAAGTGAGGCGAGACGATATTGCCTCGTCTTCACTCCATTATGAAAATCATCTTTGTGAAGATTATATTGTCGAAGAACAACGGATTGCTTTTTATCTGAATGATACAAAATTGCTTTCAGTGATGAGTATGCCTAAGGATCAAGATGCTCATTTGGTTGGATTCTTGATGAGTGAGGGCGTTTTAGATTCTGTCGATGATGTGATTTCTTTGGAGATTGCTCCCGATGGCTTGAGTGTGCGAATGCAAGCACATATCAAGGAAGAAAAACTTGCGCATTTGCACAAAGAAAAAACTCTTACTACAGGGTGTTGTGTCGGAGTGAGCGCAAACTTTGAAGGTGAGATTATCCAAAAATTTATCACTACGCCGATGAATGTGCCAATGCCTAGAATCTTTGCATTGCTTGATACATTCAATCAACCTACAGAGCTTTTTTCGCTCACGGGGTGTGTCCATAAAGCGATGCTCGTGCTTGAAGATGATAAATATCTTATCAGTGAAGATGTGGGGCGACACAATGCGATTGATAAAGTGATAGGTAAGGCAAGATTATCGGGCTTTGATATTACGCACTCGATTCTCATTGTCAGCGGACGTCTTTCAATGGAAATGGTGATTAAGGCTGCTATGCACTCTATCCCGATTGTCGTTTCTCGCTCGGCAACGACTTATTTAGGAATCAAATCTGCTCAATTACTTGGCATAACGCTTATAGGTTTTGCAAGAGGAGATACGCTCAATATTTATGCTCACCCTGCGCGTATTGTTTTATAGCTTGAGAGATTGCTTCTGTGCAAATCGAATAGGAATCTCTGGATTACTAATCCATGAAGGATAATCCAAATCTTGCAAAACTCCCTTTTCTCGTTTTTCATTTGTCTTTAGGTTGCGCATTATTTTATGATTACAATAGCTGACTTCTAAAGTCGTGCTAAAAAATAATCCTTTACTATAAAAGATTTTGCCATGATTATTAAAGTGCAAGTGAATAGGCGTAAAAAAATCATTTAATCGTTGTAGCTGTGTGATTCTGTGATGAAAACCTTGTTCTTCTTCTGGATTGCAACCATGGAATTCAAAAATGACTTGCGTGAAGTATTGTGCTAAGATTTTCATATCAATGTTTTTTAGCATATCCCATTCTGCATTTTCAATATCAACTTGTAGGATATTTTCTTGTGTTGAAACCAATCTATTATCACGGAGCACAGATTCTAAGGTAATTGTAGAGTCGCTGTCATAAGATGCGATAAATTTCTTGTGAAAAGTGATGTTTGGGTGTGTGGGGTAGGGTGAATTTGCGATGCTCCCGTCATATTCTCTGACAGAAAAGCCCAATTCTGCCATTTCTAAATCCCAAGGTGAATTTTCTGAAACACCCAAAGAGATGGCTATGGGCTTTTGTGATTTTCGTGAAGAAGGTTTCATTGCCCCCCCCCCCGTTTATTTGCTTAGTTTTTAGCATCACATAGCCGCCGTCTCCTGCACCACCGATTCTTATTAATGAATCTTGATTGAGTTTGGTGGGTCGCAGGATTGTGAGATATTGTGAGATTCTCTCAAATACTTGCGCATTGTCATTAAGTCGGATATAGTTTTTGTCTCTTGTTTGTAAAAGATGTAGTAGGGTTTGTTTATCTTGTTCGTTAATTAAAGAGTGAGCAATCACATTAGACATTAGGATTTGACTTTGGAGGAGATTATTTTGTTTGATGTGTGAGATCAGATTCTCTAAAAGGTTTTTGAGTGTTGTCAGGTTTTGAGATTCCATAAGTTGCCTTTATCTATGATTTTAGGATTTGCTAGAATTATAGCATCAAGAATCAATTTTTCATCTTTAATATCATACAGAATCTGGCATTTTCTATTTGGTGTTGTGAGAGATTTATCATTTTTATGAAATTATTTTGCAATCAATCTTGCCCGTATTATTCAATAATTTTTATTTAAAAATATAATAATAAAATAAATTTAGGTGTATATGCAACTATTTATTAATTCGTGCTAAAATTCTGCTTACTTTTTATAATTTTATGGTTGTAACCACAAGGGAGAAAATAAAATGAGACTAGTGATTATAAGTTTGGGGCTATTGGTATGGCTTAATGCCCAAGTTTATGAGAATCCTTATCCTAAAAATGCCTATCTAGCAAGTGCTGATAATGCTCAAACCTCTGATATACAAGATGAAACGACATCTGATTTGGATAATGAACAAACAGAATCTGCACAATCAGAATCCGAAGAATCTATCGGACGCACTTTTACACTTGCAGAACTCATAGAGGGAGCAAAAAAGAACTATAGTCTTGAGGCAAAGGATTTGGCAATCTTGCAGGCTCAAGCAAACAAATCAGGGGCATACAGCGAGTTTATGCCTACGATTGATGGGAGCTATCAATATCAATACAATAATAATTCTAATATGCGCCTTGATGGACACACAGGGAATGTAAAGGCGAATTGGGAGTTTTTCAGTGGGCTTAAGACCTATAACAAAGTGCGAGAAAAGCAATCGCTTTATCGTGCAAGTTTGGAAGATAAAGAAACCACCAAAGACCAGCTTTTTTTAAGCATTATTGAGCAATATTATACTTATTTTACTAATCGTGCGAGATTCCTTTCACTTGATCATAAGAGAATCCAGCTCCAAGCAAATGTAAAAAGAGTAGAGCGGCTTTTCAAAGCAGGGCTTACGACCATTGATGATTTAGAATCTTTGCGTGCGGAGTTGCTAACCACAGAACATGACATTGAAAGCGTGAGATTAGATATTGAAAAAAACAAATTGACACTCTCATGGCTGACTAATAGTGATGTTGGCTCACTTGAGCGTAAGACGATTAAAACACCCGTCTTTAACCTCAACGAGAATCGCCACGATTTGAATATGCTCACTTATCAAGCAGCGGGTTCAAAATATCAAGCAAGACAAATGACTTATTTGCCAACTATCGGCATTAGTGATAGCTATTCGCTTAATAGTGGATTCGGGCAAGGTTTGCATACAAAAGGTGATACAGGAGGCTTTGATATGTCTCAAATGATTCTGCGCTCTTATCCCGGCTATCAAAATGTCGTGATGGTAACAGCCAGCATTCATCTTGATGCTTTGACGACTTATCGACAATATGAGGCAGCTCGATTAGGGTATCTACAAATGCTTAAAAACCTTGCATATAAGAAAGAAGAGCAAAAGAAAGATGAGAGAGTGTACCGTAAAAGTTTAGAGATTGCAGCGACAAAGATTAAGGCAAGTGAGGCAGCTTTGCGTTCTGCAAATATTGCTTTTGAAAATGTGGCGAAAAAATATGACGCACAGATTCTGAATTTTATTGATTATTTGTCATCTTTGACAAAGAAATTTGAGGCAGAAGCGACATATAATCAAGCACTGAATGATTATGAAATGCAAAAAGCTTATTATATTTATTATAGTGGGCAAGACTTACAAGAGCATATCGAGTAGTGTTTGAAGCAAAGATTTGAAGAAAAAGGATAGAGCGTGAAAAAGATGTTTCGAGTCGTGTTGGTTTGTTTGATGTTTGTTTCGTTTGCTAAAGCTGAAGATGTGTATGCGATTTTTAACGCAGAGGCGATTCAAGATGCAGACTTAAAACTTGCAGTGAGCGGTATTGTGAATGAAATCTTTGTCGATGTGGGGAGTGAAGTGCATAAGGGAGATAAGCTTTTGACACTTTATAGTCAAGACTTAGAAGCACAAGTGATTGCTCTTGAGCATCAATATACTTTTGCTAAAAAGCAATACGAGAGATATAATCGTTCTGGTGGTGCAGTCGATCGAAACACTTTAGACAGATACCGCTCTGAATTTAAAAAGCTTGAGGCAGATTATAATTATCACAGAGTGATGTTAAACAAAACAATCTTACGAGCACCCTTTGATGGAGTTGTTGCTTCTAAAGATGTGGATTTAGGTGAAGGGGTCTCTGCAAATAGCACGACACTTTTTCGTGTCATCAGCAAAGAGGTCAAACTCGTCCTTGAATTTGATTTCAAATATGTATCAAAAATCAAGGTAGGAGACACATTTGACTTTTCAATTGATGGACGCAAAGAAACGATGAGCGCAAAGATTTCTAAAATCTATCCTACTGCTAGCACAACCAATCGAAAGGTCAAAGCTGAAGCACTTGTATCTGGCGTGATACCTGGGACTTTTGGTGATGGATATATAAGGATAAAATAATGTATAAGTTTGCCATTACTCGTCCTATTGCGACATTAATGTTTGCTTTAGCGATTCTATTTTTTGGATTCTTGGGTGTTAAAAAAATGCCTGTTGCATTATTCCCAGATATTGATTTTCCTATTGTCGCTGTGATTACAAGTTATCCGGGAGCAAGCGCGGAAATTGTAGAAACTAAACTCACAGATAAAATAGAAGAAGCGATTATGGGGATTGATGGGTTGAAGAAAATCACTTCAAGCTCTGCGAGAAATTCAAGCGTTGTGATTGTGCAATTTGAGCTTGAAAAACCCCTTAATGAGGCAGTCAATGATGTGCGTGATAAAGTAGGAACGGTGCAGCTTGATTCAGGTATTAAGAATCCGGTGGTTTATAAATTTGATAGCTCTTCTGCGCCTATTATTTCACTTTTTCTCACGAGTGATCAGGTTGAAGCTTCAGAAATGATGCGACATGCAAAGGACAATATCAAGCCGATTTTGCAAAAAATTTCGGGCGTGGGTGGTGTCGAGATGCGTGGGCATCGTGAGCGACAAATCAGAATCTTTGCTAGTCCCTCATTGCTGAATAAATACGGCATAACTTATACAGATATTTCCAATAAAATTGGTTTAGAGAATCTTGAAATTGATGGTGGAAGGCTGATTGGGACATTGAGTGAATGGGCTGTAACCACAGATGCACAAAGCTCTGCTTTAAGTGATGTGGGTAATATTCGTATTGCTGAAGGCATTAGACTAGCCGATATTGCTACCATTGAAGACACTATCGAGGAAGATAAGACTTTTGCTGCATTTAACAAAACACCCGGTGTTATTTTTGAAGTGCAAAAAATTTCTGGAGCAAATGATATTGCTATTGCAGATGCAGTGATGAAGGCATTGCCTCAAATCGAAGCGATTAGCCCAGAATATGAAATCAGACCTTTTAAGGATACTACACAAAATGTGCGTGCTTCTATTGCATCAGTAGAATTTGATGTGATGCTAGGCGTATTTTTGGCTGTGTTTGTTGTCTTTATGTTTTTACGAAGTGCGACTATTGCGTTTGTATCGTTGTTGAGTATTCCTATATCGATATTTGGGACATTTGCGTTGATGAATTTCTTTGGATTCTCACTCAATATGCTTACGCTTTTGGCGGTAGCTCTTGCGATTGGGATTATTATTGATGATGCGATTGTGGTGATTGAAAATATTCACAAAAAACTTGAAAAAGGTATGCGCAAACGCGAAGCAGCCTATGAAGGTGTGAGAGAAATCGGATTTGCGTTGATTGCGATTTCTGCGATGCTTTTATCTGTATTTATCCCTGTGGGAAGTATGAGTGGGATTGTAGGGAGATTTTTCCAAAGTTTTGGAATCACGGTAGCTGCAGCGATTGGGATTTCTTATATCGTTGTGATTACAATTATCCCCATGATTTCTTCCATCGTTATTAACCCTAAGCATTCACGATTTTATTACCGCACAGAGCCTTATTTTCAAGCTTTAGAATCTGCATACATTGCTACCTTAAAAACGGTGTTGCGTCATAAGATTAAGGTTATTGTAGGGATTATTGCCATATTTTTTTCATCTTTAGTCTTGCTAGGAATCTTAGGAATGGAGTTTATTATTCCCGATGATAAAAGTGAATTCCAAGTCTTTATGGAAACAAAGCCGGGCACGAGTATGGAGGCAATGAAAGAAAAGACTAATCAACTACAAGATATTGTAATGTCGCATGAAGATGTTGCATTTTCAACCTTGCAGATTGGCTATGACACCCAAAAAACAATCTTTAAGGCTCAAATTTATGCGAGGCTTAAGCCTATTAAAGAGCGAGCAAGTAAGCAATCACAATTTAAGATTATGGCTGAAGTAGGGGAATGGCTTAAAGCAAGTGAAGCGGGTAAAGGGTTTGTGATTTCGACCTCTGAAGTATCTGATTTTGGTGGAGGAGATGATTCGCCTTATCAAGTCGCTATTCTTGCCCCTAATGATGCAGTGCTCAAAAAGACTAAAGATAACTTGATTAATCTTTTAAACACTGATCCAATTTTGGCAGGTAAGGTAACCAATATCCACCTTAATACATCAGATGATTTGCCCGAGTATCGTCTTAGAGTGCTTCGTGCAAATGCTGATCGATATGGTGTGAGTGCGCAAGAGATTGGAAATGTCGTGCGAGGGGCATTTTCTGGTGAGGCGGCAATAGGATATTATAAAGAACGGGGCAAAGAATATGATATTACAATCCGTGTGCCTGATGATGAGAGAATCTCACTGAATGACATTAAGAAATTGCAAGTCAAGAATAGTCGTGGGGAATTGATGTTTGTTGAAGGATTGGTTGATATAGAAACGACAACTGCTCCTTCAGTGATTTCGCGTTTTGATCGGCAGCGAAGCGTTACCGTGTATGCGTATCCCATCAAAGATTCTGGTATTTCTTTGGGAGATATGATGCGAGTTACTGCTGATAAAAAGGACCAATGGCTTGAACCCGGGACAACTTATCGTTTGCAGGGAGAAGCCGAACATGCTGAAGAGATGACAATGGCTTTTCTTGTGGCAGTTTTAACAGCTATTGTATTGATTTATTTGATTCTCGCTGCTTTGTATGAATCATTCTTGCAACCTGTTGTGATTATGATGACCTTACCTTTCAGTTTCTCTGGTGCGTTTATCGCATTATTTATCGTGCAGCAACCTTTCAGTATGTTTTCGTTAATGGGGCTTATGATTCTTATGGGATTGGTAGGAAAAAATGCTACCTTATTAATTGATGTTGCTAATGAAAAGCGCAAAGAAGGTCATTCGACAGATGAAGCATTGATCCTTGCGGGAGGTTCGCGTCTGCGTCCGATTCTGATGACAACAATTGCTATGGTGTTTGGAATGATTCCTCTTGCAATCTCAACAGGAGCAGGTTCGGGAATGAAATCACCAATGGGTATCGTCATTATCGGCGGATTGCTTTTCTCAATGTTTCTTAGTTTGCTTATCGTGCCTGCTATTTATCGATTCCTTGCGCCTTTAGATGATTGGCTACAAAAATTCTATAAGCCTAAAGCGGAGGATAAATTCTAAGAAATAAAAGTGCATAAAAGTTGTAAAATACCCTAAGCCTTTAAGGTTCATTTTTTGCTTGAGAGTAAATATGAGATCAGCGGTTTTGGTATTTTTATGTATTTTATGTGTGCAGGCTATGGGGATAGATAGGGATAGAATCGCTCAAGAATGCCTCAAAAAATATTATCCTCAAATCAAATCCATTGAGGATAATCAAGTCATTTTGCATGATGGAAGAGTGTTTGTATGGAATGATGGTATCAAAAAGACCTATGAAGAAAAGGTTCTTAATCCCGATATGCACAATGCCTTTGAAGTTCCCTATCCTTTTCATGGCTCTATTGTGGAACGTGATAAAGATACTTCGAGGATACGACATTTGGAATTTTATAAATCGATTTACGGAGACACAGAAGATGAAGTCGCTTCGAATCTCGTCAAGATTCCATGGCTTAGTGAGTGGATTGATCAAAGCTATATTTATGTAAGCTCTCGTAATGGTGCAAGTGAAGCATTTAAGAGAGTGATTGAAAAGCTTGAGAATCTTCCCCCGACATATTTTCAATTTCTCAAAGATCAAGATGCTTTTTATTGGCGTAATATTGCAGATTCTCCGAATCTTTCTCCTCATAGTTTTGGTATCGCACTTGATATTAACACACAATATTCTCAATATTGGCTTTGGGATATTAAAGAGCGCAAACAATATCGTTATGAGAATCAAATCCCTTTAGAGATTGTTCAAATTTTTGAGGAGGAAGGCTTTGTGTGGGGTGGGCGTTGGTGGCATTACGATACGATGCACTTTGAGTATCGTCCAGAGATTATTTGTTTTGCAAAAAATTACAATGCCTCCCGATAAGCGTGAAACACAGAATCTTAGTTGATTTACAAGATTCTGTGTTTTGTGTTTGCAAAGAATCGGGCTAGAATCTTTTAATCTTATTTCGCTTATGAAAAGAATGGTAAAAATCGCGTTATTTTTTCATAACTAAGTATTTTAGGGAAAGTGCCATTAATAAAAATGAGCAAAATAATAAAAGGCAGGATAAATTTCACATAATAAAACCATACTTTAGTGAGTTTGGGGGCAAGTGAGCCGTTATTGCTTAACTCTTGTATCGCTTCATTTTTAAGCACCCAGCCTACAAAAAGCAGTGTGCCTAAAGAGGTCAGCACGAAAAGAATATTGCCACTGATGAAGTCAAATTGATTAAAAACTTCTTCGCTAAGGATACAAGGGATATTACCTAAAACAAAAATAACACCTAATGTGATATTGATTGCTGTTGTGCGTGGGATATTGAATTTTTCATTCAGAGCTGTAATGATAACCTCATAAATAGGCAGTGAAGTTGTCAGAGCAGCCGTGAGAAGTAGGACAAAAAATACAATGGCTAAGACATTACCTAAATAAATATGTGAAAATACAATAGGGAGAGCTTGAAAAACAAGACTCGAGCCTTGTGTGGGCTCAAGGTCAAAGCTAAAGAGTGAGGGGAAAATCATAAGTCCTGCCAAAAGTGCGATGAGTGTGTTAAGAATACCTGTTGTGATAGCGGTTTTGATCATATTTTCTGATTTTTTGAGATAAGAAGAAAGTGTGATCATCACGCCAAATCCAAGTGAGAGCGCAAAAAAGACTTGCCCTAATACATCAATAAAGAGTTTAGGAGTGATTTTGCTAAAATCAGGCATCAGATAGAATCTCACCCCCTCCATTGCATTGGGTAGTGTGAGATTCCGAATAACCATAATGATAAGGCAAATAAGCAGCAAGGGCATAAGGTATTTCATACTGCGCTCAATACCATTAATCACACCTTTTTTGAGGATAAACCAGTTAATGCTAACAAAAAGCATTGTCCAAATACTAATCATTATAGGGTTATGTTCAATCTGTGTGTGATAAAAATGTGAAGCGATTTCTTTATCAATCGGCGAGGAGAGATTCAGATTCCCGTTTAAAATATTAATGATATAGGTAATGACCCAGCCGCCTAGCACCATATAATATGCCATAATCCCAAATGCCCCCAAAACTCCAAGATAGCCAACAAGGCTAAAAATTTTTGGAATGGGCTTTGTGTTTGCTACGCCCTTAAAGGCGTCAATGGCGTTTTTATGAGCGCGCCTACCGATGACATTTTCTACACAAATAACCGGGATTCCTACTAAAATCATTGCAAGAACAAAAACAAGCACATACGCCCCACCACCATTTTCGCCAACTAAATAAGGGAATCTCCATGTTGCACCAAAGCCGATAGTCGCTCCTGCAACGGTTAAAACATAAGTGAGTGTGTTGCTCCATGTCTGTCTTTTTTGCATTTTTTATCCTTGAATGTTGAGATTATTTTTTGGGTTTGATTGGTTTCCAAAATGTGTAAATGATTTTAATCAGAATGCTAAAAATAATGCCTTCTAAGATTGCACCGAGAATGAAAGACGCATAAATCGTATCGTTAAGCTCTCCTAAGCCCTTGCCTAAAGTTGCAGTAGCAATAAGAAATGTTAAAGGCATAGAATCACTTAAGGCAAAAAGAAGTGTGTATTTTACATTTTTAAAATATTGGCTAAAGACAATACTTGCAGAAATAATGCGCAAGGCTAACATACCCAAAATAAGATAGGAAGCATGAAAAAGGATTTCGATATTTGTAAAAACAGCGGTGAGGTCAAGTGTAGAACCCACATAAACAAAGAAAAATGGCACAAAAAACCCGAATCCAAAATCATGAAGTTTTTCGGGGAGTTTTGCTTTGTATTTGAAAAAAGTGCTTAGGATTGTTCCTGCGATAAATGCACCTAGCACTGCTTTAATATCCAAAAATAGCATTAAAAGCACAAAAATGAAAAGCAGCATTACTGCAAAGCGCAAATCTTGAGAGTTTGTGTCGTCTCGAGGAAGAAATAAAAGCTTGATAGAGGGTTTCCACCAAAATATGATTTTTGTGAGTTTGAAGGCTATAATCACTAGAATCAAAAATACAACTAAGACGATGAGTTTGTGTCCGAGTTCTGTATTCATACCATGCCTTGTAGAGCCATCGATAATCACCAATACTGCAATACTGACGAGCTCACCTATGATGCCAATTTTTAGGGCAAGATCTAGCCATGGTTGATTTTTACCATAGTCTTTGATTAATGCTACGATCATTCCTAAACTCATTACGGGAAATGCTGCGATATAGATATAGGACAAACCTGCGCTTAAAACCACAATGCAAGTGATGCTGTAAAGTGTGCAAAAATATGCTAAGGCTCTAAGCATAAAAGACTTACGAAGTTTGGTAAAGGATTTAATATCTACTTCTAAGCCACACAAAAACATCAAGAATAAAAAGCCCACTTCTGAAACGACTTTGACTTCTTCGGATTGATTGAAAAAGGTAAAAAAATGTGCGCACAAAGCCCCTAGTATCATTTCAACGACAACAAGGGGGATTTTGGTAAGATTACTGATGGGAGAGGCTAATAAGATAAGCACTGCAAAAATACTGAATGCAGAAACGATTTCCATCGTGTGATTCATTATTTAGTCTCCTGTGGTGAATCTTGTAGTGATGTCGCATCAAGATTCAATGCTTGAAGCACGGCAATGGGATAAAGCTCGTATTCAAGCGTATGGATTTTGTGTTCAAAAGATTCTAAAGTATCTGTTGATTCTAAAGCGACTGACTTTTGAGTGATCAACGCTCCCCCATCAAGCTCTTCATTGACCCAATGAACACTCACACCACCATAAGAATCGCGTGCGTTAAAAGTATCAGCAATAGCATGCGCACCCTTATGGGCAGGCAAAAGGGAAGGGTGAATATTGATAGTAGGGAAATGTTGCGTGAAACTCGGCGTGAGAATCCGCATAAATCCAGCCAAAATACAAAGATCAATATGATGAGAATCTAAAACTTTAATCATCGCCTCATCAAATGCAAGGCGAGAAGAAAAATCCTTGTGGGGGATAATGACACAAGGAATGCCTAAATCTTGAGTGCGTTTAATCCCATGCGCAGAGGGATTATTGCATAAGGTAATAGCGACTTCAAGCTTGATATTTTGTTTGTCAGAATCTTGAAATACTTTTTGATGCAATGTTTCGATGAGATTTTGCATATTACTTCCATTGCCGCTAAACAAAATGGCGAGTTTGCGTGTGAGTGTCAAGAGAATCTGCCTAACGAAAAAATTTTGGATATTTCTGACGCAAAGATTCAATGATACCAATCATTTCTTCTTGTCCATAGGGAGCATCTTCTGGAAGCTTGGCATAAAAAATATCCATTTGTTCTGTATAAAGCTCAATCAAGTCCTTGATATGTTGTTTTTTTGCCCCAGCAAAATGTAATGCTACCGAAAGCATATCAATCACTTCTAAAGCCATTTCTTCAAGACTCATCTCAAGGGTTAATTCATCACTAATAGCTTCATTGATATGTTTATTGCTCATCGCTCCTCCTTATTTTTGTCTAAAATATATTGCACTTGTGATTTTATATCTGCATACGCAAAGCTTTCTTTAAAGCCATCAATCTTGCCGCCTGAAGCATTTTTATGCCCTCCACCATTAAAAAGCTCTTTGCTCATGAGACTTACATCGCAGTTACCATTTGCTCTTAGGCTTACATTGCCTTTGGTATTGACATCGAGATAGAAATCGTATTCGGGATTTTGTCGTAAAAAAAGATTAGCTAATACGCTGATTCCACCCATTGAATAGCTTAAGAATCCTCTTTTGTCTTTATAAAATATCGTGCAAAGCTGCTTTTTTGAGCTGAGCAAATGCACTTGGATATTTGATGTGATGCTATCCATTGTTTGTGTTTGGGGATTTCCACCCAAGGCAGTTTTTTTGATACTATAAACTGCATTATCAAAATGCACTTCCCCATGAGGTGTGTCTAAAAACTCTTTCATTGATTCTATCAGTTTAAATTTATAATCACGATGTTCCTCATCAAACATAAAGCGATTAAGTTCATTGCTTGTGCTAATCACGCCCATTGCGACTTTACCAAAAGCAAACTGATAGCCATCTTCAAGCCAAATATCTACGGAATTGATCATTTGGCTAAGATTCTCTATCCATAGTTTGCGTGTGCTATCACGCATAGGGTATTGAAGACTTAAAGTATCAAAGGTGATTTTGGAAGCGCATCGAGACGAATCGAGATTATACCATTCGTATTTTTGCATACATTCTTGTCCGCTAATATGGTGATCTAAAAGTAAAATATCCACATCGATACCAGAGATTTTAAGCTCTTCAATGCGTTGATGAAGATGATGCGCTTCATTTAAAGTAAGATTAAGATCTGTGATGAGAATCAAGAATTTTTCGGAAGAAGTGTTTTTATGTTTAGGTGTTTTGCCAAATTTAGAAGCAAGCAAACTTTCCGGCGTATGTGTGATATGATCAAGTATAGTGTTTAAACGCACCAATACTTCCTTACCATAATTTGCATTATAGAAATGAATATGCTCAAAAAATTCTTTGGCAATGAATTGACAGCCGTAGCCATCAAGGTCTGTATGAGAAAGGTGAAAAACGCGCATAAATCTCCTTAAGTAAAGTCAATATGAAGTGTGCCTATCACCTCAAAAGGTGTGTGAGCATCAATTTCGGCATTGCTAAGCACTACGACATTTGTTTTGAAAGATTCAAGAAGTTTTGTGAGTGGTCGGCGAATCTTATAATCCACAAGAATAATAGGCACAATACTTTTTCTTACCCTGTCTGCTTCCTGTCTAATGGTATTAACAAGCTTTTCAATATTATCTGTGGAGAGTATGAAAGTCTTGCCACCGGGTTGTTCTTTGAGTTTATTGACAAGGAATTGTTCAGAGCCAAGTGAGAGGGTAAAGATTTTCAATGTGCCATCTTCGGAGACAAATGTATCTGTGATAGTAAGAGACAAGCGAGAGCGCACTTGTTCAACCATTGCATCTAAATCATCACGCAAAATTGGATAAGTATCAGTGATACTTTCAAGGATTGTAGGTATATCTTTGATAGGGATTTGCTCGTGAAGAAGTTCTCGCAATACATAGCGGATAGTGCTCATAGGGATTTTTTCTGCTTCGCTAATGATCACAGGATAATCTTTAGCATGACGCGTCATTAACATTTTGACTTCATCTTTTGTAATAAATTCTTCTGCATATTGTTTAATCAGCTCTGTCATATGAGTGGTGATGATTGTTGAGGGTTCTACAATCACATAACCTTGTATAATTGCATTTTCTCGATCTTTTGCATCAATCCATAGTGCGTCTAAGCCAAAGGCTGGTTCTTTAGTGGGGATTCCCTCAATGGGCGATCCTATGCCCCCGGTATTCATCGCTAGATATTTATCAGGCATGACATTTCCTTCGCCGATTTGTCCGCCACGAAGCAAAATGCGATAGTGGTCAGGCGATAGGCTTAAATTGTCTTTAATACGCACTTGCGGGAGAAGAAAACCATATTCAGCGGCAATTTTTTTACGCATACCACGAATGCGCTCGAGTAAATCACCATTTTGTTTGACATCTGCAAGACGGATAAGTTGGAATCCTAAGTGGATTTCAAGTGTGTCAATCTTAAGGGCTTCATTAAGCGAAGCTTCTTCTTCTTTTTTGATTTCTTCATCGGTTTTATGAGGCTTTTGAGCTTTGTGTTGGGCAATGTCGGTTTCTGTTTTTTGGGATTGTTTATCACTTGCTGTGCTTGATTGAGAATCTATTTTCTTACCAAGCCATTTTTCAATCGTTGAAAATAGGCTCGTTACATCTTCGCGACTTGTAAGCCATGCTACTCCCAAGAAGAATATGCCCACAAAGCCTAGCGAAATAGGCAATCCCGGAACGAGTGCAAAGAGAATCAAGATAAAACCAACAATGACAAGGATTTTGGCATTATTTGTGATTTGTGTGATAATGTCGCCTGCAAAGTTTGTTTGAGAGCTTTTAGCGGCTCGAGTAGTGATGATACCTGTAGCAGTAGCGACAATAAGAGCAGGAATCTGTCCAACTAATCCATCACCAATGGTGAGAATCGTGAAGGTTTCCGCGCTTTGTTTAGCAGTCAGTCCATGCTGAAAAACACCGATGAGAAATCCACCGATAATATTAACAATAGTGATGATGATTGAAGCAATGGCATCACCTTTGACGAATTTACTCGCTCCGTCCATTGTGCCATAAAAATCTGCTTCTTGTGCTAGGGCATCGCGCCGATTCTGCGCTTCTTCTTGGTTAATAAGCCCTGCATTTAGGTCTGCATCAATCGCCATTTGTTTGCCCGGCATCGCATCAAGTGTGAATCTTGCACGCACTTCAGTAACACGCGTTGATCCATTGGTGATAACAATCAGATTCACAATAACGAGAATCGTAAAGACGATGACCCCAATGACATAGTTTCCACCGACAACAAAATTACCAAACGCACCCACGATACTGCTCACAGCTTCTGGTCCGTTATGTCCTTCACTAAGGATCATTCGCGTTGTAGCGACATTGAGAGCAAGACGATAGAGTGTTACGATAAGTAAAACCGTTGGGAATGCTGAAAATTCCGTTGCTTTATCAACATAAAGTGTGAGGAGAATGATTAAAATCGATAAGGCAATCGAAATACTTAAAAGAAAATCAAGCACTCCAGAGGGTAAAGGCACGATAATAATGCCGATAATAACGATGATGAAACATATAACAATCATCTCTTTGCTCTGCGTGAGATGACGGAAAAAGGGCAGAGTTTGATCGAGAATCTTAGATGTATTTAATGCTGGCAATTTCTATCCTAAAATTATTTCTTTAAAATCTATGATATTTTTAGCAAACTATTTTAGCAAGATTTTTGTAAAACTTTGCTTGTATCTTTGAGGTTTGTAATTTCAGCGAAATTTATGTTGATTTGAGAGGACGCAAAAGCAATTATTGAGCGTATTTTAATGTTTTTTGCCCTACAATGGCATTTTGCATTTCCTAAATAGGGCAAAAATCGCAAATAGTGAATTGGGATTGCAAGTTGAAGGTGGTTTATTTATGGATAAGGAAATATTATTAGCCAACATAGATAAGATTCACACCACTCCATTGGGGATAACTAGGATAAGGAATAATCTCCAATTAGATGCTTGTGATGTTGTAAGTCATTGTAAAAGCAAGATTCTAGACAAAAATTGCAGAATCTACAAGCAAGGAAAGAATTGGTATTGTGAAATAGATTCTGTAAGAATCACATTAAATGCTAGGAGTTATACAATTATCACTGCGTATTTGCTTTGATAGATGCTTAAGTCATTTAGGAGTTAATAAAATTAGGGAAGGATATTTGGAAATGGATAAAAATGGACAAAGTGTGCAAGTGGAGCATCATACAGAATATAATCCGCGAATGATTGAAACAAAATGGCAAGCATTTTGGCAAGAACACAGAAGTTTTGAGCCTGTTAGTATTGATACTCAAAAACCTAAAAAATATATTTTGAGTATGTTTCCTTATCCAAGTGGAGCAATTCATATGGGGCATGTGAGAAATTATTGTATTGGTGATGCCCTAGCGCGCCATTATCGTAAAAATAATTTTAATGTCTTGCACCCTATGGGTTGGGACGCTTTCGGAATGCCTGCTGAAAATGCTGCGATTAAGCACAAAACACACCCAAAAACTTGGACTTATGCAAATATTGACACAATGAGAAAAGAGCTTCAAAGTTTAGGGTTAAGTTTTTCTAGGGAACGTGAATTTGCTACAAGTGATGCGATTTATACACGATTTGAGCAAGAATTTTTTATCAAAATGTGGGAAAAAGGTCTCATCTATCGTAAAGAAGCTTATTTGAATTGGTGTCCTAAAGACCAGACCGTGCTTGCTAATGAGCAAGTGATTGAGGGGAAATGTTGGCGTTGTGATACGCCTGTGGTGCAAAAACAAATGTTTCAATATTATATTAAAATCACAGATTATGCTGACGAACTTTTAGAAGATTTGGAGAGTTTAGAGGGGCATTGGCCTACACAAGTGATTACTATGCAAAAAAATTGGATTGGTAGGTCAAGAGGTTTGAATTTTCGTTTCGAGCTAGATTCTCATACTAAAGAACAATTGGATCATCAAATCACGCATCTTGAAGTCTTTACAACACGCGCCGATACGATTTATGGCGCGACTTATTGTGCTATCGCTCCAGAACACCCGATTGTGCAAAAAATTTGTGAAAAAGGGATTTTAGAATCTGATGTATTGAGTGCAATTAAAGCAATGCAGAATAGCTCAATTAAAGAGAGGGCTTTGAGTGAAAAAAGCGGTGTGCCTTTGAATCTGTTTGTGATTCACCCTTTGACGCAAGAGCGTTTGCCAATATGGGTGGCGAATTTTGTCTTAATGGACTATGGAAGTGGGGCGGTGATGAGTGTGCCAGCCTATGATGAAAGAGATTTTGAATTTGCTAAAAAATATCACTTGCCTATTAAACTCGTGCTTGCTACACCCGAAATGCAAGGAATGGATTCTTATCGTATTGATAACGATTTACAAAAAGCCATCATACATGAAGGGGCAATGATAGGAGGGAGATTCAATGGATTAATCGGCGATGAGGCGAGAGAACAAGTCATTAAATATTTTGAGGAACAACAATGGGGAGAAGGTGTCATTAATTATCGTTTGCGTGATTGGGGCGTATCTCGTCAGCGATATTGGGGTGCGCCTATTCCTATGGTGCATTGTGAAGAGTGTGGCATTGTGCCTGAAAAAATAGAGAATCTGCCTATTGTTTTGCCTGAAGATGTAAATATTGATGGTGAGGGTAATCCTCTTGACAAACACCCTGCTTGGAAGCAATGTCTTTGTCCAAAATGTGGCAAACCTGCGCAAAGGGAAAGTGATACAATGGATACTTTTGTGCAATCAAGCTGGTATTTTTTGCGTTATAGCACGCCACCATCATTGTGGGAGAAACAAGCCTTTGATGAGGCAAGTTTGCGTTATTGGCTTAATGTCGATGAATACATTGGCGGCATTGAACATGCCATTTTGCATTTGCTTTATGCGCGATTTTTTACAAAAGTGTTGCGAGATTTGGGTTATATTCATATTGATGAACCTTTTGCAAATCTTCTTACACAAGGTATGGTGCTTAAAAATGGTGCAAAAATGAGTAAGAGTAAGGGTAATGTTGTCGATCCTAATAGTTTGGTCGCTCAATATGGTGCGGATACAGCAAGGTTGTTTGTGTTATTTGCTGCACCGCCAACACGAGAGCTTGAATGGAATGATAGTGCTGTGGAGGGTTCGTTTAGATTCTTAAAGCGTCTGTGGGATCGTTCGATGTATATTTTGCCTGATTTTGCCCAGTCTGATGCTTCGGCATTGATAGATTCTCAAACTTGCAGTCTTAACAAAGAAGAAAAAGAGGCGCGTAAGAAAGTCTATGAAGCTTTGCAAAAAAGTCATGAAATTTTTAGTAAGAAACAAAGTGGCTACGCATTTAATACGCTGATTGCTGCAAGTATGGAAGCTTTTAATGCTTTGAGTAAGCAAGATAATCCACGAGTGTGGAGTGAGGGCTATTATATTTTATTGCATATTTTAGAACCCATTGTGCCTCATATTTGTTGGGAATTGAGTGAGCGATACTTTATGTGCAAAAATTTTCAATCTATTCCTGTGGATAAAACGGCTTTGGAGAGTCAAAGTGTGGTTTATGCTATTACGATTAATGGTAAAAAACGCGCAGAAGTGGAAATGACATTAGATTTAGATCAAGGACAAATCTTAGAAAACGCACGCGCAAGTGTGGCTAAATGGCTCAAAGATGCAAATATCAAAAAAGAGATAGTTGTGCCTTTTAAGCTTGTAAATTTTGTGATTTGATATGCGTGTATTGATTGTATGGTTTGTATTGATAGTATTTGCAGGTTGTGGTTATAAACCTGTAAGTGCTTATACAAAAAATATCTTTGAGGGTGGAGTGTATGTAGATATTGATGTGTCTGCTTTCATTCCAGAATCAAGCGTAAGTATTAAAGACGCTGTCAATGATGCAATTGTGAAGAGATTTCATAGTAAATTAATGAAAAAGGAAGAGGCTCAAAGTTATTTTAAAATCATTGTCCAATCTATCACGCAATCCCCGATTGCCTACAATCAAGATGGGTTTGTGAGTTTTTATCGCACAACGGTGGTGCTTGATATTCATTTTCATAACAATGCAAATGTTAGCTTTGATGTAACCAATACGGGGTATTATGATTATAGTGCGGATTATACTTCTACGGTTGCTTTGGAAAATTATCGTTTAGAATCTATCTCTAATGCCGCTGCTCAAGCTTTGGATAAATTTATTTCACAAGTTGCTTATTATGGAGAATTTTATTAATGGGTGTTCGCAAAATTTCTCAAAAGGCTTTGGAAAAGTTACGACTTAAAAATACACCACCGACACCTAATGCGTATTTTGAAGCATTTTATGAAGTCGCAAAAGCTGAAGGTGAGAAAGAATTTGATTGGCGTTTATCGTGGCTTAAAAAATTTGACAAAGACACACAGAATCGACTAAAAAATGCCAAAAATCCTAATGAATTTATTGAGACACTTGCTAAGATTCTTAAAGAACATAAAGAATCTGACATAACAAGGCATGAGCATTATCTTAAAGCTTTATCTCAAGTATTATTAAGTGCTATTACAGATGTGCTTTCAGCAAGTGCGAAAAATCGATACCATGTGCTGTTTAAACAAAATGCACTCAACAGCTCCAAGGCAACACAAAGGCTTTATCGGTATTGGGAGGCTTTTCGAAAGTCTCAACTGCATACGAATGTGCTAAAAAAAATCGTAGGGATTATTGTCAAAAGTTTGCGCATTTCTGGGTTTCATAAAGTCGCAAACAAAGATACTTCTAAGATTCTTGCTAATCTTGCGATGCACCCTGAAAGCTTGACTGATTTGCGTATGCTTGAGTATTTGGAAACACAATTAAATCTTTTTTCTCCCCAAACTTTAAGTGAGCAAAAGCTTGATTCTGAAATTTCAGAGAATCTTTCTGCGTGCGAATCGAAGACACAAACTTATTGTGTAGTGATTTTTCAAGTGGATTATCAAGATTCACAAGATAGCTCATTTTTTGAATATGTCGATGCGCAGGAAAAAGCAATCAAGATTCTTAAAACCATGTGTGTGCAAAAACTTGGTGAGAGCATTTTACTTAAACATCAAGGCAATCGATTTGCATTTTTATTCCCATTCACGACCGATGCCGAGTTATTGGATAAAATCACACCCATTCAACAACAGCTCCAAGCTCAAAAATTTTCTTATAAGGGTGTGATGTTTAGTTTTCGATTCAGTATTAAGATTTTGCAACGCAAAAATTTTGAAAGTTTTGAAAAAATGAGCGAAGAATTGCGTAAAGAATTATGCTAAAGCACGAAAAAACCCCACCAGCTCTCCAAGAATGGCTTATTTCAAAAGGAGAAGAATATGCGCCTTTTGATCCTTTGCGCGCAAAAAGGATTTATGATTTTCTCAAACCTTATTTGAATCTGAAGTGTCGCATCATTCATTTGATTGGCACAAATGGCAAGGGAAGCACAGGGCGTTTTATTGCAATGGGATTGGAGCAGCATCATAAAAAGGTTTTGCATTTTAGCTCCCCGCATCTTTTTGATTTTACAGAGCGATTTTATTGCAATGGCAAAGAAATTGACGCGTGGCAATTGGAGCAAGCACATCAAGAGTTGTGGCAATTTGATATTGTGCATCAGGCAAGTTATTTTGAATATGCGACTTTTCTAGCTTTGATTCTTGCGCGTGAATGTGAGTATTTGGTATTTGAGGCAGGGCTTGGTGGCGAATTTGATTCGACAAGTGTCGTAGAATCTGATGTGAGTGTTTTTACATTGATTGGCACAGATCATCAAGAAATCTTAGGAGAGAGTATTGAACAAATTGCTCAAACAAAGTTTCGTGCAATGGGTCAAAATGTGATTTTAGCGCAACAATATGATGATAGAGTGTATCGCATTGCGTATGAGATTGCGCAAGAAAAAGGAGCATCAATGCGTAAGGTTTTAGGGAAACAGCATTATGCGGATTTAGCCTTTCAAGAGTATGTCCAAAGGTATGATTTGCCGACTTTTTTGCAAGACAATCTTTGTAGTGCGATTGAAGTTTTGCATTTTTTTGGAATGAAATTTGATTTTGAGAATCTTAAAAAGCTGTCATTGCGTGGGCGTTTTGAGATGATTACCCCCCGCATTATCGTTGATGTGGGGCATAATATTGATGGAGCAAGGGCAATAAGGGCTAAATTTAGGGAAAAATCGGTGATTTTAGTGTATAATAGCTACAGGGAAAAGAATATTGAAGCAATCTTAAGGGAACTTTTACCAATTATTAAGAAAGTTTTAATAATATCTGTAGAAAATTTTCGCATTTGTCCTCGATATGAAATCACCAAGATTCTTGAAAAATACAAGATTGATTATGGAGAGTTTTGTATTAAAAAGATGAGAGATGATGAAAGTTATTTAGTTTTTGGCTCTTTTAGCGTAGTGCAAGAGTTTTTGAAGAAATACCAAGAAACAAGGAATACAAAGTGGAAATAAAAGATAAACTAACAATTTCTATTATTGATGATAATGGTTCAAGACAATTTGACATTCATCGTTTAGTGCAGAGGATATTATTATTTGCATGTATCGGGTTTATTTCAATTATTATTTTATATTTTGTAACTGCACAATTTTTAATCAATGAACTTGATAAGATTCTCCAAAATAATAATCAAGCTAGAGAAAACTTCCAAAGTATTTATGAAAAAAATAGTGAATTAGAACGCAATATTGATTATAAGACAAATGAATTATTGAAAGTCAGTAGTAAGGTAAATGAATTAGAGACAATCGCAAACATCAAAGAGCGAGGTAATGAATTGTTTAATAATCAAGCCATTGATTTAGATGCTCTTACACCTTTGCAAAAAGATATGATTCTTAAAATTATCCCTAATGGCAATCCTGTAGATGATTTTGCTTCACGCGATTTATCTAGCAAACATGCTACGAGTTGTAACTATACTCTTGAGAGGGTAACACCTGTTTATGCTACGGCTAATGGCATTATTGATTCTGTGCGGGCTGTTGCTTCTGAAAATAATTATGTCCAGATTCAACATTCTTATGGCTTTATCTCAAACTACGGGCGGTTGCGTAAAGTAGTGGTTCAAAAGGGTGATTTTGTAACAAAAGGACAAGTAATTGGTTATAGTGGTAATGCAAATGGTAATGCAAGCTTGTATTATGATTTGCGTTTTTTAGATTCTTCGCTTGAAGTGGCAAGTTACACAGATTGGAATAGCGATAATTTTGTTCAAGTGGTGGGAGTAAATAGTGCCATTGATTGGAAAAGTTTGGTTTGGGCGCTTGATGATATTATCCAGCTAAAAAATTATCGTGTAAGTTATCAAACTGATGAGCATCTTAAAAACTATTAAATTTAGCTCGGTAATGATTGGTTTGTGATGCGTTCTGGGGATAGTCGTCTTATATTAATGATAACTGACCAAAATGGGTCAAGGTATTTAAATGTCCATGCGATATTTAAGCAAGTCAGTCTGTATGTGGTTGTTTTTATCGTTACTTTGGTGATTTTTGGGATTGTTTCAATCAAAACTTTAGGGGCAGAGATTCGCAAAATGTCTGTTTTAAATGAAATGATTGCGAAAAAATATGAAAGAATGCTTGCAAAAAATGAAGCACTAAACGAACAGATTGAGCAAAGGATTGAAGAAATCTCTCAAGTCGATGATCGTGTAGGTGATTTGGAACATATTATTGGTGTTACATTAGATAACCATGAATTGGAGAGAGAAGAGTCAAGCCTTGAACATCGTATTGATGTCGCATCACTTACAGGTACTCAAAGGGCTTTTGTAATGAAATTTGTCCCTAATGGTTATCCAATGAAACGTTATAATCGCATCTCTGCTGATTATGGCTACCGTGTGCATCCGCTTTTCTTTACAAGACATCTCCATACGGGCGTTGATTTTGCTACCGAGATAGGGACACCTGTATATGCGACTGCTGATGGTGTCGTCAATGCAGCAGGTTTTTCTACAGGGGGATATGGAAATTTAGTAAAAGTCGATCATTCATTAGGTTTTATGACTTACTATGCGCATCTTAACAAGATTGTTGTTAAAAAGGGTATGTTTGTTAAGCGTGGGCAGCTTATCGCTTATAGTGGAAATACGGGTCAAAGCACAGGACCTCATTTGCATTATGAAGTAAGATTTTTGGGTAATGTCATCAATCCAAAAAACTTTATGGAATGGACGATGAGTGATTTTGATTCAATCTTTACAAAAGAAAGGAGTATAGCATGGCAATCTTTGTTAGCGACAATAAACAGTTTGATGGAGTAAATTCTTCAGGAGGTGCTGCGACAATCATCGCACAAGGCACAAGAATCAAGGGCGAGATTAACACAGATTGTCGTCTTCACATTGATGGGGAATTTGAGGGTAATATTAATTCTAAAGATACCGTGATGATAGGTAAAAGCGGCATAGTGCGTGGTGAGATTCAGACAAATTCTTTGATTGTTAGCGGTCGTTTTGTAGGAAATATCTCATCAAGTATTTTAGAAATCAAACCTCAAGGAAGAGTTGAAGGAACGGTAGCAACAAATGAATTTGTGATTGAGCGCAAAGGTCTCTTTGTCGGTGAAAGCAAAATCAAAGATTCTAAGAATAAAGTAGAAAAAGTTGATGTTGGCAGTTTAGATCTCTCAAAAAAAGATAAATAATATCCGCGAGAAAAGCACTTGATACAATCTTGTTTGTATAGGCTTTTCAAGCAAGGTGGCTTTCCTTACGAGCTTATCTTGACAAAAGATTCTAAAGAAGCTCAAGATGCTTATGAGGTTTTAAAGCTCTTTGATGAGTTTAAGCCTTTTTTATTATCGGAGCTTCGGTTTCATTATGGCGATGATTTGCGCTCGTTTCGTGAAGAGTTTTTATCTTCGCTTGATGTTTTGCGTTCATTTTATCGTTCTTCTTCTCCTAAGGTGCTTGTCGCTCCTATTTCGAGCGTTTTATATCCTTTACCTAAAGATCAGATTCTGCAAAGTTTTGTCTTAAAACATTCTCAATCTATCTCTTATCATTCTTTTAAAGATCGGATTCTGCAATATGGTTATGAATGCGTGGAGGTTGTGGAGCTAGAGGGAGAGGTAAGTTTTCGTGGAGATATTGTAGATATTTTTATGCCAAATGCTCCAATGCCGCATCGTATCGTGTTTTTTGATGATGAGGTAGAGAGCATTCGTGTGTTTGATACGCAAACACAAATGAGCAACCCCGCAGAATTGCAAGAAATCGAGATTATACCCGCACTTTTTGCTCTTGATGCACAAGAAAGCAGTCGGCTAGAGAATGAGATTCAAGAAAGTGATTTTGAGGGATTTGATAAAAATATTGCATCTTTTGGTTTTTGGCTTTTGGGCGATAAGGCAGCATTTTTGACTTCTTTTTTAAAACCCTTGCTAACCTTGCAAGCAAAGGAAGAAGCGCAAGAAATTTATAGTCTTAGCACAATGGAAAATGCCCTAAGTCTTGAGACTATCTTGCAATTTGATGTGTGTGAAAGGCAGGAAGGATATGAGGATATTGTCTTTCAACGCGCAAATTTGCTTTCAATGATAAGTGTGCATCATCAGCGACACATTACAATTCTTAGTCATAATGGGATTGCCCTTAAAGATTTGCAGATTGACACACATAAAGTCAATATCAAAATATGCGATAGCGTAGTGAATCTGATTACTCCCGATGAATTGATTGTCTCGCTTAACACCCTAAACACAAAGCACAAACACAAAAAACCCAAATTGAAACTCAATGAAATTGCATTGGGAGAATATGTCGTGCATATTGATTATGGTGTAGGAGTATTTGAGGGTATCAAGCAGACAAGTGTCGCAGGAGTTGTGAGAGACTTTATCCAAATCGCCTATCAAGGAGAAGACAAGCTTTTGCTCCCAGTTGAAAATCTCAATATGATTGATCGTTATGTGGCAGATTCTGGATATTTGCCAATGATTGATCGATTGGGCAAGGGTAGTTTTGCAAAACTCAAACAAAAAGTTCGCACAAAGCTTTTAGAAATCGCACAAGGCATCATTGAGCTTGCGGCTAAACGCAATTTGCTTGAGGGGATTAAGATTGATACGAATGACCCCAAACTTCCGAATTTTCAAAATGCTTGTGATTTTGTGCTGACAGCCGATCAGCAGCGTAGTATTGAAGAGATTTTTGCTGATTTACATTCAGGAAAAGTGATGGATCGTCTGTTAAGCGGTGATGTGGGCTTTGGGAAAACAGAAGTAGCGATGAATGCGATTTATGCGACTTATCTTTCGGGCTATCAATCTGCTATGATTGTGCCTACTACACTTTTGGCTTCACAACATTTTCATTCACTTAAGCAACGTTTAGAATCTTTTGGTGTCAAGGTGGCGCGATGCGATAGATTCTTAAGCACAAAAGAAAAGAAATCCTTGCAGGAATTGCTCAAAGCTGGCGACATTGATGTCGTTGTAGGGACGCATATACTTTTTGGTATGGAATTTAATGCGCTAGGATTGATTGTTGTTGATGAAGAGCATAAATTTGGCGTCAAACAAAAAGAAAAGATTAAAGAGCTTTGCGCCCACACGCACTTGCTTTCAATGAGTGCGACACCAATCCCGCGAACACTTAATATGGCACTTTCTCAAATCAAATCCATGAGTTCTTTGCGCACACCACCAATAGACAGAATCCCCGTGCGCACTTTAGTCAAAGTCAGCACAGATGCTTTGCTCAAGGAAGTGATTTTGCGTGAAATTCGTAGAGGCGGACAGGTCTTTTATATTCATAACAATATCGCAAGTATTCAAAAGAAAAAAGATGAGATTCTAAGGCTCTTGCCACATTTAAAAATCGCCATTTTGCACTCTCAAATCGATAATGCCGAAAGTGAAAGCATTATGATTGATTTTGCTAATAATGCTTACAATTTGCTGCTTTGCACAAGCATTGTTGAATCGGGCATTCATCTCCCTAATGCCAACACAATCATTGTAGCAGGTTCAGACAGATTCGGTATTGCAGATTTGCACCAATTGCGGGGACGAGTAGGGCGCAGTAATAAAGAGGGATTTTGTTATTTTTTGGTGGAAAATATGGATTCTATCACGCCAGAGGCAAAAAAGAGGCTTATGGCGTTAGAGAAAAATTCTTATCTAGGAAGTGGTGAGAATCTAGCATATTATGATTTAGAGATTCGTGGTGGTGGGAATCTGCTTGGTGAAGCACAAAGCGGACATATCAAAAATATTGGCTATGGTTTGTATTTGCGAATGCTTGAAGAGTGTATTAATTATTTGAGCGGAAAAGGCAACATACAGAAGACGCAGTGCGATTTGAAACTAAATCTCAATGCTTATCTCAATCCAGAGCTTATACCCAGTGATCAGTTGCGTTTGGAGCTTTATCGTAGGCTATCACTTTGCAAGGAGTTGAGCGAGGTTTCTGATATTGAATCTGAAATTTTTGATCGCTTTGGCAAACTTGACCCAACGAGTTTAGCGTTTATGGAGTTGATACGCATTAAAGTATTGGCAAATGCTTTAGGATTAAAGCAGCTTAGTCAATATGGTCAAAATATTACGATTACCTATGAAGATATGACTAAAGAAAGTCTTTATGCACCCAGCAAGGATTGGGACGATGTGATGAATACGATTATGGTATTTTTGCGTCAAAAATCTAAGGAGGTAACTCATGGCTTGTCGAGTATGTCAAAGGCTTAAAAACCTTCGTGCAATTGATGTCATTCTGATTTTATTCATTTGTGTGGTGATGTATGTTGCTAATCATTTTCAAATGAAGCAATACAGGCAAGAAAAGCAAGAGACACTGAAAGAATTTGAACGATTACAAAGAGAATGCCATTTTGAGCAAAAGACAGAATCCTGCAAGAAACTTGAGAATTTTAAATGATGAGTGATAAAGCTTAATATCAAAACATTGAGGAAGATTCTAAAAGTTCTAGTTCAGATTGTGAGAATCCAGCCTGCAGACGCGCTTGATGATTGAGGATTCTTGGTATAGGGTGAAATGCACTGAATCGTTTGAGGATAGCGATAAAGTCTTGTGGTGTTGTGTTTTGGCTTGAAAATCGCCACCAATAATCCCCCTTTTTGACATGGCTAATCTCATCATTCAAGATGATGTCTAGGGATTTGAGAATCTCATCACACAAAGGGTGGTCATAAAGCTTGATTTTTTGTGTAACAAAGGGATTTGCATCAAGTCCATTTGCTTCCATACCACGATGAAGTAATGCCATGCGGTCTTTGAGATTTTCACTCGCACATTGTGCGTCAAAGAGATTAGAATGCACAGGAAAATCCCCATAGTCAAAGCCCAAATGCTGCATTGAATCTAAAAGCAATGAAAAATGAAGTGATTCTTCAAAGGCGACTTCTAGCCAATCTTGATAGAATCCAAAGGGGAGATTCCGAAATCGATACAAGGCATCAAGTGCAAGATCAATCGCGCTGTATTCAATATGCACGATTGAATGCAAGACTTTTGCAAGGGATTGTTCGCTTTGTATATGCTTAGGGCGGCGGATTTTTGTCGGATGTGTGATATGGCAAAAATGTGCGTAAGAAGGGCGTGTGAGGGAGTGGATTTTTGATTGAGAAGATTCAAAGATTCTGTGTGGGTCTGATTGAAAAATTGATTTGCTCATATCACGCAATTTCGCAATCCCATTAAGTTTGAGCGCGGGTGATGGGGCATTTATCGTCTCAAAAAGAAGCTCAAAAAATGTCATTATTTTTTCGTGCCTATATAGAAAATAATTGAAGTGAGACACAACAAAACAGCAAGAAAAATAACAAGGGCATTCCACCCTAAAATACTAAAAATAAAAGATGACAGATACGAACCTAAAGCACCACCTGTGTAATAAAAAGTCAGATACAAGCCACTTAGCACACCCTTATGAGAAGCACTTAGGGAGCTATTGAAGGCATTAAGCACAGAATGAGCAATAAAAGAACCCATACACATTACAAACATACCGATATACAGCCAAGCTAAGTTTTCAATCAAGAATCCACACAAACCTAAAGCAAAAAGATTGAGGCTAAGAGTAATCGTTTTTTCCCTACCCCCGATGATTTTTGTGATAAATCCGGCAAGTAAAGAAACGACAATCCCGATGCTGTAACCCAAATAAAGCCGACCTATTTGGTTTTGTGAAATATCTGGGAACATATCTCTAGCGTGGAAAGGGAGTGTGTTAAGAATAGCTTGAAAGCTAAAAAACATCACAAACACACTACCAAGAATAATGAGCGATTTTTTGTTTGTCAAGAAAGGCAACATTTGAGAGAAGAGAATCTTTGAGAGGTGATGAGGGGCAGAGACAATCCATATCATTGCCACAAGTCCGCCGATAATTAATGATATGCCTAGCACTATAAAGCATGTCTCCCACGAGAAAATTTCCGTGAGCCATGCACCTCCCATTCGTCCAATCAATCCGCCAGCAATCGTAGAGGCAATATAGACACTCACATTAAATTGTAAAGAGTGCGTTTGTATGCGTGTAAGGATCGTTAAAAGTGTGGTAAGAATTGCCGGAAAGAATAGCGATTGCACAAATCTCAAAATTAAAAATAATTCGAAATTATGACACCAAGTCAAGAGAATCTGAAAGATTCCTGCAATAAATAAAGAGAAACTTAGGATTATTTTAGGCTGGTGATTCTCTAAAAAATACCCATAAAAGAGCGGGGCAAAAGCCATAGGCAAAAGTGTGATAGAAATAATGAGCGAGGCATTATGTGCGGAAGTCTGAAATTCAGAAGCTAAAAGTGGCAAAAGCGGTTGAGGAATATAAACACTTGAAAGTGTTACGATGGCAATATAGACAATCCCTATAATCGCTTTTGCGCCCATGGATAGCTCCTTATGATGATTATTTGCGTTCTAACACCTCAAATGCAGGCAAAATTTTACCCTCTAAGAGTTCGAGGCTTGCTCCACCACCTGTAGAGATAAAGCTCATATTGTCTCTTTCGCCTGCTTTATCGATCGCATCGGCTGTATCACCACCACCAATCAAACTAAAAGCATAGGTATCACTGACAGCATGGGCGAGATTAAATGTGCCACGAGAGAATGCTCCAATTTCATAGATTCCCAAAGGTCCATTCCAAATAATCGTTTGAGAATCGCGCACGACTTCGCTAAAAAGCTTGCTTGTCGCAGGTCCCATATCGACAGCCATAAATCCTTCAGGTATATCTTGAGCGGGCGTGATTTTGATATTTGCGTGTGTCTTAATATCATCTGTGCTGACAACATCGACAGGCAAGTAAATTTTTACCTTTTTTTCTTTGGCGTGTTCGAGAATCTTCCGTGCCTCATCGACAAGCTCATTTTCTACGAGTGATTTTTGCATATCAAACCCTAAAGCCTTGAGAAAAGTATTACTCATCGCCCCGCCGATAATGATTTTATCCACCACATCAAGAATATTATAAAGCAAGGCTAGTTTAGAGCTTACCTTGCTCCCACCGACAATGAGCAATACCGGCTTTAGGGGATTTGCCATTGCTTTAGCAAATGAATCAATCTCTTTTTTTAGTAGCAGTCCAGCCACGCGTTCTTTGGCATATTTGGCAATCCCATAAGTGCTAGAGTGCGCTCTGTGGCTTGTCCCAAAAGCATCATTGACATACACATCACATAAATCTGCAAGTTTGGAGGAAAGCTCATCACTATTTTTTTCCTCACCCTCATAGAATCTAATATTTTCAATGAGAATCACACCGCCATTGCCGATTTTATTTTGCATTTCGCTTACGCTTTCAATCGTTTCTGCAAATGCGACATCGCGTCCTAGTAATCGCTCAATTCGTTTCAATACATGCTTTAGTGAAAATTCCATTGAACGCGTTTTAGGGCGTCCCAAATGGCTAACTAATAAAATATTTTGCGCTTGATTGTCGATGCAATAATTGATAGTAGGCAACGCTTCACGAATGCGCGTATCATCTGAAATATCAAAGTCTTCGTCCATAGGGACATTGAAATCGACACGGATAAGAATCCTTTTGTCTCTCACATCAATATCTTTGATGCTTTTCGTATTTTTCATAAGCTCGATATTGCTTTCTTTCATTGACTACTCCTTTAGCGTTTAAAAAATTTTTAACTATTTTAGCATACTTTTGGCTTACTTGCACGATAGTTTGGGGAGATATGCTATACTTTAAGGTATGAAAATTTTTCAAATAGAGCTTTTTGGTATTATTCAAGGAGTGGGATTTCGCCCTTTTGTCTATACTTTAGCGCATCAGTGGGGATTAAAGGGCTATGTGCAGAATCGCTATTCAAAGCTTTTGATTATTTTGGTAGTAGAAAATGAGCAGATTTTAGAATCTTTCCTCCAAGAGCTTTTTCAAAATATCCCCAAAAACGCCTCCATACACACTTCAAAGATTCAAGAAATCATTCAAAAAAACGAGATTCTAAGCATTCAACAAAATCTTAGAGAATCTTTTTATATTCTTAGCTCACCTACGGGTGATGATGAGCTACAACCGACAAGTTTGCCTTATGATACGAGAATCTGCGAACAATGCTTAAAAGAGATGTTTGAAGAAAAGGGCAGATTCGCTCATTATGCTTTTACTACTTGTGCGCATTGTGGTGTGCGATACAGCATTTTAAAACATCTGCCCTATGACAGAATCCATACTTCAATGAGTGCTTTTCAAATGTGCCTACAATGTCAAGAATCATACAATAATCCCTTTGACAGACGCTTTCATGCCCAGCCTAATTCTTGTTTGCAGTGTGCGATTAGGTTGCGTTTGTTTGATGAGAATGATTGTATTGTTACCTTTCCTACTCCGAGCGAAGATGACAAACTTATCACTCAAGTGGCACAAATGCTAAAAAAAGGTAAAATTGTCGCAATGAAGGGCGTAGGTGGGTTTAATTTGATTGCTGATGCGAGCAATCAAGAGGCTATTAAAACTTTAAGACAACGCAAAAATCGTCCTTTTAAGCCTTTTGCGGTGATGTTTAAGTCTTTGGAGCAGATTCAGAGTATTGCCTCTGTCTCTGCTTTAGAATCTGAAGCATTGCTTTCTCCTGCAGCCCCGATAGTCTTGCTTGAAAAACTTCGTCAAAATCACACATCACAAGTTTTGACCCAAGAATGCTTGGAGCTTTTAGCACCACAAGTCAGCACAATAGGAGCTATTTTACCCTACAATGGTTTGATGTATTTGCTTTTTGAGAAGCTCACAAGCCCTTTGATTTTTACAAGTGCAAATATTCCTCACGAATCAATTATTGCTGATGTGGATATATTGAGAAATAAGCTTGGCAGGGAAGGGCAAAAGATTTATGATGCGATTTTGGATTATAATCGCGAGATTGTTAATCCTATTGATGATAGTATTGTGCGTTTGATTGCAGGTAAAATGCGTCCTTTGCGTTTGGCTAGAGGATTCGCACCTAAAAGTTTGCGTCAAATATCATCTAAGAATCAACATCACACACAAAATTGTGAGCGTAGCTATACGATTCTTGCTCTAGGAGCGCATCAAAAAGCAAGCCTTACCTTTTTGGCTTGTGATGACAAAAAGGCATTTTCTGAAGCATTGATTTCTGCATATATCGGGGATTTAGAAAGTAAAGATTCTATTGAGCGTTATTATCACACTTATACTTTTTTATCACATTTTTATGCTAGAAATACTGGATTTAAGCCTCGTATTGTGGCTTGTGATGCGAATCCACGATATGTCTCTACACAGATTGCAAAAGAAATAGCCAAAGCGGCAGATTCTGACATATTACCCTTAGCACATCATAAGGCGCATTTTTATGCGATTTTAGGAGAATATGAGGCGTTATCGCAACGAGCTTTGGGCATTGTATGGGACGGCACGGGATTAGGAGAAGATGGTCATATTTGGGGCGGTGAAGCCTTTATCTATAATCCTTCGAATCCTTGCTTTAATAAGGATTCTCTTGTCGATAATAAAATGGAGCGTGTGGCGCATTTTGAAGAATTTACCTTATTGGGTGGGGAGAGTGCGACTAAAGAAATTGCAAAGGTCGCCTTGAGCCTCATATGGTCTTTTGTGCCTTATCCGGATTCTTACCTGTATCTTTTTGAAAAAACTTTTACGCCTCAAGCATTGAATTTGTTGCGACATTCGTTTGATAAGAAATTAGATTTGCCGACAAGCTCGGTAGGAAGGCTTTTTGATGGTGTTGCTTATTTGCTTGGAATCTTATCAAGGCAAAGCTATGAGGGGCAAAGCGGAGCAATGATAGAATCTTTAGCCTTAGAGCATCTTTATAGGCATTCTGATTGTGAATCTCCCTATGAATTTTGCATTCATCAAGGCGTCATCAGCCTAAAAGGCATTGTGTGTGGTGTGATTGGGGATATGCTTGCGGGAGAGATTCTAAAGGCGTGCGATCGATTTTTAGAAACCCTTGCTCATATTGCCTTATCTTTAAGTCAAGAATTTAAGACAGAAAATGTGTATTTTAGCGGAGGGGTTTTCCAAAATAAGCTTCTTTGTGATAAAATCCATCGGTTATTTTCTCAAAACCATATTGCTTATCAGATGCACACGATTTTGCCTACCAATGATGCAAATATCAGTTTTGGGCAAGCGATTTATACCCGAGAAATACTAAAGGAGCGATGATGCAAGATCAAGGATTTTCCACGCAGACGCGTGAGCAGCGGTTGAATGATAATCCGAATTTGAGCAAAAAGTCTGTTCAAATTGTCCAAAAGATTCTCTCTAAAAACGATATGAAAGCTCAAGAGTTGCGTGAGTTTTATGCCAAAGCAGGTCTTTATGTGGTCAATCTTATGAGTTCTCCGGGCAGTGGCAAAACGACACTTTTAGAATCTTTAGCATTGTCAGCTAAATCTTTTAGATTCTGTGTGTTAGAGGGGGATTTGCAGACAAATCGTGATGCGCAAAGACTGCAAGCTAAAGGTATCAGTGCGTATCAAATCACCACAGGCGAAGCATGTCATCTTGATGCTTTTATGATTGAGCAAGGTTTGGAATCTTTGCAAAAACAATGTGATTTTGGACAAATAGATTATCTTTTTATCGAAAATGTTGGGAATCTTGTGTGCCCAGCAAGCTATGATTTGGGTGCACATCTGAATATTGTTCTGCTTTCTACGCCTGAAGGTGATGATAAGATTCTCAAATATCCGAGTATGTTTTTATGTGCTGATGCTGTGGTGGTGAGCAAGGCAGATATGATGGAATATTTTGACTTTAAACTCTCTAGTATTAGAGAGGATTTGGATAAGCTAAAAAGCCAAGTCCCCTTATTTCTTTTAAGCTCTAAAGATGAGCAAAGCGTAGCGCAATTACGAGATTTTATCACACAAAAATGCGCGGAAAATTATCAATCCAAACATCAATTTTAAGGAGAAAGTATGTGTCTAGCGATCCCTTCTAAAGTAGTAGAGATTAAAGAAGATAAGAATCTAGCAATCGTTGATACAATGGGTGTGAGACGCGAGGCAAGTTTAGATTTGCTTGATGAAGAAGTAAGCGTAGGCGAGTGGGTATTGCTCCATATTGGATATGTGATGAGTAAAATTGATGAGCAAAGTGCGCAAGAAAGTCTCAAGCTTTATGATGAGATTCTTCAAGCAATGCAAGAAGAAGAGCAGGAATTACGCGAGGCAAATGCGTGAAGGTTTTTATCATCAATCTCTTGCGCGCCAAAGAGCGTAGAGAAGCAATCAAAAAGCAAATGCAAGATGTGCCACAGGATTTTGAAGTCATCTTTTTTGATGCGATTGATGCAAAAAATGGTGAGCATTTAGCCTTTAAAAATTATTCAAATTACTTGAGTTATCTTTTTCGTGGCAAGAAGACGAGTGATGGTGAAAGAGCGTGTTTTGCTAGTCATTATGCCTTATGGCTTGAGTGTGTAAAAGGTGCAGAGCCTATCGTTGTGCTTGAAGACGATGTGAGTTTAAAGGCAGAATTTTGGACAAAACTTAGGCATATCGCACAAAGTCCTTATGAGTATGTGCGATTGATGTATTTGTCTCAAAAAGCGACTTTTTTGCCCCTTGAAAATGATTTTTTAATCAGTTTTGATTCTCTTATGGGCACACAAGGTTATTATTTGACACCTAAGGGTGCAAGTGCTTTTATCTTGCATGCTAAGTCGTGGTTTTGCCCTGTCGATGATTATATGGATATGTTTTATATCCATTATGTGCCAAATGTCTGCATCAAGCCTATTATTCAAGAAAATATTGAGGAGATTCCCACGACCATAGAAGGACGATGGAAAAAACCACCTCTATGGCTCAAAATCATTCGTGAGTTTTCGCGTTTGTGTTTTCAAATACGCAAATGGGTTTTTGTGCGGTGTTTTTTATCAAGGCTTTATTTGCCTAAAAATATGTTGGATTGTCTAAAGAAAAGAAGAGGGGAAAAATGTTAGATTCTGCAGTCAAATCATTTGATCTTATTGATAGTTTTCGTGATAAAGATGTGATTTTGGCATTGAAAAATCGCATTGAATCACTCGCTACCAATCTTAAAAATCCTCTGTATGTGATGGAAGTGTGCGGAGGACATACACATACGATTATGCGTTATGGGTTGCAGCATTTGATGCCTGAAAATATTGTTTTTATTCACGGACCGGGCTGTCCCGTATGTGTGATGCCTAAAAATCGTATTAATCAAGCCTATGAAATTGCAATGCAAAAAGATGTGATTTTACTCACACTTGGTGATATGATTAAAGTTCCGGGTTCAAAAGGGAGCTTGCAAAATGCAAGAGCATTAGGCGCAGATGTGCGCTTTGTCTATTCTCCTCTTGAAGTGCTTAAAATCGCAAAAGACAACCCCACAAAACGCATTGTGTATTTTGCTATTGGTTTTGAGACGACTACACCGATGAGTGCGGCTTTGATTCAAAGGGTGCTTGAAGATGAGGTGAAGAATGTTTTGTTTCATGTCAATCATTTGTTGATACCGCCGCCTTTGAGGGCTATTTTGGATTCTGATGATACACTTGTGAATGCGTTGATTGCGCCATCGCATGTAAGTGTGATTACTGGGGCGAAAATTTATGAAGAGATTCTGAAAACTTACAGAATCCCGATTGTTGTGAGCGGTTTTGAGCCGGTGGATATGATGGAAAGCCTTTATCTTTTAACTAAACAAGCTGTTTGTGGAGAGCCAAAGCTTGAAGTGCAATATAGCCGTGTCGTCAATTATGAAGGGAATCTCAAAGCACAATCTTTGATTGATAAATATTTTGAGCCAAGGAAAAGTTTTGAATGGCGTGGATTGGGAGAGATTGCGTATTCGGCATTAAAACTTCGAGAATCTTATCAATTTTTAGATGCAGAGGTTGCTTTTGATTCTGTTTTAAGCAAAGAAAAGATTGCAGATAATAAAGCTTGTCGTTGTGGCGATATTCTAAGGGGTGTTGCAAAGCCTTATGATTGTAAGGTCTTTGGCAAGGCTTGCACTCCTAGTAATCCTTTAGGCAGCTGTATGGTGAGTAGTGAAGGGGCTTGTGCGGCGTATTATAAATACGGGAGCAGATAATGGAATCCTCCGACATAAGTTTGCAAGAAGCATTGGTGCAAGGTGCGGATAGCTATTACCAATACTTAGTAGCAAATGATTTGGGGCTTGATGAGATGGGCATTAATGCCTATGAGATTAAGGGGGAAGAATTAATCCTTGAGCTTAAAGGCAGAGTCTTTGATATGGATTTGAAAATCTCTTCTGCCTTGTTTTTGCGAGTAGGAGAGAAACTTTATCCCATAGGAGAAAATGAAAACATAGAATCTGCATTTTATGATGAAACTTCCAAAAAGCTTTATTTGTCTTTTGCATCTGATTTTGCACCTTTGATTCAAAAAGCTCATAAAGAATCTTTGCCTTTAGCACTTTTTAGTGATTTAAAATTTTTGGTTTCAAATGTCCAGACATTTTTTGAAAGATTCGGTGATAGGGTAGCATTGCCTACCCATATTGATTTTAATGAATTAGAATATATAGAACGTTTGAGTGAAGAACAAAACGAAGCATTAAAAATAGTGCTACAATCACCTTTAAGCTATGTGTGGGGACCTCCAGGCACAGGAAAAACGCAAGCAGTGCTTTTTGAGGCATTGTTGTATTATATCAAACAAGGCAAAAAAGTATGCGTTGTAGCAACGACAAACAATGCTTTAGAGCAAGTCCTTTCGACTTTAATTAAGCAGTTTGATACGCTCGGTTTTGAGCGCAGTATGATTTTGAGACTCGGCACTCCTACTTTAAAATTTATGAATGCCTTTTCTGAAGTGTGCGACCCAAGCATTTTAATGCAAAAAGGTGCAATGACACTTTTTAATTTTCAAAATGATCTCAAAACGCGCCTTAAATCCTCCCTTGTTGTCGGTGTAACGCTTGATGGTTTTATCAAGCGTTATGAGAGTTTGGAGCTAAGATTCTCGCATATTTTTTTAGATGAGTGTGCGTTTGCTCCTCTTATCAAAACTTGCGCTTTGTGTGTGGATAATACACCTTTGGGATTCTTTGGTGATCATAAGCAACTCACGCCTGTTTGTGAGATGCCTCACAATGAGCTGAATAAACCCGAAAATCTTTATGCCAATTTATGGAATCTTTCTTCTTTATACCTTGAATTATTTTTACAAGACTATCAAGATTCTCATTTTTATCAGACGCGTTTGTCAAGTGAGCCAAAGTTTGAACACACACAAATGATTAAGCTAAGCAAAACGCATCGTTATGGTAATAATCTTGCAAGTATTTTGGATCAATATATTTATCATATCGGTTTAAAGGGGAATGACAAGCAAACAGAGCTTTTTGTGCTTGATAGTGGGGTAAAGAGTGAAAGTGATACACACATTAGCGAGAATGAAGCAAGGCTTTGTGCGAATCTGTGTGCTTATTTGGAAAATGAAGATTATGCGGTGATTACGCCTTTTGTCAAGCAGCGTCAAAGGCTTTTTACCCATAGGATTAATCGTGAGAGAATCTTTACAATTCACAGCTCACAAGGGCAAGAGTTTGATAATGTTATTTTTTCACCTGTGGGTTTGCATTATCATCTTACCAATTCTCGACAACTTCACGCTTTATATGCGTTAAATGTGGCAATTTCTCGCATTAAAAAGCGATTGTTTATTGTATGTGATTATGCGTTTTGGACACATCAGCATGGACAACTCATTCGTGCTATCATAGAGCAATCTACAAAGATTGATATTAGCGATATTGCAAGGAGATTAAAATGATTAAACAAGAATATATTACTTTATCTCATGGTAGTGGAGGAGTAGAATCAAGCGAGCTGATAGAACATTTATTTTATAAGATTCTCGGAGATTCTGTAATGGAGAGCAATGAAGATGCGGGAGTATTTGTCAGCCCATATTCACTTGCAATGAGCACGGATTCTTATGTCGTTAATCCCATTTTTTTTCCGGGTGGGGATATTGGTAAGCTTTGTGTGTGTGGCTCAAGTAATGATGTTGCAATGCGTGGAGCAAAGCCGAAGTATCTTAGTCTGGCGTTGATTCTTGAAGAAGGAATGCTCGTAGAAGATTTATCAAAAATTTTGCATTCTATACAAAGTCAGCTTTTGTTGGGCGGGCAGAAGATTCTCACAGGTGATACAAAAGTCGTGCCTAAAGGATTTGCAGATAGAATCTATATCAATACGACAGCGATTGGAGAGATTCAAACGCATCGGAATGTGAGTGTAAAGAATCTGCAAGAGGGTGATGTGATTATCGTCAGTGCGCCGGTGGGGACGCATGGAGCGGTGATTTTTTGTGCGAGAAATGAAATAGCTTTGCAAAGTGATTTGCAAAGTGATTGTGCGCAACTTTATCCGATGCTAGAGAGTGTTTTAGAATCTTCGCTAGAAATACATGCAATGCGAGATGCGACTCGTGGAGGACTTGCTGCAGTGCTTAATGAATGGGCTAGGGCTTGTCATGTGGAGATTGTTTTACAAGAAGATGCGATACCTATTTTGCCACAAGTGCGAGGTGTGTGCGAAATATTAGGATTAGAAGCATTGAATCTTGCTAATGAAGGTGTGTGTGTGCTTTGTGTCCCTAAAAATCAAGCAAATCAGATTCTATCTTTACTGCAATCTCACCCTTTGGGGCAACAAGCACAAATCATCGGTGAAGTCAGCAGACAAACGACACTCGCACAAGCGCGTGTGATTATGCGTAGCGCTTGGGGAAGCGAACGCTATCTGGAATATCCGCAAGGCGAATTATTGCCACGCATTTGCTGATGTCTTCAATGCCAAAATACTAATAGAATCTTATATTTAAGAATGTGAATAGCTTTCTTGAATAAGAGTTTGTATTATTCTTTAGGACGAGCTTCATTGACGCGCAAATTGCGTCCTCGAAAATCCTTTTCATTGAGTGCTTCGATTGCTTTAAGAGCGGCTTCATCTTCCATATCTACAAAACCAAACCCTTTGGGTTTCCCACTTTCTCGATCATTGATAAGTTTGACAGAAATAACTTCTCCAAATTGACTAAAAAGTTCTTTTAGCTCATCACGCGTTACTGCATAAACTAGGTTTCCTACATAAAGTGTTTTCAAATAATTCCTCCAATTTTTTTCGCCCTTATTTGGGGCTATTTGTATGTTATAGCTTTATTGTTTAAAGATTACTTAAATATAGGAGATGCGAGGCTATTCATTGCGTAAAACTTGCAAGGTATCTATCGAAGAAGCTTTTTTGGCTGGATAATAAGACGAAAGACACACAATAACAATTGCTCCAATGATTGTGAGAATAAAATCTACTAAAGAAAGCTCAAGAGGGAGTTTGGAGCTGCCATACACATCAGCAGGCAATGTGATAATAGGAAATGTTTGCAAAATATATATAGCAATGCCTGTGAGAATGACACCAAAAATAATACCACTTAAACCAATTGTATTGCCCACCCAAAAAAATACTTTTTTAATCTCTGCCTTACTTGCTCCAAGTGAAAGTAAAAGTGCAATTTCTTTGCGACGATTCATTACAACCATTAAGAGCGAGCTGATAATATTGAGGCTTGCCATAACGATAATAAGCATTAGCACGATAAAAAGTGCGCGTTTTTCGAGTTCGATTGCCGAGAAAAAGTTACCATTTTGCTGCCACCAGCCTTCAACTCCTGTCTGTAAAGGAAAATTTTTCTCTAAAAAAGCGTTTAATGTGTGAATATCTTGCATTGGATTAGGTGTATAAACATGGATACCATCATAAATCCCTACTTGCAAACGGCGTATTTTTTGCAACGCACTAAGATTTGTGTAAATATAGGCTTCATCATAAGCCCTTAACCCAGAGCTAAAAAACCCTGCAATACTAAAGCGTTTGCTAATAGGTGTATAGCCAAAGCCAGAAGGCTCAAGCTGTGTGAAAAATAAATCAAGTTTATCGCCAGATTCTAATAAAAAATTTTCTTTGAAGCCTTTGCCCACAAGAATAGAAAATTCTTTGCTCATAAAATCTTGGATTTTTTCTTGAGGTGAGCGAGAATCTTGTGGGTGTGCGTCATTAAAATCACTACTATCTGCTGATTCAAAGGCTTCTCTTACAACAGCATTGATACGAGATTCTGCTTCCATATCTACGCCAAACACCATTGAGGCATTCATCATATTGCCAATTTTCCCTACTGCTTGATAGCGCAAATAAGGGCTAAACAGAAATTGTGGGTATTGCGTTTTGAGACTTTGGAGAATCTCATCGGTTACGCCTTCATAAGTTGTCGCATAAATGCTTAGGGGATAATTCATCACAAAAAGTTTGCGCTCAAATTCTTTTGCCATACCATTCATAATTGCCATTGCTACACACAGCACCATAACCCCCACTCCTACTCCCAAAAATGCTAGTAAGGCAGTGATTGAGATAAAAGGTTGGGTTTTATCAAAGCGTAAGTATCGCGGCAAAAGATAGAGAATGAGCGTTTTCATTAGGCTAAAAGACCCTTTTTAGGACCACTTTTACCATGGCAAAGTTTGTATTTTTTGCCACTTCCACAAGGACAAGGATCATTGCGCGAAATTTTTGGTTTTTTGCTATTCGAAGCGTTTGGCGTATCGCTGTCTTTATTAAACTGAATCTCTTGAGATTCTTCTTCCATTTCTTCTAACACTTTTTGCGCCATTTCTTCTTCACTTTTTTCGCGTAGTTGGATAATTTGAAGTGTTTTGGTGGTTTCTATTTTAAGATTCTCGACAAATTCTAAAAACAAATTGTAGCTTTCTTTTTTGTATTCAATCAGCGGATCTTTTTGGTTATACCCACGCAAACCTATGCCGGTTTTAAGATGATCCATAGTGTATAAATGTTCTCGCCAAGAGTTATCAAGCACTTGTAAATAAATGATGCGCTCAATCTCGTTGCGTTGAGATTCTCCTAGTCGGGACATTTTTTGTTCGTATTCTTCTTGCATCTGAAGAATGATTTGCTCATACAATTCATCATATTCGAGATTCTCATAATTTCTAAGTTCTATGCCCAATTCTTCACTGATTTGTGCCTTAAGAGCATCAAGGTTGAAATTTCCTTTTTCATCACCGGGCAAAATTTGAGCTTTATAAAGCATAGATTGTGCGGTAAGTTCTCGGTTGTTCTTAATGCGTTCTTGTAAGGAGCATTCCGGGTCTAAAAGCTCATTACGCAATTTATAAACTGCCTTTCTTTGTTCATTGGCGACATCATCATATTCAAGCAAATGTTTGCGCGATTCAAAATGGAGATTCTCAATTTTCTTTTGTGCGTTTTCTACGGAGCGCGTAACAAGGCTAGATTCTATATGTTCGCCTTCTTTTAAGCCTAATTTTTCCATAATGCCCTTGATTTTATCACTACCAAAAATCCGTAAAAGCGAATCTTCAAGGCTTAAATAAAATTGACTGACGCCCGGATCGCCCTGTCTTCCGCTTCTTCCTCGCAATTGATTATCAATGCGCCGACTTTCATGTCGCTCTGTGCCGATGATATATAATCCTCCCAGTGCGCGAATCTCGTCATTAATCTTAATATCAACGCCTCTTCCTGCCATATTTGTAGCAATCGTAACTGCCCCTTTGACACCGGCATCTTTAATGATTTCTGCTTCCTTGCTGTGTTGCTTTGCGTTAAGCACCGTGTGCGGGATTCTCTCTTTTTTAAGCAAAGCATGTAAAACTTCACTTTTTTCAATACTTGCTGTTCCCACAAGCACAGGCTGACCTTTTTGATAGAGTGTTTTGATTTTGGCAATGACTGCATCGAATTTTTCTTTTTCGCTTTTATAAATCAAATCATCTAAATCTTTGCGTTGCACAGGAATATTGGTAGGGATACTCACCACTTCAAGATTATAGATTTGCAAAAATTCACTTGCTTCAGTCTGCGCTGTCCCTGTCATACCTGCAAGTTTGCCATAAAGTCGGAAGTAATTTTGAAAGGTAATGTCTGCTAAAGTTTGGCTTTCTTCTTTAATATCAACCATTTCTTTAGCCTCAATAGCTTGATGCAAACCTTCGCTAAAGCGTCTGCCTTCGCTTAGGCGACCTGTAAATTCATCAACGATAACGACTTCGTTATTTTGCACGACATAATCTTTATCCTTGATAAAAAGATAGTTTGCCTTAAGGGCTTGGTCAAGATGATGAGAGAGGGCGGCGTTTTCAATGCTGTATAAGTTATCGACTTTAAAAAGAGCTTCTGCTTTTTTGATACCTTCTTCTGTGAGCAGAATCACGCGATTTTTTTCATCAATACTAAAATCTTCTGCCTCTTGCAGTTTTTGTGCTACGGTGTTGGCAAGCTGATAATTTTCCAAAGTGCGATTGACTGGTCCTGAAATGATAAGTGGCGTTCTTGCTTCATCAATGAGGATTGAATCCACTTCATCGATGATTGCAAAGTAGTGTTCTCGCTGCACTTTTTGCGCCAAATCATATTTCATATTATCACGCAGATAGTCAAAGCCAAATTCATTATTTGTGCCATATACAATATCTTTAGAATAAGATTCTAGACGTTGCTCATCATCACGAATATTGCCAGTAATTACGCCGACTTCAAAACCGAGAAAATTATACAAAGGCTCTAAATCCCCCGCATCGCGTTGGGCAAGATAGTCATTGACGGTTACGACATGCACACCTTTGCCACAAAGTGCATTAAGACATACTGCAAGTGTTGCTACCAGCGTTTTGCCTTCACCTGTTTTCATTTCTGCGATACGCCCGTCATTGAGCACCATACCGCCGATAAGCTGCACATCAAAATGTCGCATTCCTAATACTCTTTTGCTTGCTTCTCTTGTGATAGCAAAGCTTTGTTCAAGAACACTATCTAAATCTTTGTTTTCTTGTTGGATAGCAAGTTTAAGCATTGAAAATTGCTCTTGAAGTTGTGTATCACTCATTGATGCGTAAGTATTTTCAAGTGCATTGATGGCTTCTACTCTGCGGGTGTATTGCTTGATAAGCTTTGCATTGCGCGAACCAAGCACTTTAGATATAATCGTTTTAATCATGGATAACCTTTGTGTGTGGCTTTAAAATAAATTGAAAAATTGGCAGTAATTTTAACATACTTTCGGTAAAATCAACATTTGAATTTACACAGAGGCAAAAGAAAACATCAATTTTAAGGGAAACTATGCGTTCAATTATTATCATCAGCTTATTACTTAGCAGTTTATGCAGTATTTCTTTGGGTTGGGGTGAGGATATACAAAGCATTCAAGCAGATTTTGTGCAAAATATCATTAGTGAAGAGGGTATCCCTGCGCGTTATGAGGGTAAAATCATCGGCAAAGCACCCAGCAAGGTTAAATGGATTTATAAAACACCTTTGGACAAAACGATTTATATGAGTAACAAAGAAGTTTTTATTTATGAACCCTTACTTGCGCAAGTCAGCCATTCCTATCTCAAGTCAGAATCTGATTTTATCTCTGTTATCCGATCTGCTAAAGAACAAAAAGATGGCACTTATCATGCTAAAGTCGATGGCGTTACTTATGTCATTCATTTAGACGATACCAAAAAGCCAAAGCTTATTGAATTTACAGATTCTACAGGGACAAAGACAGCATTGAATCTGCGCAATGTCAAACTCAATGTCAAGCTTTCGGATAAAGAGTTTGAATTTACAATCCCTAAAGATGTCGATGTTGTCGAATTAAGATAAAAATTAAAGCATTTAAGGATTAAAGAATGATGTTTGATTTTACCAATACGATAAGGGCGCAAATTGCTCATAAAGAAATTTTGTGTGATAATCTCACACCCTTGAATGTGCTTGACCAGCTCGGTGCAAAGGTGCTTTTAGAATCAGCCTACAATGAAACCGGCAAGGATCGCTATTCGATTCTTATACTCAATGAGGCTTTTAGAATCTACAAAGAAAATAGCGGTTATTATCTTGTGTGCGCAGGGGAGAAAAAAGCCTTGCAAGAGGTTTTGGCAGGTTTGGGAGAAGCTCAAAAGAATGAGCAGCTTGACTTTCTTTCCTGTCTTGCCTATTTTAGAGAATTTGCCCCAAAAGTAGAGAATCTCCCTCAAGGATTGCCCTTGCCACTCGGTGGAGCGGGGTATTTAGGATATGAGTTTTTTTCTGAAATTGAAGATATTACTTTTAAGAATCCCGCACTTTATGATGCTCCAGAATGTGCGTTTATTTTTGGTAGAGATTTTTTGATTTTTGATCATCTTTTTGATAGGCTACATATTGTAAGTGTGAGCTATGAGTATGAAAAAGAAGAGGTAAATGTCCAAGAAAAGGTTGAGAAAATCTCCCTTGCACTTGATTTGATTCATATCTCCAAAACACAGATGCCTACAAATACAGAATCTCATATTACTTCGGCTGCCAAACAAGAAACTTATGAAAAAATGGTTTTGACTATTCAAGATGAGATTTATAAGGGTAATCTATTGCAATGTGTGCCAAGTCAAAGTATGCAAGTGGCTTCAAATCTTACACCCTTGCAAGCTTATCGGAATCTCCGACATCAGAATCCTAGCCCTTATATGTTTTATTATGATTTTGATGATTTTATTATTTTGGGTGCAAGTCCTGAAATTATGGTGCGACTAAAGAGTGTCAATGATAAAAGTATCTTCACAATCCGACCTATCGCAGGCACTTCTCCACGAGGGGCGAATGTCGCTCAAGATTTGGAATTAGAGCAGAAGCTTTTAGCTGACCCCAAAGAAAATGCCGAACATTTAATGCTTGTCGATCTTGCGCGTAATGATGCGGGCAAAGTGAGTGTGGGCGGAGGTGTGCGCGTGGTAGCACAGAATCAAATAGAGCGATATTCGCGTGTGATGCACATTGTTTCAGAAGTGCAAGGTGAGCTTGACACAAAGCGTTTCAAAAAACGCGATGTGCTAAAGGCGGTTTTCCCTGCGGGGACGCTTAGCGGAGCACCAAAGATTCAGGCAATTAAAACGATAGAATCTCTTGAAAGCCATAAAAGAGGTATTTATGGTGGAGCTATTGGGTATTTTAATCGTGATGAGGATATGGATTTTGCCATTACTATTCGCACAAGCGTGTATCAAAACGGCGTGTATTACTTGCAATCAGGAGGAGGTATTGTCTATGATTCAATCCCTCATACTGAATTTATCGAAACGCAAAATAAAGTCCGCTCTATGCTTGATATGCTCGGTATAAAGGAGTAAGCAATGATACTATTAATTGATAATTATGATTCATTTACCTATAACATTTATCAAGCGTTTTATCGATTTGGTTTTCCTATCAAAGTCGTGCGAAGTGATAAAATCACGATTGAAGATATTAGGCTTTTACAGCCGCGTTATATTATCATTGGTCCGGGTCCTAAAACCCCACAAGAAGCGGGAATCTCCATTCAAATTGTGAAAGAATTACAAGGTGTTTATCCGATATTGGGTATTTGTCTTGGACATCAAGCTATTATGGCGGCTTTTGGTGTGGAGATTATCAATGCTAAGAATATTGTGCATGGCAAAGTCGAGCCCTTACATCACAATCAAAAAGGTATTTTTAGGCATATTACACCCAATACACCCATTGTGCGTTATCATTCTTTGGCAGGGTCAATCACGCAGATTCCCGATTGTTTTATTGTGAGTGCGCGGAGTGGTGATGGCGAGGTGATGGCGATTGAGCATAAGTCGCATCATTTGGTTGGTCTGCAATTCCACCCAGAATCTATCGGCACAAAAGAGGGTGAAAAAATGCTCCTCAATTTTTTGCATTATGTGCGTGAAAATATCCCGATTAAAGACTATCTCAAGCAGACCTTGCAAGGTCAGAATCTTAATTTCAAACAAGCCTATGATGTGATGGACGAAATCACAGAGGGGAATCTAAGTGATGCACAAATCGGCTCGATTCTCACAAGTCTTGAGATTAAGGGCGTAAATGAAGAGGAGTTGGCAGGATTTGCGAGTGTGTTAAAGAAAAAAGCCATTTCATTTCCATTACCTCAAAGTGATGAAAAGCGTTTAGATATGGTTGGCACAGGCGGAAGCCCTAGTAAGACTTTTAATGTTTCTACTACGAGTGCTTTGCTTTTGGCGGCTGCAGGAGTGAAAATCATCAAGCATGGCAATAAAGCAATCACCTCTCAATCAGGTTCGGCAGACTTGCTTAGGGCTTTAGGGGTGAATGTCGATATGAGCGTGCAAACTTGTGCAGAAGTGTATCGCCGCATAGGCATTACCTTTTTATTTGCGCAAAAATTCCACGCTGCGATGCGTTTTGCCGCACCAGCTCGTGCGTCTCTTGGATTTAAAACTGCCTTTAATCTCATCGGTCCTCTTGCCAATCCTGCAAGCGTTACGCATCAGTTTATCGGTGTGTTTGATAAGTCTTATACTGAAATTATGGCACGGGCTTTAGATATTTTAGGGATTAAAAAAGCAATGGTGGTGAGTGGATTTGATCATTATGATGAGATTTCGCTTTGTGCGCCGACAAAGATTACAGAGCTTGATAATGGCTCAATCAAAAGCTATGTGTTTAATCCCATTGAGATAGGCTTAGATTTTGTCCCACATTCCGAGCTTGTTGGAGGAAATGCTCAAGAAAATAAGGCAATCACGCTTGATATTTTTAGTAATAAACCCTCACCCAAAGCTGACCTTGTCGCGCTCAATGTCGGAGCGGGATTGTATCTAAGCCAAAAGGCATCAAGCATCAAAGAGGGATATTTCTTAGCAAAAGAAGTGATAAAGTCGCAAAAAGTTTTTGAATTATTAGAATCTTTTATCACGTTTTCAAATCAGGAGGATTTATAGAATCTTAATCACTATTATATATTTAGAATAAGATTCTAGCTTTTGCCATTTAAGAATCTTAAAGTAGTTTGATGTCAAAAGCTAAACGAACCACCCAGTTTGACGCTTAAATAATTAGGCAGATTGATGGTGTCTTGTATCGTGTAAGTTTTGCCTAGCCCATATTGCACGGCTAAGTCTAAGAATCCAAAGAGATTAAATCCACCGGTGAGGATTAGTCCCTCTCCCGCTTGGGATTTTATATCTTGCATCACACCCACGCGCAAGTCAATCCATTTAAAATTAGCCATTGCCCCCCCCCCTATTGTTTGACTTTTCGGGCTATAAAATGAGAGCGTGTCATTAGGCACAAGGTCTGCATCAAATGCGAGAGTTAAGAAATCTTTTATCGTATAGCTTGCCCCCACGCGAAATTGGGGCTTAAGCGTGAAATCACCCGAGCCGCTTTTAGAGAGCTTGATCATCGGGGCGTTGAGATTCTTTGCGACTAAGCCGATGTGGAGGTTTTTCAAAAAAGTCGGCGTGTAGAGTAACCCCATATCTAACCCAGCAGTTTGAGAGATGTCAAAATCATCAGGGAAAGTAGGGCTAGGCATATCGATTTTAGGATTATCAAAGTTGATATTATCTTGCATATAACCATAAGAGAGCATTTGGATAAATTTCACCGCAAAGCCAAAATTCACATCTCCCGCTTTGGTAAAAAAGGTATGCCCATAGCCGATAGGGATTTCAACAAGGCTTAGCGTGCGGGCTTGGAGTGTGTGTTTTGCATTAGGGCTTAGAATCGAGCTATTGTTATAATCATTTTGGTTGCTTGATTCTAAACTGATATTATTCCCGCTGATGCTTGCTTGGTAGTAGTTTCCTCCTCCCACATCAAAAATGAGCTGATTGTGTGTAGGATCAATGATCGCACTTGCATTGGCATAAACTGATGCAAAAAGCCCAAAGCCTACCGCGCCTCTCCCGCCTACAGATTCTTTAATCGTGATTTGCCCGAGTTTGTCATCATTAATCGTGCGCGTTTTCCTTGCACCTGCGATTTGAAAGACAAATCCATTTTGCGAGGAGAGATTCATATCATTGCCTTTAAGCGCGCCATCGACAAGCTTAAAATCATTTAAAAATTTATCAATCACAGAATCTGTGCCTTTTGCAATCGTGATTTTCCCTGCGGTTGTCAAAATCTCATCAGCACTTGTTTTGCCCTGTGAAAAGTCATCAATAATGCTACCTAATTTATTTGCATCAATGCTGCCGATAATGCTCCCTATCAGTGGGCTTCCCCCTTCAGTCGCTGCGCTTTGGAGCTTGTCTTTAAACTTAGCGGCAAGGTCGGGATTGCTGGCGATTTCAGTTGCGCAATTTGTAAAACTATTACAAGTGTTTGTGCTACCGAGACTTTGAAGTAGGCTTGACATATCGGTAGCATTAATTTGTCCGGGCGTTTGGGTAGTGGGGAAAAGAGCATTCAGCATACCGCCAATCGCACCATCAACTTGCTTCCCACCAATTGTTACTGATGCTCCGCCTACACCTGTGAGCTGGTCATTTAAGCTTTGCTGCATATTTGTGATGCTTTCTGTATCAAGCTCGAGCATTTGCAAGAGATTCTGCTCTTTCATCGTTAGCCCAAAGCTATAGCCAAATTTCGCGCGTCTATCTGCCCCCAAAAGTGCGGGGTTATAATACAATCCCCATGCAGAATCTTTGACTGCTACACCTGCGCCACCTATACTTGCGGAAGTATTACCCATAGAGCCAAATTCTAGTCCATAGCTTAGCCCTAACGCACACCCCAAAAGAAGAGTGATTTTTTCTATTTTTCGTTTTGTCATAGGCTGTAAAGAATCCTTATATTTCTAAAATCATCATTAAAATCACTTTAACAAAAATCGTGCCATTTTTTGAGAATCTTTAGAAAAATAATTTTTTTCTCTAATTTTAATCAAATTTTTATAAAATAAGGAACACTTTTCGCATAGTGATTTTGTAATACATAATAAATAAAGGTCAAAAGCAATGATAAGAATCTGTTGTTTGGGGTTGCTTTGTATGGGATTATGGGCTTCGACACATGAGGCGTATGAGGCGTGGCGTGATGGCGATATGCTAAAGGCTGTGCGAAAATACGAAGCGACTTGTTATAGCGGTGATATGAGTGGTTGTCATGCGCTAGGGACATTGTATTTTCAAGGGAGTGGTGTGCCACAAAACTATTCGATGAGTGCGAGTTTTTATGCTAAAGCATGTAATGGTGGATTCGAGCCTTCGTGCAGTTCTTTAGGTGTATTGCACCAATATGGTTTAGGTGTGAGGCAGGATTTGGAATTTGCTTTAGTGCTTTATGATAAGTCTTGTAAGTCAGGCTATCCGCGGGGTTGTAATAACTTAGGTGTGATGTTTGAAGAGGGTTTAAGCGTCAAACGCGACTATAAACAAGCCGGGCTTTATTATTCTGATGCGTGTTTGGCACAAGATAATCGAGCGTGTTTTAATCTCGCCGAGCTTTTGATGCAAGGTAAGGGGCTTAAGAAAAATAAACAACAGGCTTTAGAATATTATGGGCTTTCTTGTGATTTGGGATTCCAAGAGGGCTGTGATGCGTATAAAAATCTCAAAGCAAAAGGAAAGAAATGAGAAGTATTTTATTAGGGCTTTGCTTGAGTGTGAATTTGATGTTTGGTGCGTATTTGGCAGATGAAAATATGAATGACTATGAAAGCCCGAATCTAAGGGCAAAGATCGCGCCTTATTTACAAAACTGCTACAATGGCTTGTTTGATGATTGCTATTTAGCCGCTCATGAGTATATGAGGGGCGAAGATGGTGTGCAATGGTATGCAAAAGCGGCATATTTTTATCAAATGGCTTGTAATGGTGGCGTTTTGAAAGCTTGTAGTAATTTGGGCATCTTATATCAAAATGGCTTAGGTGTGAAGCAAAGCTATGTTACTGCGGCGAGATTGTATCAATTCAGCTGTTCGAATTTTGAACCTGATGGTTGTAATAACTTAGGCGTGATGTCTCAAGAGGGCATTTATGTCAGTAAAGATTATTATAATGCGATGAGACTTTATGAGCGAGCGTGTATAGGAGGCAGTGCGGCGGGTTGTATGAATCTAGGGCATTGCTATGCTAAAGGCATAGGTATATCAAGAGACAAAACAAGCGCGCTTGCCTTTTACGGACAAGCGTGTAATTTGGGATTCCAAGAGGGTTGCGATGCGTTTCGTGAGTTACAATAAATGACAGAATCTGCCATTATTAAGCATTAATGTAAAAAGTGGCGCGTATGTGTGAAATACATTGCGATGCCATACTCATCACAAGCCTTTATCACTTCATCATCGCGGATACTTCCACCGGGCTGTATAATCGCACTCACACCGATTTGATGTGCTAAATCCACACTATCTCTGAAAGGGAAAAACGCTTCTGATGCAAGCACACAGCCTTGTAAATCAAGCCCCATATCTTTTGCTTTAGCAATCGCTGCTCTTGAAGCATCAACACGACTTGTCATACCCATACCCATACCTACAAGCGCACCTTCTTTGACATAGGCGACACAATTTGACTTGCTAAGTGCTGCGATTATATATGCGATATGCAAATCTTTGAGCTGGGTTTGCGTAGCGTTCTTTTTGCTTACAAGTGTGGCATTTTTGATTTCTTGCTCACTGATAGTATCATTCTCTTGGAATGTGAATCCACCTTGAATGTGTTTAAAATCATAAGTATCTTGCACAGAAAGCAGATAGGGAGAATTTTGTGTAAAGATTTTCATACGCTTTTTGGACGCAAAGACCTCTAAGGCTTTAGGCGTGATGTCTCCAGCGACAAGCACCTCGATAAAGATTTGATTAATCACTTGCGCGAGATTCTCATCGACAACGCCATTTAACGCTACCACTCCACCATAGGCACTCACACTATCGCATTGAAGTGCGGATTGATAGGATTGTAAAAGAGTATCTTTAATAGCAAATCCGCAAGGGTTATTGTGCTTGACAATACATACTGCTTTTGCATCTTGCCCAAAGCTTGAGGCGATTTTGATTGCAGAGTGAATATCGGTGAGATTATTAAAGCTTGGTTCGCCTTTTTTGATGATAAAATGCTTTTGCCAAAAGTCTCCAAAGGTGTATAGTGCGCCTTTTTGGTGAGGATTCTCACCATATCGCGTTTGTAAGACTTTATCTCCTACAATAAATGCTTTTTGTCCGAATCCCTCGTTAAAGCGTTTGTTCATATAATTTGCGATAATCGCATCATATTGCGCGGTATGTTCAAAAGCTTTAATCATCAATTTTTGGCGAAATTCTAGTGTGTTTTGGTGGTTTTTGAGAATCTCAATGATAGGCTGGTAGTCGTTTTTATCTGTAACGACAAGGACATTGTGATGATTTTTTGCTGCTGAACGAATCATCGCTGGACCGCCAATATCGATGTTTTCAATAATACAATCAAAATCATCAGTTTTTTCAATCGTGGCTTTAAAGGGATAAAGATTCACACATACAATATCAATCGCATTAATACCTTTTTCTTGTGCTATTTGCGCATCTTGTGGGTGATCTCTCCGATACAAAATACCGCCGTGAATCTTAGGGTGTAAGGTTTTCACACGCCCATCAAACATTTCTTCGCTTTGCGTGTATGTGCCAATGTCAATGGATTCAATATGAGAATCTTTTAAGAGCTTGAGTGTCCCGCCTGTGCTTAGAATCTTATAGCCTAAAGCTACGAGATTATGTGCAAATTCTACAATACCTTCTTTATCGCTTACGCTTAGTAACGCATACATATTAAACCTTCTTTGTGGAAATTTTGGTAGTATTATCCACAAAGTTTCTAAGAAGGCAATAAAATGATTTGTGTATTTGATGTCGAAAGTATTCCTGATTTTCATCTTTTAGCGCGTCAATTTGGTTATGAGGGCGATGCGCTTGAAATTATCAAAAGTGCCTTTGAAGCGCAGATGCAAAAAAGCGGGAGCGAATTTTTGCCTCCTTGTTTTCATCGTATTGTGAGTATTGCAAGTGTGGTGTGTGATGAATATGGGCATTTTATCAAAGTTGGGCATTTTGGGCAAAAGTTTATAGATTCTCTTTCTTCTCAAAGTGATTTTTTGTCTTTGGATTTTTTGGATCATTTAGAATCTACTCTTCTTCATGAGTTTTGGTCTTTTTTTAACCAAAAACAGCCTAAGCTTGTGAGTTTTAACGGACGAGGCTTTGATTTGATTGCGCTTACTTTGCGCGCGATGCGTTATAATATCAGTGCTTATGGTTATTTTGAGCAAGACAATCCTGCTTTTAATAAAAACAAATGGGAAAATTATCGTCAGCGATATGCCGAACGCTTTCACACGGATTTGCTCGATGCTTTGGGTGCGTTTGGCGCGGTAAGGAATCTCAATCTCGATAGTGTGTGTCAAATGCTGAATCTTGTCGGTAAATACGATATGAGCGGGGATCAAGTGCATCGTCTTTATCTTGGCAGTGAGGATAAAAAACAGGCTTTAATGACAATTAATCATTATTGTCATAGTGATGTGCTTAATACTTATTGGCTTTATTTGAAATATGAGTTACTGAAAGGTGAGCTTTTAGAATCTGATTATTATACGATATTGCAAGGCTTTTTAGAAAAGTTGCCTAGTGATAAGCCTTATTCAGACATTTTTAAATCAACGATTCAAGCGCATCTTGATTCTTATACAGCTAAGGGGCATTAGATGCAAGAAACTTATATCACGAAAAATGGTGAAATCACGAGCAAAGAAGAGCTCATTGCAGAGATTGAGAATCTGCTCAATCACATTCCAAGCCAGAATCACACTTTTTTATCGCCAGAGGTAATGAGTGCATTGACATTGAAAGATTTAGAAAGTGTGCGTGATTCGCTTTTAGAGAAGCAAAATGATGCGGTTTTGCCACATCGGCAGTGGCTTTTTGATTTAGCTCATAAAGAATAAGGGATTGGTGATGAAAGTAGGGATTGTTGATTATCAAGTAGGTAACTTAGGAAGTGTGCAAAATGCGTTTAGTAAGATTGAGCGAGATTCTAAAAAGTCTCTTGATGTGTGTATAGAATCTGATCCTTGCAAGCTTAGATTCTATGATAAGCTTTTATTGCCCGGGGTTGGTGCATTTGGCGATGCAATGAAGCATTTGTATGATTCTCAAATGATAGAGAGTTTGAATGAGTTTGCCCGAAGTGGCAAGGCATTATTAGGAATCTGCTTGGGAATGCAGTTATTGTTTGATAGCAGTGAAGAGTTTGGCTTTCATCAAGGTTTGGGGTTGATTGAAGGCAAGGTCATAGGTTTTGATAAAGCACGAACACAGAATCTTAAAATCCCCCATATGGGTTGGAATCGTTGTATTCTTACACCTCAAGGTAAAGCTAGTGCTTTATTTGAGCAAACCAATGAGCCATATTTCTTTTATTTTGTGCATAGTTTTCACGCAAAGACACAAGAACAATATGTTTTGGCTTATTGTGAATATGGTTATACTTTTCCTGCTATTGTCAATAAAGAGAATATTTTTGGGATTCAAGCACACCCTGAAAAAAGCCATGATATGGGACTTAAACTATTAGAAAATTTTTTAAAATTATGAGATTCTATCATTTGATAAAAGTTTTCTAACAATAATAAAAATATTTAATTGATAAAAATTATTAATAAAGTGTTTGCTTTTGTGTTTCATAATATTTTTTCAAATTTAACAAAAAAGGATCGAATATGAAACATTCATTATTGACTTCTAGTGTAGGAAGACCTATTGGCGATAACCAAAATACACAAAGCGTAGGTGCAAGAGGACCATTACTCCTTCAAGACACATGGTTTTTGGAAAAATTAGCGCATTTTGACCGAGAACGTATTCCTGAACGCGTTGTGCATGCTAAAGGAAGCGGAGCTTATGGAGAACTTACAATCACTAATGACATTAGCTCTTATAGTTGCGCAAAGATTTTTGCTCAAGTAGGAAAGAAAATCCCTTTATTTATTCGATTTTCTACCGTTGCGGGTGAGCGAGGTTCGTCTGATAGCGAACGCGATCCACGCGGATTTGCAGTCAAGTTTTATACTGAAGAGGGAAATTGGGATTTGGTTGGCAATAACACACCGGTATTTTTTATCCGTGATCCTTTAAAATTCCCTGATTTTATTCACACACAAAAACGCGATCCACGCACAAATCTTAAGAATCCTACTGCACAATGGGATTTTTGGAGCTTAACTCCTGAAGCTTTGCATCAAATTACTACATTGATGAGTGATCGTGGGATACCTCGCACTTTTCGTCATATGCACGGATTTGGTAGTCATACTTTCAGCTTTATTAATGCAAAAAATGAGCGATTTTGGGTGAAATTTCACTTTAAAACAATGCAAGGAATTGAGAATCTTTCTGCTAAAGAAGCACAAAGATTAAGTGGAGAAGACCCAGATTCACATCAAAGAGATTTGTATGAGTCAATTCAAAAAGGTGATTTTCCAAAATGGCGATTCTGCGTGCAGATTATGCCTGAATCTGATGCTAAAACTTATCGATTCCACCCCTTTGATGTTACAAAAGTGTGGAGTCATAAGGATTATCCATTGATTGAAGTTGGTATCGTTGAGCTTAATAAAAATCCGGAAAATTATTTTGCCGAAGTAGAGCAAGCTGCTTTTAATCCTGCTAACATCATTCCGGGCATCGGTTATAGCCCCGATCGTTTGTTGCAAGGGCGATTATTTGCTTATGGCGATACACAAAGGTATCGTTTGGGTATCAATCACACTCAACTTCCTGTGAATGCTCCAAAATGTCCATTTGCGACCACGCATCGTGATGGTTTGATGCAAAATGGCGAAGCAGGCAGTAAATTAAACTACAATCCTAGCTCACTTCCGGGATATGCCGATGATGGAGCATTCAAAGAGCCTACACTTGATACGCATAAGTTTCAAGAAAGCTCAATGATTGCGCATTGGGATTATCGTGCTGATGATGCGGATTATTATACACAGCCGCGTGATTTGTATCATCTTATGAGTGAGAAACAAAAAGATGAACTATGCGAAAATATCGCCAATAGTATGGTAGGCGTGCCAAAAGACATTATTGATTTGGCGATTTCTCATTTCCGTAAGGTTGATGAAGATTATGCAAATAGAATCTTGAGATTCTCTAAGTAATATTAATATCGTTGTAGTTTCAAAGCTGCAATGATTTTCTTGATACAAAAACTTGGTAGGTTTTATGTCAAGAATAGTCTTTAATGGGTTTGTTATTTTAGGAAGATTATAATACAGCAAAGTATTTTTTTGCAAGAATAGATAAGGATACAAAATGATAGATTTGGCAATTATTGGTGGAGGTCCAGCTGGATTAAGTGCAGGACTATATGCGACAAGAGGCGGCATTAAAAATGTTGTTTTATTTGAAAAAGGTATGCCCGGTGGGCAAATCACAGGCAGCAGTGAGATTGAAAATTATCCGGGCGTGAAAGATATTGTAAGCGGTATGGAATTTATGGAACCATGGCAAGAGCAATGTTTTCGCTTTGGACTTACGCACAAAATGGCAGAAGTTAGTAAAATCAGCAAAAAAGATGATGTTTTTTATATTCATCAAGCTGATGGCAGTGTCGATGAAGCGAAAGCAGTGATTTTTGCTGCTGGTGGGAGACCTAAGCGTTCAGGTGTCAAAGGAGAAGATGAATATTGGGGTAAAGGTGTGAGCACTTGTGCGACTTGCGATGGATTCTTTTATAAAAATAAAGAAGTCGTTGTGCTTGGTGGCGGTGATACAGCTTTAGAAGAGGCTGTTTATCTAAGCAGAATTTGCTCTAAGGTTTATCTAGTGCATCGAAGAGATACATTTCGTGCCGCACCAAGCACGATTGAACATGTGAAACAAAATGATAAGATTGAGATCATTACTCCTGCAGTTGTAGAAGAAATTAAAGGCGATGCTTCAGGTGTGAATGCTATCGTGATCAAAAAAACCCAATCCGGAGAGATTCTCACGCTTAATGTGTTAGGGATTTTTATCTTTGTCGGATATGATGTGAATACAGGAATTTTAAAACAAGATGATGATTCAATGCTTTGTGAATGTGATGCTTATAATAGTATCAAGGTGGATTTATCAATGAAGACAAATATACCCGGTTTATTTGCTGCGGGTGATGTGCGTATCAATGCACCTAAACAAGTTGTTTGTGCAGCGGGCGATGGGGCTACTGCAGCTTTGCAAGCAATTGCATATCTCGAACATAAATAAGGATTAAAAATGCTAAAGGTTGGTGTTTTTGGAGCGACAGGACGTGTGGGTAAAATGCTTATCGAAGAGATTCTCAATCATCATAAACATTTTGCTTTATCAAGTGTTTATGTGCGTAATGAGCTTCATTATTCACTACCTTCTAGCACAATGGTTACAGATAGCTTGGAAGTATTGCTGCAGTCTAGTGATGTGGTGATTGACTTTTCCTCACCGCAAGCGACTAAATCTTTACTCGAACAAGCTCTTTTGCAACCCAAACCTATTGTGATTGGCACAACGGGGCTTGATTCTTCGATTTATCATTTGATCGAAGAAGCCTCTGTTAAAATGCCTGTTTTGTATGCGACCAATATGAGTAGAGGTGTGGCGATTCTTAATAAAATTGCCGCTTCAGTTGCTGCAATCCTTGAAGAAAGCGATATTGAAATCAGCGAGATTCATCATCGTTATAAGAAAGATTCTCCATCGGGCACAGCACTTACACTTGCGAAAAGCTGTGCAAAAGCTAGGGGACTAAATCTCGATAATATTCGTATCAGTGGTCGAGATGGCAATATTGGCGCGAGAAGTAAAGAAGAAATTGCGGTGATGAGTTTGCGCGGAGGAGATGTCGTAGGGAGACACACGGTGGGATTCTATCTCGATGGTGAATATTTGGAGCTTACGCATAATGCTACTTCTCGCCTTACTTTTGCTAAAGGCGCGTTAGAAGTGGCGAGTTGGTTGGCGCATCAAAAAAATGGTTTATATAGTATTGAAGACGCATTGGGATTACATTAAGAACTTTTTATGTTAGCTTTCTATACAATCACAATTATCTAAGACATAAGGCAAGGATAAATGGAAAGCTGGAATGAAGAGTGTGCTGTTGTAGGGGTATATAATGTCGATAACGCGAGCGTTTTAAGTTATTACGCTCTTTTTGCAATGCAACATCGTGGGCAAGAGGCGAGTGGCATTTCTGCTTCTAACGGAAGCAAAATCACAACAATCAAAAACAATGGATTGGTTACAAAAATTTTCACTGATCGGCGATTAGCAAAATTACAGGGACGCTCGGCTATTGGGCATAATCGTTATTCTACTGCAGGCGAAGATTCTATCAATGATGCACAACCTATATTTGCACGATATGATTTGGGTGAAATTGCCATTGCCCATAATGGTAATCTTACCAATGCTAAGGAAATCCGTGAGGGGCTAATCAAAGAAGGAGCAATCTTTCAAAGCCATCTTGATACTGAAAATCTCATACATCTTATTGCGCGTAGTCAAAAAGAACATCTTAAAGACAGAATCATTGATGCTTTGCATTATGTCGATGGGGCGTATAGTTTTGTTTTCCTTTCGCGTAGCAAGATGTTTGTAGTCCGTGATCGCTATGGTTTGCGACCTTTGAGTTTGGGTAAGATTCATAATGAAGATGGAAGTATAGGATATATGGTCGCAAGTGAGACTTGCGCTTTTGATCTTGCGGGCGTAGAATTTGTGAGGGATATTGAACCCGGTGAGATGTTGATTTTTGATGGAGCTTATAGTTTTCAAAATTCCCAACCTCAAAGTATCAAAGTATTTGAATCTTCCCCTTTTTCTTGTGTGTTTGAATATGTGTATTTTGCGCGCCCTGATAGTAATGTTTTTGGACGCAATGTTTATCAAGCACGCAAACAAATGGGTATTGAGCTAGCAAAAGAGCATCAGATTCAAGCAGATATGGTGATCCCTGTCCCAGATTCTGGAGTGGCTGCTGCGATTGGTTATAGTAAGGAAAGCGGTGTTGATTTTGAGCTAGGAATCATTCGGAATCACTATGTCGGACGCACTTTTATCGAGCCTACTCAAAAAATGCGCGAAATCAAAGTGCGCTTGAAGCTTAATCCTATTAAAGAACTTATCAAGGGTAAAAGTATTATTGTTATTGATGATTCTGTTGTGCGAGGGACAACAAGCAAGCAGATTATCAAAATTTTGCGTCAAGCAGGTGCAAAACAGATTCATTTATTGATAAGCTCTCCTCCTACAATTTCACCTTGTTATTATGGCGTGGATACGCCTGATAAAGAATCGCTGATTTGTGCAAATAAAAGTATCGAAGAGGTGCGGAATTTTATTGGTGCGGATTCTTTAGGATTCTTATCTATAGAAGGCTTGCTTAGAAGCATAGCAGGAGATAAGCAAACATTTTGTAAGGCTTGTTTTGATGGGAAGTATATTGACACATATACGCTTACGCATACTAAAGGGTGCTGATGCGCGTTGTATTAAGTGTAGGGCGATATTTTAAAAAACGATTTGGTTTGCGTGTGCGAAAGATTCCTATTTCATTGCAGGGTTTTACTTGTCCCAATATTGATGGGTTTCTTGCAAAGGGCGGGTGTATTTATTGTGATAATGAGAGTTTCTCGCCAAGTCTTGTGAAGATTGATAAAATTTCTCAAACAAAGATGAATTTTTCACTCCAGCATAATCCTTTGTTAGACAGACAGATTCAGCAACTTGAAGAGCAGTTTCATTGGCACGCAGATTTTCATCAAGAAAAATTTGGCGTAAGCAAGTATATGATTTATTTTCAATCTTATACAAACACCTATGCGCCTTTTGACACACTTAAAACGCTTTATGATAGGGCTTTAAGTCTGCCTAATGTCGTAGGAATGAGTATTGGCACGCGTATTGATAGTGTGCAAGATTCTGTTTTGGAGCTTTTAGGAGAATATGTCAAGCAGGGTAAGGAAATTTGGCTTGAGTATGGTATCCAATCTGTTTATAATGAGACTTTGGCACTTACTAATCGTGCGCATAAGATTGAGGGTGCAAAAGAAATGTTTGAAAAAACTCGTGCCTTAGGTATTAAAGTGTGCGCTCATCTTATATATGGTCTTCCTAAAGAAACGCCCGATATGATGCTTCATTCTTTAGATTCTGTTTTGGAATGGGGGATTGATGGGATTAAAATCCACCCTTTGTATGTTGTTAATGGCACAAGACTTGCCAAAATGTATAAAGAAGGACAATATGAGCCTATCACTATGGAATGCTTTAGTGATTTAATTGTCAAATCTTTGCAAAAAATCCCTCCTGATATTGTGATTCAACGCATTAGTGCAGGGGCTCATGATGATACATTACTTGCACCTAAGTGGTGTTTTGATAAAAATATTCAAATGCGATATTTGAGGGATCGTTTAAGGGAAGTAGGGATTGAATACTAAAGGAGTTTTTTAAGTCTTTGTTTGCCAAACTCTACTGCAGGCTGGTCGTAAGTATTGATTTCAAAGAGATGTCCTACACAAGAGGTTAGAAGCTCAAAGTATGCAATGAGCATACCTACACTTTCTTCGCAAAGATGTGTGATACTGATTTCATCAGTCATAATCCCCTCATATTGTATCGTTTGCATGGTTGCTAATTGTTGTTTGTTAAGCAGGGTTGAGAAACCTTGCCCATTTACAAAATCCGTTGCTTCAAGGTATTTTAAGGAGATATTTGGAATGCGTGGCTCACGGCTATAAGTAGGATTTATACCGAGAAAAGTTACACTTTTGTCCATTATCCCTTGCACGATAAGCTGCAAAAAAGAATGTTGATCAATGCTTCCAATCAGAGCAATAGGAGTTAGACCTGTTTTTTCTCCTTTTGTATTGATTTTGCCAAGACTTTCGCCCCATAGCTGCACATACCAAGCATTAAAATCTTGAAACAAGCTTGAATAAGAAAACAATACATTTATCGGTGTTTGATTCTTGCGAGATGCAAATACTAAGGCTTTTTGCAAGATATGGTCTTCGGAGCGTTTAAAGAATCCTTGCATCATATTTTTTGCCCCATGAAGAAGAGCTTTTGTATCAAATCCGAGAATCCCTAGCGGCAGTATCCCTACAATACTTAAAATTGAAAAACGACCGCCAATGTTTGGGCAGAGTTTAAAATGCGTAAGATTCTCTGATGTTGCCCAATTTTCCAAAGGAGAATCTTGATCGGTGATAATAAGCAAATGTTTTTTGCTTGTTTCATTGCGTAGCAAATCATATTTTTGCAAAATAAATTTGAGCAATGAGGAAGTTTCGATTGTTGTGCCGGATTTAGAAATAACGATAAAGAGACTTTTTTGCATATCAATATTTTGAAGTGCGCAAGTGGTGTAAATGGGGTCAGTGTGTTCTAAAAATATAACTTGCATTGCTTTGCGTGCAGGCAAGTGTTTCAGAAGCGAATCAATTGCTTTAAGCCCTAGAGAACTCCCACCAATACCAACAATAATAAGATGAGAAATATTGCTCAAAAAGTCTTGATGATATTTAAGATAGTCTGCTGTCTCTTCAATCGCATTTTGTTCAAAAGGCAGATGATAATAGCCGCTTTTTTGAGAAAGCTTTTCTTGATAGATTCCCTCAAAAAGCGCATCTTGAAAGGAAGTAAGAGAATCTAGAAGCTCTTTATCAAAATGCAGTTTGAATTCAATCATTGTTTAGACTTAGTGTTGGCATACATATACACTCATATCAATCAAGCGATGAGTATAGCCCATTTCATTGTCATACCATGCAAGCACTTTAGCACTTTTTTCACCCACAACGATGGTTTTATCGGGCACGACAATTGCGCTAAAATTCGATCCGATAAAGTCGCTTGAAACGCGTTGTTCATCATCAACAAGAATTAGCCCCTTCATTGATGTATTCTGTGCGTCATAAAAAGCTTGATTGATAGAATCTTTGCTCACAGCTTTTTTGAGATTCACACTTAAATCCACCAAGCTGACATCGGGCGTAGGGACGCGTATCGCAATACCATTGAGTTTGCCGCTCAAGTGAGGCAATACAAGACCAATCGCTTTTGCTGCGCCTGTGCTTGTTGGAATCATATTAAGTGCTGCTGCGCGTGCGCGTCTTAAATCTTTGTGTTTGACATCAAGGAGATTCTGATCATTAGTATAGCTGTGTATTGTGCTCATTAGACCATCTTCGATACCAAAAGTATCATCAAGCACTTTGGCAATTGGAGCAAGGCAATTTGTCGTGCATGAAGCATTGGATATGACATTTTCACCTTTATAAGCAGTATGATTGACACCATAAACAAAAGTCGGTGTTTGGTCTGCGGGTGCAGAGATGACGACTTTTTTGACATTGCCCTTAAGATGCGCACTTGATTTTTCTGATGAATTAAATTTCCCTGTGCATTCAATGACACATATTGCTTCGCCAAAATCAAGATTGTTTGGATCTCTATCACTCAAGATTCTTACTTTTTGGCTTTTTCCAATGCGCAATGTGTGTTCATCAATTTTTTGCACTTCGCAAGAGCTATGCACAGAATCGTATCGGAGCAAATGCACTAAGGTGTCAATGTTTGTTGTCGTATTGATTGCTACTAATTCCACATCATCGCGTTTGCTTATAATTCTTATTGCGCAAAGCCCAATTCTGCCTGTGCCATTAACTGCCATTTTGAATGCCATAATATTCTCCTTCTCAAATCAAACAATGAAGCTAATATTTTAGCATAAATTAGGTGAATTCGCCTTAGAATCTTGATTTATCTCGTAAATGAATGTAGAATTTCAGATTAGAGTCCTTGTAGCTCAGCTGGATAGAGCACACGATTCCTAATCGTGAGGTCATGCGTTCAAATCGCATCAGGGACACCAAATTCTCATTATGTAATAGATTCTGTATGGTTTGTGTAAATCAGACTGATAGCACAAAACGATCAATCACATACCCTATCCACACAAATGCAATAAACAAACAAGCAATCAATTGGACAGCACTGCCCATATCTTTAGCTTTTTTAGCAAGTGGGTGAATCTCAAGACTTGTAAAATCAATCGCATTTTCAATCGCGGAATTGACTAATTCAGCAATGACAGAAATCACACAAGGTAGGATTAAAAGGATAAGTTCTTGCCAACTTTGTGCTAAGAAACAAGCCACAATACTCAAAATGATACTGATACTGAAAACTTGACGAAATCCCTCTTCTTCTTTCCACGCAGATTTGATGCCGTCAAGCGAGTAGAAAAAGGCATTATAGAGGCGTTTGAAGCCTCTTTTTCCTTTTTTATCGTTGCGTTTAATATCTTCCATTGTATTATTGATTTGCAGACACGATCAATTCGTAATTATCTTTGAGCAAAGCAGGGTTCTGCAAGAAATCATCAATACTAAGGAATTGCACTTCTTGCCCGCCTTTGACTTGGAATATCAAACTAATATCTTTTTTCTCACCTTTTAAAAGCAATACTAGATTATCAGCAAATGTCAGAATCTCCTCTTGATAGGGTAGCTCACCAAGAGCTAAGGTTACACCAAACAATGCTGCAGAGATAGCATTAGCAATATCACGCTCAAATTCTTCTTTTTTATAAGACAAGCCTTGTTTTTCTCGCTCTAACTTAGCGATATTGAAAAGATTTTCGCCTAAGCCTTTGTCTTTGATATGGAGATTGAAGTTTGAAAGTCGATAAAGTGTGTTTTTGTAATTTTCTTGTAGTTCTTCAATGTTTTCTACATCTGCAGCAAGTGCTTTGATATAGAAGTTTTCTACAATGTCTGCAATGTTAGATTCAGAAAATGATGGATCTTTGTAGCTTTCACTCCCACCAAATGTATAAGACGCGTTCCCAGCTTCTAATTCGCAATGTGAATCTTCGTCTAACTGATCTTGATTGGTATTAAGTTTAATTTTACATGACAAAGAGCGGGGGATAAAAGGTGTTGCTAACGCAGTATTTTCGATGATTGCATTATTAGCATTTTGAAGAGCATTGATGTGCATAGCTTTGATTTTTGTATCAATTTGCAATGCAGAACGATCCATGCTGATGATTTCAAATCCAGCATCTTGCATTATGAATTCGATTGGGGTTTGATCTTCACCCAAAACGATTTCTTTACTGAAACAGCTTACATTGATTAAACCGCTACATTCAAAGGGTTTATATGATTTAAGTAAAGGATATTCTTTTGCCATTTTCTCCATTGTTTGATTCAAACTCGTTTGGAGATGTGATTTGATTTCTTTGCTCTTAGAGGACAATATAACCCCTAAACCTACGGCTAAAATAGCCCCTATTACCAATATAATAACAACGATTTTTTTCATTTGTTGATCCTTTTGAATGTGAAAATTAGTAGGAATTATAGAATAAAAATAATAAATTTTGCCAAAGATTCTGTAGAAAATGAGAGAAAGTATCTCTAGCCTAAGGGCTAGAGACTAAAATTATTTTGCAGGTTTTGCTTCGTTGGAGATTTGATCAATTACCTTGAAATTATAAGGTTTGGTATTTTTGTCTAAATCAAGCAATTCTTGTGGAGCAGCACCATTGATTTCTTGATGCTTGTAGTAGCGTTCTCCTGCAGAATGCCCATTCACATCGACTTTATAAGTGATCTCACCCGGATTGAATTTTTGAATATCTTCAAATCCAAGATTCGAAGTCTTAAAGCCTTTGATACCATTTTGATTGGCGATTTCAACGAGTTTAGTTTGACCCATTCTTGCCATTTCAACAGCTTGAAGAAGCATTCGGCTTGCTTCTCGAGGATTGTGGAATCCTGTAGAGTTTTCTGCACCGACAAAATCTCCCCTCATTTGACCTTTTCTGTGGAGTTCTAGTGGTTCGTGAAGAGCTTTTGAAATCTTCGCATCATCAGGTTTTCCATCAGTTTGATACGCAGGAAGTTTGCCTAATTCTTCTCTCATTTTTTTGATGTCAAAAATAAGACTCACTGTCGCATATTCTGCACTTCTTAAGTCAAATGCAACTGATTTTTGAATATCTGCAATTTGCTTTTTGAGATACTCTTCGGGTTGAGTGTGGCAAGTCTTACAAGCTGAATTAATATCAAACAAAGGTGAAGTTACATTGTGTTGAGTGATTTTCTTGCCGCCTGCTCCTTTGATATAAGGCATATGACAATCTGCACAGCTCACACCATTAGCTGCATGCACACCACCGCTGAAAAGCTCAAATTCTGGGTGTTGAATTTTAATCATTGATGCTTTTGTTTCTTTATGTGTCCAATCTTGTTCGAATATTGCTCTTGCATTATCGTAATGTTCATCAAACATTTCGATTCTGAATGGTTGATCTTTTTTCCAAGCACTCCAAGGGAAAACTAAATCAATACCATCGACCTCGATTTCAGTCGCTTTATTGCCATCTCTCCAATGTTCAAATTCGTCATAGGTTTTTTGTGTGCCATTCCACCATTTTTGACTTGGGTCTGATGCAATGGTTTCTCCCATGACTTTTACCTTTGAGCCAGTAGGTTTAAAGTAATATTCGACATGGCATTGTGCGCACACTAGAGTTCGCATTTCTTTTCTGTCTGCTTTAATTCCTTGAGAATCGTCTTTTTGATAACCTCTATTGACAAGTGCATTGATCAATGCGGGGCGCACGATTCTTAAACTCATATCATCAGGATTATGACAATCTGCACAAGTTACACCCATTCTTTTGCCGCCATGAGGACCACCATGTGCTTCAGAACCTTCTTCGATACCATTTCTTGTGGGGACATTTTTGATCATTGTCCAATATTTTGTGCTGTTAAAGGCTACAAAATCATCTTTGGCGACATTTTTGATAAGCCAAGGTGTCCAGCCACTATGACAATTCATACATGCTGCAGGTTGTCCGCCAAATTTTGCAAATCCATGAGCGTTGAGGAAATCTTTGTTGTTTCGTGCAGTATCCATTTGATCTACTTGAATCCAAAAATGCCCTCTTTCTTCATTTGCGTCAATACTGAAAGGATAGCCTGCCCATAAGATTGTAAGCTGTGGATAACGAATGAGCTTTGAATAGGACAGATTCCCTCCAAAATTTGTGTATTTTGGTTGTTCTGTTTCGACTTTGAGATACATATCAAGATATTCTGGAAAATTTTTACCCCAAAAGTCAAATGTTGGATTCTCATCAGTGAGTTCAACAAGCTGTTTAGAGATCACCCCTGTATTGTTTGCTTGTTTTGATGAAATATCCCGATTGAGCCATATAAGACCCACGATAACGATTATAGCTACAACAGTGAGTATAGGTAGCGTTCCTGATTTTTTCTGCATTATTTCCTCCTTATTTTCTAGAATCCTCGTTTGTGTCCTACACCCTCATGACATGATACGCAACTCAAAGCATTGTTATGTCCGGGTATTGTTGTGGGATTAACCGCATTTTGTGCATAGTCGATATGACATCGCACGCAGTTTTCTTGCACCATTTCTTTACTTTTTTGATTAGCATTCAAATTTGTCGGTAGAGAATCTAAGTTAAAAGTAAAAGCGTAGGCATGTCCAACACCACTTTGAGCTTTTGCAATCCATTTTGATACAAAACTACTAGGCAAATGGCAATCATTACAAGTCGCGCGTGGGTGTCCCGCAATTTTTTGAGAGTGGGGAGCACTAAGATAGTCGTGATACACCTCGTTCATTATATGGCAGTTATTACACGCTTCTGAATTATTGCTAAAGTAGGATATGCCCTTAGCATTATAAAATGTATAGCATAATCCCACAATGATTACAATCACAAGAATCGTGAAAACGCTTGATAGAACGGAGGACGACTTTTGCTGTCTGCTCTTTCTCAATAAACCCTCCTTAATTTGTTGTTGCCGAGTGAGAAACTTTAAGAATACACTCGATAGAATTTTACCCATTTTTTCATAAAAGTTTTTTTGATTTATATCAAATACAATCATAAAATGAGAAAGTATTTATTTGTAAATTATTATATAGGAGATTTGTGTGTTTGTGTATCAAAGCTCGGAAAGTCTTACATTTGCAAATCAACCTGTATTTTTTGCTGTTACTGATCGTTTCGGAGGAGTGAGCAACAAGCCTTTTGATACACTTAATCTCGCTTATCATGTGAATGATGATAAGACTTTGGTTGATATTAATCGTAAGCGTGTTTTGCAAGAAATATCTTTATGCTCTCAATCTCGCTCACCTCTTGCTTCATTATATTATTTGACGCAGATTCATAGTAATAGAAGCATTGTTTTAGATCAGATGCTTGCAGAATCTCTCCCTCATGCAGATAGTATTCATTTAGGCGAAGCTGATGCGATTATTACTGCACTTCCACAACGACTTTGTATGGTAATGGTGGCAGATTGTAATCCTATCTTGCTTTATGATACTTTTCATCATATTTTGGCAGTCGTGCATGCAGGTCGTTTAGGGGTATTTGAGGAAATTATCCCCCATACTTTGGAGCAAATGTCTGCACTTTATCACACGCAAGCTAAAGATATTTTAATGTATATAGGTCCTTCTATACGAGCGTGTTGTTATGAAGTAGGCGAAGATGTGAAAAAAGAAGCATTCAAAAAGGGATTTGGGGCTATGATTAATGATACTTCCCGACTTGATTTGATAGCGTGTCTTAAACAGCAATACAAACAATTAGGGGTAGCCGATGCTCAAGTTGAGATTGATCCCCGTTGTTCGTGTTGTTCGCCAATGTTGTATTCTTATCGGAGAGAATCTCACACAGGTCGATTTGCACTTATCGCAATGCTTCAGCAGCATTGATTAGAATCGCAATTTAGCCCAAAGCACAAGTTATTTTGACTTATAGAATCTATAATCGTGCAATATAATGTTTCCATATACCTTTTTTAAATACTATACTAAAGATTGCACCGCGGATAAAAGTTTCGGCACAAATGATGGCAAAAATTAATTCTGCATTGAGATTGAATCTTGTGCAAAGCCACATTGGTAAAATACGCAGAATCCAAATGCTTAGGGTGTTTATCCATAGCGAAAGCTTTGTCGCTCCACACCCTCGCAATGCTCCATCAAGGACAAAAATAGCAATCAAAGGTATTTGTGAGATTCCCACAGCAAGTAAATAATAAAATGAATATCGGATAACTGCAGAATCTTCGCTAAAGATTTGGGATAATTCTACGCCAAATATACAAAGTAATATACCCAAGATTCCCATTGTGATGCATGAAAGCCATAAAATAGTTTTAACAAACGATTCTGCTAAGTCTATGCGTTTAGCCCCAAGCATTTGCCCTACTAAAGCCATTGCTGCGACTTGAAAGCCAAAGCCGGGCATAAGGATAAAGCTCTCTACTCTTGAGCCGATTTGAAAGCCTGTGATGACTTCTAAACCATAATCTGCCATAAATTTTGTAATAAGTGTCAAAGACAAAATTGTGAATCCTCGTTCAAGCCCAGAGGGTATGCCGATTTTGAGTGCATTTTTGAGGAAGTTTTGAGAAAAACAAAAGCGTAACTGCAAGTGTTTATGGAATCTGCACAAGATGACCCCTAGAATCAATGTCTCAAAATAGGTGATTATCATATTGCTCATTCCAGCACCCACGATTCCGTATTGAGCAATGCCTAAAGTAGGGTAACCAAAAATCAAAAGATAGTTCAAAAAGATATTTAATAGCGTAGCAAAAATTTTAATATAAAATGCTGTCTTTGTGTCCCCAGTAGCTGAAAGTGCAGAAATAAAAATCGTCTTTAAAAATAAAGCAGGAATACCACAAAGAATCCATTTGAGATAGAGCATACCAAGTTCTTTGGTCGTCTCTCCCAAGTCCATCCAATCAAAAAAACTCTCACTCAAAAAACGAGCAAGAAGATAAATGGGTAAAGAACACACCAAGACACCCAGCGTCATCGTGCCAAGAATCTTGTTTGCCTTAGAAATATTTTTTTCTCCAAAAGCTCTTGAAATTTGTGCGTTTGTGCCAATATAAGCAATTGTTGTCAAGGCAAATAAAAACATCCAAAAATTCATTCCTAGCCCTAAGGCTGCTAAGTGTTCTTTAGCTGTTTGTGGGTCAGATGAAATTTGTGAAATGAAATACATTCCTATAGCGATATTAAGAATATCAAGTAGAGAGTTTCCGCCTGCAGGAAGGGCAATTTTTAGGATTTTTCTACTTTTTTGAGAAAAACTATAAGAACTCATTTGTAAAACTTTTTGGATTGAATTTTGAGGTTATGATATTTTTTGCAAGATTCAAAGCCTTATGCTAATGTCGGAAATGCAAGCTTGCCGCCACCAAGTATATGAAAATGCAAATGAGGCACTTCTTGCCCACCATCATCGCCGATATTGGTAATGACACGATACCCACTTTTATCAAGCCCCACATGTTTGGCGACTTCTTGCGTAAAAGCACAAAGTTCTCCTAAAAGCGTAGGAGAGGCAAGATGAAAATCTTTAACACAAATTTTAGGAATTGCCAAAATATGCACAGGAGCTTTCGGATTAATATCATAAAAAGCAAGAAAAGAATCGTTTTCAAGCACTTTTTTGCAAGGAATCTCACCCGCAACAATTTTTTCAAAAATTGTCATCATTCTCTCCTTTAGATTTTAGTCATCAAAATATCATTTATTATAGCTTTTTAAATCTGATAGAATCCATAATTTATGATACAATCACATATTTGTTTTCTTTGATTTGTATTTAAGAAAGGAAGAGTATTGAAAGAGCAAATACAGGCGTTGGTAGATAGGGTAAAAGCAGTGCAGAATCTTTCTGATTTGGAGAATTTGCGCATTGAGGCAATAGGCAAAAAAGGGATTCTTACCCAGCAATTTGCCACATTAAAGAATCTTGAGGGTGAGGCTAAAAAGGCTTTTGCTAAAGAGATTAACGAGCTAAAAGAACTTTTTGAAAATGCTTTGTCAGAAGCAAAAACACAGATTCTGCAAAAAGATATTCAAGAAAAACTTGCAAAAGAATCCATTGATGCGAGCTTGTTTAGCACATTGCGTAAAACAAGCTATGGACACCCGATTCATCAAACAATGGATAAAATTATCGATTTTTTTGTGGGTATGAATTTTTCACTTTGCACAGGTCCATTAGTAGAAGATGATTTTCATAATTTTGAAGCACTCAATCTCCCTAAATCACACCCTGCAAGGGATATGGCAGACACTTTTTATTTTAAAGATTCTATGCTTTTGCGCACACATACTTCGCCGGTGCAGATTCGTGCGATGAAAAGTAAAAGTTTGCCTATTGCGATGATTGCACCCGGAAATGTTTTCCGGAGGGATTATGATTTGACACATTCACCGATGTTTCATCAAGTCGAGGGGCTTGTCGTGGAGCAAAAAGATAAAGTCAGTTTCGTGCATTTAAAGTTTATCCTTGAGGATTTTTTGCATTATATGTTTGGCGATGTGAAAATTCGTTTTCGCTCAAGTTTTTTCCCTTTTACAGAACCTAGTGCGGAAGTAGATATTAGCTGCGTATTTTGTGAGGGTGCAGGTTGTCGTGTGTGTTCTCATACGGGTTGGTTAGAAGTGCTTGGTTGCGGTATTGTCAATCAAAAAGTTTTTGAGGCGGTTGATTATAAAGATGTGAGCGGATATGCTTTTGGTTTGGGTGTAGAGCGATTTGCTATGCTGATTCACCGAGTCAATGATTTGCGTAGTTTTTTTGAGACAGATTTGAGAGTATTGGAGCAGTTTTAATGATTTTTACAAAGTATTTGTTATCACATTTTATTGATATATCTCATTTAGATATGGAAGAAGTATGTGTTAAGCTTAGCAGTATTGGTTTAGAAGTCGAATCCTCAAATCGCATTTGTATCCCTTCTAAGGTTGTTGTCGGTAAGGTTATTAGCAAGACTTTGCACCCCGATGCTGATAAACTTAGTGTGTGTCAAGTCGATGTGGGAGATGAAGTGTTGCAGATTGTATGTGGGGCAAAAAATGTGCAAACCGAGCAATATGTCGCTGTAGCTCTTGAGGGTGCATTGATTCCACATACAAAAAGCGGCGAACTTTTGATACAAAAAACAAATTTAAGGGGCGTAGAAAGTTGCGGAATGCTTTGTTCAAGTCAAGAGTTGGGATTGCCTGCGATTAATGATGGCATTATGATATTAGATCAAACCGCCGGCAGGTTAGAGTTAGGCAAGGAAGTGGGTCAATTGCCACTTTTTGATGATTATATCATTGATGTTGCCGTAACGCCTAATCGTGGAGATTGTCTAAGTGTATTGGGTATTGCACGAGAACTTGCGACTTGCTACGACTTGCGTTTAAAGCTTGAGATTGATATGGATAATGTCATTACATTGGGCTTAGGAAGAGTGTTGCAGATTCTTACTGATGAGAAAATTGATGCGTATTTGCTTTATCGTGTGATTGAAGTCAAACAAGCACATATACCGCTTGATGTCGCTCTTATATTGGCTTATAATGGACGCTTAAATAAAGACATAATTCACAATTTCCTTGAATATGGCACTTATATGACAGGTGTGATTCTCAATGCTTACAGACTTAGAGATTGTGAAAGTAAAGATTTAGTGCTTGATAATGGTTTGGTTGCTCAATTGCGTATCAAAAAAGATGAAAATGGTTTGGAAGCGGTATTTAGTGATAAAAAACTTTCTGTGATTGGCGTGTATCATGGGGATAAAGATTTTGCGACAAAATCAGAAATTTTTATTATCGAAGCAAGTTATGCTAATCCAAATATCATCGCAGAAGCACTTTATGAACATCGTATTGAAAACGATCCTCAATTGGTTTATCGCACTTCTCGAGGAAGCAATCCCGATTTGGAGCAAGGGATTGATTTCTTATGTAAAAAAATGGTTGATACTGCCGATGTGTTAGTATATTCAGGCACACATAGTATTATGCAACGCAGTGAAGAGGTCAGTATTAAAACAACCTTTAGAGCAATCAATCAAATCATTGGTATACAGCTTGACAGACAAGAGATTGCCTCTATTTTAAAGCGATTAAACTTTAAGCTTGATGTAACTTGCGATGAAAATTTCTTTATGATTTCAGTGCCTCACTATCGCCATGATATTCATAGTATTCAAGATATTGCCGAAGAAGTGCTAAGAATCTATGGGATTGATAATATCTCTTCTCAACCTTTAGAATCTGCAGAAGGTAATCGTCTTGATGAAGTGTATTTTACCTATAAGAATACTCGCAAACTTGCACAAAGATTTATCACTCATCGATTTAGCGAGTGTATTCATTATGTCTTTACTTCAAAAAGTAAGCTTCAAGCATTAGGTTTGCAAACACTTGATGAGAATCTTGATTTGCTTAATCCTATTACAAATGAGCTTGACACGCTTCGCACAAGCCTTTTGCCTTCTTTGTTAGATTCTATCAAACGCAATGAGAATCTGGGCTTTAAAAATATCGCATTATTTGAAATCGGTAGCACTTATACACCAAAACGAGAAGAGAAAACTCAACTTGCAATGGTTGCAAGTGGCTATATTCAAGATGAATGTTATCCGTATATCAAGTCTGCTAAATGGGATTTCTTTGCTTTTGCAAATGTGTGCAATGCGTGTTTGGGAGATGTGAGTTTAAAAAATATCAGTGATGAAGATAATGCTAATGTGTTGTTAGAGCAATTTGGATTCAGTGATACGCGTTTGTTGCACCCTTATCAAAGTGCATTTGTGTATCAAAAAAATCAGCCTATCGGCATTATTGCAAAGCTTCACCCACAGATAGCGATAGATTTGGATCTCCAAGAGACATTTATTTGTGAAGTGATTCTTGATATGAGTCGTATTTCTCTTGCTCAAGCAAATGAATTTTCGAAATTTCAAAAGAGTTATCGTGATTTGACTATTCTTATTGATCGTCATATTCCCTTTTATAAGGTGCGTGAAACACTCACACAAGAATCGATACAATATCTCAAAAATATTTATCCTATTGATGTGTATTATGATAAGGCATTGGGTGAGCAGATTGCTTTAAGTGTGCGAATGGTGCTTCAATCCGATAAGCACACGCTTCAAGAATCTGAACTCAATGCAGTTGTGCAAAATGTGCTTGAGATTTTGCAGGATCGTTTTGGTGCAAAATTACGCGTGTAGATTCTCAAATCTGTGGCGGGATCATACAAATACCATAGATTCTAAGGTCTCTATTAGCAAGCACAAGGCACAATAAGCTTTATAAATGCTTTTCTTGAATCGTATCAGATATGAGTGCGATTCAATATTTTTTTAAGGATATTAAGATGCCAAGAGATTTACCTAAAATCACACTCGAAGATACAGCAATACTCCAAAAAATGTCTCATACATTGCGATTTTTATGCGCAGATATGGTGCAAGAAGCTAATAGCGGACACCCGGGTGCTCCTATGGGATTAGCTGATATTGCAACGGTGCTAAGTTTTCATCTTCACCTTTCGCCTAAGAATCCTCAATGGCTTAATCGTGATAGACTCATTTTTAGTGGAGGACACGCAAGTGCGCTGCTTTATGCTTTGCTGCATTTATGGGGATTTGATGTGAGTATGCAGGATTTGCGTTCTTTTAGGCAAATACATTCTAAGACGCCCGGACACCCAGAATATCGACATACTCAAGGTGTTGAAATCACGACTGGACCACTAGGGCAAGGTGTAGCAAATGCTGTAGGAATGGCTATGGCAAGTAAATACGCACAGAATCTTTACGGGCGTGAGATTTTTGATCATAAGGTGTATTGTTTGTGCGGTGATGGAGACTTGCAAGAAGGGATTAGTTACGAAGCAGCTTCACTCGCAGGGCATCACAAGCTTTCTAATTTGATTCTGATTTATGATAGTAATCGCATTACTATTGAGGGTGATACTAGTGTCGCAATGAGCGAAGATATTGTAAAGCGTTTCAGTGCGCAAGGTTGGAATGTGCTAGAGTGTGATGGACATCATTTTGTAGAGATTCACGATACTTTGATGCAAGCTTATGAATCTGTATTGCCAACAATTATTATTGCGCATACTACAATTGCTAAAAATGCACTTTCGATGGAAGGAAGTCATAAAGCTCATGGTGCGCCTTTGGGCGAAGAGCTCATATTAAAAGCAAAAGAGGCATTGGGTTTAAGTCAGGAAAAGTTCTTTGTGCCAGAAGATGTAGCTTTTCGCTTTGGAATGATGAAAGAAAATGGAGAGCTTTGGTATCAGCAATGGCATAAAAACTATGAGAATCTCCCTCAAATCACCAAGGAACGTTTTGATGCGATGCAATCACCGGATTTTTCACGCATTGTTTATCCGCAATTTAAAGTAGGGGAATCTTTAGCGACACGCGTAAGCAATGGTAAGATTCTCAATAGCATTTCTCAAGCAATTGAAGGTTTTATTGGGGGAAGTGCAGATCTTGCACCTTCAAATAATACACAGCTTAACGATGAGGGTGATTTCCCACAAGGTAAGAATTGGCATTTTGGTATCAGAGAACACGCAATGGCTGCGATTTGCAATGGTGTGGCAAATTTTGGCTTATTTTTACCCTTTTGCGCAACTTTCTTTGTTTTTAGTGATTATATGTCGCCGAGTGTGCGTGTGGCAAGCTTGATGAAAACACGGGTGTATTATATTTGGACACATGATAGTATCGGCGTGGGTGAAGATGGGGCGACACATCAGCCTATCGAGCAATTGAGTCATTTCCGCGCAATGCCAAATTTGAAAGTTTTCCGCCCTGCTGATGCAAACGAAAATATTGCGTGTTGGCAAATTGCTCTTGAAAGCCACACGCCTTGCGCTTTTGTATTAAGTCGTCAGAATCTGCCTGTTGTTGCGGAGTATTCTTCTTCACTTAAAGAGCAGATTCAAAAAGGCGGATATTTGCTCAAATCTTGTGAGAATCCCCATATTACACTCATGGCGAGTGGTAGTGAAGTGGATTTATCGCTAAGAAGTGCTTATGAACTTGATAAACTTGGCATTAAGACGCAGGTTATCAGCGTGCCTTGTTTTGATTTGCTTCTTGAGCAGCCAAAAGAATACATCAAGACAATGTGTAAGGATTCTCAAGTTATTGCGATTGAGGCTTCAAGGGGATTAGAATGGTATGCTTTTGCGGATAAAGTGATTGGTATGCAAGGATTTGGCGCGTCAGGTAAGGGCGATCAGTTGTTTGAACATTTTGGATTTAGTGTTTCGCGTATTGTCAAAGAAGCAAGTGATCAAGTGAGTTGTGAGTGAATCCTCTCTTAGCACTTTGTGTTTATAGCTCTAAACGCTCATTATTGCAGTCTCTGGAGAGTGAGCGGCTTTTAGCACCTACTATGCTTTTGGGGGAGTTTTTTACTTCCTGTGTGTTGATCAAGGGAGGATACAGAGCCTTGCCTCAATCATTGCGCTTACCTTTGATGATGAGTGTTTTAAAAGAATTTGAATCGGCTTTAGAAAACACAAAATTAGTTTTTGAGAAAAGTTTTTTAGGATTCTTAGAATCATCACAATTTGTGTTTGGATTTTTTGACGAGATTGCTCAATCTCAAGTGCGTATTCAAGATATACCTTTGGCAGATACTTATGGCGATTATGACAATCACCTTGCACTCCTTCAAAAGATTTATGAAGCTTATCTTCAAAAACTTGAGCAATACAAACTTTATGATCGTTTGATTTTGCCTCCTGATGCGGAAATATGTGTTAATGAGGCATTTATCAAGGGTTTTAAGAGCATTGATCTTTATATTGAGGGAATGCTCACTGCATATGAACAAAAGATTCTCGCTCAAATTGCGCAAATCACACCGATAAAAGTGCATTTTGATTTTGATGAGCATTGTTCTCCTTTGTCTTTTGTCGATTTGAAAGCACTTCATTGCCGACCTAATCATCGATACACTCTTGAATTTCCTTCAATGGAGATAATCCAAGAAAAACCTTTGCCACCTTTGGCGAGAATCGAGGCTTATCATTTTTCACTTGCAATCAGTCAAGTTGCGTTGATTTTTGCCAAGATTGAGCAATGGCTTCAACAAGGTGTTCAAGAAGAAGATATTGTCGTGATTTTGCCTGATGAGGGTTTTATAAAATATCTTGCCTTATTTGATAAAGCAAGGAATCTCAATTATGCAATGGGCACAGAGCTTAGCGAAAGTAAGCCTTATAAGATTCTTTGCGATTATCTTGAGAAACTGCAAGATTCACAAGATGCTTCACCTTTACCACAAAATCTCTCTGAATGGATTGCTTCATTATTAGAATCAGTCTCCCAAGAAAAGTATAGCAAGGAACTTGAATCTATTTATCATTTGATTTTTGAGTGGGAAAATTTCAGGGTTGGTTTTGAAGGATACACACAAGTCCAAATGCTTGAGTTGCTTTTGGAGGAGTTACAAGCTGTGAGACTTGATGATGTTGTAGGTGGGAAAATACGCGTGATAGGTGTTTTAGAATCTCGAGGGTTTCGATTTAAAAAGGCAGTGATTGTAGATTTTAATGAAGATAAGATTCCTAAAATTCAAGATAGTGATATATTTTTAAATTCTAGCATCAGAAAGCTTCTTAAAATGCCTACCATGAGAGATAAAGAATCTTTGCAAAAGCATTATTATTACGGGATTTTTCGCAATGCTGATGAGGTGGCTATCGCTTATGTTGAAAATGAAAATATGCACCAAAGTATGATGCTTGAAGAATTACGCGATAAAACGCAAGTTGATTTGAAGAATGGAGATTCACTTTATGCGCTTTTGCCACAAGGGGGACAGACACACCCTTATCAAGAAGATAGATTCTTTGGTATCTTGCCTTCGACTTTATCTCCTAGTGGGCTGAAAGTCTTGCTTGAATGTCGGCGTAAGTATTATCTAAAATATCTCCAAAATCTTGCCCCACAAGCTTCGGAGGATAACGCCTTTATGGGGAATCTGGTGCATCAATGTTTGTATGATGTGTATCGCCATTTTATAGGTAAAAAAGGGCTTGATGCTCAAGTCCTTAAAACTCAAGCGTGGCAATGGCTTGAAACGATGTCTTGTCAAAGTGCTTTACATAAGGTGCAAATAGAGCTTTTGAAGCTGGAATTAGAGCGGTTTTTTGATATTGATGCCCCTGTAAATAATGATATTGAAATTCTTGCATTGGAGCAAGAATGTGAGGTGAAAATTGGTGATTTTTGTTTTAGAGGGCGCATCGATAGGATTCAAAAATCGGGGCAGATTTTGCAAGTGATTGATTACAAATACAAAAATCACTTTAGCTTAGAAGATAAACCCAAAAAGATGAGTGATTTTGCATTGAATATTTACGCAAGGTCTATAAGCGCATTATTCCCTCAATATGCCCATTTAGAAATACAAATGCAGTATTGGGATATTAAAGGGGGCGAGATTCACAATGAGGTGCAAGGCAAAGATGAAGAGCTTTTGAAGAATTTATCCGCATTACAGGGTGAAATTGAATTTTACCCTTGTGAAAATCGCTCCATTTGCCGCTATTGTGATTTTGTAGAAATATGTAATCGTGATTAGATTGAGATTCTGCAAAGATTCTTAGAATCTCTTACAGCCATTTATTTGCGACTTTGACTAATTCAGAAGTATTATCACTTGAATAGAATTTGAGCGATTTAAGAGGGTGTTGCGATTTGAGATGGAGATTTTTTTCTAAATATTCGACAATGGCTTCCCCAGAATGGATAAGCAAACTTTGGTGTTTGAAATACTCATCAAGAGCCTTAGAAATGAGCGGGAAGTGTGTGCAACCTAAAATCACCGCCTTAGGGGGAGTTTTAATGTTGTGAAAATAGTATTCAAAGGCACTCTCTAAGACTTTCCCTTCAAAGATGCCTTCTTCGACTATGGGGACAAAAAGCCCTGTCGCAAGACTTTTGAGATTCCAAAAACCAATATCACGCAATCTTGTTTCGTATTCTCCTGATGCGATTGTCGCTTTTGTAGCGATGATGAGTGTTTCAGAATCTGTATCTGCGATTTGATTTTTTAAGGCAAGCACACCCGGCTCAATTACGCCAATAATTGGAATCTTTGCATGACTTCTCATAGTATCAAGTGCGTAAGCACTCACGGTATTGCAAGCAACGATAAGAATATCAATCTGATGAGGAGCAAAAAAATCAAGAGCTTGGAGTGAAAATTTGATGATTGTTTGCTTATCTTTTACTCCATAAGGCACACGAGCGGTATCTCCGTAATAAATAATTTCTTCAAAAAGTTTGGCATTAATAAGGCTTTTTAGGACACTTAATCCGCCTACGCCGCTATCAAATACGCCTGCTCTCATAGGATTAATCCTGACTATTCATCATATTTAAAAATTCTTCGTTGTCTTTGGTTTGCTTCATTTTGGAGTAGATGAAACTCAAAGCTTCAATATCGTCCATTGTGTGCATTACATTGCGAAGCATCCATACTTTGGTGAGATTGTCTTTGCCAAGTAGCAAGTCATCTTTTCGCGTGCCGGATTTAAGCACATCAAATGCGGGGTAGATTCTGCGATCGGCAATTGTGCGTGCAAGGACAATTTCACTATTGCCTGTTCCTTTAAATTCTTCAAAAATGACTTCGTCCATTCGCGAGCCTGTCTCAATTAAAGCTGTTGCAATGATTGTGAGACTTCCGCCTTGTTCGATATTACGGGCTGCTCCAAAAAATCGTTTGGGTTTGTGCAAGGCATTAGCATCGACACCACCGCTTAGCACTTTACCGCTTGATGGTGTAGCGGCATTATAGGCGCGTGCCAATCGTGTGATAGAATCAAGCAAAATCACGACATCTTTACCCATTTCAACCTTGCGTTTTGCACTTTCAATAACCAAATCTGCCACGCGAATATGATTTGTTGCAGGCATATCAAAAGTAGAACTAAACACCTCTCCTTTGACGCTTCGTTCCATATCGGTTACTTCTTCGGGACGCTCATCGACTAAAAGCACCATCAATTCTACTTCGGGGTGATTTTTTGAAATGCCATGTGCGAGCTCTTTCATTAATTCTGTTTTTCCTGTGCGGGGAGGAGCGACAATAAGAGCTCGCTGTCCTTTTCCTATCGGGCTAAATAAATCAAGCATACGCCCTGTAACTTTGGAAGATTCATATTCGAGCTTGAGTTGTTGGAGAGGAAAAAGCGGTGTGAGATTGTCAAAAAGCGGACGATTTTTAATCTCTTCAAGCGAGATATAATTGACTGCTTCGATTTTGAGTAGTGCATAGTAACGCTCTTGATCTTTGGGAGGTCGCACCTGTCCTGTTACAATATCACCATTTCTTAGTGCAAATCGGCGGATTTGAGATTGTGAGACATAAGTATCATTAGGGCTATCGGCAAAGTTTTCTGTGAGTGCGCGTAAGAATCCATAGCCTTCATTTGTGATTTCTAAGATTCCCGAAAATAAGATAAATCCGCCTTGATTGACTTGCGTTTTGAGAATCTCAAAAATCAAATCTTGGCGGCGATAATCGCTAGGGTTTTCGACACCGATTTGTGCGGCGATATTGGTTAAAGCCTTGATGCTTTTAGTGCGTAAATCTTCAATTTGATAACCTTCTACAGGTGTATGTGTGCGTGATTTGTCTATTGCCATTAAGTTTCCTTGAATAAAGAAGTTTGGAAGTGAAATGAAGTCCTTGTTTTAGGATTTGATATTGAAAAAATGATTTTAGTCAAAACTTTATGTGAAGTCAAGTAAAAAGTATATTTTTTATACAATGTTGTTTTTGACATTTTGGTCCAAGTCGGGATGAATTTTATAAACTTTGTTTTTGATTTTAATCAGAATCCCCGTATCAATCAGTTGCTTAAAAGTTTTTACAATGGTTGGTTTGCTGACATTAAGATGCTGGATAATATCCTCATAAGAACCATAAAAGATATTATCTTCATCGCAATTAGCAAGGAGGAATTGGATAATAGCGATTTTTTTACCCCCAACAAATGTTGAAATAGCATTAATCAGTAGATTCTTTGAAGCAATTTCATCGGCTTGGAGAAAAGGTAAAATCGCTTTTTGGAGGGCTTGGAGAAGCTCCTCAATATTGATAGGTTTTAAAATATAACCATCGACTCGTAATCGAATCGCATCAAGGAGGTATTTCGTCTCGGTATGCGCAGTCGCAATGACGACAGGCACATCTGGGTGAGTGGAAGAATGACGGATTGCGTTGATAAGCTCGATACCATTAAGTTTAGGCATTAAAATATCTGTAATGACTAAATCCACTTTGTGAAGATTGAAAAGCTTTAGGGCTTCTTGCCCATTTTTTGCTACAAGCAATCGCCCCACATAGTCCTCTAACACCATACTTGTAAGATTTGCTGTATCAGTATCGTCTTCTGCGTATAAAATGGTGAGCTTGTTGAGTGTTTCAAGATTCATCAGTATGATCCTTTTGCAGGGGGATTTTTATAGTAAATTCAGCCCCAAAATATTGATTTTCCTTTCCCCAATGTGTATTTTCTACGCTGATTGTGCCATTCATTTGACGCTCAATGATTTGTTTCGCCATATAAAGCCCTATCCCCGTTCCCACAGATTGGTGTTTTGTAGTAAAGTAAGGTTCAAATACTTTTGTTTTATCCTCAAGTTTTACCCCACCTGCATTATCTTTGAAATGAATAAAGACATTATACCCTATCCTTTCTAATGAAATTTCTATAATCGATTCTTTGTTTTCAGTTTGACGCTTGAGCGCGTCCATAGCGTTATTGATTAGAATCAAGATAACTTGCGTGAAAGAGTTTTGATACCCGAGTATGTAGAGATTTTCTTCATCGACATTGTTGAGAATATTAAGCGTGATAAGTTGCTCTTTAAGTTGCTCCTTGAGGAGATCAATAGAATCATTAATACTGCAAATGATACTAAAATGCTCTTTTTGCTTGTCTGGTCGGAAAAAACTGCGAAAATTTTCAATAGTATCGGACATATTTTGGGCGATTTTCATTCCATATTCAGTTTGTGAAAGGACAAAAGATGTGTCAAGCTTGTCTTGAAGCTGTTTGGTCTTAAAGCTTTGAATAAGCATCATAAGGGAATTAAGCGGTTGTCGCCATTGGTGTGCAATATTTTGTATCATTTCCCCCATTGATGCAAGACGCGCTTGTTGAAACATAATCAAATCTTTCTGGCGGTTTTGCTCTACTTCATACTCGATTGATTTTTGCAAATTTGCATTGAGCATTTGTAGTTCTTTGGTTTTAGAATCCACAAGTCGTTCTAAAAGTAAATGGTTATTATTGATAGAATGCTTGATGGTGAGTGAAAAATAAAAAAGTGTCGCCCCAAGAATCACTAAAAAGACAATTAATATTATATAAGTATGACTATAAAGAGAATCGGTGATAGTTTTATTGAGAGCGGCAAGTTTGAGATTAATATCAATTTTTTCATCAATCAAATAAGTGAGTTGGTCGGTATTTTGTGTCGCAAAGATTTGGTCAATCAGAATAGTAGTTGTGTTTTCTTGCACGAGAAGATTCTCAATTTCATCGCGTTGCATGGGCAGAAAACTTTGAGCATACCATTGTCGTAAAGTCCTGATTTTTGAGGGATTGTTTTCTGTAAGACTATGCGTTTTATAAGTATCCCATATCTCTATGAGTTTGTTTGTGTCTTGTGGATTAGCTCGATAAGTTTTGCTTAGGGAGATGAGAATAGACATACTTTGATTTTGAGGAGAATTTGTGTCAAATTCCGCTTTTAAGCCTACAAGAGCAAGTAACCCCACACCTCCTATCAATAAGAATCCTAAAGTGATAATCCACATAAGGACGGTTGTCTGCGTCTGAAAGGGAGCTTTTGTGATGAGATGGATAATATTTTTCATCTATATAATGTCTTTTGCATTTAAAATGGCATCAGCCAAAGCTCGTGAGAGTAAATCGTATTGCAAGAATTTGCTTTTATTCTTTTTGAGTGCGTAATTAATCTGTTCTTTGAGGTAGGTTTGCTCATCTAAAAGGCGTATTTGTTCATTATTGAGCAAAGAGAGATTCTTAGAAATATGATCGATTTCATCAAGAAGTTGAGATTTGGTCAGTATGATTTGATTGACTTCTTCAGTAAGGTCTTTGATACTGCTAGATGAGCTTGTTTTTTGATCAGTCAATACCCGCAAAGCTTTGCTTTTTGTTTCTTGAAGTCCTTGATGATAGGATACTTTTTGAATCAATTCCTCCTTTGAAGCTGAATCTTGCTTGATTTGAGTTGCGACAAATTCTAAACGTTCATCAATCTCATCGGATCGCTTTTGACTTTGCTCAATATCGAATTCCACATTCATTTTGTTACGCAGACATTCTTTGATAAGATGAATCGTCCAAGGATTGCCATTATTATCCGTGATGATAGGTTTTTTGTAGATTCTATTTCCGATTTGTATTGAACCGCCGTTATAAAATTCAATAAAACGCGTGGCATTTTCGTTGCCTTTAGCGCACAATTCAAGAAGTTCTTTGGCGACAATTTCAAACATAATCCACTCAAATTTTTTTACCAAAAGCATACAATAAATACCTTTCGCAATAGAATCAATATGGCTTAGGGGTAGTCCTTCAAGGTAGATTCTGATTTTTTGAATTGCAAAAAAACTAAAATTTTTGTTGAAAGTAAAATTATCAATATGACTTAAATCAATATCTTTTTCCAAGATAGACAATGTATTTTGCACAATCAAAGATTCTAAATCCACGCCGTTAAGGCACTTTTCAATTGTTTTACGATCTTCATTGCTAAGGACATTAATATGTGAATTTTGACTGATTTTGCGAATCTCATTATTGATTTTGACAACTTCATAATCAAATTTAAAAAGTTTAATTGTCCCGTCTTTAAAAAAAAGTGCATCACGCGCTTGTATGCCACATACAATGCGAAGAGCTGTTTTGATCATTTCTCTTTTGGTGCTTTCTTCTTGTAGGTTAAGTTGCGTATCCACAAAAGTAAAAAGTTCGTCAAAGGATTCAGAAGTAGCAGTTTGCTGCTTGTAGGATTCTAAAAGTTCCTTGCGGGATTTGAGAAATTCGATGATGCGTTGGATATAAATATTGTTGTTGCGATTTTTGATGCGTGTGATGATTTGGAGATGTGATTTTTCAAGATGCACGAAAGCTGCCAAACCGCGTTGATTGTAAAAATGTAAGATAGCCATACGAATGTCATTTTCTTGTTCTGGGTGCGATTGAATAAGCTCAAAAAGCTCTTTTGATGCGTTTTCTTGAGAATCTTTGATAGGTTGTTGATTTTGGTAACATTGATTAAGAATCTCTAGCGTTTGATCATAAATTTTTGATACCATTATTATCTCTCATGCAGTTTTTTGGAGCGTAGAATTTGCGCTATTTGTTCGTCATTTGCTTCTTTAATGCGTTCATAACTTCCAAAATAATTCAGCAAACGCTTGATTTGGGAAGGTGAGTAGTTTTTATCCATTATCTGTATCTTTTGTATATTTTTTCGTTTTTTGTAGCGATGATATGTAATAGCATAACGATGAACCTCATCTCGTAGTTTTTGAAGAAATTGTAATCTTTTATCATTTGGTTTTAGTTTAAATGTCTGATTTTTGTTTCTGATAATGTCTTGGACATTACCTTTAGCCCGATTTGCTACGCCATTGATTTTCATTTTTGAAATACCAATGACCTCGACATTTGCCCCTATACTTTGGAGAATCGTAAGAGCAAGTTGGATTTGTGCTTGACCGCCATCAATCACCCATAAATCTGGCGGAGGCAATGTCTCAAAACTTTGCACTCTTCGTGTAAGCATTTCACGCATTTGTGTGTATTCATCATCGCCTTGCAATTGATAGCGGCGATATTTTGATGAGACAAAAGTATTGTTTTCATAAGTGATCATTCCTCCCACGCTGTGTTCACCGCTATGGTGAGAAGTGTCAAAAACTTCGATATGATAAGGCGTATTGTGGAGTGAGAGCAGTTCTTTAAGTGAGTGCAAAATAGAATAGTTTTCATCGTTTTCCTTGCTTTGCAAACGCAAGATTTCTTGAGCATTTTGGGAGCATAGTGCTATAAGGTCTTTCTTTTTACCTTTTTGTGGTTGGCAGATTTTTATTTTGCTTTGGAGATTTGTTTGCAAAATCGCTTCAAGCTCGGCTTTAGATTCTAAAGTAAAGTAGGGGATTAGAATCATATCAGGCAAGAGAGGCATTTGGGTTTTGTAATGGCTAAGAATCGCTTGTGTGTAGGCTTGAGAAAGATTGTGGGATTCTATATCTTGATGGAGAAGTGAAAAGTCGCTTGAGACAACGCGCCCATGACGAATAAAAAGCTTCATCAAAACGCTATGATCTTGTCCTTTTTCAATCACAAACACATCAAAATTACCAGCAATCATATCAATCACAGATTCATTTTGCATTGATGCAATTTTGTTCATTTTGTCCCGAATCTTGGCAGCTTCTTCAAAATGAAGATGGTCAGAATAAAACTGCATTTTTTGCTCCAGAATCGTTAGCAGGTTTTTTTTGTTTTCAATGAGATTGATGCCTTCCTCGATGGTTTTTGCATAATCTTTTGGTGAAATTTTTCCCTCACAAGGTGCGGGACATTTACCGATTTGATAAAACATACAGGATTTTTTGCTTTTAATGCAAGATTTTTTTTGCACAAGAGGTAATGTCTCATAAAGACTTTCAAGCAAATCTCTTGCTCCATTGGTAAAAGGTCCAAAATATTGAATCTGATGATCTTTAAGGGCGATTCTTGTGATTTCAAAGCGAGGGAATGGCTGTGTTTTGTCAATATAAATGTAAGGGTAAGTTTTGTCATCACGCAAAAGGATATTGTATTTAGGTTTGAGACTTTTGATGAGGGAATTTTCAAGGATTAAGGCATCTTGTTCGTTTTGTGTCAAAAGTGTATGGATTTGGGCGATTTGAGAAACCATTAGGGCGATTCTTGGGCTAAGATTAGTTTTAGGAGTGATGATATTATCCTGCACACAAAAATAACTTTTAATGCGATTTTTAAGATTTTTCGCTTTGCCTACATAGAGGAGATTGCCATAAGAATCAAAATATTGATAGATTCCCGAAGTGTTAGGCAATGATCGGAGATGCGTCAAAAGATCATAAGTATTATTCATCGTCTAATGCCTTAATGCGCTGAATACTCAAACGTATTTCTTCAAATTTTTTATAAATATCGCTATTTTTTGCGTGATTTTCAAAGTTTCCGCTTGAGTGTTCAGAAAAAGTGTGATGTGGTTTAAGGGTAATGTGTGATGATGCAAGGATATGTGAGGGCACATAGGCGTGTATTTTTTGGATTGTGCAAAGCGTGGGGAACTGCTCTTTGTATTGTTTTAAACTCTCTATTATTTGTTTGTGTTTATAATGGTTGAATTCAGCACAAAGTGCTTGATGTTTAAAAGCAAAAAGAAGCCTATCTTCTTTGCGTGTGATAAAGAGGATTTGCTCTTTGATATGGGGCGTGAAGAAGAGATTTTTGAAACGCGAGATTTCTTGGTGTTGTTGGATTTTTTGTGCAAGATTGGGAAAATCTTGTGTTAGAACGGAGATAAGATGTTGCGAACTTTTCATAAAGGAATTTTAGCATATTTAGCATTTATTTTTCTTATAGGTTGTGGTTATAAAGCCGATCCTTTTTATAAGCAAATCGATTCTAAAATCCAATCACCCAAACAATCATCAGAGGGCAAAAAGGTGCTATTTTATGGAATCGATACTTATCCTACTTATAGTGATGAAGATTTGGGAGAAGTGCAATGAGTAAAGAAATCAAGTATGATGTTATTATTATTGGCGCGGGAGTAGCAGGGCTTTATTGCGCCAAGCATTTGCCTAAAGAGCTAAGCGTTTTGGTTTTATGTAAGGCACAGCCTTGGGAATGTAATACTTTTTACGCACAAGGGGGTATTAGCATTGCCAAAGGCAGTGATGATGTGTCTTTGTATATGCAGGATACGCTTTTAGCTGGAGCGCGTTTGAATAGCTCGGATAGGGTTAGTGAGCTGACAAGAGGAAGTTTGGATATACTTGATGAGTTACTTGAGAGTGGATTTGAGATTGATAGGGACGAAGAGGGTAAGCTTTTATACACTCAAGAAGGCGGACATACTATACCACGCATTATACATTCTGGAGGTGATGGCACAGGGCGGAATCTCCACACACACCTCATTAAGACGCTCAAGCATACATTGTGGAAAAATGCTGAAGTCGTGGATTTGCTGATTGAAGAAGATATGGCTTATGGTGTGTGTGTGCAAACAAAACTAGGACTCTTTAATCTCTATGCAGATCATATTGTGATTGCTAGTGGTGGTGTAGGGGGGCTTTTTAAGTATCACACCAATGCCTATACAATCAGCAGTGATATGCACGGAATCATTTTGGAACATCATTTGGCATTGCACGATATGGAGATGCTGCAGTTTCACCCTACGGTTTATATCGACACTCCTCACGCGCGAAAATATTTAATTTCTGAAGCAGTGAGAGGTGAGGGCGGAATGATTGTCGATGAAAATGGCAAACGTTTTTTATTTGCCTATGATGAGCGCGGGGAGCTTGCCCCTCGTGATATTGTTGCGCGTGGTATTATGGATTATTGTATGCGTGAAAAAAAGAGTGTTTTTTTAGATTTAAGTGCTTTCAGTGAGCAGACTTTCAGGCAACGTTTTCCCAACATCTATCGTGATCTTTCGACATGCAAGGTGCGAATCCCCGAAGATAAAATCCCTATTTCGCCTGCATTTCATTATTCTATGGGAGGGATTTTGGTTGATGATAAGGGGAAAGTGCAGGGTATGAAGAATCTCTATGCGGTGGGTGAATGTGCTTGTAATGGTGTGCATGGAGCAAATCGCCTAGCGTCTAATTCCCTGTTAGAAGGGCTTGTGTTTGGTAAGGCAGTCGCTAATGATATTATCAGTAAGCCTCTTAGCACACCAACTAGACATTTTCCTTTGTGTGAAGAGATATTAGAAAAGGAAGGCGATATAAAATTAAAGAATATTTTGCGGGAGATTATGTGGGCAAAAGTCGGTATTATGCGCACTCAAAGCGGTTTAGATTCTGCGTTAGGTGGGATTGAGGTTATGCTAGAATCTAATATTGGGCGTATGCTTCGCTTACGACTGCTTGTTGCGCGGAAAATTATCCAAGCTGCCATTGAGCGCAAAGAAAGTTTAGGAGCGCACCACAGGCTTGATTCTAACCTTTGATGCAATGACTCACAAATTTTGAAAAATTATCCATAATACTTCCGCCTTTACGGAATCCTAGTCCGCAAGATTCGTAGGCAAAAAATACATTAGGTTGGTAAAACGCATTGTTGTGAGTGTTGAGTTCGTAAAATGCTTGATAAAGAGGCTTTTGATTGGTATAAATGCCTTCTTTAGAATCTAGCACTTTGCCATTAGCATCGAGAATCTGGACATTTGCACCTTCTCGTCCAAACGAGGGTTTGCATACCTGCTTGACAGAAAGAGGTGTGAAGCTTGATTCTAAAAGAAGAGGGTGATTGGGGAAAAGATCCCATAGTATCTTAAGCATTCTCTTGCTTTGGAATAATAAAGTGTAAGCGGGATTAAGAAAAATCGTATTATTATTTTGCATCATCTCATTCATTAACAAGGCTAGTTCGGGTTCATCAATCGCAATGTTTTCCCATGGAATGAGTTTGAATAAAAATTCATACGAGATACCCTCAAAGCTTACACCTTCTGTGGGTGAGAAAAGCACCTTATCAATCGGAGCGAACCCACACTCAAAGCCGCTTTCTCGTGCGATATGTTCTAAGAATCTTGTCGTTGTGATTTCTTCAAGATTATCGCCAATGCTTGAAAAGAGAATCTTCCAGCCTTCATAAAGCTCTGTAAATCGAGAAGTATCTTCTTCAAGTGTGATGAGACGCTTGAAATTTTCGCTCAAAGCATGATAAATATCATTAAATTGTGCATTTTCATCAAGCCCATTGGCTTTGAGTAAAGCCCATTGAATCAAAGCACTTTCATAAAGCATTGTGGGCGTGTCTGCATTGAACTCCAAAAGTTTAATAGGCTTACCATCAAGCCCTCCTGCTAAGTCAAAACGCCCATAAAGATGCCAATGAATGTCTTCTTCCCAACTTTGCTTGATCATACCAATAAGGCTAGGAGGAATATCTAATTCAAAAAACAAATCATTATCGATGACATATTGTCCTGCTTCGACATACATATCATAAAGTGTATTGCCTGCTTCATAAAATGCTTCAGTTTCTTGCTCTGTGATGTGTATTAGTTCATCACTGATATAAGGGGTTTGATCACTATCTGTATGCCATGGTAAGCCTATTTGCTGCAAGGTTTGCGTATCAAGAGGTTTAAGTGTGCTAATATTCATTGGACAATCCTACGAGCTAAAGCTTGAAGAGCTTTTACTAGTTTGCGAATTATTTGTCCCAAAGAATCCACTTTTTCCTGCTGTGCTAGAGCGTGTGGTGCTACTGCTCGTTTTGTTGTTAAAACTATTCTTGCTGCGTTCATAAGCTTGAGGGGATTTGTAATTGCGTTGTGCGTTTGCTTGATAATTGGGATTGTTGAAAAGTTTATTTCCGATATAGCTTCCTAGCATTGCACCTGCGGCACTTGCAAGAATCGCTCCACCTAAGCCTAATCCTCCGCCATTGGGATTGGTAAGTTCACTTGTGCCTGCATCAATTTTTTCTTCTTCAACCTTAAGAAGGTCATCAATTTCTTCTTGAGTGAGCATTCGTTCTTGTCCATTTTTATCTTTAAGCATCACGCGTGTTTGATCACTAGGATATTCTTCAAGCACCTTGTAGCTTCCATCAGCTTGTTCTTCAATAATGACAAAAGCACCTTCTTTTTTGGCTTCTTGAAGCGTAGAGTTAAGAGAATCTTGTGCGCCATTATCACAAGCGTTAAGGGCAAAGACTGCCATCACACCTAGTCCTCCAACCATTGCGTAGTCTTTGATAAAGCGGATATGTTTCATAGTTAAGCTCCTTAGATTCTAAATATCACTACTCATTATTATTTGATAACACATTATAGCTTTAGAATCTTAACGCGCCGCTTTTAAGGCTTGTTTGTGATGCAAATGAATATAGAGATGTAAAACATCAAGACTAGCAGGTGTGATGCCGCTGATTTCGCTTGCTTCAAACAGACTTTTGGGAGCAAATTTTTGTAATTTTTCAATCACTTCGAGGCTTAATCCCGGAATACCCTCAAAAACAAAATCTTTAGGAATTTCCACTTCAAGCATTTGAGACATTTTTTGGATATTTTCTTTTTGTTTTTGAATATAGTCAAAATACCGAGATTCTATGCAGATTTGCTCGCACGCTCGGCTGCTCATTGTTTGGATAGACTTGAAACCACATTCGGTGAGAAATTGCTTTAATGTGTCTTCGCTTAGAGCATTTTGACCGATGATGTGGGTTAAAGATGTGCGATTAGTGATAGGTGGGATTTGGAAAGAATCTAAAAGGGCAAGATTCTTACTTGAAGGTGTGAGATTGGTGTTTTCGATCCATTCTAGGGCTTGTGCAATATCGTTTTTATCACGCATCACTTGAGTGTATTGCTGTTTATCAATTAATCCAAATGAATACGCATAAGGTGAAAGCCTCAAATACGCATTGTCTTCGCGAAGTAAGAGGCGATATTCAGCGCGAGAAGTGAAAACCCTATAAGGTTCTTTTGTGCCTTTTGTTACTAAATCATCAATCATCACGCCAATATATGCCTCATCTCTTCTTAAGATAAAGTGTTGTTGCCGCAGGGAAAGGGCTGCATTGATCCCAGCCATAATGCCTTGAGCAGCTGCTTCTTCATAGCCTGTGGTGCCATTAATTTGTCCTGCAAGGTAAAGATTTGAACATTTTTTTGTCTCAAGGGTGTGGTAAAGTTCGGTAGGATCAACATAATCGTATTCTATCGCATAGCCATAGCGCGTGATTTTGGCATTTTCTAAGCCTTTGATGCTATGAATCATCTCTTCTTGCACATCAATAGGCAAAGAGGTTGAAAGCCCATTGATATAGTATTCAACTGCTTCTTTGGTTTGAGGTTCTAAGAAGAGCTGATGCCGTGTTTTGTCTGCAAAACGATTGACTTTATCCTCGATACTTGGACAATAACGGGGACCTACACCTTCTATTTGTCCCGTGAAAAGTGGTGCGCGATGAAAATTATTCCTAATAATTTGATGCGTTTTTTCATTTGTGTAAGTAACATAACATGGGAGTTGGGTAGGCTGAAAATTTTGTGTGCTAGCACTAAAATGAGGAGGGTTTGAATCCCCGCAATGTTGTTCAAGATGCGTAAAATCAATGCTTTTTGCATCGATTCTTGCACAAGTGCCAGTTTTTAAACGCCCCAGCTCAAGCCCTAATTCTTTAAGTGAAGTGCTAAGATTCTCTGCGGCAATCTCGCCAAAGCGTCCATTATGAAGTTGGTTTTCACCAATATGCACAAGTCCTTTGAGAAAAGTCCCTGTGGTGAGAATAATTTTTTTTGCAAGGTAGGTTTTGCCGATATTGGTTTGAATGCCTGTCGCAAAAAAATGCCCGTCTTTATCTTGCTCGTAGAGAATCTTTTCTGCCACTTCTTGCGAAATAGTGAGATTGGGTGTATTAAGAGCCTGTGCTTTGGCAAGTATGCTGTATCTGTCCATATCAATTTGAGCCCTTGTGCCTCTCACAGCAGGACCTTTGGAGTGATTTAGGATTCTGAATTGAATCCCGCATTGGTCTGTGATGATGCCCATCACTCCTCCTAAGGCATCTATTTCTTTGACAAGATGTCCTTTTCCTAGCCCTCCTATTGCAGGGTTGCAACTTGCTAGGGCGATATTTTGCACAAGAATAGTCAGAAGATGCGTCTTTGCGCCCATTTTTGCGCTTGCAATGCTTGCTTCTAATCCAGCGTGTCCGCCGCCTACAACCAAAACATCATATTGCATATCAATCCTTAAGATTTTTATTTTAGTCGCGTATTCTACTATATATTTTGCTATTTTTATTATAATATATCGCTTCGTGAGAAGTTTAGATGCAATTGTTTTTAAGGATAAGGAAGATGAAAATTGATGCAATCAACTCTATCAAGTCTTTTAAATCACTCGGTAGAGAGAGTTTAGAAGCACTCAATAAAGTCGCAAAAATAAAAGTTGTCGATAAAGATAGTATCTTGTATTATGAAGGTGAAAAAATAGAATGTGCTTATTTTCTTGTCGATGGACTTTTAGAGCTTTATAAAATGGATCAAAATAATAATGAATTGTTTTTGTGTTATGTTTCTTCGGAAGAAGATGCGCGTTTGATTAATTGTTTTGGTAATTTTGAGCCTTATATCGCATCGGCAAGTGTTCATAGTCTAAGGACAAGCACTATTTTACTTTTAGAGCTTCATTTGCTTGCGGATTTAGTTTCGGAATATTTGGATATTAGTAACGCACTTTTAAGAGAATTTATGGGTAAAAATATTGTGTTTAAAAATTTTATTAATTTCAAAGAGATTTATGACAGCACTGCACGAGTAGCATATATTTTGCGCACACAGCTTGATTATTTTAACAAAGTGCAACGACAAACGATTGCTAGAGAACTCAATATCAAGATTGAAACTTTAAGTCGGATTCTGCAAAAAATGTTTCAACAAGGGTTGATTTATAAAAACAATAAGGGCGAGATTTGTCTTAGTAATAAGGCAGAATTTGAAAGAATCTACGGAGGATAAGAGTTTATTGCGTGATTTTGGCAGATTCTTTAAGGGCAAAACCGCTATGCCTTGTAAAGTTTATTTTTGTAGATTCTAGAATCTGTGTTGCAAACATAAAAGTGGATAATAAGCTAGAAAATGAGTTTTACAAAGAGTCTCATAAAATGGTCGGAGTAGCGGGATTCAAACCCACGACCTCACCCACCCCAAGGGTGCGCGCTAATCAGGCTGCGCTATACTCCGTAAAAGAATTAAAACGCGCATTATAGCAAATTTTTTTAATTTGTCCAATCAATGCTAAGGAATATTAATTGCTTCAATGAGATGAAAGTTTTGAATCAAGGGAGTGATATGAAAACAATCAAAAGCCAATGTTTGTATGCAATACTATCTCTAGCGGTATGCGTTTCAATGGCTTCTGCTCAAAAAATTAATGAAATTGCCCAAGTTGTAGGGATTCGGGGTAATAGTCTTGTAGGTTATGGGCTTATTATCGGGCTCAATGGAAGTGGAGATAAGAGTGGCTCTAAATTTACGATGCAAAGTATTGCAAATATGCTAGAGAGTGTCAATGTAAAGCTTTCTGCTAACGATATTAAATCGAAGAATGTCGCGGCTGTGCTTGTAACGGCGACTCTTCCACCATTTGCGAGGGTAGGGGATAAGCTTGATATTTTGGTTTCATCAATTGGTGATGCAAAATCAATCAATGGCGGCACACTTGTAATGACACCGCTTAATGGGGTTGATGGCAATATTTACGCACTTGCGCAGGGCAATATTACATTAGGAGAGAGCAATAGCGCATTATCAGGCACAATCGTAGGTGGAGCAACCGTAGAGCGTGAGATTAATTACAACCTTTACAATCAGAGCCAAGCGACTTTGAGTCTCAAGCATTCTGATTTGCAAAATGCGATTAAGATTCAGCAAACGCTTAATAGCGTATTTGGCGATGCGATTGCAGTGGCTGTCGATGCGCGCACGATTAAGCTTCAAAAGCCTGATAATCTTAGTATGGTAGAGTTTTTAGCTCTTGTCGAAGAAGTTGAAGTCGATTATGCGCGTAAAGAAAAAATCATCATTGATGAAAAGTCTGGAACGATTGTCGCTGGAGTAAGTATCACAATTGATCCGGTGGTCATCACGCATGGTGATATTACGATTAAAATTTCTGATGAGATGCTTAATGATCCTGAAGCAGTGCAAATAGATGAGGGTGTCATAGTCAGTAAAACGCAAGGCACGATTAGCACGAATGGTTCTAAACCGACGGTTTCAAGCGTGGTAAAAGCATTGCAAAGAATGGGGGCAACTCCAAGAAATGTCATATCTATTCTTGAAACAATCAAAAAAGCGGGCGCAATTAGCGCAGATATTGAAGTGATGTGATAGAATCCAAACATACTAAGGAGAAAAAATGCGAATTGATACTTCAATGGCGATGATGAATTATGATAATGCCAAGCTCAAAAATCAGTCTCAAGTGATACAGAATCAAGATGATGCTAAGCTAAAAGAACAAACGGATCATTTCGAAGCATTATTGCTCAAAACAATGCTTCAAGATGCAATCAAAAACGATGATACACTCTATCCCAAGCAGCCCGGAAGCGATATTTATCATTCTATGTATATTGATCAGTTGAGTGAGGAGTTAAGCGGAAGCTTTGGTTATAGTGAGCTACTTTATCGGTATCTTCAAGATCAACAAAACCAAAATGCAAAACGAAAATAGCCTTATTAGTCCAGAGATTTTAGAGCGTCTAAGCAGTGATGATAAAAGTGTGCTTTTAGATTCTCTAGCAACGCTGATTCAAAGCACTTATGGCACAGAGCAAGAATTCAAAAAGTTACAAAATGATTTTAATAGTCTGAAAGCATTGTATGAGTGGGTTTTAGAGCTTATTCCTCAAGCGATTTGGGTGATTGAAAGCAATGGTAAGCTATTCTATCAAAATGCTGAAGCAAGCCGCATTGATGGAATCTTGCAAAGTTATCAGAATCAAGGTGAGAAAGAACAAGAAATCGAATATCTCGGACAATTTTATTTACTCCAAAGTAGTCATAAAGGTAATAAGCAAGTCATTAGTGCGACAAATATTACCAATCAAAAGCGTCAAGAAAGGCTTGCGTCAATGGGGCAAGTCTCTGCACATCTTGCTCATGAAATACGCAATCCTATAGGTTCTATCTCACTTTTAACATCAACCTTGCTTAAAAGGGGTGATAATAGCATCAAGTCGATTGTGCTTGAAATCAAAAAAGCACTTTGGCGTGTGGAGCGATTGATCAATGCGACTTTGCTTTTTACTAAAGGTGTCAATCCTAATCGTCAAAATCATCGTTTGTGTGATTTAGAAGATGATTTGCACCATTCTATCGGGTATTATACATTCTCAAAACCGATTACTTTTGACTTTGATTTAGGCGTAGATAAGAATCTTGAAGTGTTTGTTGATTTTGATTTATTCAGTATAGTGATGCAAAATTTTCTTTTTAATGCGATTGATGCGATTGAAGAAGGCGAAGGAGAAAGCGGAAAAATCGCAGTGAGATTCCAAGATGAAGAAAAGTTTTGGTGTTTTAGTTTTAGTGATAATGGCAAATCCGTAGATAATAGAAATATTCTTTTTGAGCCTTTTAAGACGACTAAGCTCAAGGGCAATGGTTTGGGATTGGCTCTTTGTAAGCAGATTATTCAAGCGCATGGCGGAGAAATTTGTTTTGAAGATGAAAAAGATAAAATCTTTTTTGTTAGAATTGCTAAAAAGTGATAGAAAGGAATGGTAAATGAGGCATACAAAAATCAGTAAAGCTCAACCTTTTGAGGGGGAGTTTGAAGTCGCGACAGACAAATCTATCTCTCATCGTAGTGCAATGTTTGCATTGCTTGCGGATAAGCCTTGTGAGGTCAAAGGTTATTTGCAAGGTGAAGATACTTTGCACACATTGCAAATTGCTTGTCAGTTGGGACTAAAAGTCGAACATTTAGATTCTCAAACGATGCGTTTTATACCGCCAGAAAATGGTATTTGTGAGCCTAGTGAAGTGCTTGATTGTGGTAATGCAGGCACAGCGATGAGGCTTTTTTCGGGATTGCTAAGTGGAGTAAAGGGGCATTTTGTTTTAACAGGGGATAAATATCTTAATCAGCGCCCGATGAGACGCATCATTGAACCTTTACAATCAATCGGAGCGGATATTAAAGGCAGAAAGGATAATTCTCTCGCTCCTTTGAGTATCACAGGATCATCATTAGAATCTTTTCAATATCATAGCCCTATCGCTTCTGCGCAAGTTAAGAGCGCGATGATTCTTGCGGGGCTTTTTGCCAAAGGTGCTTCGAAATTTAGCGAACCGCTTTTAAGCCGTGATCACACTGAAAATTTGCTTAAAGGTATGGGTGTGCATCTCCAATGTAAAGAATCTGATAATGGTCGTTATGAAGTGTGTTTTGAACCGCTTGAGAGAAAATTAGAATCTTTTAAACTTGAGATTCCAGCTGATCCATCAAGTGCGTTTTATTTTGCTCTAGCGGCGTGTGTGTGTGATGCAAAAGTTTTACTCAAAAATGTCTTGCTCAATAAAACGCGCATTGAAGCATTTAAGGTTTTGGAGCGAATGGGAGCAAAAATCAGCTATCACATACACCCATCGGATTATGAACTTATCGGTGATATTAGTGTCCAATCCGCGCCATTAAATGCTATAAAGGTAGATTCTTCAATCGCATGGTTGATTGATGAGATTCCCGCTTTGGCTATTTGTTTTGCGATTGCAAAGGGTAAAAGTGAAGTGCGTAATGCAAAAGAATTGCGCGTTAAAGAGAGCGATAGAATCCTTGCTACGATTACGAATTTGCGTGCAATGGGGATTGAATGTGAAGAGTTTGATGATGGATTTAGCGTTATAGGTGGGGAATTAAAGCCTGCAAAAGTGGATTCTTATGGCGATCATCGTATCGCAATGAGTTTTGCTATCGCCCAGCTCACTTGTGGGGGAGAAATTAGCGATAGTGAATGTATTGATGTTTCTTTTCCGCAATTCTTAACCCTGCTTTCACAGATTACACATATAGAAAATACAGAATCGTAAGAAGGTGGTTTGATGAATATTAAGTTTGCTGAAAAATACGGATTCTGTTTTGGGGTTAAAAGAGCGATTCAAATTGCTGAACGCAATAGGAATGCTACCACTTTAGGTCCTATCATTCACAATACTCGTGAAATTGCGCGCTTGGAGAGGGATTTTGATGTGAGTTTGAGTGAAGATATTGAGAATCTTGCTGATGCACAAAATGTCATTATTCGCACACATGGTATTACAAAGCAAGACTTGCAGACTTTGCAAGAGCGTAAAAAACATATTATTGATGCGACTTGCCCTTTTGTAACCAAACCTCAAAAAATTGTTAAAAAAATGTCCGATGAACATTATCAAATTATTATTTTTGGCGATAAGATTCACCCTGAAGTGAAGGGTGTAGCGAGCTATGGAGAAAATGTGTGTGTCATAACAAGCGTTGAAGAACTTGAAAAAGTGAAACTAGAAAAGAAAGTCGCTTTGGTTTCTCAAACGACCAAGCAACCGAAACAATTTGAGCAGATTGCTGCTTATCTAGTCTCTAAAGTAAATGAATGTCGTGTGTTTAACACGATTTGCAATGCGACTTTTGACAACCAACATGCAGCGGATATGCTAAGCCGTGATGTTGATGTGATGATAGTCGTAGGAGGGAAAAATTCTTCAAACACCAAGCAGCTTTTAGCGATTGTCCAAAAGCATTGTCCTCATAGTTATTTGGTCGAAGATGAAAATGATTTGCAAGAATCATGGTTTGAGGGAAAAGCATTATGTGGGATTACAGCAGGAGCTTCAACGCCGGATTGGATTATCAAACGGGTGCAGGAAAAAATTGAGCAGATTTAGGGAAGTTTATGTAGCTTAAAGTCTTTCTTAAGATATTGCAAGGTTTGCTTTTGGTAAAATGATAAATTGTAATTCTATTTTAGGTAAAAGGGTTTTGATGAGAAAGAATTTGGAAAATGATGAATTTTGCAACTCTGAAGAAGAGGATTTTGCAACATTATTTGAGGCTAGTGAGAAAAAAGCAAATGCGGGAGCTATTCAAAGTGGAGAGATAGTGGCAGTCAGTGATGAATATGCAATGATTGCAATTCCTAATCAAAAGGTTGAAGCACGATTAAAATTGTCAGAAATACAAGATGAATCAGGCAGTTTGCTTTTTAAAAAGGGCGATCAAATCGAAGTTTTTGTAACTTCTAGTCGTGGCGGACTCAGTGCTTCTTACAAGAAAGCACTCAAGTCGAAAAAGCTTGTTGAAAAAATCGCAGAGATTCAAGACAATTATGAAAATAAAGTGATTGAAGCGAAAGTCATAAAGAGAAATAAAGGCGGTTTTATCCTTGAGTATGATGGGATTGATGTGTTTATGCCTCGCAAAGATTCTGCGGTAAGAGATGATGACAAAGCCTTAGGGAAGACATTTAAGGTAGCAATCGTAAATATTGATAAGGACAATCACTCAATCATTGTTTCTCGTAAGAAATTCTTTGAAATTGATGATAAGAATCGTCAAGAGATGAGTGGGAAGCTACTTGAAAATGATGGGGTTCAAAAAGGCATTGTCAAAAAGATTGCCCCATTTGGTATTTTTGTAGATATTAATGGTATTGAAGGATTGGTTCATTATACAGAACTTAGCCATAAAGGACCTATCAATCCTGCTAAAAATTTTAAAGAGGGTGATGAAGTGGAAGTGAAAGTGTTGGGTTATGATGAAGCAAAAAGACGCCTATCACTTTCAATGAAAGCACTTGGAGATGATCCATGGAAAGAAATTGAAAAAGAGCTTGAAGTAGGCTATGCTATTAAAGTTACCGTGAGCAATATCGAACCTTATGGAGTTTTTGTGGATTTGGGAAATGATATTGAGGGCTTTTTGCATATTTCTGAAATTTCATGGGATAAAAATATCAAACACCCTTCAAATTATTTGAATCTAGGACAAGAAATAGATGTAGAAATCATCGAAATTGATACGCAAAATAAGAAATTACGCGTTTCGTTAAAAAAGCTTTTGGACAAGCCTTTTGCTAAATTTATCAAACAACATCAAGTCGGTGAGAATATCAAGGGTAAAGTCGCGACCTTAACTGATTTTGGTGTATTTGTTGATTTGGGTGGTATTGATGGATTATTGCATAATGAAGACGCTTATTGGGATAAGAATCGCAAATGCAAAGATGAGCTAAAAGTCGGTGATGAAATCGAAGTAAAAATCATTAAAATCGATAAAGAGAATGAAAGAGTTTCACTTTCTAAGAAGTTGCTTGAACACTCACCAGCCAAAGCATTCGGACAAAAACATACAATAGATGAGGTAATGAAAGGTCGTGTCATTGACATTAAAGATTTTGGTATTTTTGTCAAGCTTGATGAGATGGAAGCATTAATTCGCAATGAAGATTTGTATCCTCTTAAAAAAGACGAGTTGAAAGTCGATGATGAAATCGAATGTGTGATTGCCCACATTGATGAGGCAAATAATAAAGTTCGTGCATCTGTCAAAAGACTTGAGCGTCAAAAAGAAAAAGAGACACTTAAAGCATTTAATTCTGATGAGAAAATGACATTGGGTGATAAGCTTAAAAATCGTTTGTAGGAGATTCTAAGTAGTGGTAAAAAAGGCGGCTTTTGCCATAGTTTTTTTAGCAGTCTTTGGCGGTGCAATTTATGGAATCTTGTATTTTGACAAGATTTCAGTGGGTCCAAAGATTGAGATTCAGCCAATGAATTTGTCTGAATTAGGCTACCAGCATGAAATCACTCAAGATGAAATGTGGATTTCATCGCTTTCTTCTCAAGAAGATCTCCCTTATGCTTATCCCGCGACAGAATTGAGTGTGAAATTTGATTTTGTAGATAAAGATTCTGCTAAAGCACCTATTCCTTCAGCTATTAGCATCAATGATTTAGATGAATATAAATTTGCTTGTGTAAAGCAGGTGCTTAAGGAAAATCATATAGAATCTGCTTATTATAAATCCGGAGATACACTTAAACTGATGGTATTTTTGACAGATGAGTCGATGTATAAGAAACTTCTCGAAGATCTTAAATATTATCATTTAAGTTATAGTGTGCAATAAATCATAACATTAAGGAGAATAGATGTATAAAGTTATAGTATGTGATCATATTCATCAAAGTGGTTTGGATTTGCTCAATGCCCAAAGTGATATTGAAATGCAAAATTTGGCTGCAATGCCTAAAAATGAGCTTTTAAACCATATTAGTGAGGCAGATGTTGTTATTACGCGGAGTTCTACAGATGTGTATGAGCAATTTTTGCAACATTCGGGTAAAATCAAAGCCGTAGTGCGTGCAGGTGTAGGCGTAGATAATGTCGATATTGATGGGTGTTCGCGTAAAGGTATTGTAGTAATGAATGTGCCTACAGCAAATACTATTGCTGCTGTGGAGCTAACAATGGCTCATATGATTAATGCTGTGCGACATTTTCCCGGTGCTAATGCACAGCTTAAAAATGATCGAAAATGGAAACGCGAAGATTGGTATGGCATAGAGCTTAAAGGCAAGAAATTAGGTATCATTGGTTTTGGTAATATCGGTAGTCGTGTGGGTGTTAGGGCAAAAGCTTTTGAAATGGAAGTTCTAGCTTATGATCCTTATATTTTACCTACAAAAGCTACAGATGTAGGGATTGCTTACACAAGCTCTCTAAAGGATATTTTGGAATGTGATATTATTACAATTCATACACCTAAAAATGCTGAAACAAAAAATATGATTACTTCTAAAGAAATTGCGCAGATGAAAGACGGCGTAATTTTGATTAATTGTGCTCGGGGAGGATTGTATAATGAAAATGATCTTTACGAAGGGTTGCAGTCAAAGAAAATCGCTTGGGCGGGGTTAGATGTTTTTGATAAAGAGCCTGCCATTGATAATCGTTTGCTTGATTTGCCTAATGTTTATGTAACACCCCATATTGGAGCAAATACTTTAGAATCTCAAGAACAAATTGCGATTCAAGCTGCTCAAGCTGCCATAGAATCCGCACGTGGTTCAAGCTATCCTAACGCGCTTAATCTACCCATTAAAGAATCTGAATTGCCATCTATGCTTAAGCCTTATTTAGAATTAACCCAAAAGCTTGGATTCCTAGCTGCACAGGCAAATAAAGGTGTCATTACTTCTATGCACATTGAAGCAGAAGGCGAAATTAGTGCCTATGGAGATTCTCTTACTACTTTTGCATTAGTTGGAGCGTTAAATATGAGTTTAGGTGATAAAATCAATTATGTTAATGCACAATTTATCGCCAAAGAGCGTGGTATTGATGTCAAAACGACTCTTAAACAAGTCAATGAGACTTATAAGAATCAAGTTCATCTTACTTTGATTACACAAAATGAACACATTACATTGAGTGGTTCTGTTTTTGAGGATCGTCATTTGCGTATTACTTCAATCAATAATTTCTGCTTTGATATTGAGCCTAAGGGAAAAATGATTTTCTTTAGAAATACAGATGTGCCCGGTGTGATTGGCAGTGTGGGGAATATTATGGCAAATCATTCTATTAATATTGCAGACTTCCGTCTTGCGCGTCAAAACAAAGAGGCAATGGCTGTCATTGTTGTCGATGAAGATGTGCCAACAGAAGCTTTGAAGGCTTTAGAGCAAATCCCCGCTTGCTTGGGATTAAAGGTTGTGAATCTGTAGTTTTTGAATCTTGTGGCAGATAGTCAATGCAGGCTTATATTTTGCTTTTTAACACTTCAAGTGCTTTCGCTGCCGAAAGAGTGTTAAGAAGCCCATTGCTTGGTGAATTTGACTTTCAAATGTCGCTTGTCCCTACACCCAAAGAATTTCTAAGTGATTGCGGTATGTCGCTTTTAATCGTAGGCGGGGAAAGATTGATTGATGAGGAATTAGAAACTTTTTGGCAAAGCGTAGAGAGTATCTTGCAATCAAAAAAAATCCATTATCGTATCCAGCGTGTTATTTAAAATACATTATAATGTGAAAATTATCTTAAAGGTTTTGCATTATCTTAAGGAAACGCATTGAAAAATTTTGGTCAGATTGATATTGTTGGTGCTCGAGAAAACAATCTCAAAAACATTTCGCTCAGTATCCCTAAAAATCAGCTTATTGTTTTTACGGGTTTGTCGGGGTCAGGTAAATCTACCTTAGCATTTGATACGCTTTATGCTGAAGGACAAAGACGTTATATCGAATCACTCTCAAGCTATGCAAGGCAGTTTTTAGATAAGGTAGGTAAGCCTGATGTGGATAAAATCGAAGGACTGACGCCTGCTATTGCCATTGATCAAAAAACGACCAGCAAGAATCCACGCTCCACTGTTGGCACAATCACAGAGATTTATGATTATTTTCGCTTGCTTTACGCAAGAGTAGGGATTCAGCATTGTCATTTGTGTGGTGATCCTATTTCGCAGATGAGCCAGACAGATATTATTGCACAGATTCTGAAACTTCCTCCAGAATCTAAATTGATATTGTTTGCCCCTATTGTTAAAGAAAAAAAGGGAAGCTTCCAAGACAAGATTGAAGCACTACGCCAAAAGGGCTATGTGCGTGCGATGATTGATGGCGTGATGGTGAGATTAGATGAAGATATTGAACTTGCTAAGAATAAGAAGCACACAATTAAGGTCGTGATTGATCGTGTAACACTTACATCTGATAATCACCAGCGCATTGCTCAAGGTGTGGAAAAAGCACTTAAAGAATCTTATGGCGAGCTAGAAATAGAATTATTACACAATGATGAGAAGAAGTTTTTACATTATTCTGAACATTTTGCGTGTTTTAAATGCAAAGTTAGTTTTGAAGAGCCTGAACCTTTAGCCTTTTCTTTTAATTCGCCTAAAGGCGCGTGTGAGGATTGTTTGGGGCTTGGGGCAAAATACACTATTGATTTGAAAAAGATTCTCGACAAATCCCAGCCCTTTAATAAGGGAGGGATTAAAATCATTTTTGGCTTTAATCGCAATTATTATGCTGAATTATTTTATGCTTTTTGCAAGAGTGCTAAAATCGACCTTTCTCAAAGTTTTGAAGATTTGACAAGTTCTCAACAAAGTGCGCTTTTGTATGGGAGTGAAGAAGAGGTAGAAATCACTTGGAGTAAAAGTAAGCTCAAGCGTCCTTGGAAAGGGATTGTCCAAATTGCTTATGATATGTTTAAAGATGATAAGGATTTGGGTGAATACACCACGGAAAAGGTTTGTGGCACCTGCAAAGGGCATCGCCTCAAAAAAGAATCCTTAAGCGTTAAGGTGGGAGGATTGGGTATCGGTGAGCTGATTGATATGCCGATACAAGAAGTGTATGAATTTTTTGAAACTCAATCAAATTTTGACTATCTCAATGAACAAAGTCGATTGATTGCCCAACCTATATTTAAGGAAATCCGCGAAAGATTGTTTTTCCTTTATGATGTCGGTTTGGGGTATTTGACTTTGGGACGAGATGCTCGGAGTATCAGTGGTGGAGAATCCCAGCGTATCAGAATCGCTAGTCAAATAGGCAGCGGACTTTCGGGCGTGATGTATGTGCTTGATGAGCCAAGTATCGGTTTGCATGAACGCGATACATTGCGACTCATCAAAACTTTACGGAATCTGCAGGAAAAGGGTAATACCGTGATCGTTGTCGAACACGATAAAGAAACAATCCTAAGGGCAGATTATATTGTAGATATAGGACCAGAAGCGGGGCTTAAGGGAGGAGAAATCGTTTTTAGCGGAAAGGCAAAAGATTTGCTCGATTCCCAAACGCTCACTGCTCTTTATATCACAGGAAACAAGGTGATTTATTATCCGCACAATCGCCCACAAAAGCAATGGCTAACGATTAATAACATTAATATTCATAATATTCATAATCTCAATGTCAAAATCCCCCTATCCAATTTTGTATGTATCACAGGTGTGAGCGGTAGTGGCAAAAGCTCACTTATCCTTCAAACGCTTCTCCCAGTCGCTCAAGAGATTCTCAATAATGCTAGAAAGGTGCAAAAATGTGATGGCGTTGAGATTCTCGGTTTGGAACATCTTGATAAGGTGATTTATCTTGATCAAAGTCCTATAGGTCGAACGCCTCGCAGTAATCCAGCAACTTATACGGGTGTGATGCAAGAGATTCGTGCGCTTTTTTCTGAAGTCAAAGAATCTAAGGCGCGTGGCTATGGCGTAGGACGCTTTAGCTTTAATGTCAAAGGTGGGCGATGCGAGAAATGCCAAGGTGAGGGTGAAATCAGAATCGAGATGCACTTTTTGCCCGATGTGATGGTGAAATGCGATGCGTGTGGCGGCGCAAAATATAATCCACAAACGCTTGAGATTGTTTATAAGGGTAAGAATATCGCTGATGTTTTGGCAATGAGTGTTGATGAAGCAGTGGAGTTTTTTGCCAAAGTGCCCAGAATCGCTTCTAAATTACAAACGCTTAAAGATGTGGGCTTAGGCTATATTTTACTTGGGCAAAATGCTGTTACATTGAGTGGCGGAGAGGCTCAACGCATTAAACTTGCTAAGGAGCTTAGTCGAAAAGATACAGGACAAACTTTATATGTGCTTGATGAGCCTACAACAGGATTGCATTTTGCTGATGTGGATAAGCTGACAAAAGTTTTGCATCATCTTGTGGATTTAGGCAATTCAGTGATTGTGATTGAACACAATTTGGATTTGATTAAAAACGCGGATTATATTATTGATATGGGACCCGAAGGAGGAGAGGGAGGAGGGAAAATTGTCGATAGTGGCACGGTTGAACATATGATTGCTCATTATCAAAAAAGTGGCAGTTACACAGGACAATTTCTTTCTTATGAATGTGAATCTTATCATTCCTTGCCCTCTAAAAACACAAAAAAAACGAAAGGATAAGTAATGAAGTTTGATATATTATTTGGCGGTGTGAGCTATGAACATGAAATCAGCATCGTAAGTGCTATTGCATTGAAAAAGGTGTTGGGAGAGTATATTGAGCATTTTATTTTTCTTGATTCTTCGCATCGCTTTTATTTGATACCTGCAGATTCTATGAAGTCAAAACTTTTCAGTTCAGGTGAATACAAGCAATGTAAAGAAATTTTTCTCCAACGCGGCTCATTTGAAACAAAAGGCGTTTTTGGCACAAAAAGAGTAATGCCTAATGTCATCATTAGTCTTATACATGGGGCAGATGGCGAAGATGGCTCAATCAGCGCAATGCTTGATTTTTATCATTTGCGCTATATCGGTCCACGCATAGAATCTAGCGTAATGAGTTTTAATAAGATTCTCACAAAACTTTATGCTGCTCAAAGAGGTGTTAAAACACTTGATTATGAGGTGCTTACGCGTTCTTGTAATACACCTCAAAAGCTTTCATTTCCTTTGATTCTTAAACCCGCAAGATTGGGAAGTTCTATCGGTGTGAGTGTCGTTAAAGAAGAAAAAGATTTAGATTATGCGAGAGATTTAGCATTTGAATATGACGATCATATCGTAGTCGAATCATTCAAAAGCGGTGTGAAAGAATACAATCTCGCAGGTTGCAAAGTGGGTGATACCTTTCGTTTTTCGATTATTGAAGAACCCTCCAAAAAAGAATTGCTTGATTTTGAAAACAAATATTTAGATTTTTCACGCACTGCACAAGTATTAAAGGCTGATATAAGCCAAGAGTTGGAACAAGAGATTCAAAATAATTTTATCAAACTTTACGAAAATGCTTTTGAGGGCGCACTGATTCGATGTGATTTTTTTGTGATCGATTCTGAAGTGTATTTGAATGAAATCAATCCTATTCCGGGTTCAATGGCGAATTATTTATTTGAAGATTTTGCACAGGTGCTTCAAGATTTAGCGTGTAATTTGCCAAAAAAACACCCAATCAAGGTAAGCTATCAATATATTGAGAAAATTCATTACGCTAAGGGTAAATAATGTCTATAAAGCAGATGCAAAATGGCTAAAAAGACAATCAAATATCGCGACACAGATTTTGATTTGAGCTATGAGATTTTGTGTGCGCAGACCTCCTCTTCGCCTGCAATGTTATTTTTGCATGGTTGGGGAAGTAATAAGGAGGTAATGAAAGTTGCTTTTGCTCAAACATTCCAACAATATCATCACATTTATTTAGATATGCCCGGTTTTGGTAATAGTCCTAATGAAACACCTCTTTACACGCAAGATTATGCTCATATTGTTAAATTATTTTTGGAGCAGATTGAATATCAAGTTGAAATCATTGCAGGACATAGCTTTGGAGGAAAAGTAGGGATATTGTGCGCTCCTAAGGAGATGATTCTGTTAAGTTCGGCTGGTATTAAAATTGCCAAATCTCTTAAAGTGCGATGTAAGATTTATCTTGCTAAACTTTTGGGACAGCTTGGGCTTAAGGGTATTACAAAGAGATTCCGTTCTCAAGATGCAAAAGAAATGAATGAGGGTATGTATCAAACATTTAAGAATGTTGTTGATGAGGATTTTTCTGATCAATTCGTAGCTTACAAAGGTAGGGCAAGTGTTTTTTGGGGTAAAAATGACACTACTACCCCTTTATTTTGCGGCTATAAAATCGCTAATCTTATCGAAGATAGTCGATTCTTTGCTTTAGAAGGCGATCATTATTTTTTCTTGAAACAAGGTGAGAAGATTCAGAAACTTTATGAAGGGAGAGAAGAAAATGGATAAAACATTATATGAATTTTTGATATTTGGAAAAGTTCAAGGTGTAGGTTATCGCCGTTTTATAAAAAGTAAAGTCGAGCAGATTAATCTTCAGGGTGTATTGATCGAAGGAAGCATTAAGAATCTTAAAGATGGCAGTGTGCGAGTGATTGCAAGAGGAGATGAAGAATCAATCCAAACGCTAAGACGTTATCTTGAAGTTGGTCCAATTAGAAGTAGTATCACACAGATTCAATCACGGATTATCGGTGAAGATGAGTGTAAAGAGCATACTTTTAATTTAGATGGTTTTAATGTTATAGAATAGGAAAAAAAATGGAAGATAAGCTGATTATAGCTATTATTGCGCAATGGCTTTTTATCTTTTGCCTTGCGTATTATGTGATGACAAATTTACAATGGTATAATTATAGTTTTAAACGTGTATTATTGATGCACCATAAGATTCAATGGCACTTTTATTACGCTATTTTACCTCTTGCAGCATATATAGGGATATTTTTTATTCCTAATCAGACAGGTCTTTACTTGCTTTTAGCTTTGGGTGCGCTTTATTTTTTAGGCATTGTAATTTGGACAATCAGGCTTGATAAGCGTTTAGTTTTTACCTCGAGGGTTGTAAAGTTTTTTATTATTTTATTAATTTTTATGATTATTAATGAAATCCTTTGCTTTTTCTTAGAATTAGAATCTGCTTTGTTATCTTTGATGGCTTTGCTGTTTGCAAGTGTGATTTCAAAAATCTATGAAAATACATTGCTCAATCGTTTCATTATTATTGCAAAAGAAAAACTTGATATTATGTCAAATCTTACAATTATCAGTGTTACGGGAAGCTATGGAAAAACAAGCATCAAAAACTTTCTTGCACAGATTCTGCGAGAAAAATATAGTGTTTATGCGACACCAAGAAGTGTGAATACACATACAGGCATTGTGGCGGACATTAATAAGAATCTTGACTATACGACAGAGATTTATATTGCTGAAGCAGGTGCGCGTTTAAAAGGTGATATTGAAGTTATCGCGAAATTTTTGAATCCTCAATATGCGGTTATTGGCGAAATAGGAGAGCAACATTTAGAGTATTTTAAGAGCCTTGATAATATCGTTGAGACAAAATTTGAGTTGCTTCAAAGTGCGCGACTCAAGAAAGCTTTTGTGTTTGGGGATAATCCTAAACCCTCCCATCTCTCTTTAGATACAGAATCTAAAATTCGTTATTTCCCTGATAAGGTGAGAAATGTGAATGCCACTTTGGAGGGGACAACATTTGAGTTGTATATCAATAATCAATGGTATTTGTTTGAAACCATGATATTAGGTGCATTTAATGTCGTCAATTTGAGCGCGGCGATTTATGTGGGATTAGAATTGGGATTAAAAATTGAAGAGATTCAAAAAAGTGTGAAACGCATTCAGCCAATCCCGCATCGTCTCAATAAGATTCAGACAAATCAGAAGATTATTATTGATGATGGATTCAATGGGAATCTTAAAGGAATGAAAGAGGCAATTCGGCTTTGCTCACTCTATCAAGGGCGTAAAATTATTGTTACACCGGGTATCATAGAAAGCACTAAAGAAGCTAATATAGAATTAGCCGAAGCGATTGATAAAGTTTTTGATATTGCTATTATCACGGGTGAGCTTAATAGTAAGATTCTCGCTTCTCATATCAAGACGACACAGAAGATCATTATTAAAGACAAATCTATTTTAGAAGATATGCTCAAGTCTTGTTCTCAACCTAATGATTTGGTATTGTTTAGTAATGATGCGCCGGGTTATATTTAGGCATATCTTGTAGGAGGGAGATAATGGAGAGAATCTATGCACCTTGGCGGAGTGAATATTTTGGCTCAAAAGAGCAAGGGTGTGTGTTTTGTGAAATCGCACAGCATTGCGAAGATGATGAAGTAAATCGCGTGATTTATCGTGATGAACATGTCTTTGCGGTGATGAATCGTTATCCGTATAGTCCCGGTCATTTTATGCTTTTACCACATCAACATTGTGATTCGCCTGAAAAATTGCCTTTGGAGGTTTGGCTGCATTTGCATAAACTTTCTTTTAAAGCAATGGATTTACTTTATGAATACGGCGCAATGGGTATTAATATGGGAATGAATATTAAAAAAGCTGGAGGAGCAGGGATACCCGAACATTTGCATTTGCATTTTGTCCCACGTTATATAGGTGATACAAATTTTATGACTTCAGTTGCAGATACACGCACTTATGGGATTGATTTTCAGAGTGTGTATAGTAAGGTCAAATCATTAGCGCAAAAGCATTTTACAATATGAGGAGGTTTAAAATGAGGCATTGTATTTTATATCTTACTTTGATTGTGGGGATAATGGCTTGTTATGGCGCAAACGATAGGTATAACTATCTGCTTTTTAGTAATAACTATGTTGATGTGCGTAAAGGTATTAATTTAGGCGCAGATGTTGAAGCACGATTGCGCGGTAGCACGCCGCTTTATGATGCAGCGCGTAAGGATAATATGGAGATTCTTTATTTACTGATTGAGCGGGGTGCTGATGTCAATGCAGTATGTCATGGTGAAACACCGCTTTTAAAAGTGGTCGCACTCAATAATCTTCGATTTGCCAAAGCACTGATTGCAAAAGGTGCGAATGTCAATGTTGCCGATGAGCATTTGGGTAATACACCTTTGCATTATGCGGTGATTAAAAGAAATCCAGAGATGATTAAACTGCTTTTGTCTAATGGTGCGGATATGTATGCAGAGAATTATAAGGGAGATACGCCAGCTCGCTATATCTTGGCAAGTAAATCTTTGCCTTCTGCAAGTATTGAAAACTCTGATTTGATTCTGAATGCAAGTTCATTTAATCTTGCACAGGGTAGAGTGAGTATTAGCGTAAAAAACAAGACAAATCAATTTATCGGTGTTAATTATGTCGCATTGTATATTGATGGGGATTTGATCGCAGAGAGTGAAGCGAATAAAAAGATCCCGCCAAACGCGAGTGCTTCGGTAGTAGCATTGGATATTCCTTCAAATACTTATGAAAATGTCCGCATTAAAAAATCAGGCACTACTAATATCAAATATGGATTTGCAATTGAATATGATGTCGATGGCAAAAACGGCAGTTTATATAAAAAGACGACCACAGAGCTTAAGCTATGGTGATCAATAGTAACCTTCTGTTTTGCCAGTATTTTGTAAATTAATAACAAGCTCTTCATAAGTTGTGTTCGCGTTTTGAAGGGCTTGTGTGAGTTGCTCAAGCGAGGCTTTCATACCTCCTCTAGATTCTGCTTCACAAAGTGATTTGTAAAGCCCACTCATAAACTCTACGCCTTTTTTGCTAGGGCGTCTTCGCACTGAATAATATCCAATCGTCTTGCGATTTTCATCATAAGATGGTGTGATGTTGGCGAATACCCAATAGATTTGTTGGGTTCGTGAGAGATTCTTAACAAAAGCAAAAAACTCCTTGCCATTTTGTATATTTTCCCATAATAATTTAAAGGCTATGCGTGGCACATCAGGGTGGCGAATAATATTATGCGGCTTACCTAAAAATTCTTCCTCTGTGAATCCGCTAAAACGCACAAAATCATCATTCCCATAGGTGATTATGCCTTTTAAGTCGGTTTTTGAAGTAATAAGGGTATTGTCTTCTAAGAAAATTTCATTTGCATTCAGAATGGGTTGAGACATCAAAGCTCCTTGTTTAAGAAATATTGAATTATAGCATAAGCATCGTGAGATTGTGTGATGAATATTTGAATTGATTGACACAGCATCAAAAATAATCTATAATCCCTTTCTTTTTTCACTTGATTCAATAAAAGGCAAGGAGATTTATTGCTTTTAGCCGCTTACAAACCCGCTTTTGTCAGTTCAAATAGCTTTTTGTCCAAGATTAAACGACACTTCCATACCTCAAAGGCAGGTTATTTAGGCACATTAGATCCTTTTGCTAAAGGTGTGTTGGTTGTGGGCTTGGGGCATTATACGCGATTGTTTCCGCATTTGATAAAAACCCCAAAAACCTATGTTGCGACATTATGGCTAGGAGCAAAAAGCAGAAGCCTTGATATTGAAGATATGCAGAGTGTGGAGGTTATCCCTGCTCATCAGGAAAGTGAAATTGCTTATGCTCTCTCAAAACTTAAAGGAGAAATCAAATACACCCCACCGATATTTAGCGCACGGCATATTAATGGACAAAGAGCCTATAAACTTGCGCGAGAGGGCAAAGATTTTACACTTCCTCTTAGCACAATGTATATCTATGACATTCAGTTATTGCATTATTCCCACCCTTTTGTAAAGTTTTGGGTGAGTGTGAGTGAAGGAGCATATGTCCGAAGTATTGGGGAAATGATTGCTAAGAATCTCAATGAAAATGGGGCTTTATGCGCATTAGAGAGAATCAGTGAGGGAGAAATGGGCATAGGAGATTCTCAAATTTTTGAAGGCAATGGATTATGTTATCAAGTGCTTGATCCTCTTAAATATTTGCCTTATCCTATTTTAGAATCCTCTGATTTGAAAGATAAAAAAGATGCAATTTATAATGGTAAAAAAATTGTGCTAAAAAATACACAAAAGGGCAAATATATAGTTTGTTTTGAGGATTTTTTTTCTATAATTGAAGTGTTGGAAAATGGTCATATCCAATATATTGTGAATAGGATTTAGATAATGTTAATTCTTTCAAGAAAGCAAGATGATAGCGTATTGATTGGTGATAATATTGAGATTAAAGTAATTTCAATCGACAAAGGTTCGGTCAGACTTGGATTCTCTGCACCTGAAAATTTTGTCATTTTAAGAGGAGAGCTTAAAGAAGCCATAACAAGCCAAAATAAGCAGGCTGCAATCCATACTGATATTGATAAGCTGTATTCACAATTTCAATCATTGGGTAAAAAACCTTTAAAGAGTGGGCGTTGAGCGTTAAAATTTATCCTAAAGTCAATGTATTTTTAAAAATCATAGGATTCAAAGAGGGTTTTCATCAGTTGCATTCGCGATTTATCCTTGCAAAAGGTGATTTGTATGATGAAATGGACATATATGAGACGCAAAAAGGTTTTACACTTTTGGGTGATTTTGGTTGCGCAACGGAACACAATACGATTTACAAGGCTCAATGTGCTTTGCAAGATTATTTAAAAAAGAATGGCAAAGATTCTGTGGGAGTAAAATATGCTTTAAATCATCTTTGTGTTGAGGTGCAAAAAAATATCCCCAAAGGGGCAGGTTTGGGTGGCAGTAGTGGCAATGCAGGTGTATTTTTGCAAATGATGAATGAGCGATTTGAGCTTGGAATGAGTGTCGAGGAGTTGTGTCAAGTAGCGTTGAGTGCTGGAGCTGATGTCAGTTTTTTTGCGAGTGGCTATGAAAGTGCAAATGTTTTTGGGCGAGGTGAGAATCTTGAGCGATTTAATGAAAATAGCCCTGTTTTGGAGATACACACACCCGAGATTTTTTGCGATACGAAAGCTGTGTATCAATACTATGCACACAATGTCGCACAGCAGATTCAGACTTATTCTGACCCTGCATTATCTTTGCAATGGGTAGATAAAACGAGCTTATTATTGTTGGAAAATGCTACCAAAATAAAAAATGCCCGTTGTTTTTTTAATGATTTGTATGCAAGTGCCCTCAAGCTTTATCCGCAATTAGAATCTGTAGCTGATGAATTGGGAGAGCAGTGGTTTTTTAGTGGTAGCGGTAGTAGCTTTTTTCGATTGAAAGATGGGGATTAAAAATGCAAACACGAATGATTGCAAAAAATAAAAAAGCATATTTTGATTATGAGATTCTCGAAAGCTTTGAAAGCGGGATTGTGCTTTTGGGTAGCGAAGTGAAAAGTATTCGTGCAGGGAAAGTGAATCTCAAGGATAGTTTTGTGAAAATTGTTAAAAATGAGGCATTTTTATTTCAAGCGCATATTTCATTTTTAGAAACTACACATACTTATTACAAGCCCGATGAACGCAGAGCAAGAAAGCTTTTGTTACACAGAAAACAGATTGATAAACTTTTTGGGTCAGTGAGTAAAGAATCTTTAAGCATTGTCCCATTAAACATTTATTTCAATCAAAAAAATAAAATTAAACTTTGTATTGCATTAGTCAAAGGGAAACATCTTTATGATAAGCGCGAGAGTATTAAGCGTAGAATGCTTGATCGAGAAGCAAGAGCAAATATGAAAGAATATGGCAAAAAATTATGATTTTTGTGAGGAGGGCAGATGCAAGCAGCTGTTGATTATGGTGTGTTGGGATTTTTAGGATTCTTAAGTGTGATAACGCTTGCGTTGGCATTGGAGCGTTGGTGGTTTTATCGGAGTGTGAAAGTTGAAGATTTTAATGATAAGAGAATCTTAGAATTGCGACTTTATCAACGTTTGACATTGATTGCTACAATTGGCTCAAATGCTCCTTATATTGGACTTTTGGGGACGGTCGCGGGTATTATGGTAACATTTATAGAAATTGGTTCTAATTCATTGGTGGATACGCAAAGCATTATGGCTGGTTTGGCTTTAGCGTTGAAAGCCACAGCAGCGGGACTTATTGTCGCAATCCCCTCTATTGTTTTTTATAATTTGCTTTTGCGCAAAGCGGAAGTGATTCTGTCTTTGTGGGATATTGCTCATTATCCTCGCCCATCATCGAAAAATTTAGAGAATCCAAAAACAAGGTATGATGTATGAAAAAAATCGATAGCTTGAATGTGATTCCATTCATTGACATTATGCTTGTATTGCTTGTGATTGTGCTAACAAGTGCTTCTTTTGTCGTCCAATCTCGCATTCAAGTCGATGTCCCTCAAATCGAACAAACACAAGGTGAAAACACACATAAAAAAGATAGTAAGCAAATCACTATCAATAAAGAAGGACAATTTTTTCTCGATGATCGTGCCTTGAGTCTTGAAGAACTCAAACAATCCATTGATACTTTTGACAAAGAAACGCAGGTGATTATTCGTGGAGACAGGCAGAGTGATTTGGAGTTTTTCCTTGAACTCACGACTATTTTAAGAGATAATGGTATTAATGATGTGTATGTGATAGCAGAATCGCATCAAAAATAGAATCTAAGGAGAAAATATGCAAGAGCTTAATTGGCTGATTAATATTTGCTTTACGATTTTTATGGTGGGGCTTTTTGTATGGGATTTTAAAACATTTGGAGAGCCTACGCATAAGGATTTTAAAGCAATTATTATGAGCACGGGGGTTTTGGGGACTTTTGTAGGAATCTTTGTGGGATTAATGGGCTTTGATACGCGTGCCTTGCAAGATTCTGTCCCTTTATTGCTTGATGGGCTAAAGACAGCTTTCTATACTTCTATTATGGGTATGGGGTTAGCCATTGCGCTTTCGATTATTCAAAGGGCAAGAGGTATCAAAAGCTCACAAGATGCGAATATGGACTATATGATATATCAAGTAGGGAATCTGAACTATCTTAAGGGTATCGAAGAGATTAGTAAAAATATGGCAAATCTGCCAACAAAAAATGATATGATTCAGATTAATTCTACTACCAATGCGTTGTTGGAAAGTAGCCTTAAGAAGATTGATGTTTCTTTGCAAGAAGCAATCAAACAATTAGCTTCAGGTGCTTCAAAAGAGCTTATTGCGGCATTAGAACTTGTGATTAGGGATTTTAATCATAATCTCCAAGACCAGTTTGGCGATAACTTCAAAGAGCTTAATGTCGCTGTAGGACGACTTTTGACATGGCAAGAACATTATAAAGATTCTATTGAACAAACTCAAACTCTACTCACTCAAACACACAATGCGATGAACGACACAAAAGAAGCAATGAGTAACACACAAAAGACACTTGATTCAATCACGCAACAAAATATTACAGCAATGGAGTTTTATACTAAAACGCTTGAGATGATAAATGAGCTTAAGGCAAAAGGTGATTTGCTTCAAGCCCAGTTGCAAGAAGTTGCAAATCTTGGAGACAACGCGAAAAAATCTTTAAATGATGTGAATCATTTCTTTATTCAAACGAGTGAGAGTTTTAAGAATCTTGAAGATTCTGTAACGCAAAATGTCGAAGAAATGAAAAATGGGCTTGAAACGCATTTGGATCATCTTGATGAATACACGCAGGGGAATGTTGAAACCTTAAGGAAATTTTTGGAGACAAGCTCAATGGAGGCTGGCTCAAATACAAGTGCAATGTTGCAGCAACATACTTCACTCTTTAGGACAAGCCTTGAGGAAATGGCGGGGCATACTGATGAGGTGTTAAAAAATGTAATGAATACGGCAAATACGCAGTTAGAGCGATTAAGCAATGAACTAGAAAAGAATATCCAACAAAATATAGAATCTAATACGCATAATAGTGCGGAATTTGCACGATTGAGAGAGCATATTGCAAAGAATCATACGGCAATTGTAGAAAGTTTAGAATCAAGCCTTACCAAGCTTAATGGATACAATGAACAGATTATGCAGGATATGTCGAAGGGCTTGAAAGGTATGCAGGATATGTATCTCTCTACACTCACGGCAAGTATGGATTCTGTGATGAATAAAGAGCAAGAGTTGATACATAATCGTATGGAAAGTATGAACGAACTTGCACACAAAACAGATGCAAATCTTAACGCGCAATACGAAAATACAAATCAATTTTTAAAGAAAATCGCCACAGAGTATTTGAAAATTATGCAAAAACTCACAAAAGATTCGGTAGCAATACCTAAAGATATGGGTGTGCAAGTGGTGAAAGATTTTGGAGATTTGCAACACAATCTTCTTTCGCATTTAGGGAATCTTAATGCGCAGATTCAGCATAATAGTATGCAATTGATTGAACTTTATCGTAATGTCCAAAAGATTCTCAATGAAAACATTGATGGCAACAAACATTTACAACAAGAGATTAAAAGCACTTTTAGCTCACTAGATGAGTCAATGAGTGCGAGTATGGAAAACTTCAAGGAAAATTACGAGTGGTTTTTACGCCGAGTGCGTGAGATTATCGGTTCGAGATAACGGAGCAAGATGCAATGAAACACAATCAGTGGATTAGTATTTCTGATATGATGGCGGGCATTATGATGATTTTTTTGCTCATTATGGTGTCTTTTATGCTTATTACCCAAAAGACGCAGGAAGATTTAAAGATTCAGAATCAGAAACTTTTAGAGCTTAATGAAGCAATGAGCGCAATTGCTCAAAATTATTCAGACTTGCAACAAGAGCTTAATGAAGCGTTATTGAAGGAGTTTAGTAAGGATCTTAAGCGGTGGGACGCGCAGATTGATGAAGATAATACGATTCGATTTAATGAACCCGAAGTGCTTTTTGATACTGGAGCAAAGCAAGTCAAGAAACGTTTTCAAGATATTTTAGATGACTTTTTCCCACGCTATGTGAAGATTCTTGTTCTGCCAAAATTTCAAGAAAATATTGAGGAGATTCGCATCGAAGGGCACACTTCGCAAAGTTGGTTTGCAGCGCATACTTTGGAGGATCGTTATTTAGGGAATGCTGAATTATCACAAGCAAGAGCATTAGAAGTGTTAAAGTATTGTTTTAATCTTAAAAAGATTGATGCTTATAAAGAGTGGCTTATTAAAGTATTTCGCGCCAATGGTTTGTCTTTTGCTAAGCCTTTGGAAGATGATGAAAAATCTCGGCGTGTAGAATTTCGTGTGATTACAAAAGCAAACAAAGATTTACTTAAGATTCTTGAAATCAGTAAGGACTTTGAGCCTTAAATAACTTTGGTTTAAGTAAAATTACGGCAAAATTCTCAATTTGTAAATCTTATTTGAAGGCATATCAATGAAACGAACTTATCAGCCACATAATACACCCAGAAAACGCACTCATGGTTTTCGCGTCAGAATGAAAACAAAAAATGGTCGTAGAGTTATTAATGCAAGAAGGGCAAAAGGTCGCAAAAGACTTTCTGTGTAAGTGTTCTAATGAAGTTAGATTCTCTGAAAAACTCATCAGAGTTTGACTTCATCTATAAGAATGCGCATCGCTTCTTTCACCGATGTTTTGTGCTTTATGGCACTAGTGTTTTCTCGTTAGAATCTTCTTCCCGACAATGTAGCGTTTTAGATACTATTTCTTCGCGTGAATGTGATATATGCGTGGGTTTGAGTATTTCTCGGAAGATTGCTAAAGCGCATATTCGTAATCGTCTCAAACGAAGAGTAAGAGCAATTTTGCAACAACAAGATATATCCTTTAAGGGCTTTGTTTTTGTTTTTGTCGCTAAAGCTCCTGTGGTAGAGCTTGATTTTGCCATGTTGGAGAAAAATGTATCTTATGCAATGGCGCATATTCAAAAGCAACTCTCAAAACCTAAAACATATAAAAAATCTTCCCCTAACACCAAAGGTCATCATTAGTGAGACAAAATATCATTTCATATTGTATAAGGAGTGTTTTAATCATTATGGTGCGTGTGTATCAAAAGACTTTTTCGGCTTTAAGTGTGGGAGCTTGTCGTTATTATCCTAGCTGTTCTGAATATACTTTATGGCTTTTGCGTTTTGATTCTATTGTATGTGCTTTAGGTAAAAGTTTGCTAAGAATCTTGCGATGCAATCAGTTTTTTAAAGGAGGGATTGCATATCCTATCGTTACAATGGAACTAAGAAACATTGTCTTTGCCCCAAAAAATATTAAATATTGGTTCGTTCCTTACGAAAATCTGATATTTTTAGATATAATGACATTTCCAAAAAAAACTTATAAGATGAGATTCTATATTATCAAATCAATTTTAAAAGGTAAATAATGTATCGTCCCGAACCAGATAATGCTATTTCTCTCACTCGTGTTTTGGTGGCGGTAGGTCTTTCTATCGCTTTTTTTGCTGTGTATGCTTATTTTTTTCCCCAATCTCCAAAGGCAGCTGAAACCTCTAAAGAAGCTTCTCATCAAGAGATTAATGCCCAACCCACATCAGACATATTGCAAGAAGATTCACTTCAGTCTAGCAATGCACCTCAAGAATCAAATGTAAATATACATTCTCAAGCACCGCAACCTCAATCTAATCAAAAATCGCTTAAGCAAACGACACTTGTGCATCTTGATTCTGATGAGTTTGAAATCGAAATAGACGCATTAGGTCGCATTAAGCAAGTGTATCTTAAAGATCCAAAATTTACTAAAGAAGAGCAAACAAGCCTTTTTTCAATGGTAGCAGGTGTTTTGGGTTTCAAGACAAACCACAAAGAGACTTTAGATAAACTCCCTTTGTTCAGCAATGATTTGTTACGAACAATGGAAGTGCGTTTTACCGATAAGAGTATTAATCAAAAGGCATTTTCTACACCTTACACGAGTAATGTCTCTCGTATCAAGCTCGATTCTACTCCTCAAGAGATTGTTTTGACACAGCATTTAGATGATATTGTATTGAAAAAAACGCTTATTATCTATCCAAACCTTCGTTATGATGTTCGTATTGAGGTGAATAATCCTAATGTAGAATATTATGTGAGCAATGGAATGCGTCCTACGGCAGATCCAGATACTTATGCTTTTCGTGGAGTTTTTACGCGAAATGCGTTTGATGGTGTCTTGACGAAATTTGAAGACGGAGATGCCTCACATGATTATATTGTCAAAAAAGCAAATGATGTAAGAAATTCAAGCTTTATAGCAAGCGTGGATCGCTATTATACAAGCTTATTTTTTACTTCTGATCCTAAAGGTTTATTTGTCGTAATGAGTGGCGATGAGGCAAATAATCCAATGCCTTTTGTGAGGTTTGAAGGAAATGCAGAATTTCAAGCCTACATAGGTCCTAAAGAATACCATGAATTAGCGTCAATTGATGAGACACTTACAGATGTAGTAGAGTATGGGAGAATCACTTTCTTTGCAAAACCAGTGTTTTTACTATTAGATTTTTTGTATGGTATATGTGGAAATTGGGGTTGGGCGATTGTTTTGCTGACATTAGTTGTCCGAATCGTGCTTTATCCTTTGACTTATAAGGGTATAGTGTCAATGCAAAAACTCAAAGATCTTGCTCCAAAAATGAAAGAATTGCAAACTCGATACAAAGATGACCCCCAAAAATTGCAAATACATATGATGGATTTATACAAAAAGCATGGAGCAAACCCATTAGGAGGCTGTTTGCCTTTATTTTTGCAAATCCCTGTGTTTTTTGCTATTTATCGTGTTTTACATAATGCTGTAGAATTAAAAAGTTCCGAGTGGATTCTGTGGATTACAGATCTTTCAGCAATTGATCCTTATTTTGTTTTGCCTATTTTAATGGGGGTTAGTATGTATGTCTCTCAACGCATCACACCTTCAAATTTTACTGATCCAATGCAGGAGAAGATTTTTAAAATGTTGCCCCTTGCTTTTGCATTATTTTTTATTATTTTCCCATTCCCAGCGGGATTAGTGTTGTATTGGACGGTCAATAATATATTTTCTATTATCCAACAATTAAGCATTAATAAAATTATGGCAATCAAAAAAGAAAAAGAGATTCTTGCTCACCACCAACAACATCATCAACATCACGAGGTAAAAAAATGAAGAAGATTGTTGAAAAGACTTTAGATGCGGCTTTGATTAAGGCTTCTATGGAGCTTCAATGTTCTGTGGTGGATCTTGAATATGAAGTGATACAACATTCTTCTAACGGCTTTTTGGGAATCGGAAAAAAAGATGCTATTATCATTGTTGATACAAAAGTTAAATCTTCAAAGTCTCCTAAAAGCTATGCAAAACAAGAGCCAACCCCTACAAAAAAAGCTCCCAATAAAGATTTTGTCAAAGATAAAAAACCGCAAACAGATATAGAATCATCTCCAGTGATGACTTTTCAAGGGCATGGTTGGGGAGAAAATACAGATTTGTTTGATGAAGTAAGTCTGCAGTCTGCAACACCTACTTTAAAAACACCAAATGTAAGTCAAGATGATGCGAGTAATGTCGCTCAAATCCGATCAGAAATTATTGATTTGTTTGCTCGATTACCTTTTGAAATTGATTGTTTTGAGGTGCGTTTGGAAGATGATAATACCCTTTTTGTGTATATTAATGGTAAGGATTGTGCATTGCTTATCGGTGAAAGAGGGTATCGTTACAAAGCACTTTCTTATCTTTTGTTTAATTGGATTAACCCCAAATACGGCTATTCTTTGCGTTTAGAAATTGCTGAATTTTTAAAGAATCAGGAAGAAATGATTGATGTGTATCTCAAAGAACTTGCTCGCACTATTAAAGCAAATGGTAAGGCACAGACAAAAACACTTGATGGAATCTTGGTATATATTGCATTGAATAAATTACGCGCAATGTTTCCCGATAAGTATATTTCTGTGCGTCAGAATGAGACTGATGAAAAATACATCATCATCAACGATTTCAGACGATAGCACGATTGTCGCTATTGCTACACCTATAGGAATTGGAGCGATTAGTATTGTGCGTTTAAGTGGGCAAAATGCCTACAATATTACTCTTTCTTTGACACATAAAACAAAACTTACCCCGCGTTATGCTCATTTGTGCGATATTTATGATCATGCAGATTCTATGCTTGATGAAGCGATTGTGTTATTTTTCCCTAAACCTCACAGCTACACTATGCAAGATGTGTGTGAGATTCAGTGTCATGGGGGGATTGTGAGTGCTAAGGCAATTGTGCAAGAGTGTCTGAGGCAAGGAGCGAGACTTGCAACAGCAGGAGAATTTACAAAACGCGCTTTTTTGAATGGGCGATTAGACTTGTCTCAAACTCAAGCGATTGCTCATATCATACAATCTCAAAGTCTTCAAGCAAATAAGTTTTTGGCGCGGCAGCTTAAGGGTGAGTTGGGACAATTTGTAGAGAAGATTCGTCAAAAATTGCTTGAGATTCTCGCATTTAGTGAAGTAAATATTGATTATAGTGAAGAGATTGAAGAAGATTATATACACATAATGGAGCATAAACTTCGGGATATACAAACGGAGCTTGAAAAAATCTACACGCTTTCACGCACTCGACAAGGATTGATAGAAGGCTATCGTTTAAGTATTGTCGGTAAGCCAAATGTAGGTAAAAGCTCATTTCTTAATAAAATTTTGATGTATGATCGAGCCATTATAAGCCCTGTAGCCGGCACGACAAGAGACACGATTGAAGAAAGTATTGATATTGGCGGCAATATCGTGCGCATCATTGATACAGCGGGTATTCATGATAGTCAAGATGAAATCGAACAAATTGGTATTGCAAAAAGTAAAGAAGCAATTGAGCGCAGTGATATAGTATTGGCAGTCTTTGATGCTTCGCAGATACTTGATGAGCAAGATAAGGCAATGATAGAGATTTTAGATTCTCAATGTCAGGATAAATGGTTGTTGGTGCTTGTCAATAAGAGCGATTTACCTATAAAGTGCGATGAAAATGTATTGATAAGTATTCTTTCTTCTCACCCAAAAGCTATTTCTAAAACTCCTTTGTTTATCAGTGCGCAAAATGGTGAGATAAAAGAAGTGCTTAAGATACTTGAAAATGTGCTTATGCAAAATGATGCAGGAGATTCTCTTTTGCTGACTTCTACCTATCAGATTCAGTGTGTTCAAAAGGCAATTGCTCATCTTCAAGATGCACACACTATGCTCCAAAAACAAGAGCTAGAGCTTTTTTCTTATCATATCCGCGATAGTATTGAATCTATTTGTCAAATCACTCGTCCTTATGAGACCAGCGAACTTTTAGATCAGCTTTTTAGTGAGTTTTGTTTAGGCAAATGACAATATTTTATAAGCCTTTAGATTGTAAAAGGCTGCTAACCCATAATATTCTTAGATTCTAATCCCTGCCTTTTATCGTTTGGTATAGAGTTTGCGGAATCTCTACTACGAAGAAACTATTAAAAAATAAGCGTAAAAATTATCATTTTACAGATTCGGCTTTTAGTGAAGATAAATCAAAATTGTGTGTAATTTTATAAATAAACTTGACAATAAATGACTAAACTTATATAATGCTATTTATATAAAACTTAAGGAGTTTGCTATGAATCTTTTTGAAAAAATAACCAATCAATTACGCGAATCAATCGATAGTGCAGCCTCTTTGGCAATCCATTCACAAAATCAAGAAATTAATCCCGCACATTTATATTGGGCATTATTGACAAATCATCAGAGTATTCTTAATCAAGCTTTGAATAAACTTCAAATTGATAAAGCACCTATTGAGCTTCAGGCACGCAGCGAAGTTGAGAATCTGCCTAAAAGCTCTAATGTTTCAAAGGAAAATATTGCCATTGGTAAGGAGCTTTCTCAAGCTTTGCATCTTGCGCAAGGTGAGGCGACTAAAAATGGAGATAGCTTTATTGCGGTGGATACATTTTTGAATGCGAATATCAAAGATGCAATTTTTATGCGCATTTTTAAACCTTTTTTGGACATACATGAATTACAAAAGACGCTCTCTGCACTTCGAGGTAGCACTAAGATAGAATCTCAAAACGATGATGATAATTTAGAATCTCTTGCAAAGTTTGGGATTGATTTGACACAAAAAGCTCTTGAAAATACACTTGATCCTGTCATAGGGCGAGATGATGAGATTAATGCAATGATGCAGATTCTCATACGCAAAAGCAAGAACAATCCGATTCTTTTAGGTGAGCCGGGTGTCGGTAAAACAGCTGTGGTAGAGGGATTAGCACAAAAAATTGTCGCTAAGTCCGTGCCTACGAGTTTGCAAAATAAAAAATTGATAGCCCTTGATATGAGCGCATTGATTGCGGGGGCAAAATATCGGGGAGAGTTTGAGGAGCGATTAAAAAAGGTAGTCGAGGAAGTCAAAAAAGCAGGAAATATCATTTTGTTTATTGATGAGATACATACGATTGTCGGTGCAGGTGCGAGTGAGGGGAGTATGGACGCAGCAAATATTTTAAAACCTGCTCTTGCAAGAGGTGAGTTACACACAATTGGTGCAACCACGCTCAAAGAATATCGCAAGTATTTTGAAAAAGATGCTGCCCTTACGAGACGTTTTCAGCCTATCAATGTGAATGAACCAACCATTAATGAGGCTTTGTCGATTTTGCGTGGCATAAAGCCTAATCTTGAAGCGCATCATAATGTCAATATTACAGATTCTGCTTTGATAGCTGCAGCAAAACTTTCTAGCCGTTATATCACTGATAGGTTTTTACCCGACAAGGCGATTGATTTGATTGATGAGGGTGCGGCGGAGTTGAAAATGCAAATAGAATCTGAACCTTTAGAGCTAAGCAAAATTAAAAAATTGATTCAGACTTTGGAAGTCGAGAAAGAAGCTCTCAATATGGAAAAAAATGCGGACAATGAGAATCGACTCAAAGAAATTGATAAAGAATTGGCAAATTTGCGTGAAGAGAGAGTGAGCTTAGAGGGAAAATTTGAGCAGGAAAAAAATGTTTTTACACAGATTGCGGCATTAAAAAGTCAAGTGGATTCTTTGCAAAGAGAATCTGAACTTGCTAAACGCGATGGTGATTATAATAAGGCTGCTGAAATTGATTATGGCAAGATTCCACAGATTATCGAACAAGAACGTAGTTTGCAAAAACAATGGGAAGAGATGCAGAAAAATGGCACTTTACTCAAGAATGCAGTTACTGAAGAGACAATTGCAGGAGTGGTGAGTCGTTGGACGCAGATTCCGATTAAGAAAATGCTCCAAAGTCAAAAGGATAGAATCTTGGGTATCGAATCTGAATTATCCCAAAGTGTAGTAGGGCAAGATGATGCGATAAAAGCGATTTCTCGTGCGATCAAGCGCAATAAGGCGGGATTAAGTGATAGCAATAGACCCATTGGGAGTTTTTTATTTTTAGGACCCACAGGTGTAGGTAAGACACAATGTGCAAAATCTCTTGCATCATTTCTTTTTGATAGCGTTAAATCTTTAGTGCGTATTGATATGAGTGAATTTATGGAGAAGCATTCTGTAAGTCGGCTTGTAGGCGCACCTCCCGGATATGTTGGATACGAAGAAGGCGGTGTGCTTACAGAAGCTGTGAGGCGCAAACCTTATAGTATTGTGCTTTTTGATGAAATCGAAAAGGCTCACCCTGATGTTTTTAATCTTTTATTGCAAGTCTTGGACGATGGGCGTTTAACGGATAATAAGGGCGTAACGGTAGATTTTACTAATACGATTATTATTTTAACAAGCAATATTGCAAGTGATAAAATTATGGAATTGAGCGATAAAAATGCGCGAGAGAGTGCGGTTAGAGAATCTCTCAAAGCGTATTTTAAACCAGAATTCTTGAATCGTCTTGATGATATTGTGATTTTTAATCCGCTCACTATGCAAAATATTCAAGAAATCGTGGGGATTATGTTTGAATCACTGGCTAAAAAAGCAAATGAGCGAGGCATACATATAGAGATTGATGAAGCAGCTAAGGCACATATTGCTCAAGTAGGATTTGATAGTGTTTATGGAGCAAGACCTCTTAAAAGAGCTTTGTATGAAGAGGTAGAGGATCGATTGGCAGAATTGATACTTAGTGATGAAGTCAAAGAGGGTGATCATGTGAAATTTGTATTAGAATCTGGGATAATCACGCCAAAATGGAAGTAGGATTAGCTTAATAATTTTTTTACATAAGTGTTGATAGAATCTCTCCCGAAATTAATAAGGGGGAGTGAAAATAATGAGAAAAATCATCTTTGGAAGTTGTGTTTTGGGTTTGATGTCAAATGCTTGGGGGTTTGATTATCAGCTCAATGGTATGGCTGAAAGTTTTGGAAAATTTGGATTTAATAGTGGCTCATATCGTCCTAGCACCAATGATTCTGATGGAAAATATCCTACCGATAGTTACGCGTCATTGTTTGGATCTTTGGGGATTGACTTATCACTTACGAAAGGATTAAGTGCTGCACTAGGAGGCTCGCTTAATGGGCTTATTTATGATAGCACTCCTTCACAAGGTGGAGAAGCTTTAGGGGTAGGATATGTAGGAAATTACTTAGGTTTTTATGGCGATAAGTCTCTCACTTCTCGCAATTATATTATTCACAATGCGTATCTTGCGTATGAAAGCACACATTTTGGGATTCAGGCTGGACGTTATGAAGTCAATGATTTAGATTGGTTTAGTGAATTTAATCAAGGAGCAAGTCTTTATTTTAAATTTTGGGACATAAAAGCTTGGGGATTCTTTTCTAGTGCTAGAGCAATGGTTTCAAGTTCTTGGTTTTGGGATTTTACACAATTTTCTGTCGGCGGTAAAGTCCTCGGTGCTGGAGGCATTGAGCTAAATCGTAATGGTTTGTTATTGTCTCTTTATACTTATGCTGCCCCGGATCGCTATACTGCTCCGGGTTTTAAGATTGGCTTTGATAGCAATCCTTCTTTTGAGGGTAAAGGTTTTCGGTCTCAAACAACTCTTATCGGGCTTTTCCCTATTAATGCACAAAATCCAACTGGACGAGATGGCGAAATAATAAAACAAGATATTCTTTATGGGATTGATTTTTCTAAAGATAGTTCTAAATACACGCAGACACTTTTTGTCAAACAACGTTTTGATATTGATGAATATCATTTTGGGGCGATGGTGTATAAAAATTGGGGCAATGCAAATGCGTGGATTGGCTCTTATGGCGACCCTTTTGGAGGAGTTGATATTTGGACAGCAAGTGCTTATGACAAAGGTGCATCTTTAAGTGATATGATTGGGCGCAATGCCTTGAGCGGAATGCTTTTTGTGGGTGGAGTGCATGGTGGCTTTGAATGGGGTATTTTAGGGAGATTGACAACAAGCCCTCGCAGTGATGAGCAAAGTATTGCTTTGACACTTACGCAACGCATTATGGAGAGCTTAAGTGTGAGTATCAAGCTAGAATATTTTAGTGATACGACTAAAGCAGGTTATACGATTGGCACAGATTCAATACCCCTTGCCAAAAATAATGTGAGCGATCGTAGTCATGTTATGACATGGATTACACATCAGTTTTAGAATCTACAAGCTGGTTTTATTGATTTTGTGATTGGAAATAGTGAGTTTGCCGCACTTGAAATTAAATATCAAGTGTGGCAAAAATAATATTTAGATTCTGTGATAAAGACAGAATCTAGCCTCTCCCATCAGTGTTTAAAAACTGAATTACTTGACTTTTTCTAAATATTCACCTGTTTCTGTATTGACTTTGATTTTTTCACCTTCGAGGACATGGAAAGGCACTTGCACGACAGCTCCTGTCTCCAAAGTGGCAGGTTTTTTACCTCCACTGCTTGTATCGCCTTTGAAGTTAGGAGGAGTTTCGGTGATGACAAGCTCTACGACTTGTGGGACATCAACAGAAATAGCTTTTTCATTGTGAAAGAGAATCGAGACATTCATTCCGTCAATGATCCATTTTGCTGCCTCTCCGACTTGATCTTCGCTCAAAGCGATTTGCTCATAAGTGGCTGTATCCATAAATTGGAAATTTTCGCCATCGTTATAGAGGAATTGCATTGTTTTTTCTTGTAAATTAGGTTCTTCACATTTATCACCTGCGTGAAAAGTCTTTTCTATCACCTTGCCATCAAGGAAAGATTTGATTTTAGCACGCACAAAAGCTGCCCCTTTGCCCGGCTTCACATGTTGGTATTCTGTAATACGATAGGGAATCCCATCAATCTCAATTTTTAGTCCTTTTTTGAGTTCGCTCATTCCAATTGCCATATTTGTCCTTATAATTTAAATTTTATTTGCGCTACCAAGTATATTCATACGCTCTACCATGACTTTAGTGATTGATTCCATAGCAGGTGCAAAAAACTTGCGTAGGTCAAATTGTGTCGGATCTTCGTTTGCAACGCGGCGCACTTCAGCGATAAATGCAATGCGTAAATCTGTATCGATGTTTATTTTATTGATGCCGCCTTTGATAGCTTCTTTCAAGAAATCAAAAGGCACACCCTTGCTGCCTTTTAAATCTCCTCCAGTAGCTAAGAATGCTTCACGGACATACTCTGGTATAGAGCTTGCTCCATGCAAAACAAGAGGGATATTTGTGCGTCTTTTGACTTCTTGCAATCGTTCAAAGTCAAGTTTTGGCTCACCCTTAAATTTAAAAGCCCCATGGCTTGTGCCAATAGCTGGAGCAAGATAATCTACTTTGGTTTTTGATACAAATTCTTCGGCTTCATCGGGATTAATCAATACTGCATCTTTTTCGGATACAGAGATGTTGTCCTCAATACCCATTAATCGCCCTAATTCTGCCTCCACACTTACACCTTTGGCATGTGCCATTTCTACGACTTTTTGGGTTAATTGTAGATTCTCTTCAAAAGGGTGATGAGAAGCATCAATCATCACTGATGTGAATCCTGCTTCCACAGCTTTTTGACATGACTCAAAACTTGTGCCATGATCAAGGTTTAGAGCTACGGGGATATGCGGATAGCGTTTGGATAGAATCTTGACCATTCCTACTGCCATATCTATCCCCATATATTTGATTGCCCCCTCACTTGCTTGGACGATAATAGGTGAATTTGCCTCATTGGCTGCACAAAAAATTGCATTGAGCATTTCAAAATTGACAAAATTAAACGCCCCCACGCCATAATTTTCTTTATGCGCCTTGAGTAGAATCTCACTACCTGAAACAAGCATATTTCCCTCCTTAAGTAAATATTATTTAGTAATCTGAATCTTTGCTTTTTGTCGCAATTCTTGCACTTTCTGTGCCATTGCACCTTGAATATTTTGCATTTTGATTTCGTTTTCTATTGTTTTTTTAGCTTCGCTGTAAGGAATGATTTTAGGTTCGGTTTTCCTTTCAAGATAGATGACATGATAGCCAAAAGGTGTGGCAACAGGTGTTTTAGTATAAGTGCCGGGTTTAAGATCAAAGGCAGCCTTAGAAAAGTCAGGGTGCATTTGTGCTCGTTGGAATACGCCTAGATCCCCACCATTTTTTTGCTGTTGAGAAGCAGGGTCAATAGACTTTTGATTAGCAAGCTCGATAAATCGCGCTTCAACTCTACCTTTAGCTTTATCAAGATCATCAATAATGGCTTTGGCTTCAGATTCTGTTTTGACAAGGATATGTCTTGCTTTGCCTTCTTGATTGATAAATAATCCTTCGTTTTCTTGATAGATTTTTCGCAATTGCGCATCTGTCATCGTAGGCACTTGAATAGTATCAGCTTGTTTTTTTGTCCATAAATCCACCAAGATATTTTCTTTAATAGCATTTAACACATCTGTGTATTCTTTTGATGTGTCAAGTTTGTCTTGTTTAGCGGCTTTAAGGATAAGCTGTCTGTCAATTAATTGATTGATTAGTATATCTTGTTCTTGAGGTGAAAGCTTGCTAAAATTGAAGCCCGGATTGACTTGTTTAAAAATTTCAAAATCTTGGTCAGTAATAGCTTTGCCATCAATGGTTGCGTAAGTTTTGGCATTTGCTACAAAACATATTGAGCTAAGAAGCACAGCCCCAATAACTAATTTTCTCATTTTGTTCTCCAAAAATAAATTTTGCAGATTCTACCTTGTAAAGCTAAATAAAACATAATAATTATACCTAAAAACACTAAGGAAGCTTTTGGACAAGATCATTAGCAAAATCAATACACCCATCAATGCTTTGTGTAGGGCTGACAAATGCTTGAATCCCATTATCAAAGCTATTAAATGTCGTCATACCGATTGCAATGGCAATATAATTACCTTCCCAACCAAAATTCATCACAAAAGATTTATAGGCACTTGGCGAAGTAAATATCAAAATATCATTGGATTTTGGTTTTAAAGACGGATCAAGAGTTTTAGGTTGGTTGTCATAGGCAATAACTTGTTGGAGATGGATATGAGCATGGAGTAATTGCTCATCAAGTTGAGAAATAATATTTTTTGCTCGCACATAGAGAGGAGTTTGCCCTTGTAGTAAGGGTATGATTTCTTTAGCAAAGCTTGCCCCATGAGCATCGCTTCCGATAAGGGCAATATTTGCATGGTGTTCTTTTAGGATTTTTGCACTGCCTGCTCCAATAACATAACTAGGGAGTTTATACCAATTCTGCAAAGAAGGATTCTCTTTTACAGAATCAATCAAAGACAAAATAGCATATCGTGAAGTAAAAATAAGTGAAGTGATATTGCTTAAATCACATTGGATAGGCAAAAACTGAATCTGATTGACGATAAGACTCTTTACTCTTTCGTTTTGACGCGTCCCTACAAGGATAATCTCACGCATTAAGAATTCCTAAAGTCATTTCTGAAACTATTCCAAAAATAAATACCTACACCTCCAGAGATGATTAGTGTCGTGCCTAAGGCAAAACTAATCAATGTAGCAAGGATTTGAGGGAAGATGAGAAAAATAACACCTAGAATGATATAGATTCCGCTGATGATGATAATGCCTAGTATTGATGAGCTTTGCACAAAATTTTTGATTCTGAAACTATGAATGAGCCATAAGATACCCTTGAGGATAAGCCATAAAGCGATGAAATAAGGGATAAAGTTTTCAGCGATTTGACTATTGCCAAAAAGCAAAATAAGCCCAAAAAGTGTTGATAAGATTCCATCAACAAGCATCATTGTAAAATGTGTCTGAAAATAATACGCTATCCCCCCAATGCCACTAAAAAGCATAATAAAGCCAACAAAGTAAGTAAGCCAAATCATTGTATCAGAGGGATTGACCATACACACAATACCCAAAACAATTAAAGCAATACTAAAAGCAAGCCATAAGATTGAAGTCGTTTTATTCATCATTTTTCCTTTGTCTTTTTGTTTGAATTGTGAATTGTATAATAAAATTTTATACATTTTAGATTAATGGCATTGTTTTAAGGAGTATTCATATCAGCCTGTTTGGAAATGCTTAAAACCAAGCCGATAGCGATACAATTTGCAATCATTGAGCTTCCTCCATAGCTTAAGAATGGGACGGCAATGCCTTTTACAGGCGTGATGCCCGATACACCAAATGCGTTGATAATCAATGAGAATCCAATCAAAAGCGCAATCCCTACACAGAAAAGATAGTAGGTTTTGTTTATCGTGCGGTTGGCTATGCGGAGAATCCGCACCAGAAGATAAGCATATATCATTACAATCATAAATAGACCTACAAATCCTAATTCTTCGGCAATACCAGCAAGAATAATATCTGTATGGACATCACTTAAGAATCCAAGTTTGATAAAACCTTCACCGAGACCCGAACCAAAGAATCCACCGCTCGAAATAGCATTAGTAGCATGGTAGATTTGATAGGGTTCAGGGAGACCACTTATGCGGAGATTCTCTGCCCAATTGTTTGGTAAGAGTGCCAAGACAGAATCTTGTGCTGTTGCCCACCATGATTTGATGCGTAAGATTCTGTGAGGGCTTGTGAGAATCGCAATCAATGCTGTGCTGATTGTGCCTAAAAAAATCACCCCGAGCAGTCGCAAGCTTCCACCGGCAAAAAGGAGCATAACACCTAATGTCAAAGCTAATAAGATTACTTGTCCCAAGTCATTTTGCAAAATTGCTATTAAGATTACAGCGACAAAAAAGAGTGCGAGATAGGGGATAAAGATTTTGATTTCATCTTTAATCGAAAGTTGGACATTGTGAGCAAATTTGCGTGAAAAACTCCAAGCAAGAAAATACACAAAACCAATCTTAAAAAGTTCAGAGGGCGCAAGAGAAATCATCGGGAGTCGTATCCAACGTTTAGCACCACCAGCGGTGCTTACAAAGGTTTGAGGTAAAAAGTGCATGCCAATCATCAGAATCATTGAGCATAAAAAAATCAGCAAACCAATGCGCTTAAAGTTTTTATCCGCATCAAGTTTAGAAAGTCCCCACATTAAGATAATGCCAATGAAAGCAGAAAGGGATTGACGCACAAGAAAATGAAAGTGTGAATAATGGTATAAATAAGCGACATAGGTTGCAAGAGAATACGACATTACAATGCCGATTCCAATTAAAAATGTCGTTGTGTAAAAAAGTTTAGAATCTACCATAAAACTCACTTTATTATTTTTGGGGATTTAAGAATACGATTTTAACAAAACATTATGAAAATACAAAGCCAATATAAGACGACTTTGTGCGAATTATCCGCAAATCTTATTGTAAAAGTTTGTTATGGTTTATGAAGGGATAGAGCAGTTGGGCAAATCATATTCTTGTAAAGTTTGGATTCCGTTTTCTCCACATACGCGACATTGAGGATTCTTAGCAAGTTTGATTTTGCGGAAATCCATTGTTTTGGCATCAAAGGTCAAAAGTTGATTGTAAAGAGGTGTGCCTACATTGGTGATGATTTTGAGAATTTCCGTTGCTTGAATTGTGCCAAGCATACCAGCGATTGAGCCTAAAACTCCTGCACTTGCGCAGTTAGGCACACTATTTGGTGGAGGTGGTGTGTCAAATACACACGCATAACAAGCACTTTGATGTGGTTTGATACTCATCGTTTGTCCATTAAATCGTAAAATCCCCCCATGAGAGTAGGGTTTGTCAAGCAAAATACAAGCATCGTTAATGAGGAATTTGGTTGCAAAATTATCTGTGCCATCAACAATCACATCATAAGGTCGCATAATCTCTAAGACATTATGAATATTAAGCATCACAGGATAGGTGTTGATTGTGATGTGAGGATTGAGAGCAGACATCGCAGTTTGAGCGGATAGGACTTTGGGTGTATCAATTTCATTTGTAGTATGGATAATTTGACGTTGGAGATTACTCAAATCGACTTTATCGTGATCGACAATTCCTATTTCACCGACACCTGCTGCAGCAAGATAAAGTGCAATTGGTGCGCCCAATCCTCCCGCGCCAATAATCAAAACTTTAGCTTTGAGTATTTTTTCTTGCCCTTTGTAGCCAATTTCTCTAAGGCTAAAATGCCGAGCGTAACGCTTAAGCTGTTCTTGAGTGAAAGAATACATTTTTTTACCTTAAGGGAGAATCTCAAGAGCTTGTGCGCACAGACTTTTCCATGCACCTTCATATGCGATACCTACGCATTGTTCAAATACGGGCTTAGATTCTCTATTGATACTTTTAAGAATCGAACCTTTAAGATAAAGGGCTTTTTGTTGATTGTCCTTATTCATCTCTTTTTTGAGAAGATTATCAAGCACAGAAATCGCATCATTAAAGCGTTGGGTGCGGATATAAGATTGCGTAAGGGCAAAATCCACATAAGGTGAATCTGTGCTGTCATGATGGAGTGCTTGTAAGCGTAAAATATCCTTAGCATAAAGCTCGATACCTAGCTCTTCTTTTTGTGATTCGCTTGCTTTGAGCAAGGTAAGATCAATAGGAAACATTCGTTGGTCGTCTGCGAGATGTGTTTTTAAGAAAGCATACACATCAAGTGCTTCGGCTGTATTGTTAAGTGTGTAAAGAGCATCAAAAAGCACAAAGCCCACATCATAATATTTTGGATTGCGTTGATTTTTTGCTAACTCAAGTGCGTCTCTTCCAGCTCTAGCGACACTTTTTGTATCTCCAAGTTTAGCAAAATTCAGCGCATCACGATAGAGCCAAGCAAGTTTTTGGGCTAAATCTTTAGAATCTTGAGCCATATCTTTAGCAACTTTTGCAGCTTCTTTGTTTAGAGCAAGGTCATAAAGACAATCAAAAAGCGGCATTTTAGAATCTTCGGGGATTTCCACTTGCGGCGATTGTGTGTAATAAGTCGAGGCTTGTTTGCAATCATTGTTTTTGAGGCTTTGCTTGATTAAAGCAAGGTAGCTTTGACTTATTAAAGGTGAGTTTTTAATACTTTCCTTCATTGCAAGGACAGATTCATATTGCCCCTCATCAAAAAGTGTTTGTGCTTTTAAGCCTAGGGCTTTTTCTTTTTCGGGTGAATTGTCGTAATTTTGAATGATATAGTCATATTTTTGAATCTTGTCATCAGGATTTTCTGCTTGTGCAAGATCAAAAAGCAATTTATCGTCTCTCTCACGCACTTCTTCGGTTTTAGGACGATGCTCAAATTCTTGCAAAAAGATTTTATTGATTCTGTGAGCGTCTTGCACTTCATTGGCTGCTTGATACCATAAGCTCACATCATTAAGCAAATCTTCTTTGGAAATATCATCATTTTGGAGATGCTCAAAGAGGTATTCACCAAGATTTGCAGCAATAAGATACATTTGATTTTCAGCAAGTAATTTCAAAAATTCATAATTTTTAATAGGGTATTTTGTAATATAGCTAGGATTAGCCTTGAGCATCGCTTCAAGGAGCTTTTGAGCCTGCTCTTTTTCATTATTTTGAATGCGGAAATCACTCCATTCAATCGCAATCGCGCTTGCACTATCAAGATCTTTTGCTTCTTGATAAGCTTGAGAAAAAAGTCTCGCGGCGACTTGAGCGTCTGAACCTGTGTGGAAATGCTTTGCAAGCGACATTTTTGCAAGAGGCATATAGCGAGATTGAGGATATTCATTGATAATGCGTTCAAGATAATATTTTGTTTCATCTGCATTGCGTAAATCTGCGTATGCGTTGCCAAGAAAATACAAGACTTCAGGCACACTTGCATCGGTAGGGTATCTTTTGATCCATTTTGTCCCCATATCAATAAGCATATCACTATTTTCAGCCGCATCAAAGTGTTCTAAAGCGCGCATTCTAAACAATAGTAAGTCTTTAGTAAAAATTGTTTCGGGGAAAGCAATCAATGTTTCATCAATGAGTTTGACAGCTTCAATATGAGAATGGGCGTTCATTAGCTCTTTGATTTGATTGTATGCGTTAAAATCTTCCCCTTCTTCATATTGCAAGGGACCTCTGTCAATATCTAAATCAGTCAGAAAAATCTCACGATTTTTTATGATTTTAATGGGAAAATTTAATCCTTTTGTTGGAGCTTCATTGAGAAAGGGAATTTCGTTGATATAGCCGATAACCTGCCAAGACCGACTTTCTTTTGGCTGTTCTTTGGGGATTCTGACATTTTTTTTGAGATCGTAAGGTGTGGCAAAAAGTCGGATTTTATGTTTGGGTTGGACATATAGATAGAATCTTCCCTCTACTACGCGACTCCAGAATCTAAAGAATAAGGTTTCAGTTGGTGCAAAACTTGCAAGAGGAGTTTGGTCAAGTGTGCAAACAGCATAAAGCACCTCATTTTCTGCATTACGCTGTTCAAAGCAAGCAAGCGGGTCTTTGTGTGTGATATTTAGCACAGAGAAATGTTCTCGTGCTTCTTTGCCGTAATTGATAGTTACATCAAGAGCATTTGCACAATATAAAAACGAAAGTAATAAAGCAAAGATTCTAGCCACTTATGCTCCTAAAAGTGGCTTTCTTTGCGTTAAAAACCACTATTTCCAATATATTTTGAAATGAACTCAAGCAAATTTTGGACCAAAAACAACGATAAAACACTTACTGCCAATGAAATTGTCAAAACCCCTTTACTTGCCAAGCAAAGATGAGAATCAAAGTTTGTTGATAGTGAATGAGGTTCTTTGACAAAGATATAAACGACAAGTTTGAAATAATAAAATGCTGCAATGGTGCTATTAATCGCCATAAAAATAGCGAGTGCGATATATCCTGCATCTAAGGCACTTGCCATTAAATACATTTTACCCCAAAATACTGATAATGGCGGTATTCCCGCTAGGGCAATCATAAAAACAGAAAGCAAAATAGCGAGTATAGGGGAAGTGTGAATCATACCGCTAAATTTTGCATAAGGGTGAGAGAAACGAGGGTGAAAAGTATGATCATCATCTTGCATCAGCCACAGAATCGCAAATGCTCCAATATTAGTGAAAAGGAATAAAAACCAATAGAAAAATAAAATTGTATGAGATTGATGCGTGTTAATGAGAATCGCTCCAAGCACAAATCCTGAATGTGAAATCGAGCTATAAGCAAGCATTCGTTTGACATCTTCTTGTATGAGTGCGATAAGATTAGGAACGCTCATTGTGAGAATCACAAGCGCATAAAGGACATATTCGATCCATACATTATCTGAAGAAATAAACACATCAAAGATTCTTAATGTTACTGCAAAAGTTGCGATTTTAGGTGCAATGGAAATAAAAGCTGCTAATAGGCTGTTTGAACCTTCATACACATCAGGTCCCCATGTGTGGAAAGGAACGACAGAGATTTTAAAGCCTAACGCACACAGCATTAAGATAAAACCAATAATGGCAAGTGGTGAGGGTTCAAAAGCATGCTGTTGTAAAAATTGCGCAATACCTATGGTATCGACACTTCCTGTTGCTGTGTAAAGTAGCATTGCTCCAAAGGCATAAAATGCTGTCGCGAGTGATCCCATTGTGAAATATTTGATCGATGCTTCAAAAGCACTTGAACGATTGTGTAACGCTATGAGTGCATAAAGAGATAAAGATGCGGTTTCTAATCCAAGCAAAATCAAGATGAGATTGTTGCTTGAAACCATAAAACCAAATCCTGCAATGCTAAATAAGAAAAGAGCATAGAATTCAGGTTTTTGGCATTCTGGCAAGTTTGTTTTGTTGATAAAAAGAGGAAAGAGCAAAAGAGCACTTGTAAGGATAATGATTTGTGTTAAAAGTGAGATTCCATCAACGAGTAAGAGATTAAAGAATCCTGAAGCATGATATGTTTCGATCAATACGCCTAGGATAAAGCCGAGATTGAGCAATACAAAAAGCACACTGATACTGACACACAAATCACGAGTATTTGATTTGTTAAAGATTCCAACACCTAAAATTACAATTCCGCCTAGGAGTGATATTGCCATGGGAATGAGTAGTTGAAAATGAAGTTGTGAAAATGAAAAGCTCATTAATTCTGGCATTTTAGTCTCCTAAATTTGGGATAATAAGAAGATCATCGGGTGAAGTGCGATTAAATTCATCTGGAATCTCAATAAGATTCTCTTGAGGATCTTCGAGGGTATCGGGAAGATGATTGCTTGTTTGGATTTTATGATAAATGATTTGATTGATATGCTTGATGCTGACATCAATAGGTTCTAAGAGTGGTTTAGGATAAACGCCTAGCCATACAATAAGCACTATAATAGGTAAAAATACAAGTTTCTCTCGTAGATTCAGATCATTTAAGTGGCGATGCTGATCCGAGACAGAACCCAAGAAGACTTTTTTAAACACACTTAACATATAAATTGCCCCCACAAAGAAGCTTGTCCCTGCAAGAAGTGTGATGATAGGATTAATTTGAAAGTATCCAAATAGTGCCAAGAATTCTCCCACAAAACCCATTGTGAGAGGCAGACCTAAGGCACTCATCATTACGATTCCAAAAATAGTAGTAAAATGAGGCATTACATTTGCTAGACCTCTGCAACTATCAATTTGCTGACTTTGGATTCTCTCGTATAAAACTCCTGCGAGCAAAAATAATGCTGCGACTATCACACCATGAGCAATCATAAAAAATACAGCACCACTCATACCTTCGATATTGAGGGAAAACACACCCAAAACAATGATACCCATATGTGAGAGTGAGGCATAAGCAATCAAAGTTTTGATATTGGTTTGTGCATAAGCAATCAAAGCTCCATAGATGACCATAATAACACATAAAATACCAATGATTAAGCTCAAATCATTACTGACAACAGGGAAGAGTGGCAATATAAAGCGCACGAGAGCATAAGTCCCCATTTTGCTAAGAACACCTGCGATCAAGGCTGACCCAACGATGGGAGCTTGTGTGTAGGCATAAGGTTGCCAAGAATGTAGCGGCAATAGAGGGATTTTGACAGCGACACCGATAAAGAATGCTAAGAATACCCAACCCTGTATGCTTAAATCTAAATCTATGGCATACCAATCTAAAAGGTTAAAGCTCCATACACCCGAAATAAGGAAATATTGATAAGCATAATACAGAATACCTATAAGCATAATCAAGGACGCACCAAAAGTGTAGATGAAATATTTTAAGGCTGCATAAGCGCGTTTTTCACCTCCCCATACACCAATAATATAAAGCACAGGTATGAGGGAGAGTTCCCAAAAAATGTAAAACAAAATCACATCAAGCGCGCTAAATACACCCATTACAATACTTTCTGTAAAAAGAATAGCAACAGCAAGGGGTGTTTTGATTTGCTTAAAGAAATAGATTCCTAGTAGTGTAATAAACGCATTCAGAATAATCAAAAAAAGCGAAATTCCATCAATGCCCACATCATAATTGATGCCATAAGAAGCAATCAGAGGAAAGTGAGAGAAAAACTGAATCCCGCCATAATCAAGATGAAATTCATTCCACAAAAGGAGTGTAAAAAAGAGTTCTGTTGCCGCAACGATGATAGCAAAGATTCTCGTATTTTCACTGCGCAGAATAAGGAGCAATAATGCTGCGAGCGCGGGAAAAAATATGATAATACTTAATAAATAGTCCATCAATTTACCTCCAAATAAAATACGCTAAACACAGCAAAACTAATATGAAAAGTCCCACAATCATTAGTCGAAGCATTTGGGTGAGATCACCATTTTGTATGCGTGAGAGTTTGGTGCCTAGTGTTTTGGCAAAATTTCCAACAGAATCTACAAAAGCATCAATCCCACCTAGCTCAATTTTTTGCCATAAGAAATATGAAAGCTTCGTATAGGGTTTGATGAATAGGGTTTCGTATAGTTGGGGAATGTAGTAATTATTGCTCAAGATTCTGTAAATGAAAGTTTCTTGCCAAAATGCTGAAAACCCGCCTCGTGCGTATTTGAAAATAGCAAAAATTGCCCCACAAATGACGACACAAAGTGTCCCTGCAATAAGGAGATAATGCGTATCATGTGCAAGAGCTGTTTGTTTAAAGGGCAAGACTTGCGAAAGAAAATCTTCAATTACCCCACCAAGCCCTGCAATAACTGCAAGAATCGCTAGAGGAAGCATAGCGAGCAACATATATGAATACGCTTCATGTGGGTGTTCATTGTGTCGTTTAGGGACAAAGAATACAAGCATTAAAAGCCTAAAGGAATAAAAGGCTGTAAATAGGGCGGTGATGAGCAACACTCCCCAAATAATCATATATCCTTCACTGAATGCGATTTCAAGTATCTTATCTTTAGAGAAAAAGCCCGCAAATGGATAGATTCCAGCAAGTGCCACAGATGCAATGAGCATTAGAATCATTGTGTAACGTAGTGGTTTAGATAAGCCACCCATTGATGTAATATCAAGTTTATCATTCATAGCGTGCATTACATTTCCTGCCCCAAGGAAAAGCAGAGATTTAAAAAACGCATGCGTGATAAGATGAAAAAGTGCCACCCAATATGCGCCAATCCCTGCTGCCACAAACATATATCCGAGCTGTGATAAGGTTGAATAAGCAATAATGCGTTTTAAGTCTTTATTTACTAAAGCCATACTCGCTCCAAAAATTGCTACAAATGCTCCTAAAGAGGTGATCCAGAATCCAACATCGGGTATCATTTGATATAAAGGATATGCACGGATAACGAGATAAACTCCAGCTGTTACCATTGTAGCGGCGTGTATGAGGGCTGAAACAGGTGTAGGTCCTTCCATTGCATCGGCAAGCCAAGTATGGAAAGGAAATTGAGCCGATTTTCCCATTGCCCCCACAAAGAGTAATGCACCAATCCAAATCAATAAGTTTTGGTCAAAGTCTTCAAATTCTAATCGTAAAAATACTTCTTCGTATTTAATGCTTTCAAAATACCATGCTATTAAGAAAATCCCTAAAATCAACGCAAGGTCAGCGATTCTATTCATCACAAATGCTTCGATTGAAGCAAAGTTTGCGCTTGGACGCTCATACCAAAAGCCAATGAGTAAGTAAGAGCATAGTCCCACACCTTCCCAACCAGCAAAAAGTCCTAAGAAGTTATCGCTCATCACTAAAAGCATCATTGAAAAAACAAAGGCACTCAAATAGCTAAAGAATCGATTGAATCCTGCATCATTTTTCATATAACCGATTGAATAAATATGCACCATTGTTGAAACAAGACTCACAACAAACATCATGCTGACGCTGATTCTGTCGATAATAATTCCAAATGAGCTATAAAAATTCCCGGCTTCAATCCAATTGAGAATCTCGAAGTTGATTGCGATATTCATACGGTAAGTGTAGAAGAGTAAGATGCTTGAAGCAAAAAGCGAACAAGCAATTAGCACACTTGAAATGATACCTATCCAAACATATTTTTGCTTCTGCCCAAATAATGCAGCAAAAACTGCACTGACCAATGGGGCAAATAAGGCTATATAAACCATTTGTATGAGAAATACGCTCATAACTTATCCTTTAAGTGTTTGAATCGTGTTAATATCAAGTGTGCGATGTTTTTTATACCAAATCACCACAAGCCCTAAACCTACTGCGATTTCTGATGCGGCAATAGCAATGATAAAAAGCGCGAAAATTTGCCCACTAAGATCATTGAGGTATGAGCTAACTGCTACAAATCCTACATTTGCAGCGTTGAGGAGAATTTCAGTAGAAAAAAATAACATCAAAATATTTTTTCGTTTCATCATACCAAAAAGTCCAATAGCAAACAAAATTGCCGAAAGCACCAAATAATGATTGAGTGTAATCATACAATCTCCTTTTTGGAGGATTTGAGAGAGAGGACAATACCTGCAACCATTGCGACAAGCAACATTAAAGCGGCTAATTCGAAAGGAATAAGGTATTTTGTGAAAATGACATAGCCTATCATTTGAATGTTGTTCATACTTGCAATATTGATGAGATGTTGAGAATCTGCGATTGATTCAATGTTATTGGCGATAATAGGCATACCAAGCACAATAACCAACATCAAAGCAATACCAAATGCTAGAATACAAGCGATTTTTTGATGTTTATTTGATTCTATGACGGGTTTGGAGGCATCAAAAAACATCATTGCAAACGCATAAAGTGCAACGACTGATCCACTATAGACAATGATTTGCACTACACCTAAAAATTCTGCATCAAGTGTAAAAAATATGCCTGAAATAAAGAGCATTCCACTTGCAAGGGCTGTCATTGCGTATAAGATTTGGCTTGAGCTTACCGCAATGACAAACATTATAATAGTAAGTGTGCTAAAGAGATAAAAAGCAATAGCTTCAAACATCAGATGCCTCCTTAGAATAGCTTAAGGGGGTTTTGCGTATTTGAGAATCTGCATCGGGAGAGATTGAGCCAAATCCGCTAAATTCTACAATCGAAGCATTTTTTTCAAGAATTTGATCTTTGCTACCAAAATGGGCTCTTTGCTCACTCGCATTTTCATATAAATCACTATGGACGATGGCGAGTTCTGGGCATACTTCTGCACACAATCCACAATAAATACAGCGTCCAAAATTAATCGTGTAATGATGTATTTTTTTGCGATGATCTTCGCCTTGATCTGTGATGATGCGGATACAATTGCTTGTGCAAATCTTTTCACACAACCCGCAACCGATACATCTTTCATTTTCAGATTCTAAAAGGCGTTGGAGCTTGTGAATTGCTCTGTATCGTGGGCTTAATGGAGCTAATTCTAAAGGATACTGAACCGTAACTTTAGGAGAAAAGAAAGCTTTTAGGGCATGACCCAAACCAACGAATAATTCAAGCTTAATGCTTGTTTGAAATGTAATGAGGCAACGTTTCAAGAAATTTTGTTGCAAACGTTGTGTGCGTGGAGGTAAAATGCGATAATCTGTCGTATTTTGTGGCATTAGATTTTTCATTTTTATTCCTTACAATAATAAAATGCTACCAGTAGCAAGGACATTGAGTAACGCCAATGGCAAGAGGATTTTCCAACACATTCTCATTAATTGATCAGGGCGCACATGAGGGAAGCTTGCTCTAACCCACATAAAGAGGAATATAAAGAAGCATACTTTGAGCAAAATCGCTATTCCTCCCGGGATAAAGCCCCAATCATTAAATCCTCCACAAAACATTAGGCTTAAAATAAAAGCAGTTGCAAACATATTAGCGTATTCACCGATAAAAAACATACCCCACTTAAGCCCGCTGTATTCGCTTGCAAATCCCGCTGTAAGCTCTGCCTCGTGTTCGAGCAGGTCGAAAGGTGTGCGGTTTAGCTCAACATACGCTGCAATAATAAAAAGCACAAAAGCTAAGGGTTGTTTGAAAATCAGCCAATTAAGCATACCTCCGGATTGGTATTGATTGATTTCGATTAGTGAAAGTGAGCCTATAATCATAAGCGGTGCAAGTAATGAAAGAATCGTAATGACTTCAAAGCTTAAAAACTGCAAACTTGCGCGCGCACCACCGATTAGAGACCATTTATTGCCCGAGCTTAATCCTGCTAAAAGAGGAGCATAAATACCACAAGAACCCACTGCAAGGAAAAATAGAATCCCCACATTAATATCAGCAATAATAGGGCGCACGGTGTGTCCAAAGAGCTCAAATTCTGGAAAAAATGGAATGGGTGCCATTGCTAAAAATGCTGTCATTGCCGCGATAGCAGGTGCAATGATAAAGATAGGACGAATAGCATTTTGAGGGATAATATCTTCTTTGGTAAAGAGTTTAATACCATCAGCAAGCACTTGCAATAAGCCATAAGGTCCGACATAGTTAGGTCCTAGTCGCCGTTGAAAGAATCCTAAAACCTTGCGTTCTAAATAAGTCCCAAACCCTGCTAATGCTGAAAATATAAGCAATAAAACAATAATTTTAAGCAGGGTTTCAATAATGTTTCCAGCAAAATCACTCATTGTTATTCCTTGTTTGAGATTCTAAGCTTAAAAGAGCATATCTTTGGTGAGCAAAAATCTTTTTTGCTCCCGTAAGTATCGGATTGACAAGATAAATTGGCTCATCAAGATAGTAGTCTATAAATACCTGCCCACTAACACAATGAGTAGAATCTGTAAGCGTGATGAAGTCTCCTTCTTGAAGATTCTGTTCTTGCATAAAAGATTTGCTCATATAAATGCCAACTTTATTTTGAATATGCTGACTTTTGGCAGTGTAGAGATTAAATTGTGAGGGAGAATGCAACATATAGGCATTGTATGTTTTCTTTTGAGGCAAGAGAAGTTGCTCATTAGATTCGGGGAGGTCTAAAGTTTGGGGGATTGTGATATTCTTGAAGCGATAACCCCGCAAATTTGTGCCGTCATTCAAGTAGCGATTCTCAAAATCATCAAATTCACAACCACAAATAAGGCTCGTGTAGTCTATCAAAAATTCACCTTTCATATCAAAAGCTTTAGCAATATCGCTCAAATCATAGCCATTAAAGGGTAGGGCAGGCTTTAAAGGCAAAATACGCGAATCAATGCTTGTATAAGTGCCTTCTATTTGATTGAAAGCAGGGAGAATAAAATCTGGTTGATAGTCTGAAGAAAAAGCAGTATGATTGTTAGAATCTTGCGAAATGAAATCAGAATCCATAATAAAATCACCTACATTACGGAATCCGATGGTATATTCTTGCTCATTTGTTTGAGGTAAGGGAGAGAGATCACAAATCATCGCTAAGCCAAGCGCATTTGCAAAAGGTGGGATAAGAAGAACTTTGAGATGCCCATCTTTTTGTAAAACCCCTAGAATCTTTGCAAATAATGCGCTTTGAGGGTGTTGGTATAAGTCATTTCCGATAATAAGAAGTGGCGTTGAATCAGCGTTGAAAAATGCTGATAAGGCTTGCAAGTCTTCATTGTTAATTTGTGAATCTTGCAACATTTGATAAAGAGAAGTTTCTTTAATTTCTTCGACTTGCTCGATAATTTCTTGGGGTGCTTGGTCTTGTGCATCATCACCTTGCGCAGGAATTTGTTTTTTGACTTCTTTGATAATTTTTTCTTGTTGGACAATATGAGAATCACAGATTGCTTGGAGATGCGTATATAATGACGAATCATTTGATTGATAGGCTTGTGTAGCTAAAGCAATACTTCCCAATGCGACAGGTAGCGCGTCAGAATGATAATGAATACTTCTAAGATTCTTGCTTAAACTACTCATTAGTGTGTCATGAATAGGGTGCATATAAATGACTTGCGAACCTTTGGTGAGTTTAAGTTTGTTGTTTAGCATATAGCGGAGTGTGGGCGCATTGTATCGAATCGCATCACCTAAAACAATGACATTTTGGGCATTTTTGACATCTTCAAGGTGAGAAAGTGTATTGCTTTGAGCGTAAGACAAAAAGGTATGGATAAAGTTTTTGAACGACAAAGCTTCATGGTTGTAAAGTTTGAGATTTAAAGATTTAGCAAGATGATTGAGCACGAATGCTTCTTCATTTGTGCTTTGATTACCAATATTAATGGCTTTTGCTTTTTTGAAAGCTTGAATCGCATCTTGTAGATTCTGTGTAGGAGAAGTGCTTGAGCATATATCATAAGCATATCGTCCTGCACCACAAATGGGATTAAAGTAAAAATCATTTTTTACGCGATAAATATGAGGTGTGCCTTGTGTATCACGATGACGCACTTCGTAAATGATCTTGCAACCCATTGCGCAATGCACACAAGTAGATTCTATTTTTTTGAGCTCCCACGCATTGGCTTTGTATTTAAAATCATTTGTGCTTAAAGCACCCACAGGGCAGACGCTGATACACTCACCGCAATCAAAACAAGGCATTTCTCCTACAAAATCAATCAATGCTTTTTGTTTCCTTGCCCAAACGCTAAGCGCATCTTTAGGCATCTTTTCTTTCCAAAGCGACATATCTAAAGGCTCTAAATCTGCTTTTTGTGCCTTAAGGTTGGCTTCGCCGAGATTATCTTTACAAGTTGTAACACATCGTTCGCACATAATACATAAATTTGGGTCATATACGGCTTTTGCCCATTGTTTATGTGGTTTATTGCTTTCTTTGATGCTGTATTCTTGACATTGCACATTCATTTTAAGAGTATAGTTTTGAAGCTCACATTCGCCGCTTTTATCGCATACACCACATTGGAGTGGGTGATTAACATCATAACTTTGCATAATCGCATTGCGCTCTTGATTGATTTCTGGCGTATGTGTGTAAATATTCATACCTTCTTTGGCTTTGGTGTTGCAAGAATAGCTGCGTTTTCCATCGGCATCTATCATACAAAGTTTGCAAGCCATCGTTGGAGAACAGCCTGAAAGATAGCAAATAGCGGGGATTTCAATCCCTTCTTTGCGGGCGATTTGCAAGATACTTTCACCCTCATTGCAAGTAATTTCTTTATCGTTGATATGGATAGTAATAGTGTTTTGACTCATCTTGCAATTACCTCGACTTTCTGATAGGGATAACCCACTTGTTGATAAGATTCTTGAGGGAGATAAAGTATCCCAATAGTCCCCTTAAGGTGAGAATCAATCTTTGCACAAGCCTCAAAAGATTGAGTGTGGCTTTTTAGTATAATGGGTTGTAAATCATAAAGTTTATTTTGCGGTGCAAAGAGCAAAGGAGTTTGAAGAATATAAGGTTGTGTTTCTGTAGGCACGATATAGATGACATTGCCATTAGATTCTGGGAGAGATTCACAAGGAGCAAATACGATATTTGAGCAATGCGCATTTGGGGTAATGGTCGTCTCAAGAGTGGGGATAACGATATGTATATTGAGATATTGTGCCAAAGTGCCAATAATATGAGCTATCTCTATAGCTTCATCGTGCATGGCAAGCTCTTCACCAAGTATCAATGTCATATCACTATTTTTAGGAATCTCACTCAATATTTGTAATTCTTCTTCACCAAGATTAGATTCTGAAGCAAGGAAACCAATGTCAAGATCATCAAGAATCTGTTTGATATGGGAGGCTGTGGAGGGTTGCTGTGTCTGTTGAAAAAAGTCTTTGCTTAGCAAAAAATAAATAATAAGCCACGCCACACCTAACTCTGTGCCTACTTCATAGCGAAAACAATGATTATTGCAAGAAGATTCTTGTGCAAATAAAGGGTGAAAAAGATATTTTTCAGAATCTTGCGATGCGTTTAAAGACGAATGTGTCCAAAAGTAACCAAAACTAATTATGTAAGGCGATTGATGAGCCATACAAGGTGTGATGGGTTTTTGGGCAATATTGGCAATCGTTTGAGCAAAAGAAATAAGCTTATTGCGCATTGCACTTCCTTTTAACGACTAATGTCCAATCCACTTCGTTAAAGCGCAGACTATTCATCAACTCATCATTACGAGTTTGGATACAATCAATGGCTTTTTGGACATTAGCAAAATCAGTCGCATCAAAAAGAAAAATAGCTACTTCGCCATCACTCATTGTATCAAGGAGATTCTCCATTTTAGATTCAAAAGTATCTTTTAAATGTCTTAAATCATATCGTGTCATCTTTTACCCTTTCCCTATCGATCCACTTCACCAAAGACAACATTTGTAGAGCCAAGAATTGTAGGAATATCAGCAAGATAATGCCCTACGAGCAATTCTTGTAATGCCCCTGTGTGATAAAAACTCGGTGAACGCACTTTGAGTCGGTGAGGGTAGGGCGCACCCTGTGAATTGATAAAGAATCCAAGTTCGCCTTTGGGGGATTCTGTCGGCACATAGGATTCTCCGACAGGCGGACGCATACCTTGCGTTACAAGCACAAAATGTTGCATTAAAGAGTAATTTTGCGTCATAATGTGTTCTTTTGGTGAGGAAATATATCGGGCATCTTTTGCCATAATTTCGCGCGGTGTAGAAGGATACATAGCAATAAGCTGTTTAAGAATCTTGAGTGATTCATAAATTTCTTCGATATATAATTGATAACGCGCATAACAATCCCCTTCTGTAGCGACAGGCACCACAAAATCAAGCTCTGAATATAGCTCATAAGGTTGATGCTTACGAATATCCCATTTGATTCCGCTACCGCGAGCCATCACACCACTCAAACTCCATTGTGAAACAAACTCTGCAGACACATATCCGACATTTTCAAGGCGAATGCGCCAGATTCTGTTTTGGTCTAGTAATCCTCGCACTAAGTCTAATGTTTTTGGCACTTCTTGTATGAATTTTTCCACGCTCTCAAGGAAGTTGTGCGGGAGATCAAGAGGCACACCGCCAATGCGGATTGCATTATGTGTAAGTCTCGCTCCGCAGTAATCTTCCATTAAATCCAATCCGTATTCGCGTTGGATAAAACAATAAAGGAAAATTGATAATGCACCCACGTCCATTCCATGCACACCGATAAAAAATAAATGTGAGATGACACGATTAATCTCTGCAAGCATCGTGCGTATGACTTTGGCTCGTAACGGGACTTCCGCGCCAATCAATTTTTCTACGCTAAGAGCAAAAGCAAGGTTATTGCTCGTTGCGGCAATATAATCCAACCGATCAGTCGTAGGCATAAACTCATTATATATCATATTTTCGGCAAGTTTTTCGACACCTCGATGTAAATAGCCAATATCGGGTGTGGCTTTAATAATTTTTTCATTTTCTAGCTCGAGAATCAAGCGAAGCTGCCCATGTGCAGAAGGGTGCTGTGGTCCAAAATTAAGAATCATCTTATCATTTTCTTGCTCAAAAAAGATATTTTCAAAGTTTGGTTTTAAACGTGTGTAGTTTTGCTTCATCTGCGTTCCTCAAGTTTTTTACTACTTTTAAATTGCTTCAATAAGGCAGGAGCATTTTCTTCTTGATAACGCACCTCAAAGCTTACAGGTGCAAAGTTTATCGTATCGCATGGATCAATTCTTGCACTATCTCGTTGCTCTTTACCGATGATAGAGCGGTAAGATTTGCCAAAAATTTTATCCACTTCATACCATTGTGCAGATTCATCGCCTTGTAATGGATAAGATTTTAATAGGGGGTGTCCCACCCAGTCTTTGGGCATCAAGATTCTTTCTAAATGTGGGTGTCCTTCAAAGATAATGCCAAACATATCATAACATTCTCTTTCACTCCAATTGGCACTTTTAAAAAGTGATGCGATTGAGGCGATATTTTGCCCTTTTTTGAGTTTTGTTTTAATCTTCAGACGTTTAGAATAGGTGTCTTCTATTTTAAGAAGAAGATAAAAGAGTTCAAATTCATTAGAATCCTCAATCTTGTCAATTGCGCTCATTTCTGTGAGTGTTTGATAACCCAAGGATTTTAATTCTTGAATGCAGGGGAAAATTTGTTGAGAATCTACCCATAAAGTCGCTAAGTCATTTTGAATATAAGCTTGATTGAGTGTCATTTTTGATGAAAGATATTTCCACTCTTCTTCATAAATCGTGCCTTCTATGGGAAGCATCGGGCAAGTAGGCGGAATATCAAAGCGAGGTGTATAATAGACTTTTTTTTGTGTGTTTTGTTTAGGAGGATTCTGTCGTATCATTTTTAAATTCCTTTATACTAAACGCTTTTTAATAACAGGAGCTTTGGCTTTTTGCTTTCGTATTTTTTGTTGCAATACCATTACTGCGTATTGAAGTGTTTCTGGACGAGGAGCGCAACCGGGCAAATAAATATCTACAGGGATAATGCGATCCACACCTTGCACGGTCGAGTAGGTGTTAAACATTCCCCCTGTGTTTGCGCAACTGCCCATTGAAATGACCCACTTGGGTTCGGGCATTTGATCATAGAGACGGCGGAGGAACTCGGCATGTTTTTTTGTGAGTGTTCCAGAGACAATCATTAAGTCGGCTTGTCGAGGGGAAGCACGAAAAATCGTCCCGAATCGATCTAAGTCAAAACGACTTCCACCCGTTGCCATCATTTCAATAGCACAGCATGCAAGCCCATAGGTAAGCCCCCATAAAGAATTGCTTCGTCCCCAATTGAGCAGCTTATCTACCGTGCTTAAAGCAATAGGTAAGCCTGCATTTTGTGTATAATTTACTCGATGCTCTGCCATGACAATGCTCCTTTTTTCCACGCATAGATAAAACCTACAAGCAAGAAAGCTATAAAACTTATCATTTCTACAAATACAAATATGCCTAACCCAATATGCTCGAATAATTTAAAATTTAAAGCCCATGGCACCATAAAAAGCACTTCAATATCAAAAAGAATAAAAAGCAAAGCAAGAATAAAAAAATGTGTCGAGATTCTGTTGGGCTGTTTGTTGGAAGTAGGACCACATTCATAAGTCGATAGCTTGAGCTTTTCACGATCTTTTTTAGCAAGCGCACGCGAAATAAAACGTTGCAAGCGTAGAGTCATCGGAAACGCTATGCTTACAAGCACAAATAGGATAAAGACGCCAAAATAAGGATGTTCAAAAGTCGCATGACTCATAAAATGCCTTTTAATTTGTTGTTGAGATTAATCGGTATTTTAATGTATAGATTCTGAAAAAAACGTCAATAAGTAAAAGAATCTTTTACAAAACAAAACTTGGTTACTTTTTTACTCTATGTTTGTATAGACTGCTTGGACATCATCATCATCTTCAATCTTGTCTAGCAGTTTTTCAATTTCTTGCATTTGCGATTCTGTAAGTGCAATCGGAGAAGTTGGGATTCTCTGCAGTGTAGCTTTAGAGACTTGTATATTTAATGTTTCAAAGCCTTCATTAAGCTTGCCAAAATCTTTATAATCTCCATAGGCGATATACGCATTTTCTTTATCTTCTGCTGTTTCTAATTCTTCCAAACCATAGTCAATCAATGCAAGTTCAATGTCATCTTTATTTTGCGTTGTCTCAAATTCAATCACACTTTTGCGCTCAAACATAAACTCAATAGATCCATTGGTGAGGACACTTGCCCCGGGTGTTTTGTTAAAATAGCTTTTGATATTAGCAATCGTGCGTGTGGGATTGTCTGTAGTGCATTCAATAAATATAAGCACACCATAGTTTGCTTTGCCCTCATAAGTGATTTCACTAAAAATACCTTCTTTCCCACTAGCGCGTTTAATGGCAGCATCAATATTGTCTTTTGGCATATTCTGTGTTTTTGCATTGGCAATGGCTAATCGTAGCTTGGCATTCATTGTCGGATCACTCCCGCCCTCTTTTGCCGCTACGGTGATAGCTTTAGCAAGTTTGGGAAAAACTTTACTCATTTTGTCCCATCGTTTTTCTTTAGCGGCTCTGCGGTATTCAAACGCTCTTCCCATAAAAAGTCCTTATGATATTTTTGGAGAGGTATTATACCAAAAACTTTTTAGTCTGTTACAAACTGATATTCATTCAGCAAAGAAATTATTTTGGTTTTGTCAAGATTTTCTTGAGGCTTGAAGATACCTAAAGTTTCTGTCTGATCGATGATGTTTAAAAATTCTAAAACAATATGATATTGAGGGCGATTAAAAAAATCATGAATGATAATCGTGCTATTGTGATGGCAGTGTAGTAGGGTGCTAAGCACACATGCCACACGAAAACGCCCATCGATAAAAAATGTGTCAATGTCTAGAATCTCTTCAGGAGGGAGTGTTTGAAAAATCCATTGTGAATACAGAGGGTAGTTTTCTCTTTTACTATCATCGACAGGGACACCCCAAGCTTTTGTTTTGCCAATATCAATATGATAGAATCTTAAGCGAGGCGATAAAGATTCTATATTATGGTCAGCATTAGGTATTTTAAGAGCGTTTGCGATAAGCTCATTTGTGCTTAATTGGTCAATAAACGAAGCATCAGATTCGATACTGATGACTTTGGTCAAAGTGGCATATAAGACTAAAAAAGTGCTCCCACCACAACCAAATTCTAAGTATTTTTGGGAAGAAAGTGTATGCTTTAGAAAAGTATTGATTTCCTTTGGAGAAGCATACATAGGAAGGAAGTGTTGAGTTTTGATTTTATGCCCCCCCCCCCGTTAGAAGTGAAGTAATCTTATTAAGAAAATGTTTTGCCATTATGTGTCCTTATCAGTGAAGTTTATTGAGAATCTTCGCGATTTCTTTTGTGTGATAGCTGATGATAATATCCGCGCCTGCTCTTTTGAAAGAAGTGAGTGTTTCTAATAACACCCTCTCATAATCAATGAGTCCTGCTTTTTGTGCATTTTTGAGCATCGCGTATTCTCCGCTGACATTATACACAGCTAAGGGCAATAATGTGCGGTCTCGAATATCACGCACAATGTCTAAATATGCAAGAGCAGGTTTTACCATTAAAATATCAGCCCCTTCAGCTTCGTCAGTAAGGCTTTCAAGAATTGCCTCTCTACGATTTGCTGGATCTTCTTGATAGGAATTTCTATCACCAAAGCTTGGAGCAGAATTTGCTGCATCACGGAAAGGTCCATAATAACCGCTAGCAAATTTTGTAGAATAGCTCATAATAGGAATATGAGAGAATCCACTTTTGTCTAAATAAGTACGGATTGTGGCAATCATACCGTCCATCATTGCGCTTGGAGCAATCATATCTGCGCCACAGGTCGCTAACACGATGGCTTGTTGTCCTAATATCTCTAAAGTCGCATCGTTATCAACACTATTTAATTTTGGGTCGAGAATCCCGCAATGCCCATGGTCGGTGTATTCACAAAAGCATAAATCCATCGTTACCATCATTTCAGGAAAATCTTTTTTAATAGCTTTTACTGCCCTTGCGATAATACTTTGATCACTTAATGCTTCACTTCCAAAAGAATCTTTATGGCTTGGCAAACCAAATAAAATAATGTGTTGAATACCCAAATCGCGTAATTCTTTGCATTCTTGCAATATTGTATCAATACTCATTTGATAAACATCAGGCATCGATGGAATTTCATTTTTGATACCTTCTCCTTCAATGACAAAAAGCGGATAAATAAATTGCCTTATATCAAGCTGGGTCTCTCTCACTAATGATCTTAAGGGAGCTTTAAGTCGTGTGCGTTTTAGTCTTCTAAACATAGGTTATTTCTCCTTTGTTAAGTTTATTTTAAAGGGCAATAGTTTTCTACCACACAATAATGAATGATAAAAATATTTACCCCGTCTTTGTGTTTGTAGCTAAATTTGAAACCTTGTGCATCAAGTGTATTTTTTATGATATACATACCTAATCCAAATCCTTGTGATGATGGCTTTTGGGGATTCTTAAAATAGGGCTTAAAATATTCTTTAAACTCATATTGCAAGGCTTGCCCCTTATTTGTCAGATAAAGTCTGTCATTTTTGATATACACTTGGACTTTGCCATCAGAGCTGTATTTTATGGCATTGTCTAAAAGATTCTTAATGGCAATTGCAAACAGGTCAAAATCGGCTTTAATCAAAGCATCAGGAGCATTTAGTGTAATAGGATCATCGGGTGTATTCTCATCAATCAAGAGCATTTCTTTGGTATGGTTGATCAAATCTTGTAGCAAAAACTCTTGTTTATTGAGGTGATAATTTTTTGAGCTAATTTGTTCAATTTTGGCAAATTCATTAATCAGCTCATTGAGCCGTGTGAAAGCAGAGCAAAGTTTTTGTTTTTGTGTAGTATCTTGCACCATTTCAGCGATGATTCTTCCTTTGGTAATAGGTGTTTTAAGCTCATGCATTATAGAGCGGAGAAGAAGACTTCTTGCTTCATTGAGGGATTTGATTTGATTAGAAGATTTGTAAAATTCATTTTGAAGCTCACCAATCTCATCTTTTGCGTTGGGATTATAATGTATGTTGGAATTATCACCTTCAGCAAATTGTTTGATATGCTCTTTAAGTGTTTTGAGAGGCATCAAACTCTTTAGCACGACAAAGAAAACAAAAGTGAGTAAAATGATGCCAACTAGCGTAATGATGTAGAAATTTTTATAAGATTTTCGCGATTGATCTTTGTATAAAATTGCCTCATCAGCTGTCTCAAGGAGGATATAAATGCCATCTGGGGTATTGACAGCTTTTGCAAAAATACCGCTAAAGTTTGAGGGTATTTTATTGACTTCTTGAAGCGATTTTTTAATATCATTTTCTACAGGAGAAAATTGCATTTTTTCAAGGTATTTTTTAATGAGATCAATATTGCCACCATATTGCATTATTTCATTGATCGTGATAATGTATTGATTGTAGCGGAATTCGGAAAGAAGATTCTCATTTTGGATATGATCTTCAATGAAATAATGCGAAATGGCAAAAAAGCTTAACAAAGTGCATACAAATAAAATAGTAATCTTAAAAAAAATCGAATGTTTGAATTGTAACATACTCTAAGCTTCTAATTTGTATCCCACACCTCGCACTGAAATGATGTATTGAGGATTTTTGGGGTTTTCTTCGATTTTAGAGCGTAGGCGTCCAATGATGACATCGATGCTTTTGTTAGAGCTTTCTGGATTGATAGATTCAGATTCAATAGCAATGGCTTCACGCGAAAAAACATGCCCTTTTTTGCTAATTAATAAAGTGAGAATCTCATATTCTGCTCGTGTTAATTCAAGTTTTTTATCCTTAAAAAAGACTTGTCGGCTGTATTTGTCGATTTTAAACACGCTGTCTTTTTCTTTGTCTTGCTCTTTAGTATTCTTTTTATTATAACGTCTTAAAAGTGATTGGATTCTTGCGACAAGCTCTTTTGGATCGTAGGGTTTAGAGATATAGTCATCAGCCCCAGATTTAAGTGCTTCGACCTTGTCATCGACATCACTCCGTGCTGAAGAAATAATGATAGGAATACTTTTTTGCTTCGCAACACGTTTGCACACTTCAAGTCCATCAAGATTGGGCAAGGTGAGGTCAAGTATCAGAATATCAAAATGCTTTGCATTAACTGCACTCATTCCTGTGTAAGGTTCATCATAATTAGTTACATTCATATCGTATTGTTTGAGATAACCGCTTATGATTTCTGCCAATTCTACATCATCTTCTATCATTAAAACTTCTAACATAAACTAACCTTTCATCAATAAGTAAGCTTGCATTCTATAATAAAAAACTTTTTTGATAGCTTAAAATTTGATTTGATAAAGTATGTTTTTTACGATAAATACCCTCAAAGTGGGGGCGTTTGAGGGTATTAATAAAGGTTTGGTTATCGGAAGTGAGTACCAAAAATATAAGGAGGAAGTTGGAGGGGGATAACCTCCTTCTGAGATGATACTCACAATGGTTAATCCATTACCTTGCCCTATCTCAATCGGGTCAAAGGCTAGAAACAATTTTAAATAACATTGTTAAACACAAATTTAACGATATTATTTTTTTAAGTCATTTATGCGTTCTTGCAATACAATAAGTTGGTATTCCAAAAAGTTGATAGTGATTGTGAGCTGGGATTGAATATCCTTATTTTGAGGTGCGTTAAGCCCTTCAAACAAAACCAAAAGCCGTTCTTGTAACGATTCTAAAAATTCACATTCTTCATTTGTCGCATAATAAGGCTGTGCAGGGCTAATTGAAAAATCATTAGGAGTTTTATTATGATGTGAATTTAAATCCGGTATTTTTGGATTTTGTAATGAAGAAGTATGCACTTGACGAATTTCCGAATCATCAGATTGAATTTGGGTCGGAATGTTGTCATTAGGGTTGGCAAGCTCATTGAGCGTCTCGAGAATCAAATCTTTTATTTCCATTGTAATAGCCACCTTTGAAATTGGATTAAATCTTGAGGAGATTGAGGTTGGGTGAAAAGTTTCTTTTGAGCTTGGTTGGTTGGAGGGAAATGTTTTTGTGCAAGCATGAGGCGTTTGATTGCTGTTTGAGATTCTTTATCATTTGGGTTTTCTAAGAGAATCTCACGATAAATTTTGAGTGCATCATCTTTAAGCCCATAAAGCTCATAAATAAAAGCTAGAGTAGTTGATTTGATATTCCCCATATCTTTTCCTCGCAGATGAGTTTTGTAAATGAGATTCTATAATTTAATTGTTTGAAAAACAATTAAATTAATGGCTGACATTCTCCTAATATTGAAGAAAATTTTTATCGCAAAAGCTCCCCGTATGAAGATTGCTAAAAGCATTTTTGAGTGATTTAAAGAAATCAGGTTGTTTGGCTTCCATTTCTTTTAAAAATTGTTTGGTTGTTTCTCGTGCATAAGGTTTTTTGTCAGAATCTAGCCAATTTATAGGGCAGTTGCAATCAGGAGCAATGTAGATGTGATTGTTAGCGATAAAGTCAATGATTTGCCTTTCTCTGACAAAGATTAAAGGTCGAATTACTTGCAAACCATTTTGGGCTTTGTAGATAGGAGGCATCGAACGCAAAGCCCCGTTGTAAGTAAGATTCATAAAGAAACTTTCAGCAGCATCATCAAGATGATGTGCAAGGGCAAGTTTATTGAATCCGCCTTCTAATGCTTTGGAATACAAAGCCCCACGCCTCATTCTTGAGCAAAAACTGCAATAAATCGTCCCCTCGCGTTTGTTTTGTTCGAGAATCTCATAAATATCTGTGCGATAAAGTTCATAAGGAATATTGAGATTCTCGCAATATTCAAAAATATAGTCGTATTCTCCACCTCTACCATAATCCACGGTGAGAGCCTTAAACTCAAAATTAAAAGGCGCATGTCGTTTCATATAGGCAAGTAAGGTTGCTAAAAGTATAGAATCTTTACCGCCACTTAATCCTAAAAGAACTTTATCATTTTCTTGTATGAGGTTATATTGCGCGTTTGTTTTGCCCACGACACCTAGAATCTTTTTACTGATAGTAGGCGTTTGAGTGTTTTTATTCTTTGTCATTTTTCTTGAAATAATCTCTATTGCGGTAGATTAGAAAAATCAAAAACGCTATAGTGATAGCAGCATAAATAATTTTTTCATTGTCGCTCAAGGATTATACCCTCCCTTATTTTTTGTTTAAATATTGCAGAATCTGATCTTCGTTGATATGTTTATCATCGTATTTAACGATAATCGTTTGCTGTGTGTGATTGATATACCATTCAATAACGCCGGTGATAGAATCAAGTGTATTAAGAGAATCTGCATCGTATGCTTGAATATCAAGATAAAGATTCTTTTGATTTTGTGGGTTAGTCAAAAATAATCCGAGAATCAAAGCCCATACGAGGCATACGATAGTAATCATAATAGAAAGGTGATACAAACCAAGACTCTCATAAAGCCACCCGCCACATATCCCTCCTAGTGCAGAGCCTACATAGCCAAGTGTTGTAAAAACCCCTAGTGCTGCACCTTTTTGATGCGCTTTGGGATAACGACTTGCTAAGGTTTGCATAATGGGTTCAAGAATGGCAAAACCAATAAAGAATGTTAAAACACCTGCTACGAAAAAAGCAAAATAAAGTGAGGGAAGCGACAATGCCATAAAAAAATAAGAAGCGATAAAGGCAAAGATACCTATAAGCATTGCACCTTTGAAATAACCTTTTTTTTGGACAAGCACAGATATTGGTCCCATGACAAGCACACCCAGACAAGCAGCAGGTGCGTAGATTTTCCAAAAATCACTACTAGGGATAGAAAATTCATTTTTTAATGCAAGGCTAATGCAGACAAAGGCAAAAATCATTAAAAATTTTTGCAAGAATGCGCTAAGATTCATCACAAGCAGATTCTTATTTTTAAGTATATCACTCATTTTATCTGTTTGAAAATGGTATTTGACATTAGGTGTATTAGGGACTTTGGCGTATAGGACGATGAGTGAAAGCACACACAAGAGGCTTGTCAGCAAAAAGAGTGCATTAAGCCCAAAATAGCTTGCAATAAGGGGGCTTAAAAGCATAGCAAGGATAAAACTAATAAAGATCCCAGCCCCCATGACAGCCATTGCTTTATTACGTTCTTCTTCACGCACTAAATCTGCAATTTGCGCACTTACTACCCCTCCAATCGCTCCTGCTCCTTGAATAAAACGACCTATAATAAGTGTAGTAATATCATCTGCGATAGCACAAACAAGTGAGCCTACCAAAAAGATGATAAGACCGATACCAATGATATGTTTTCGGTTGTATCGATCACTCCAAATACCAAAAGGAGTTTGAAAAATGATTTGTGTCAGCGCATAGCCTCCTGCTGCCATACCTGCTAAAAATGCACTTGTTTGAAATTCGTCGGTATAAAGCCCAATAATAGGCAATACAATAAAAAGCCCAAAAAAACGCAAACTAGAAACAATAGTGAGAGGAAAAATTTGATTAAACATCAAGCCTCTTGTTCGGGGAGATTCTCATAAATACTGACAGATTCTATAATATCGCCTTCCTTGATAGAATCAAGCACTTCAAAGCTATGTCGATCTTTGACACTAATAGCTCCAAAAACCGTGTGTTCGCCATCAAGATGAGGTTGAGGTGCAAAACAAATAAAGAATTGGCTTCCGCCGGTATCGCGTCCAGCATGTGCCATTGATAAAGAGCCTCTTTTGTGTTTATTTTTATTGTCTGCTACTTCGCATTTTACGCGGTATCCCGGACCTCCAACACCTGTGCCATAGGGACAACCGCCTTGTGCTACAAATCCCGGAATCACGCGGTGAAAAATTAAACCATTATAAAAATTATTTTGAGCAAGAGTGGCAAAGTTTGTAACATTTTGTGGTGCATCTGTAGGAAAAAGCTTAAATGTCATTGTGCCAATTTGTTGATTAGTTTTTGCACTTTTGACGCTTATGGTAGCGTATTGAAGTTTATTTAACGCATCTTCTTGAATCTCGTATATTTTTAATTCTTCTTTCATTGTTTTATGTTCCTCTGTAGTTTGGAGTAAAAATCCTAATGATTTTACCGATAATAGTTTAATATTATTTGAATGGAAGATTTAATGCTTTTAAAACAAACAAAAAAAATTATTGCAGGTGTGATGGTTTTGTGGATTGCTTATATCCCTTTTCTTATCGCTTCTGAAGATTCTGTAGAAGCAGTATTGGAAGACTATGAAAGTCCTCAAAAGTTATTTATGAATATACCTAATGCTCAAGAAGTGGAAAATACGCAATCTCAAAGCAATGAAGCTGCTAAAGTTAATTCTAGCAAAACAGATTCTGTGCAAAAAACCAAAATGCGTCCTCGAGATATTGCCACGCCTGTTGTGCCACAATGGATTTATAGCACAGCAATTATTGAGACAAACTTTAGTGATGGGTCGTTTAAAAAAGGGCTAGGGACATTATTGCAAAATGGATTCTATTTGACTTCTTCAGAGGTCGTTTATAATGGAAAAATTATGCCTAAAGCTATTTATGTCAAAATGCAAGACGATATGACTGCAAATTTGATTTGTGTTTCAAAACTTCAAGTCAAATCTGTTGATTTAGACGCAGGGTTAGCACTTTTAAAAGTTTCTCAATCTGTAGATGATTTTTGTCAGCTACGTCCGCAAACTTATTACCAAGACAGAATCTTTAAGCGTTATGGGATTGATGTTTTTGCCTCACATCGTGATATTGCACCTTATACAAAAGTCAATTATCCCTATTTTGATAAGATGTTTGTGTTTGTGCCTCAAAGCATGAAGATAGGAAGAGTAGCGACTTATTATGATTTTGATAAGCAAAAAGAGCAAGGCTATGGCTTTGAAATCAGCACAGATTCTTATGAAGAATATACTTATGGACGAGCATTTTATGATGATAAAGGGGGCTTTTTAGGTATGATGAGTCGTGCAGGTGTGGGATATGTGCCTGTATTTATTGAGCGTGATGTAGTGCAAGATTTCTTGTGTAATGCGCAAGAAAATGGAATCATTGATGATAATAATATAAAAAAATCGTGCCAAGTGTTAGGTGAAAATAGAAAACGCTTTTTTACCGATATGAAAGGTATGGCAAATTTTTATTAATCAAAAATAAAAATAAATCTCTTCAAGGGAATTTATTTTTTTAAACGAAATATATATTTTTTTTGAGTAAAATAATCCGCTAAATTTATGCTTCTTAAAAATAAAAACATTTTTTGTTTTTCTTTGATTGTTTTGTTTTTAATTTTAAATTTTTAAGTAAGGTTTTGTGATGATGAATAAATCACGTATAGTATTAGCAGGTGTGGTAGTCTCATTGTTTGCAAGTTCGGCTTTGTTTGTGGGTTTATCGGCAAATGATAAGCCACAAACTAACCCTAAAGTCCAAGAAGCCAACAAGCTTGAGTCGTTTAAAAAGCTGCGTAGGATTATGGGCATCGTTGAAGAATATTATGTCGATGAGTTAAGTTTTGATGAGATTGTAGATAAGTCTATTGACGGGCTTTTGAGCAATCTTGATGCTCATTCTAATTTTCTTAACAAAAAGAAATTTGATGATTTAAGGGCAAACACCGAAGGAGAATTTGGTGGTATCGGTATCACGGTGGGGCTCAAAGATGGGGCATTGACCATTATTGCACCTGTTGATGACACACCCGGAGATAAGGCAGGTTTGAAAAGTGGAGATGTGATTATCAAAGTTAATGATCAAAGCACAATTGATATGAGTATTGATGATGCTGTAAATCTTATGCGTGGAGCACCTCGCACCAAAGTTGAATTGACAATTATTAGAAAGGGTGAATCTAAACCTTTGGTTTTTAATATCGTGCGTGATATTATCAAAATAGATTCTGTAAAGACGCGAAAGATTCAGGATACGGATTATGTCTATGTGCGTATAGCTTCTTTTGATAAAAATGTTACAAAAAGTATCAGTGATGAGTTAAAAAAAGCTGGTCAATTTGATGGTATTGTATTGGATTTAAGGAATAATCCCGGCGGCATTTTAGATCAAGCTGTCGATGTGAGTCGTTTGTTTATTAAAAATGGAGTGATTGTTACGCAAAAAGGTCGCAATAAAAACGAAAACATCGAATATAAGGCTAAAAATGCTCCTTATGCAGATGTGCCTTTGGTGGTGCTTGTCAATAGTGGAAGTGCGAGTGCGAGTGAAATTGTTGCGGGAGCGTTGCAAGATCACAAGAGGGCAGTGGTGATTGGTGAGCAAACATTTGGCAAGGGAAGTGTGCAAACCGTCATGCAAATTGATCAAAACGAGGGCTTGAAACTCACAACAGCAAAATATTATTTACCAAGCGGGAGAACAATCCAAGCTGTAGGCGTTACACCGGATATTATCGTTTATCCCGGAGTTGTCCCAGAAAACGAAAATACATTCAGCATTAAGGAAGCCGACTTAAGAGGGCATTTGCAAGGCGAGATTGATAAGACAAAAAATCTATCAAAGCAAGATAATAATGTGCAAGACGATAAAAAGCTTATCACTACACCAATGCTCTATCAAGACATTCAGCTTAAGAGTGCTGTCGATGTTCTTAGGGCGTGGAAAGCTATCGGAACATTTAATCAGAATCCAAAAAAATAAGGAGATTTAATGCTAAAGCAACAAATGCTGTATGAAGGAAAGGGAAAGAAGCTTTTTGCCACAGATGATATGGATTTGGTGATTGCGGAATTTAAGGACGATCTTACGGCATTTAATGCTGAAAAGAAGGGCAATGAAGCAGGCAAAGGGGAGCTTAATTGCCAGATTAGCACTATTTTGTTTGAGCTTTTGGAGAAAAATGGCATCAAGACACATTTTGTTAAGCGTTTGGACGTTCAAAATATGCTGTGCAAAAAAGTGAGTATTATTCCTATTGAAGTCGTTGTGCGTAATATTGCTACAGGCTCTCTTACAAAAAGATTAGGCATTCCTGAAGGGAATGTTTTATCGCAAACATTGGTGGAGTTTTATTATAAAGATGATGCGTTGGGCGATCCTTTGATTAATGATGAGCATTGTAAGATTCTTAGTATTGTAAGTGATGACCGAGATTTAGAATTTTTAAAATCTCAAGCTCGTCAAGTTAATGCTGTATTAAAAGATTTCTTTGATTTAAAGAATCTCCGTTTGGTTGATTTTAAACTTGAATTTGGCAGAGATAAAGACGGACACATTATCTTAGCTGATGAGATTAGCCCAGATAGCTGTCGTTTGTGGGATAAGCAAACCAATGAGAAACTAGACAAAGATCGTTTTAGGCAAGATTTAGGTAGTGTCAAAGTCGCTTATGAAGAAGTCTTGAAGAGAATCTCAAAATAATAAAAAATAATAGTTTTTAAGGATAATAATGAAGGCTAAAGTGATAGTAACACTCAAAGAAGGTGTTTTAGACCCGCAAGCAAAAGCTATTTACCATGCTTTGCATTCTTGTGGTTTTGCGGATGTTAAAGATATTAAGCTCTCTAAAGAAATTATGATAGATTTACAGGGCAATGATGAGGCAAAAGCACAACATTTAGTGCAAGAAATGTGCGAGATTCTACTTGCCAATACGGTGATTGAGGATTTTAAAATCGAGATAGTTAAATGAGCGTAGCAGTTATCCAATTTCCCGGCACAAATTGCGAAAAAGACACGCAATATGCTTATGAGCAATTAGGGGCAAAAACACATATTATTTGGCATCAAGAAAGTGTATTGCCCGCTGATTGTGAATTGGTTGTATTGCCCGGTGGTTTTAGTTATGGGGATTATTTACGATGCGGAGCAATTGCTCGATTTTCTCCTATTATGAAAGCAGTTAAAGATTTTGTAAAGCAAGAGGGTTTTGTATTGGGGATTTGTAATGGTTTTCAGATTCTGTGTGAGGCGGGAATGTTGCCCGGCGCACTTAAACGGAATGAAAAATTACATTTTATCTCTAAAACACAATCTCTTAGGGTAAGACATAATGACAATGTTTTTTTACGCTCTTATAATACCAATGATATTATCAATATGCCAATTGCCCATGCCGATGGTAATTATTTTATTGATGCGGAAGGTTTGGAGGAGTTAAAAGCTCATCATCAGATTCTGCTTGAATATGTTGATAATCCTAATGGTTCAATTGCTTCGATTGCAGGGATTTGTAATCGAGAGAAAAATGTATTTGGATTAATGCCACACCCTGAAAGGGCGATTGAAGAGTTATTGGGCGGGTGTGATGGTCTAGCAATGTTAGAGAATCTTGTGAGAAAATCTTAATTTAGAGGTTAGTAATGAATCTTATTAAACACTGCTGTTTATTGTTTTGTTGTTTTTTATTGACACTTCCTCATTTGCTTAGTGCAGATTCATTGCAACCTAAGATTGCTTATTTGAACGCAACTCTTCCAAGCACAGATTCAAGTTTTTATGTGGGTCAGATTCTCGAAGTAAAGTATGCGCTTACGCTTTTATCGGGTGCAAAGCTTAAAGATGTAGAGTTTATGGATTTTGGAGCAAATAATAATCTTGAAATAGAAAATAAAGATGCGCAATGGCGAATTCATAGCGATGGCATACTTACAAATACTTACTATTATAAAATCAAGGCGCAAAATTTTACAATACCGCCGTTACGCGTGGTTGTCTCATCGTCCGACAATGCTTATCAAGACGAAGTGATCGCGAATGGTGTGAAGCTTCAAGCTATTGAGCTTTTGAATAATCCTCAATATGCTAATGTGATTGCTGATGCGATGGAAGTAGTGGATTATAGAGCAAGTCAATACGATGATAAGAATAATATTGTGATTTTTCAGATTGAAAGTAAAGATGCTAATCTTTCTTCAATGAAAATCGGGACATATCCTCAACAAGGTTTGGAAAGTAGCAAGGTAGTTGATGGTATTACTTATGGAATCTATTATGTAGTTTTGGATAAAAACATTAAAAATTTGTCATTTGATTATTTTAACCTCCATCAAAAAGCATTTGTAACAATCACATTGTCTGTCGATGTGCCCAAAAATGTGGTTGAAGAGGGAGGGGATATTAAGCCTCGCAATACATTTTTGATTTTTAAAAATCTAATGGTAGGTGGGCTAATCGTCTTTTTTGTCCTTGTGCTGATTATTTTTAAACGAGGGCGCAAAATTACACTCGGGATCATTGGTGTATTGGTCATAGTGCTGGTTTATAATATGCTTTTTAATTTTACTTCTGGTATTGCACAAGCAGGAACAAATGTCAGCATTATTCCCACGCATAATTCCACTATCTCTGAAGTGCTTAAAGTCCCCACAGAGGTATCTATTATCGGGGAATACAATGACTATTATAAAGTAATGATTGATTCGAAAGTTGGTTGGATAAGGAAAGAAGATGTTAGCAAAAATTAGAGCACTTTTTGCTACGATTTCAATCGTAGTCAGTATGCCTTTTATTATTTTACAAATTTATTGCACACGCAGTAAGGAAAATGGAAGAAATGCAAGGCGACAATGTCGATATTTTTTTACACTTAATAGATTGAAAGTAGAGCGCGTAGGAGAATATGACTTAAGCGCGAATCTTTTGGTAATCAATCATCAGAGTGTAACTGATATTATTTATTTTGAGGCTTATCACCCTGCCAATTTGTGCTGGGTGGCAAAAAAACAACTGGGTGAAATTCCTTTGTATGGTCATGCACTCAAAGGTCCTGATATGATTCTCATTGATAGAGAAGATAAAAATGGTATTGTTTTCTTGCTCAAAGAGGCTAAAAGACAGCTCGCACAAAATCGTGTGATTGCTATATTTCCCGAAGGTACAAGGAGTAAAGGTGGGGAGAAGTTTTTGCCCTTTAAGCCCGGAGCGAAGATACTTGCTTCAAAGTTTAAGCTCAAGATTCAGCCTGCAGTGCTTATTAATACGCGTAAGCTCTATAATAGCTCACCGATGAGTGTTGATACGAATACTGCTCGAGTAGTTTTGTTGGACGCTTTTACACCGGATTATAATGATGATAAATGGTATGAAAAGCTTGAATCTATGATGCAAGAAACTTATCTCAAACACTATAAGGAACTAAATCAAGAGGCTTTAAGCAAATAAAAGTTAGAATCTTGATTTTCTAAAAATCCAAAAAGACGGGGTGTTAGCTCAGCTGGGAGAGCGCAACGCTGGCAGCGTTGAGGTCAGGGGTTCGATCCCCCTACACTCCACCAATACAAAATACTCTTAATATTCGTTAATTGAAATAGATTTAGACCTTAGTTAATATTATATTCAAGCCACACGACTTTGCAAAGATGATATAGACTATTTGTTATAAAATGATTTATTGGAATGGTATGAAATATTGGATTATGAATAGTGATTATAGACATTCTATCGTGATCAATAGAGATAAGGAGAATAAAAGTGCTTGATGTCAGCAAAGAGGATATAAAGAAGAGTAAAGAGACAGAACCTTGTGTAGATTCTGTCTAAAAAGTATTGTTAATCAAGATGAAGAGATTTGATCCATGCCTCAATACGAGCGTCGTTTTTTTGCTCATCGGCTTTGTCAAGGCATAATCCTAAAAGCTTTTGTCCTTTTTGAGCGCGTGAGAAAGAATAATTGTAATCTTTGCAATCTACTGCTCCTACGAATTTTGCGCCACTAAAACGAAGTTTGTCATAAAAATCTGCAATGCCTGAACAAAAACTATCAGGGTGTCTTGCTTGTGAGCCTACACCGACTAAAGCAATAGTTTTGCGGCTAAAGTCAATATCACTTAAACCTTTGACTTTTGATCCCCAATCTTCTTGTAATGCTCCAAAATAATAGCTTGATGAGGCAAAAATGACGAAATCATATTCAGCAATTTTACTCAAATCGCAGTCTTTAATATTAAAAGAAGAAGCGTCAATTTTTTGGGCAATTTTATTTGCAAATTCTGCACAAACGCCTCCTTTGCTAGCATAGAATACAGCTTTTTTCATATTAACTCCTTTTGAAATTTTGATAAAAAGCACGGGCTATTATAGTCAATATTTCTTGAATCTAAAGTGATAAAGTATGATTAGAAAATGACGATATTTTTAGGATTTATATAAGTTTTGATATGGTAAAGGATTGAGATGATAATAGGGGGCATTGATGAAGCAGGTAGAGGTTGTATTTGTGGGGGTTTATTCGTGGCGGGTGTGGTTGGAGATGAGGAATTTTTAAGGACTTTTAATCCTAAAGATAGCAAAAAACTTTCTGAAAAAAAACGAGAATCAATTTATCAATTATTGCTTGCTCAAGCAATATCTGCAGACGATACACAATCGACCAATATCTCTCAACAAATCCATTTTCATATTGTGCAAAAAGATGCGTGGGAGATTGATAAATACGGCTTGAGTTGGGCATTGAAAACTGCGATTGAAGAGATTCTAGAAAAACTTGGTGCTTTTGCCAAAGAGTTTATTATTGATGGTAATAGCACTTTTGGTGCGCGTATACCTTCTTGCCTTGATTCTGAAATAACGCTCAAAACTCTCATCAAAGGCGATGATAAGAATCCTGTCATTGCTTGTGCTTCGATTTTGGCAAAAGTAAGTAAAGATGCGCAGATGTCAGAACTTGATAAACTTTATCCTCAATACGCATTGGGAAAACACAAAGGATATGCGACTGCATTGCATATCCAAAAAATAAAGGAAAATGGTTATTGCCCCCAGCATCGTAAAAGTTTTAAAATCTCAATGCAAGATTCTCTATTTTAATTTTGATATAAGACTTAAGTATATAAAATATGAAACGCACAAAGTTACAAGGGAGATTGCTTTTCAATGTTACCATTATGGAATGATGAATTTAGCGTTCGTCACGAGATTATTGATCAACAACACCAAAGGCTTTTTGAGCTTGCCCATAAGGCTTATAAAATCGCTAATAGCCACACCACTCGGAATGAGGTTAAAGGCATTATCACAGAATTCTTTGACTATATGAAGACGCATTTCAAAGACGAAGAGCAATATATGCAAGCCATTGGGTATCCTAAATTAGAAGAGCATAAAAGAATCCATCGTGCGCTTATTGCCGATATGGCAAGCATGGTTAAAAATATTCATTCAGCCAATGAGTTAAAAGACAAAATTATGATACTTGCTAAAGATTGGCTACTTGTCCATATTTTGCAAGAAGATATGCAGATTGAAAAATATCGCAAAGAAAGTCAAGCAAAGAACCCTACCAAAGAAGCAACAAAGACTTTTATTTATACTTGCGAATGTCCGGGCAAAGAACATAAGCTTACCGAATCTATGCACATTTTTGTTAAAAATAGCACCCAAAGTATTCGTTGTAAAGAATGCCAACAGGCTATTGTTTTTAAAGAAATGCTTGAATAATTTTAGAAGGAGGAAGAATGTTACCAGATTGGAGCGATGAATTTAGCGTTCATCATGAGATTATTGATCAACAACACCAAAGGCTTTTTGAGCTTGCCCATAAGGCTTATAGAATTGCCAATAGCCCCAGTTCTTCTAATGAGATAAAAGCAATCCTTGTTGAATTTTTCGAGTATATGAAGACGCATTTCAAAGACGAAGAGCAATATATGCACGCTATCGGATACCCTCGATTAGAAGAGCATAAAAAGATTCATCGCACGATTGTTGCTGAAATGGCAGGTATGGTAAAACATGTCGGCTCTATGGATATTCTTAAAGAAATGATTGCTACGGTTGCAGAAGATTGGCTACTTGTCCATATTTTGCAAGAAGATATGCAGATTGAGAAATATCGCAAAGAACAAATGGAAAAGAATGCGACTTGTGAGGTCAAGGAAGTTAAATACTATTACTATGTGTGTGCGTGTCCGGGCAAAGAGCACAAACTTACTGAATCTATGCACATTTTTGTGAGCAATTCTTCACACCCCATTGTTTGTAAAGAATGCCATCAAGGTATCATTTTGAAAAAATAATCATTGATTCTTGATTATGAATTTGCATTAACAAACAAGAATCAGTATCTTCTCTTAGGCTTTTTGCACATCTGTAAGATTGCCTAAGAGCCTTTTTATCTTTTTATCACAAATTCTTTCACCTCTCAAATCAAAACGCATTTATAGAATCTTTTGTAAAATCCCCATAGGGGAAGATTCTGTAATTATCGTGCTTTTGTTATCTTGCAAAAACTAGCAATCAAGAGACAAAAGTAAAAAAATTGTTTCTAAAGCTCGCCAATGCGAATTGAGCTATCATCTTTTGTGATGATTTTGATATATTCATTATAGATTGTTTTGTAGTCAGGTAAAACCGCATTATTGAGCTGATCAAACCAATAAAGTTTGAAGTTTTTAAATTGCGCATTATAATAAGTATAAATAAGATCTGCTCGCGCATTTGAGAGCTTGACTTTACCATCTTCAATTTTTTGAATATGCACTCCTCCGATCATTCCAATGCGTTTGTTTGTGCCTCTTTGTCCGGAAATGAGATTCCCTAAAGAATAATACACAAGTGTATTATCAATCCACTCCACAGGCTGAATCACATGAGGATGCGTGCCAATGACTAAATCAACCCCGCAATCTGCAAGGAGTTTTGCTAGCTTTCTTTGCTCGACACTTGGTTCAAAGTCGTATTCAATCCCCCAATGCATTGAAACAATCAAGAGATCTACTTTATCACGCACTTTAGCAATATCTTCTTGAAGCATTTTTGTCGTATAAACATTGACTAAATATTCTTTTCCTTGTGGGATAGGGATACCATTTGTGCCATAAGTATAGGCAAGGAGTGTGTATTTGATACCATTTTTTTCTAAGATTTTGGGAGTGTTGCGTTCTAAAAATGAATTATAGCTCCCAGCAGTGAGTGCAGGCTTGTTTTTCCAGTAATCTAAAGATAAGCGAATCGCCTTTTCACCGCGATCAAGAGAGTGGTTATTGGCTAAAGAAACGAGATTGAATCCTAGTGCGAGCATATTATCGCCAAATTCTTGAGGTGAATTGAACGCGGGATAAGTGCTAAGCCCCAAAGTCGTGCCTCCTAGGATTGTTTCTTGATTATAAAAGGCTAGATCATATTTCTTGACCACTGGTGCAAGATTTTCCAACATTGAGCTAAAGTCGTAGGTTTGATCATTTTGTTTTGCATCTTTATAGACCGATGCGTGGAGGAGTGCATCTCCAGCCATTATCAATTCAATTTCATTTTTGGATTGTCCAAAGGCGAGATTAAAGATAAGCACACATAACAATATCGTGATTTTTTTCATCATTCACTCCTTACTCTAAATTTTGAGAATCTGCTATTATATCGTGTTTTGTTGTGTGATTTGGTAACAAATTTTCTAAAGTCGCAAAAAATTCTTTTATTTTTTGTGAATCTTTCCGCCCGGGTTGAGATTCTATGCCGGAATTAACATCAAGCATCATTGGCTTAAGAGAGAGAAAATCGTTTAGATTCTGTGCGTTGATACCCCCAGCGATGCAAAGATGTTGAAGTTTTAGTGAAGAAAGCACCTCTGTATCAATACTTTGTCCCGAACCACCGCCTAAAGCACTCCGAGAATCTAAAAGGCAAAATGCCCCAACGAAATTACACAAATCGTCTTTTTGGGCAATATTGATGACAGGATAGAAACAAAAATGTGCTTTGTTGAGGTCAATCCCGCCAAAATAATGCGGTGAGGTAGGATTGATCCCATGTAATTGCAGAGCATCAAGATGTCCTTCGGAGAGGAGATTCCTCGCATTTTGAAGTGTTTTTGGATTGTCATCAATGACACCAATACGCAAGATGTGTGGATAAAGAGTTTTGAGGGCTTTTGTAATGTGTTTTATTTGTTTAGATTCTATGAAGCGAGGACTTTTTTCTACCATGATAAAGCCAAACATATCCACAGGATATTCAGCGATTGTTAGTGCATCATCAAGACGCGTAATGCCACATATTTTGATAAGCGGCTTTTTGTATGGCATTTTTGCAAATATACTTTGATAGAATCGAGGTTGTTGTGTGCGCGCATTGAGTATTGAGGTCTTAAGAGACTGAAGTGCTTGAGTGGGATTAGAATGTGCGACAAGATAGCCCCCACACAATAAACCATCAAAACCTAAAGAGCCAATCATATAAGCCAAAGTATCTGATTCTATGCCAGATTCAAAAATAACCTTTGTATTGCGAGGAAGAAGCGAAATGAGTGAGCAGGCATAAGGTATGTCGATTTCAAAAGTATGAAGATTGCGCGAATTAATGCCTACAAGGGTGGGATTCAAAGGTTTGATAAAGTCAATTTCTTTGGTATTATGCACTTCTATTAAAGGTGTAAGCCCATAAGACAAACATTCTTGATACAAGGCAGAGAATTGCTCAAAGCCTGTTTTTTCATCAATAAACATCGCTACAATGAGCAAAATCATATCCGCTCCTGCACGATAGCTCACTTCAATTTCTTGTGGGTATTGGATAAAATCTTTTCTTAAAATACACGCGTTAGGAAAAGTATTTTTGATAAGCATTAAATCATCTAAACTCCCGCTGAAGTGATGTTCTTCACATAAAACAGAAATAGCCCCAGCACCTCCATTAAGATAAGAAAGGGCAAGGTCTTTGGGAGAAGAGATAGGGTCGATTAAACCTGCCGAAGGTGAAGATCGTTTGATTTCAGCAATGATAAAAACAGAATCAAGATTTGGTTTGATAAGAGGGTGGATTCTCTGTGAGGGGATTTGATGCCCAAAAGTAAAGCCTTTATGAGTGATGTCTGCAGAACGTTCTTTTGTGATTTTGGCAAGGATTTCTACCATCATTTATTCCTTAGAATCTTAAAACTTTAAAGTGTGAGATTGTAGCATATTGGGGTAATTTTTAGAAATGATAAGAAAGATTCGCAATTCCTAAAATAAGCTTGGAATCCTAGCAAGAGAATGACCATAGAGTGTATGGAATTGAGATATATTTGCAAGAAGTAGTGTTATTATCTGCACCGAGTTTCCATAACTTTAATATACCAAAATGAATGGGGATACAAGGCAGTGTTACTAAATCGCAAAATTTTTCTAAAAATTAAGGAATCTTTATAATGGCTTGAGTAACTTTGCGTTTAAAGTATGTAAAATGATATTGCATTTCAAAATAGGTAAAGGAGAGTCATGAATAAGATTCTAAGTATAGGCTTGTGGGTCGCCATATCCTTGATAGGAGCTTGGTGTTTTGGTGTGTTGGCATTGCACACAGGAGAGACTATCTCGGCAGTGTGGATTGTGGTGGCTGCAGTGTGTATTTATGCAATTGCGTATCGTTTTTATTCAAAATATATTGCTTATAAGGTTTTGGGGCTTGATGATAATCGTGCTACACCTGCAGTAGTGAATAATGATGGGCGTGATTTTGTGCCAACAAATAAAATTGTGCTTTTTGGGCATCACTTTGCTGCTATTGCAGGTGCTGGTCCTCTTGTAGGTCCGATTTTAGCGGCACAAATGGGTTATTTGCCCGGTATGATTTGGGTTGTTGTAGGTGTTGTGCTAGCTGGGGCAGTGCATGATTTTACCGTTCTTTTTATCTCTATGCGCCGTAATGGCAAATCTTTAGGTGAGATTATCAAACTAGAGCTTGGCAAGCCTGTAGGAACTATTGCGATGATTGGGATTTTAGGCATTATGATGCTTATTATTGCGATTTTAGCACTTGTGGTGGTCAATGCTTTGGCAGAATCTCCTTGGGGGCTTTTTACGATTGCAATGACAATACCGATTGCAATTTATATGGGACTTCATATGAGATTCTTGCGTCCGGGTAAAATTGGTGAGGCGAGTATCATTGGTTTTGTTTTACTTCTTATGGCTCTTTATTTTGGTCGTGATGTCGCAGCAAATCCTACTCTTGCAGCAATATTTACATTATCACCTGTTACTCTTACTTATGTAATGATTGTTTATGGGTTTATTGCAGCAATTTTGCCAGTTTGGTTTTTGTTAGCTCCTCGTGATTATTTGAGCACATTCTTAAAGATTGGTGTGATTGTGCTTATGGCAGCAGGAATCTTAATCGTGCGACCTGATATAAATTTCGAAAGTGTTACGAAGTTTGTTGATGGCACAGGACCAGTCTTTAGCGGACAGCTTTTCCCATTCTTGTTTATCACAATTGCGTGTGGGGCAATCAGTGGATTCCACGCACTTATTTCGAGCGGGACTACTCCTAAAATGCTTGAAAAAGAATCTCATGCACGAATGGTCGGCTATGGTTCTATGGTTATGGAATCTGCAGTTGCGGTAATGGCACTTATTGCTGCGGTGATATTGACACCCGGCTTATATTTTGCAGTTAATGTCGCTCCAGCAGGACTTGGCACAACAGGCATCGCTGATGTTGCAGAGGCTGCAGCTGTTGCTGCACAGACAATTAGCAATTGGGGATTTGTCGTAACGCCAGAGCAAATTATGGGTATGGCAACAGAAATTGGTGAAAATTCGATTCTAAGTCGCACAGGTGGTGCGCCTACTTTTGCGATTGGGTTAGCGACTATTATTTCACAAGTGCCTTTATTTAATCAAGGCTCAATAGCGTTTTGGTATCACTTTGCGATTTTGTTTGAAGCACTCTTTATCTTGACAGCTGTTGATGCAGGGACAAGAGCAGGTCGTTTTATGGTGCAAGATGTGTTAGGTAATGTGTATAAACCTATCGGTAATATTCATTCAATGTTTTGGGGCATTGTCGCGACACTTATTTGTGTTGCAGGTTGGGGTTATGTCCTTTATCAAGGTGTTACTGATCCACAAGGTGGAGTCAAATCACTCTGGACACTCTTTGGCGTCTCCAATCAAATGCTTGCAGGTATCGCATTGCTTACTGTGATCACCGTGCTTTTCAAAATGGGCAAAGCAAAACAAGCATGGGTGGTTATTGTCCCAGCAGTTTGGGTGCTTTTCAGCACACTTTATGCGGGTGTATGCAAACTTCTCCCTGCTAATGGTGAAAAAATCCATGATGCGGTGAGTCATATTGCACTTTGGCAAATTAATAGTGCAAAGGCAGCAGCTGAAACTGATCCTGTTTTGATTGAGAGATTCTCGACTATTGCGACAAACAATCTTATCAATGCAACTCTTTGTGCGTTGTTTATGTGTGTAACGATTTTAGTTCTCGTGCAATGTGTCAGAATCTGTCTTAAGTGTGTCAAAGGGACTAATCACCTTCCACTTTCTGAAGCGCCTTATCGTAAGGCTAGTGAATTTGAAGGCAGGATAGCCGCACATGGCTAATTCTTCTATACCCCCCTTCAAAGGGGGTATCACGATTTTGAAAGATAAGATTCTAAGGATTTATCATCGCTCTGACAGATTCTTTCATTTGTTAGTAGGAATGCCGAGTTATGATAAATACTTAGAACATATGAGAATCCACCACCCCGACAAAATCCCTAAAAGTCAAAAAGAATTCTTTAGAGAAGCACTAGAAGCAAAATATGGTGCGGGAAGGGCAAAATGTTGTTAAGCATGAAATATCGCAAGGTTTGCGAACACTTTTTTCATACTTTTCATTTTTGTTTGAAAAGGCAAAAACAATAGCCATCAATAGAGATGTTATACTAATACTTTTGTGGCGAGGCTTAAAATGATTTTTAAAATTAAATTATCATTCACGATACATAAAAAGGATTGTGATAAAATATGGATTTTATAAGGAATCGTTATGGCTCAACACACTCAAAATCATCGCCAAAAAGATCAACTCACCTTGCTCGGGTCAGCGGGAGTAGTGTATGAATACGACTACAATCCCTCAATCTTGGAGGTTTTTGATAACAAACATACAAACAATGATTATTTTGTAACCTTTAATTGCCCTGAATTTACAAGTCTTTGTCCTATTACTTCTCAACCAGATTTTGCACATATTCGCATCTCTTATATCCCTGCGCAAAAAATGGTAGAATCTAAATCGCTCAAACTTTATTTGTTTTCTTTCCGCAACCATGGTGATTTTCACGAGGATTGTATCAATATTATTATGAAAGATTTGATTGCAATAATGTCTCCGAAATACATTGAAGTTTATGGCAAATTCACACCGCGTGGAGGAATTAGCATTGATCCTTTTGCAAATTATGGAATCCCAAACACTCATTACGAAGAAATGGCGCGCTATCGTTTGATGCGCCATCGCTTGAAAGATTGAGGTTTTTTTGGGTATTTATCTTTTAAAACGTTTTTTGTTAATTATCCCTACGCTTATAGGTGTAATGAGTATTAATTTTTTGTTGATGCAATTAGCACCCGGCGGTCCTGTCGAGCAAACAATTGCCAAAATGGAGAATCTCGCTCATATTTCAGAAGCAGCGGTCGGGCAAAATCATCTCTACAAGGGTTCAGTAGGTTTAGAGCCTGAGCTAGTTGATGAAATCAAAAAGCTTTATGGTTTTGATAAGTCTTTGCTTGAGCGTTATGTGTCGATGCTATGGAATTTTGCACGATTTGATTTAGGTGAGAGTTTTTATCGCCAATCAAGCGTGGTTTCAATCATTATAGAAAAGCTACCAGTGTCAATCTCATTGGGATTTTTTAGCACACTTTTGATTTATTTGATCAGTATTCCACTAGGGATTAGAAAAGCAGTGCGCAATGGTTCGCGTTTTGATGTATTAAGCAGTCTTATTATTGTGATTGCCAATGCGATACCTGCATTTATGTTTGGCGTGGTTTTGATTGTTTTTTTAGCTGGCGGAAGCTATTTGGATATTTTCCCTTTGCGTGGATTGGTGAGTGAGAATTTTGATTCCCTAAGTCTAATGGGTAAAATTAAAGATTATTTATGGCATTTGTGTTTGCCTGTGTTATGTGTGTCTTTAGGTGGATTTGCGACTTTGACAATGCTTTGTAAAAATTGCTTTTTAGAGGAGATTCACAAAGCTTATGCGATTACTGCTAAGGCAAAGGGTGCAAATGAAAAACAGATTCTCTATGGACATATTTTTCGTAATGCGATGTTGCTTATCATCAGTGGGTTTCCTGCAGTTTTTGTAGGAATGTTTTTTAGCGGTAGCTTGTTGATAGAGATTGTGTTTAGTCTTGATGGGTTAGGACTTTTAGGCTATGAAAGCGTTGTCAATCGGGATTATCCTGTAATCTTTGGGACGCTTTATATTTTTACTTTTCTCGCCCTGATTGTAGGGATTATCAGTGATGTGCTTTATACTTTGATTGACCCGCGCATTCACTTTGGAGCAAAAAATGGATAATCTCTCGCTTCATAAACGCACAATGAGGGCGTATCGTTGGTCGATTTTCAAACAAAATAAACGCGCCTTTGCAAGTTTGATAATATTTATTATCCTTTTTGTGTTGAGTATGGGTGCGGAATTTATCGCTAACGATAAGCCATTATTTATTTATAAAGATCAAAAAGTGTATTTTCCTGTTTTTATTAATTATCCAGAAATAGAGTTTGGAGGAGATTTTGAGACTTATACAGATTATCTTGATCCTTATGTGCAAGGACTTTTAAGTGATGCGTTTGTGATACACACGCTAATCCCTTATTCTTATGATAGTATTATTATGGATTTAGATTCTCAAAGCCCTACTTCGCCAGATTCTAAACATTGGCTTGGCACAGATGATAAAGCGCGAGATGTCGCCGCAAGACTGATTTATGGGTATCGTGTGTCAATTATTTTTGCTTTGGTGCTTAGTGTGTGTAGCATTGTGATTGGAGTTTTGGTAGGCGCGATGCAGGGTTATTATGGTGGAATGATTGATCTTGTTGGGCAAAGGCTTATTGAGATTCTCAATTCTGTGCCTATTTTGTTTGTAATTATCATCATATCAAGTGTGTTAGAGCCGAGTTTTGGGTGGATTCTGTGTGTGGTGTTGGCATTTTCGTGGATGGCTTTAGTAAATCTTGTAAGAGCAGAGTTTTTAAAAGCTCGGAATCTCGAATATGTGAAAGCCTCTAGGGCATTGGGAGTGGGTGATTTTAAAATTATGTTTAGACATATTTTACCTAATGCGATGAGTGCTACTTTGACATTTGCACCCTTTATTATGGCAGGAAGTGTCGTTACATTGAGTAGCTTAGATTTTTTGGGTTTTGGTATGCCCGTAGGGAGTGCGAGCTTGGGAGAATTGCTCGCTCAAGGTAAAAACAATCTTTCTTCGCCTCATTTGGGCATTAGCGCGTTTTTAGCCCTGTCTTTTTTACTTTCTATTTTGGTGTTTATCGGCGAGGGCTTGCGTGATGCGTTTGATCCTCATATCAAATATCGCTCAAAGAATCCCTAATGACGCTTTTAAATATTTCTCATCTTAATGCCCATTTTGCCCATAGCCAACGCGACTTTGCATTACGCAATGTGTCTTTACATATCAATGAATGTGAAAAAGTCGCGCTTGTTGGAGAATCTGGATCGGGCAAAAGTATGCTTGCGCAGTTGATTTTGCGCTTGTCATCGCAAGTAAGTGTGCAAAGCGGGTCGATTCTCCTTAATGGAGAAAATTTGCTTTTGTTGAGTGAGTCGCAAATGTGTCAAGTGAGGGGTATGAAAATCGCCTATATTCCACAAGAACCGCTCTCAAGTCTGAATCCTCTCCATAAAGTTGGCAAACAGATTCTCGAAGGTTACTACTTGCATACTAAACAAAAATACAGCAAGGAGTTACAAGAAAGCCTACTCAATGAGGCTTTAGAATCTGTAGGGCTTTCAAAAGATATAGCCAATGCGTATCCTTTTGAGCTAAGTGGTGGGCAAAGGCAACGCGTAGCGATTGCGATGAGTGTCATTCATAAGCCCTCTTTGTTGATTTGTGATGAGCCAACGACAGCACTTGATGCGTATATTCAAAAACAGATTCTCGAGCTTTTGCTCTCTCTTAATACTCAAAGTGCGATTTTATTTATCAGTCATAATTTAAATATTGTGAAAGGATTTTGCGATAGGGTGCTTGTGATGAAAGAGGGAGAAATTGTAGAATCTGCCCCTACACAAGAGATTTTCACGACACCTAAGCATAATTATACGAAATTTTTGCTTGATGCTTGTGTATTGCCACACAAAGTAGAATCAAAGACAGAATCTGCAGAATCTACCTCCCACCCCTCAACCGATGAGATTCTTAATGTCGATTCTTTCAGTGTGGGCGTGCGTGAGCGCAAGTTTTTTTGCTCCAAGTGGAAACCATTGGTGCAAGATGTGAGCTTTAGTTTGTCTCATGGTCAAATTATTGGTATTGCTGGAGCTTCAGGAAGTGGAAAATCAAGCCTTGCATTAGGTATGCTGGGGCTTTTAGAGATACAAGGCAAGATGCGTGTAGGGAAACATTCTCTCCATACTCCAAAAGATTTTCGCGCGATTCGTAGAGATGTGGGTATTGTTTTCCAAGATCCTTTTGCATCTCTTAGCCCGCGTTTAAGTATAATGGAAATTATCGCGGAGGGTTTGGAGATTTATCAAGATACAAAGACAGATATTGCGCAAAAGGTTGAGTGGGCTTTAGAATCTGTAGGGCTTTCAAAGGATATAGCCAATGTGTATCCCTTTGAGCTAAGCGGTGGGCAAAGGCAACGCGTAGCAATTGCAAGGGCGATTGTCTTACAACCTCGTGTTTTGATTCTCGATGAACCCACCTCTGCCCTTGATAAAAGTTCGCAAAAAATGGTGCTTAATTTGCTTTTGGAGCTCCAAAAATCGCTCAAAATGAGTTATGTGTTTATCACGCATGATTTGGAGATTCTGTATCATTTGAGTGATAAGATTCTGATTTTGCACCATGGGCGCGTGGTGGAGAGTGGAGAGAGTAAAAAAATCTTTCAGAATCCCCAAAGTGCTTATGCGAAAATGCTTATAGAATCTTCTTTAGATTTGACTTTGCCCAAATAATCGTCATTTGAAGAGATTCTGTGTTTGTTGGACAAAATCGAGACTATCGACATTTGTGCCATTGATGACGATTCCAAAATGCAAATGAGGACCGCTTACTCTCCCTGTCCCACCGCTTTTCGCGATAACTTGTCCTCGCTTGACTTTGTCTCCTACCTTCACATCAAAACTATCAAGGTGAAAATAGACACTATAAAGCCCCTCCCCATGATTAATGACAATACTTTTACCTGAAAGGTATCGATCTTGGACAAGTGCGACAATGCCATCATTACTTGCCTTAATGGGTGTGCCTGTTACAGCACGGAAGTCTGTCCCTCCATGATAGCTTTTGATTGTGTTGTTAAAAACTCTCGCACTTCCATAAGGGCTTGTGATGACAGAATCTAGTGGTTTAATGAAAGGCTTATCCCATAAGCGACCTTTGGTGTAGGTGTGATAAACTTTGACAATGTCATTTTTTTCTTTTTCGATGCGTTGCGCAACTTCGTTTGAATAGCTTACTTTATCTGGTGCAACGGTGATTGTTTCTTTCGGATAGTCTTTTTGTAGGATTTTGATAGTGAAGTAATCTTTGCCTTTGGATTTGAGAATCTTGGCATTTTTTTCATAATAACCTACAGGCACAAAGGCGATTTTTGCATTTGGATTCTTGGGGTGAGAGATGTAGCGAATGGATTTTTTATCATAGGTTAGGGGCAAGGCTTCATCGGATTGGTAAATAAAAACCGTGCCATTATACGCACTATTGGGCGCAAGAGGTTTTGTGTCTGCAAAACTGAAAACATAAAAACAAGAGAGAAATAAAATAAATCGCAAAATGTGTTTCATAAATCGCTCCTTAGTGTGTGTTTAGGGATTCTGATAAGATTTAGATACTTTAGAATCTTGTTCAGAATTTTTTGGGTGTATTATAATCATTCAAAGCTTATATTAAAGAATGATGCGATAAAATCCCCCTTTTGTTTTAATTACAAAATTACTTCAATTCACAAGGAAATGCAATGTATGCAATATTTAAGAATGGAGGCAAACAATACAAGGTTGTTGAAGGAAGCATTGTGCTTTTGGATAAGATGAACCTTGAGCCAAAGTCAAAAATTGAGTTGAACGAAGTTTTAGCGATTGTCGATGGAGACAAAACTCATATCGGGACACCTTTTGTCAAAGGCGCAAAGATCGAAGCAGAGGTGATTAATGAGGGTAGGGCGAAAAAAGTCGTAACATTCAAAAAACGTCGTCGAAAAGATAGTAAAACCAAAAGAGGTTTTAGAAGAGATTTTACACGCGTGAGAATCCAAAAAATCAGTGTTTAATCAGAAAATTTAGTGAGTTTATTTATATTTAAGGAGTGAATAATGGCACACAAGAAAGGTCAAGGTAGCACCCAGAATAATAGAGATTCTGCAGGACGTCGCTTAGGCGTTAAGAAGTTTGGTTCACAATTCGTGCGTGCAGGAAATATTATTGTCCGACAAAGAGGCACAAAAGTGCACCCCGGTAATAATGTTGGCTTAGGCAAGGATCATACGATTTATGCTTTGATTGACGGGATTGTATTATTCCAACAAAAAGATAAGAATCGTAAAAAAGTCTCTGTTGTCCCTGTTTCTTAAATTTTTGGATTCTATTGTCAAGAATGCGAGATATGGCTTTTAGCATTGAGAGATCTCGTATTCTTAGGAATCTAATACGCTAGCCATAGTTAAACCAAAGAGTGAATACCCATAAATGTTTGTTGATAGTGTAGATATTTTTATCGCTTCGGGCAAGGGCGGTCCGGGAGAAGTCAGTTTCCGTAGAGAGAAATATGTCTTGCAAGGCGGTCCTGATGGTGGCGATGGTGGCGATGGTGGCGATGTTTATATGGAAGTGGATAATAATACTGACACACTTTCGAGATTCCGCGGAGCAAAGCATTATAAGGCTAAAAATGGACAGCCCGGTCGCTCAAGGCGATGCAGTGGAAAAAAGGGTGAAGATATTATCATCAAAGTTCCGCTAGGAACACAAGTTCTTGACTATCAAAGCGGTGAGTTGATAGTCGATATGGATATTTATCCAAAGTCTGTGTGCCTGCTTAAAGGTGGCAAGGGCGGATTGGGTAATGCACATTTTAAAAATTCGACCAATCAAGCTCCTACTTATGCTCAAAGTGGAATCAAAGGGATTGAGCGACATATTACCTTAGAGTTAAAGCTTATTGCTGATGTGGGGCTTGTAGGGTATCCTAATGTTGGTAAATCAACACTTATTTCAGTGCTTTCTAATGCAAAACCTCAAATCGCAAATTATGCTTTTACAACCATTGTGCCAAATCTTGGTGTTGTGGATATAGATGAGTATTCTTCATTTGTTATGGCTGATATTCCCGGAATCATTGATGGGGCAAGCGAAGGTAAAGGATTAGGGATAGAGTTTTTGAAGCATATTGAGCGCAATAAAGTTTTATTGTTTGTTCTTGATGCGACACAAGATGTATGTATGCAGTTTGAATCTTTGCGTATAGAGCTGAAACATTTTAATCCAAACCTTTTAGAGCGTCCTTTTGGGATTGTGCTAAGCAAATGTGATATTGTGAGTAAAGAAGCATTAAGCTTTTCACTGACTGCTTTGCATAATCAGTTTGCCCAAATGATAGAATCTCAAGAAGATGAAGTATGGCTTTCATCATCTTTTGATACCCAATCAAGCCATTTTTCAGTAATATTGCCTAAAGATACGCCTTGTTTTATTATGACTATCTCAAGTGCAACTTCTTATCATATAACATTATTAAAAAATTACTTAGCGCAGATTCTGAAATACACAACAAAATAAGTTTTATGCTCAAAAATGAATATAGTGTAAAATATAAACAATGTATTTTTTCAAATAAAGTAAAATCAATCTTGTTCATTCTTCGTATTGCACGAAGATTTATTTTTTATGATAAAATATTTGTGAAACATGGTTGCTTTTGTTATATAATATCTGTCTTAAAATCATAATTTGAAGGTGTGTTTATGTCATTTTATAAAGCTTTCTCCCCCTATTTGTTTAAGCTTGATCCCGAAAGGGCGCATTCTCTTGCAGAATGGTATTTGAGACGCATTGCACCGCTTCCGTTGATGCAAGATATACTTGCTGCTCGTTATTGCGTGGTTGATGAGCGATTACGCACACAGGTTGCGGGTATGGAATTTTATAATCCTGTGGGGTTGAGTGCGGGATTTGATAAAAATGGAACAATGGTTAAAGGATTATCGAGTTTAGGTTTTGGATTTCTTGAACTTGGCACGATTACACAAGCTCCACAATCTGGCAATTCTAAACCTCGGTTATTTCGCTTTGTTGAAGAGCAAAGTTTGCAAAATGCAATGGGTTCAAATAATCAAGGCTCTTTGGAGATTTCAAAACGTTTGCGTAAATTTTACCCTTATAGTATACCTTTGGGCATTAATGTAGGCAAAAATAAAGTGATCGCTCAAAGTGATTCATTGAAAAATTACGAAAATGTTTTGCTAGATTTTGTTGATGTGGGTGATTATTTTGTCTTCAATCTTTCTTCTCCCAATACTCCGAATCTAAGAGAATTGCAAAATGTGAATTTTGTCCAAGAACTTTTCACAATGGCGCGTTCTCACACTTCTAAGCCTTTATTTGTCAAACTTTCACCTGATATGGAAGCGCAAAAAATGCTTAAAGTCGCAGAGATGAGTATTGCAAGTGGTGCAAGTGGAATTATTGCGACAAACACGACTATAGATTATAGTCTGATTGAAGGCGCAAAAGATATTGGAGGGATTAGTGGGCTTGCTTTGAGAGAAAAGTCTCGAGAGTTTTTTGAGATTTTAAGTGAAGCGTTTTTTGGAAAAACGACTTTGATTTCTGTTGGTGGAATTAATAATGCACAAGAAGCTTATGAGCGCATTAAATTAGGGGCTTCGTTGATTCAAGTTTTTAGCGCAATGATTTTTGAAGGTCCAAGTCTGTGTCGTTCGATCAATCAAGGTTTGTTGGAATGTTTAGAAAGAGATGGTTTTGCTCATATCAATGAGGCTTTAGGGAAAGGGATAGGCATCAAAAAGACAAAAAAAACATCAAGTGGCAAAACAAACAATAAGACAGAAAAACCAATAACTCAAGATTCTAAAACTCCTGCTAAAAGAGGACGAAAGCCTGGAAGCCAAACTTCAAAAACTCAAGATACTAAAAGCCAATCAAATGATGTTGTTGATGCGACTAAATCTCATCGTCAAAAGAGTGAAACTAAAATGATAAGTGGTGCTGATTCTGATAAAACCAAATCACATTCTCCAAGAGTTAAAAAAAATACTCCAAAAGTCGAGGAAGTGAAATCACTGGACAATAAGACATCAGATCAGATTCAAGATAATCAATCAAAAGTGAATGAGTAATACTAAATGTCTTTTATTTTTGGAGTTTTAGGAGTTTTAATGGGTTTAGTAAATACGCCTATATTACCATCTTCATTGCAGCCTTTGACTGCTTCAAAGGTTTCTTCTTCTTTGCCTCAACATTATAGTGAGATTCTTGACAATCAGCTTCAAGTTGTTGCTGTGCCTTTGCGCAATGGGAGTGGTGTGATTCAGACAAGTGTTTTTTATAAGGTAGGCAGTCGTAATGAAATAATGGGTAAAAGCGGAATTGCGCATATGCTTGAACATTTGAGTTTTAAATCCACAAAGAATCTAAAAGCTGGTCAGTTTGATGAGATTGTTAAGGGTTTTGGTGGTGTGAATAATGCTTCAACAAGCTTTGATTATACGCATTATTATATCCAATCAAGCAAAGGCAATATGGACAAGTCTTTAGAGCTTTTTGCGGAGCTTATGGCTAACCTTACTTTAGATGATGCTGAATTTCAGCCAGAACGTAATGTCGTGGCAGAAGAACGACTATGGCGCACAGATAATTCACCAATGGGGTATTTATATTTTCGTTTTTTTAATACAGCTTTTACTTATCATCCTTATCATTGGACACCCATTGGTTTTATGGAAGACATTAAGGGTTGGAATATTGAGGATATTCGTGCATTTTATAAGACTTATTATCAGCCACAAAATGCTATTGTTCTTGTGAGTGGTGATATTGAACCTGATGAAGTTTTTAAGAGTGCAAAAAAACATTTTGCTTCTATTAAGAACAATACAAAAAGTATCCCACAAGTTAGTGCAAAAGAACCCAAACAAGATGGTGTGCGAAGAGTGATTCTCAAAAAAGACTCTCAAGTCGAATTTCTAGCAATGGGCTATAAGATTCCTAATTATTTGAGTGAAGATCAAGTCGCATTGAATGCGATTGGTGAGATTCTAAGTGCGGGCAAATCAAGTCTTTTTCAAAAAGAACTTGTCGATAAACAGCAGATTGCTACAAGTGCATATGCGTATAGTATGGATATGAAAGATGAAGGCATATTTTTTCTTACCGCTACAGCCCAGCAAGGCATCAAGGCTGAAAAAATTGAAGAAGAGATTTTAAAACTCCTTGAGGATTTGAAACAAGGAAAGATAACCCAAGAAGAATTGGAAAAAATTAAAATTAACACAAAAGCAAGCTTTATTTATGGTTTAGAGAGTGCTTCAGATGTGGCAAATGTATTTGGGAGTTATTTAGTGCGTGGAAGTATTAAACCTCTTTTAGAATATGAGCATAATATCAGTGAATTGACAATTCAAAAGATTCAAGATGTTGCAAATAAATATTTTGTAGAAGATCAATTAAGTGTTGTGATTCTCAAGGATAGGAGCTAAAATGGTTTTAGGGGCTATGAGTGCCTTGATCACTCCTTTTAAGAATCAAGAGGTTGATTTTGAAACCTACGAGATGCTTATTAAGCGACAGATTAAATATGGAATGGACGCTTGTGTGCCTGTAGGAACGACAGGAGAATCTGCTACACTAACACATAAAGAACATATGGAGTGCATACAAGTTGCCGTAGAAGTGTGCAAGGGTAGTCAAATGAAAGTGCTTGCAGGTGCGGGGAGTAATTCTACTCAAGAAGCTATCGAACTTGCTCGTTTTGCTCAAAAATGCGGAGCTGATGCGTTATTGTGTGTAACACCTTATTATAATAAACCTTCTCAAGAGGGCTTATATCAGCATTTTAAGGCAGTTGCAGATTCTGTAGAAATACCCGTGATGCTTTATAATGTGCCTTCTCGCACGGGTGTAAATATTGACATTCAAACAATAAAACGATTAAAAAAAGATGTTAAGAATATTTATGCGATCAAAGAGGCTACGGGTGCAATGGATAGAGTTGTCGCTTTAGGGTCGGAGGTGTCAGATTTGGCAATTTTAAGCGGAGATGATGCGATTAATTATCCGATTCTTGCCAATAATGGAAAAGGCGTGATTTCTGTAACAGGCAATCTTTTTCCTCAAGAAATTGCTCAATTGACACATTCAGCGATACAAGGAGATATGTATCAAAGTTATGAAATCAACACAAAGCTTTATGAAATTAATCAAATTCTATTTTGCGAGAGTAACCCTATTCCTATTAAGGCAAGTATGTTTTTATCAGGATTGCTCAAAAATTTAGAATATCGTTTGCCATTAGTGCCACCTTCTAAGGAAAATATGGCTAAAATACAAAAAATTTTAGAAAAATACGAGGTAAGACTATGAAAAATTCTCAAGATTCAACCACAAGCTATATGAAAGATAAAACATTAGTAGTTAGTGGTGCTACCCGTGGGATCGGAAAGGCAATATTGTATAAATTTGCACAAAATGGTGTGAATGTGGCTTTTACTTATAATCGTAATGAAGAAGAGGCAAAAAAGATTGCTTCAGATGTAGAAAGTAGATACGGAATTAAAGCAAGATACTATCCGCTCAATGTCTTAGAGCCAGAGCAATATAGTGAATTGTTTAAGAAAATTGATGAGGATTTTTCTCGTGTTGATTTTTTTGTGTCTAATGCAATTATTTATGGGAAAAGTGTAGCAGGAGGATTTGCTCCTTTTATGCGTTTGAAACCTCGCGGGCTTAATAATATCTATACTGCAACCGTGCTTGCTTTTGTCGTAGGTGCTCAAGAAGCTGCAAAACGTATGAAAGAGCTAGGAGGCGGGGCAATCGTTTCTCTTAGTTCTACAGGGAATCTTGTGTATATGCCTAATTACGCTGGGCATGGGAATTCTAAAAATGCAGTAGAAACAATGGTTAAATACGCAGCCACAGAATTAGGAGAGTGGGGGATTCGAGTAAATGCAGTGAGTGGAGGACCTATTGATACCGATGCTTTGAAAGCTTTTCCTGATTATGCGCAAGTAAAAGCCAAGGTTGAAGAAGAATCGCCTCTTAATCGTATGGGGACACCTGAAGATTTAGCCGGAGCAGTATTTTTCCTTTGCGATAATACGCAAAGTGCATGGCTTACAGGGCAAACGATTGTGATTGATGGTGGCACTACTTTTAAGTAATCCGATTCTGAATCGTTAATGTTAGCCCTCCAACGTTTTTTCAAAGTATGCAAAGTCGCATTCTTTGAAGCTACTTTTACACCTTTCTCTCTTAGAGAGAGTAAAACCTACAAACCGACTTTAATTTGGCTCTCAAAGTCTTTCTTATTTGCCTTTTGTATAATGCTTTCGCCTTATTTACAATGGTTTTTAGAATCTATCACTATGGATTACCCCCGTATTTTAGCCTCTTTAGTAGGACTTTTGGGTGTAGTAAGCATACTTTTTACTCCCAAAAATAGACGCTTTAGTGTGGGATTTTTTGTGGGGATATTGTGGTTTTATTGGGTAGGGCTTGGGCTTAGATATTTTGATATGATTTTTTTAATACCGCTTGGAACGCTTTTTATGGGAATCTTAGTGGGATTTGTTTTTTGGATAGGTTTATTTTGTGAGTGCCTAATCGTGCGCTTTGCATTTTTGATGCTTTTGAGTTTTTTTGAACCATTAGGCTTTGATTGGTTTATTTTAGAAAGCTTTTGGTTTGCTTATAGCTATTTTGGTGTCGATAAATTGAGTTTTGCCTTGATTATTGTGTCGGTATGGTTGCTTATCACATCGCATCGATATGTCAAGCTCATAGGTATTGTGTGTTTGTTGTTAGCCTTAGATAAGGGGACATTTCAGGAAGTTTCACCCGCTTTACCTTTAAAAATTAAAATCATACAAACTGAAGTTTCCCAAGATATTAAAAATGAGAATCTGATAAGGGTGGTAGAGGAGAATTTTGCCCACATCAGACACGCTGCACTTGAGGGTAACGATATGGTTATATTGCCCGAAGCTGCTTTCCCTTTTCCCCTAGAAAAATATAAAGACATACAAAAAGAGCTAGAAACCCTTAGTGATTCTATTGCTATTGTCGTAGGCTCATTGCGTTTGGAAGTGCTTGATAGAGAGGAGAAATATTATAACAGCACTTATATTTTCGACCATGGTCGTATGTCGGCAATTGATAAAGTTTTCCTTGTGCCTTTTGGTGAAGAGCTTCCGTTGTTTTTGCAACCCATTGTCGAAAGATTTTTTCAAGGGATTGGCGGTTTTTCGCGAGGAAAGGGACTTGGTGAGTTTGAAATCAGGGGCGTGAGATTCCAAAATGCTATTTGTTACGAAGGGACAAGTCGGCAAATTTATGAAAAATCCCCTCCTTTTGTTGTCGTTACGAGCAATAACGCATGGTTTGTGCCTAGTATTGAGCCTATTTTGCAAAAAAATCTTATGAAATATTATGCGCGTTTGTATGGAAGCACAATTTTACACGCGACCAATCTTTCTCCGAGTGCTATTATCACACCTTGAGTTATTCTTGACAGATTCTAAAATGCTACAAAAGAATAAGATTTATTCAGAATCTAAATGGATAGATTCTGTTTCTCAATGAAAAAATACACAGAGATTAAATTTATTCAAAACGATGCCGATTTTATAAGTTCTTATGGTAGAATCTTGCACCAATTTTTTCAGAAAGGAGTCATAACTATGAGAAAAATTATTTTAGGCGTAATGTTGTTGGGCGGTATTGCTTTAGGTGCGACTACATCAACATCATCAACAAAAAGCTTGAGTAATGCAAAAAAACAATTGTTGGGTAATTTTGCGAGCGGGTCAGTTGTGAGTGGCTCTAATTATGCAGGTAGTGGAGTTAAACGTTGGTATTTGTTTAATGAGGGGCATTTGGGTTATTCTTACTCAATACTAGGAGATTTAAATCTGCATTCTGCTGATGTGGGGTATTCGCTTTATATTACTTCTATTAAGTCTGCAAGTGGTATCCGTCCTTATGTGGGGACAGAAATCACATTGCCTATTTATATTAAATCAACAGGCAATTCAAATGCTTTCTTGCCCGGTGTGGATAATGGTTTGCCCGGTGGTTCAAAGGTCATGACAGATATTGGTTTTAATGGTTTTGGTATCCAAGTGCCGGTGATTGTGGGTGTGCAAGTCTCATCTTTTTATCTTCAAGGAATGGTAGGATATTCTTATCACAGAATCACTGATAAGTTTTATGTGAGTGAATTCCAAAATGATACTGATCTTGTGAATGAATACCACGGGCTTACTTATGGTTTGGGTGCGGGTATTAAGTTTTCTAATGTCTTTTCTGTAGGATTGCGCTATGTTACAGGGCAGCTAAACAGCTCTTCTCGAACACCCGGAGCAACAATTACTACAAATTCAGTGCGCACAAAAGACTTCAAAGACAGCTATCATCGTATGTCTATTATCTTTGGCGTAGTGTTCTAAAAATATCAAGATTCTAAGGAGAGGCTCTTGCCGCCTCTCCTTATTTTTTCTCCTATTCTCTTTTTTATTTTTTACCTACAGATTTTTTCGGACTAGTTTTATAAAATAAGCTTAAGTTAATGGAATTTTTTTTGCTTGATTATCTTTATTGTTTAAAATAAAAGGCTAAAGATAATGTCAGAGCAAATAACCGATGTCTCGACCGCTTTGCAACTCGCAAATCATCTCTATCAGAATCAACGTTATCATGAGTGCGTTGAAATATGTATTAGGATATTAAGCGTAGATTATAGCAACGCTGAAGTATGGAATCTTGCCGGTATTGTGATGCTAGAGCTTCGGATATTTGATCGTGCTGTGGAGTATCTACAAGAGGCGAGTAATCTTGCACCTTTGCAATTTAGCTATACTATCAATCTTGCTGAAGCTTATCGGCGGTGGGGTAATCCCCAAAAATGTGTCGAATTACTTTTGCATCTTCTTCGCACTCATTCTGCTTTGCAATCCCACTCTACCTTGCATTTTAATCTCGCTAAGGCATATTCGGATATGGAAGATTCTGATCATTCTATCAAACATTACACGATTGCTATCAAGCTTGATCCTAATGATTTGGGGGCGATGTTTAATCTTGCCAATGCACAAGTTAATCTTAAGCATTTTGGTGAGGCGATTGAGCTTTATTTGAGTGCATTTTCTAAGGGATTCTTAGATGCGGGTGTGAATCTTGCTAATACCTATGTGCAAATCGGACTTTTTGGCAAAGGCATAGAGGTGTATGAATCTATTTATGAGCATTACAAGCACGATGCTGATTTTTTATTTAACTACGCTAATGCCCTAAATTATGCCCATGCTGATTTTGAAAAAACAAAAAAATCATATGATGCGGCGATTGCCATTAATCCCAACAAGGTTGATTATTATATTAATTATGCGCATTTTCATTTTAAAAATCATCGTTTTGCAGAGGGTTTTAGAATCTATGAAGAGCGCAAAAAATATCCCGATATGCTTCCAAAGGGTGTCGCTAATCTTTGGCAAGGTGAAAGTTTGGAGCATAAGAGAATCTTGGTTTATTATGAGCAAGGCTTTGGGGATACTTTGATGTTTTCGCGGTTTTTGCTTAAAGTTTTGCCGATTGCTCAAGATGTGGTTTTCCTCGTGCAAGAGCCACTTGTTGAGATTTTTAGGCGGCTTGGTATCAAGACTTATGCTCGTCTTGATGAGGTTAATCAAAGTCAAATTGACATTGCCATTTCACTCTTGTCCTTGCCTTTGGCTCTTAATGTCTCATCAGTGCAGGATTTAAAGCCTACAACCTCACTAGAGTTATTGGCACGCGAATTTTATCTTGCGAAGAAAGATTCTCGCTTTAAAGTAGGGATTTGTTTTAATACAGATTCTGCCTTCAAAGAAGCAATGAATAAGAATATCCCTTTAGATAAAATGATGGAAGCATTTGCCGATTTAGAGGGAGTAGAGATACATTCTTTAAATAAATCAGGCATCGACAAACATTCTCAAAAGGCATTTCACATCACCGATCGCAGTAATGATATGGCAAACTTTTTGGATACTTCTAAGATTATTGAAGAAATGGATTTAATCATCAGCATCGACACAGCATTAGCGCATTTAAGCGCGAGTATGGGAAAACATACGATTGTCCTTTTAAACAAACGTTACGATTGGCGTTGGGGCAATGGTGTGAGCACACCATGGTATGATGATGTAGTGTGTATGACGCAGAGTAAAATGGGAAGCTGGGAGAGCGTAGTAAAAAATCTTAAAACCTATCTCAAAAGCACGATTCACGCTTTAAAGGCATAAAATGACAGAAGGCATTGATTCAAGCTTTGATTTACTCCTTGCACTCAAAAAACTCCACCTTTTAGAATCTTCCCCTAGTTGGTGGTGGCAAAATCATGGAAGCTTTGAAGTCGTAATCAGTGCGATTTTGGTGCAAAACACTCAATGGGAAAAAGTGCAAAAAATGCTTGATTCTATGCGGAGTGCAGGGATTTTGAGTGCCAATCCGCAAAAGGATTCTCAAAAAGACCTAGAGTATATTGCGAGTATAGAATCCCAACTCCTTGCAAGTCATATCATTGGATTGCAGATGCAAAAATCCACACGCATTGTGCGATTAGCCTGTCAGATTCTTAAAGATTTTGGCTCATTTGAATCCTTTCAACATAGCGTAGATTCTGAATGGTTATTACAACAGAAAGGTATCGGGCTAGAGAGTGCGTATGCGATTTTAAACTATGCGTGTTTGCGCGAAGTAATGGTGGTTGATCGCTATACCTATAAACTTTTGTGTGCTTTGGGTTGGGAGATAGAAAACTATGAAGAATTACGAGAATTTTGCGAGAGAGGGATTAGAGAGAATCTTGAAGAAGTCTATAAATTATACCCTAGTGATATGAGTTTGGCGCAAATTTTTGCGCGTTTCCATGGCAAGATCGTAGAGTTTAGCAAGGCTAAACTCTCCCCTGCCTTGTTGCAATAAAAGTTATCTATTTTTGGCAAGAATATTGATAAAAACTTACCAAATAATGATTTTATTATAAATATGTGAGTTAGGAATCTCTTCTAAGATTTGTATTTCTTTGCCGATTAATTTTGGGTATTCCTCGATTTTGTAGCTTCTTAATTCTTGAGGCGAGATGTCATTGTAGGTAATATATCCTTTTTGCGCATTGGCTATTAAGTGATGTGCGTATAAATCTTGAATCTCCCTATTTAACTCACTAAAGGCGTAATTACTGATAAACAAATGATTTTTGTTTAACGATGTAAGAATGTATCTCTCAAAGCCATATCATTGGGTTTGAAATGGCTTTGAAGTGAAAGTATTAAATCTTCTTATACGGCGCTTGTCCGACCTCATAGTAGTTATTCCCTTGCGCGTCAATTGCGACAATCGCGGGGAAGTTCTCAATCGTGAGCCGCGCTACAGCCTCGGGTCCAAGCTCGGGGTAAGCCAAAACTTCATATTTGGTGATACATTTCGAGATAAGTGCCGCTGCACCGCCCACAGCCACCATATACACCACGCCATGCTTGACCATAGCATCAATAACCTCTTTGCTGCGGTAGCCCTTGCCAATCATGCCGTGGATTCCCTGCTCGATAATCGTTGGGGTGTATTTGTCCATTCGCCCGCTTGTGGTTGGTCCTGCGCTGCCAATCGCGTTGCCCGGCTTTGCGGGCGTTGGTCCAAGATAATAAATCGTCTCGCCGCTCAAATCCACAGGGAGCTTTTCGCCCCGCGCAAGGGTCTCGGTAAGCACCTTATGCGCCGCATCACGCGCACAGAGAATCGTCCCGCTAATCAACACGCTTTCGCCTGCCTTGAGGCTCTTTGCAACTTCTTTGCTCAAAGGTGCAGTGATTTTTTTTGGTTCTGCCATTGTTCCCTCCTTAAAGTTCAATATCAGCGTGTCGTGCCGCGTGGCAATTGATATTCACAGCCACAGGAAGCCCCGCAATATGGGTTGGATACCACTCAACATTCACGGTGAATGCGGTTGTTGTGCCGCCAAGCCCTTGTGGTCCAACGCCCGTTTTGTTTGCAATCTCGAGCAACTCTTCTTCAAGCTTTGCATAACGAGGGTCTGGATTTTTCGAATCAATCTCGCGCACCGCCGCTTGTTTGGCGAGAATCGCCGCTTTTTCCATCGTCCCGCCAATGCCCACGCCAATCACCATTGGGGGGCAAGCGTTTGGTCCTGCAAGCTTGACTGCTTCAGTAAAGACTTTTTTGACACCATCAATCCCATCAGCAGGCACAAGCATTTTTAGCACGCTCTTGTTCTCGCTCCCAAAGCCTTTGGGGCAGACTTTGAGATGCAGCTTATCGCCCTTGACAATGCGGGTATGAATCACCGCAGGCGAGTTGTTTGTGGTGTTTTTGCGCTCATACAGCGGCTCTTCAACAACCGACTTGCGCAAATAGCCCTCTGTGTAGCCCTTTTTGATACCCTCGTTGATTGCGTCTTCAAGGTATCCACCCACGATATGCACATCTTGCCCCACATCGACAAAAACCACGGTCATACCGGTATCTTGGCAGATTGGCATCATATTGCCCTCTGCAATCTTGCCATTTTCAATCAATGTGTCAAGAATGTTTTGCCCAAGTGCCGACTGCTCGGTCTTTTTTGCACCTGCAAAGGCTTGTTTGATGTCTGGTGTCTGAATGCAACAGGCATCAATCGCTAGCTTTGCAACAGCAGACTTAATATCTTCAAATTGCACCTCTCTCATCGTTTCCTCCTAGCTTTATTTGGTATGGACAGATTCTACTATGTAGAATGTAAAAAATGTATTAAATTTGGGATTTAATGTTGCAATTTCCTTACCACTTTTTAATTCTAAACTTTTAGTTCTAAATTTACACAAAAATCATTAGTGTAGTGGTAATTTTGTAAAATCTAAATCGTTTTTTTTTTTTTTTTGATTCTACTTTATGGAAAAATAGTGTAATATTTTTTCTAAAAAATTATTAAATGTTATAGAAGAGATTTGTATAAACTAAAAGGGATAAAAAGACAATGGCATCACAGCACGACACGATAGGAATCCGACTTAGCCAGATGCTTCGTTATTTTTTGAGCGGGGAGAAAATGAGTGCGAGGGAGTTTGCCAAAGAATTTGGTGTGAGTTTACGCACGATTCAAAGGGATTTAAATACGCGTTTGGGATTCTTGCCCTTGCAAAAAGACGCACAAGGCAGACTTTTCCTCCCTAAAGAATCCCTCAATAAAGTCGGATTCCAAGATGTTCGTAATTTTGCAATGCTTAGCGGGATATATGGGCTTTATCCGAGCTTGGAGGATAGTTTTTTGGAGATTCTTTTGCACCCTAAAGATTTGCAGTCTCATTCTTTATCTTCAGAATCTTATGATTCACAGCCATACCTAGCGCAATTTGCACACTCTCAAAAACATATATCACCCCCCCCCCAGCTGTTTCTAAACATTTCTTATTAAACAAGCAAGATTCTCGTAATCCTATCATCATCAAAAATCATGGCTTTGAGGGTATCTCTAAAGCACTTTTTGCCACGATTCATCAGGCGATTTTGACATCAAGCAATCTTAGCTTTACCTATAAAGATAAAAAGCGTGATGTTAGCCCTTACGCACTTTTAAATAATAGCGGTGTATGGTATCTTTTAGCCGATGAGGGAGGCACTCTAAAGCACTTTTCACTTCGTCATATTATCAATCTCACGCTTCAAGACACGCATTTTACTATTGATTCAAAGATTCAAGAGCTCATTGATAAAAGCAATACGACTTGGATTAATCAATGCACAAAAGAGGCGACTTTGCAAGTCGATAAAAGGGCTAGAGAATATTTCTTGCGTAAGAAGTTTATAGCAAGTTCTAGAATCGCCGCAGAAGATTCTCATGCCCTGTATGTAGAGTGTCAATACAGCTATGATGATGAGATTCTAAATCTTGCAAAGATGTTTTTGCCCTTTATCAGAATCTTAGAGCCACAAGCATTGCAAGAAAGACTAGAAGAGGAGATGCGTGGGTATTTGGAGGCAAAGCAATGAACGATATTGAGCTTTGCGACAAATCCTGTCGCAAGGGTGGAGTAGAATGAAAAGCTGGAGAAGTTTTGTCTTGATTAGCATCAAAGATTTTAAATATTAAATTCACATTAAGGAGGGTAGGATTGGCTAAAGAACTTATTAAATTTGGGTAATGGAATCTGCAAGTATTTAGATACGCAGAGCAACCAATGCACGATTTATGACAATTGTCCGGATATTTGTAGAGTAGAGGTGATGTTTGAAAAGGTTTATTTTAAACATTTGGACAAAGAAACTTTCTACAAGCTCAATAGAGAATCTTGCAGGATATTGCAAGACAAAGAGAATGTAGAGGAGAAATTAAGATTTAAAGGAAACAATATGGCATATAGACATGATAAAGATTTGGAGTTTTTGAGAGAATGCTCTGATGAAGAGTTAAATGGCTTGGTATATGTGCTAACGCACGATGTGAGTGATGGAAAGACTCGGCTCACAGAAAGCCTTACAGGAAGCGATAAATATAAACAAAATTTTCCTAATCATACACAATATGTTGATTTAATTTGTGAGGAGATTCAGAAATTTGGAGGAAATACAATCTCAAACCTTGTAAGAAACGTTGGCGTTTTATATCACGAAATCTTATGTGATGTGTGTGAGAAGCTTGAAATGCCTTATGATAAGAGGGATTCTGCAATAGATATAGAGGAGAAATTACTTAGAAAAATCTTTCAAGATTCTATGTCTAAAGCAAGTGAGGAAGAGCTAAGAAATATAGTAAAAGACTTATCCCCATCTTTTGATTTTAAAGATGCTCTTAAAAGCATTAATGATAAGAAAGAATTTGTGGATCAACTTCTGCAAATAATATCACAAGGTAAATCTACTATTTTTATCATTTCAGACATACTGGCAAGTCTCACAATTCAAAAAGCCACTACAACGGCTTCTGGATTTGTGGCAACAAGCGCATTAGCAAATCTTGGCTTAAGCAGGATGGTTGGTGCTATAAATCCTATATTCTTCGCAGCATCTTCTCTTTGGTTGATAAATGATGTAGCAGGTCCTGCCTATCGTGTAACAATACCTGCTGTGATTCAAATAGCATTTTTGCGTCAAATGCTGAAAGAAAGGAAAAGGGAAATGGAGAGGATTGAAGAGAATCTTGAACCCACAGAAATATTTTCTGCATTGTATTCTCACTTTTTTTCTAATATAAAATTAAATCTAATGATAGTAGGCGGCACAGGTGTAGGAAAAAGCTCCACAATCAATGCGCTAGTCGGAGAAGAAGTGATGAAAATTGGTGAGGGTGCAACCCCAGAAACACAAACAATTAAAGAAATTAAAATCACTAATAATCTTGTCGTATGGGATACTCCCGGACTTGGTGAAAGTGCTGAAGCAGATAGACGACACGCGGAGGAGATTGGTAAGAAATTGCGCGAAAAAAATGAAAAAGGAGAGGCTCTTATTGATTTGGTATTGGTAATCCTTGATGGGCGGACTAGAGATTATGGGACAGCGATTTCTATCATTAATGACACAATCCTACCTGCAATTGAAAATGAAGAAAAAAGAATCTTGATTGCAATCAACAAATGCGATAGTGTTGATGATGATAGAGAAGGCTATATAAAAAATGGTTACAAGCCTACAGAGAAACAAATCAAATATTTAAATGATTATATGGAAAATGTTAAAAAACGAATCGATATTGAAGTGGAGCCGATTTACTATTCTGCGGGTAAAGCAAGAGATGGTGAGCAAGAACGTCCCTATAATATTGACAAATTGCGTTTCCTTTTTGCTGAAAGATTCCCAAGAAAAAAGCGATTAGTTGCTAGACAGGAAACAAAAAAGGCAATCATGGGGGAAAATGAGAGCGATAAACAATATAAAGCAATTAATGAGAGAAATTTTTTCAGTGACATCATAGACTGGGTTAAAGAAAATAAGGATGAGATACTTGGATTTGTAGCTACAGCAGCAGCCCCAATAATTAAAAAAATTAAAAAAAAGGGGGTGGTTGAGTGGATTACCGGAATATTTAAATGACACATTATCTTATTATACTCAAAAAGATCGGTGGAGTGATACTAAGATATTTTATTGCTCATCCGCTGACTTTTGCACGAATCGCGCAATGCGGGATTAAAATCAAAAATCCCGCATATAACCTTACTTCTGATGACTTAGAGGTAAAGCTTGATTCAAGTGTGGAGGTCATAGAGGCGTTGCTTGAATTTAAAGCGCAAAATCCCAAAGACTTCGAGCTTATCTTGGAGATAATCGCAGAGATTGTGCGTGATTATAAAAGCAATGCAGAGTTTAAAAAGGCTTTATTAAAAATTTTAAAGGAGCGATAATGGCAATACCAACCACTTATAAGTTTGTCTGCGAAAAATGCGGATATATCAGGATAAAAACAATAGGCTGTGTCCGGACACCAGAGCTATGTCCGAAGTGTCGCTCATCAATGAGGGAAACTAAGGCATCATCATTTGACAAAATGACTGCACCCGCACAAGAAGCTATAGGCACAATAAGCTCAATCCTTAAAGGTAAGAAATAATGCCAAAAGAGAATCTGCACCTTTTGATCCTCTATAATCCCTACTATCAAAGCGATGTGATTGAATCTCATTTGGAGATTTTAAAGCGTGAGGGTAAAGTCGCCTTTGGCAAGGTCAAATCTAAGCTTCGTCAAAATGTGCAATCCCCGCATATAGAGATGAAGTCTTTGGAGGTGAGAACTTCAGATTCTATAAACGCACAAAGCACAGAATCTGCAAGTTTGGATTCTCAATACATGGAAATCAGTAGAGAATCTAAACTTGTAGATTCTCAATCGCTAAGCCTAGAATCCCTTGAGAAAAGTATTTCTCCCATAAATCCTTTGCAACTTTTTTTGAGCGATTATGCGAATTTATTTGTGTGCAAGATTACGCATATTTCGCCTACACCTAGTGCCACTGCACCGATGTATTATGCCCAAAAGGGCTTAGATGTAGAGTGGTGGTTTTGTATTGAGGATATACGCGAACTCGTGCGCAATGACTTTGTGCGTTTGAGGGATTATTTTTTGCCAAATTTCACCACGCCACACAATGGAAATCGCACCTATGCGCTCTATGGCAATGACTACACCTATCCGCTGTTTGTGCGTATGAAAGATGAGAAAGACTATTTCGAGACTTGCGAGATTGCGCATTATCATCATATCTTTAAGAGCCAAGAGCAAATCAATATGCGACACACACTCACAAACTATGTCTTTGCAGAGCGTCTCACGCATAGTATGCACCCAGATACGATGGATAATCTCATCAGCGCAGAACTAGAATATCAAGCAAACAAAGACAATCCGCTCTATGATAGCACAGGGATTATTTTGTGGTATGCAAAGAGTATGGAGCAAGAGATTGAGGCATTTGTGAGGATTCTCTTAGGTGGGCTGACACATCAGAATCCAGAGATTTTGGACATTAATCTTAAAGAGACGACACTTAGCCAATGGCTCAAAAAAGAGTGCGATTATCATCTCAACATTGGGAGTTTGGGCTTTCTTTTAAGGCACATACTTGTAAGGAAAACCTTAGAATCATGGCGTAATGATATGCCTCACAAACGCGATGAGAATCCGCACAAAGCGACTAAAACTCGCCACGAGATTTATCAATTTGTATGCTTTACCTTGCCTAGCTTTATCGAGCGTATGCAGTCTATCCGCAATCCAGCCGCACATTTGTCAAAGCCAAAGATTGCTGAAGCAAATGTGCTGCGCAAGATGATACTAGGCATCGAGGGAAGTAATATCCTTGTGGATATGCTGATTGCAAAAGAAGTCTTGCAACAAAAGGATTTTAGCTTCTTTTTACCTTGCGACAAATCCTGTCGCAAGGGTAGGGTAGAATATAAATGATTCGAAAGAGAAATTCTTTGAATGATAATTCTACTAAGGAGCAAATGATGTTCAAAAAACTAATCATAGGTGCAGCTATTATAGGGGCTGCGGGATATGGGATCAAAAAATGGCTTGATTCTCAAGATGAAAGCCTTGATGATTATTCTTTTCTAAGACAAGAGCCAGTCAATCAGGTATCTACTGATACGGGTGAGACACAAGAGGCTTTAGATAGTGAAATAGAATCTAGCACTGAAGCAGAATCTAGTAGCAAATCAAAATCTGTAGAAGCATAAGAGAAACCATTCGGAGAGAAGCCAGTCGTAGATAGCTAAAACCATCATTGAAGTATCTCAAAAGCAATTCGATAGAGTGGGGGCTAGTAGAGGCTAATATAACATAGCTGAAGTGATTCAAGGTGAGCATGGATATTAATATGTTCGTGGGCGAGTGATTTGAAGGCAAAAAGGAGAGTTATGCCATTGTTTTTAATTATTGAGGCGGTTGTGATATTTATCGGGCAGTGTGTGTCGGCTTTTTTTGCAGTGGTTACTTTAGTGTTGGTGTTTGGCTTAAATCTTTTTCTTTCTTTGCCTCAACCAATCCGCTATACTATTATAGCCATTTGTGTATTGTGCTCGGTGAGATATGTATATCGCCGACTAAGTCATAGAAATATAAAGGAATGACTCGTATGCGATGAGAGCTTTAGATTCACGCATTTTTGTTATAATGCCAAATACTTTTCAAAGGATAATCAATGAGTAAAACAAAGAGTAAAACAAAAGAAATCTTTAAAAATCAAGGTTTGCTTCCTGCCTTAAAGTATCAATACCATAAAATCAAGTATAAAATTCAATACAAAATGGTCTCCATTTTGTATTTCACTAATCGGGCATTACCGCATAAGTATCATTTTGTTTATTTGAGTTCGCATGCCACAGGGCATAATGCAATGAAGATATTTTTGGAAAAATGTGGCGTTTCTACAAACTGGCACTTTAGGCAAACAGGATATGAACGATACGAATCAATTTATAATATGCTTATTAATTCTAGTTTATATCCTGCCATTATGCAAGCTGAATGCGATTTTGAAGATTATGAGAAATTTATGCGCACGATTGATGCTAAAGTCCCCGCATTGGTATTGGTGAGAGATCCTATTTCTATTTTAAAATCATGTGTTAATTTTCCTTATCAGAGGGAATGTAAAGAAGAAGTTATTCGGGGGGGGGGGGGGTATAGAATCCCTTAAAAGCTGCCTACAATACACTGCTTACAATCCTCACACAAAAGAATCTTATAAAACTTCCACGCCAAACCTCGATCGTATGATATTTGATATTGATTGGAGAAAAAACGGCACAGGAATGCACACACTTTTCATCACCCAGCGACTTGTTCAGTCTTTGCCTAATATCACAGAAGTGCATTATGTTGATATGAGCGAGATAAGCAAGGATAGAGCCTTTGACACGATGAAAGCACTAAGTGAAAAATTTGGTTTTGCACCACCTCAAGATAGGCATTATTTTGAGGGGAAAATGTATGGCGATTTGCAGCCTTTTATGCCTATTCGTTTTCATATCGAAGAATTGGACGCTACGATTTTGATTAATCTTAAACAATGGTTTCAACGAGGGGAAATTGATAAAACAGAAGAGTTGATGCCTTTAGCCTACCAAAATCACGAAGACTTTGGGCATTTGAAGATTTATGTTGATTGCAAAGATTCTGTAAAATTTTCTTCTTCAGAATCTATTGTTTTGGCACAAGCGCAAATCACAAGGATTTTTAAGACTTTGGAGCAAGAAATAAGACATAAAAATGACATTAAAGTGAGTGAAGAAGATGTATTGGAGTATTTGAGGGTAAATCCTCATTTGGCAAAGGATCTAAAAATAATCTTAGATGAAGAATTGCAGGATTTGAAAGTCAAGCGACCCGATATTATTGCATCTTGGAAATATTATCTAGCTTTTGAGAGTTTTTGTTAATTTTATTTTTCTTTAGTTTGGAATATATTTTGCTTGAGTTTGTCTTATATTTTTCATTGAAAAAGTGAGGTATAAAATGGCTATTGCAGATATATCCAAAGCCTATTCTGTAGTGTATAAAGCACTTGATTATCGCTCCATTCGTCAAGATATGATTGCATCAAACATTGCTAATGTCGATACGCCTTTTTATCGTCCTAAAGATGTCAATTTTGAGCAATATTTATCACGAGAAAATAAAAAAATCTTTGGCAATGCAGAGCGAAGTTATAAGCTTGATATAGCAAAAACTTCTCCAAGGCATTTGGATTCTAAGCTTTTTAACAAGCCTGATAGTGCGACATTTTTTTGGCGTGATGGGCATATGGCTAAAAATGATGCTAATAGTGTGGATTTAGATGTTGAAACAAGTGAAATGGGGAAAAATAGCACGATGTATCTTGCGCTTACAAGTGCATTGAAGCGACATAAGGGAATCTTTAGCTATGCGATAGATTCAGGTAGAAATATTTAAATTTAGTGATTAAAATAAGGAGTAAAGATGTTTTTATCAAGCTTTGATATTAGCGGTTATGGGCTTTCTGCTCAACGTGTGCGTGTCAATACAATCTCTTCTAATATTGCAAATGCAAACACCACTCGCACAGATGAGGGTGGTCCTTATCGAAGACGCGAAGTCGTGTTTAAGGCGTTTGATTTTAATAAGGTTTTAAATGATAAATTGGGAAAAAACAACAATTTATTAAAATATGAAGATCCTTTGAACGAGGGAGACTTGGGAAAAGAACCAAAACCTGCTATAATGAGCGTGTATATTCAAAAAATCGCTAGAGATGACAGAGAGCCTATTATGAAATACGATCCTAGCCACCCAGATGCAAATTCTGAAGGTTATGTCGCTTATCCTAATATTAATCCTGTTGTCGAAATGGCCGATTTAATAGAAGCAACACGAGCTTATCAAGCAAATGTTGCAGCATTTCAAAGTGCGAAGAATATGGCAAGTAATGCAATTACCATGTTTCAAGCATAAGTTTTAGGATTTTAGGAGAGATTTATGGCAAATCAATTTGGTGTTATTAGAAATGACATTCAACACATCGGCTCTTCTGCTAAAGTAGATGCGACTCAACCGAAGCAAGAAGGTTTAGATTTTGTCAAGGTTCTTAAAGATTCTGTGCAAGAAGTGAATCTTGAACAACAAACTTCAGAGAAAGCTCTTGCAGATATGGCAAGCGGACAAGTAAAAGATTTGCATCAAGCAGCAATTGCTATCAATCGTGCTGAAAATAGTATGAAAGTGATGCTAGAAGTAAGAAATAAAGCGATTAATGCCTACAAAGAAATTCTAAGAACCCAGATTTAAGGGTATTTGTGGCGTATTATCCTAAAAAAACAGGTGTGATTGTATCTGTTTTTTTTCTTATGATGCTCTGTTTTGTTGTGTTTTTGAGCATCGTTTATGTGAAAATGGTTACCCCTCGCAAACTCCCATCAATCACCGCCACAAAGACAGATACTTCAGTCAGGGGTAGCCTTTATACAAGTGATGGTTTTGAGATTGCTTATAGCGATAAGCTTTATAAAGCCAGCGTGAATACTCAAAGCATTGATCCAGAAAAAAAAGAATTATTTATTACATTATTTTCTATTTACAGCGGAATACCCCAAGAGCAAATCGCTCAAAAGCTTTCACAAAAAGGCTATGTGGTTTTATCTTATACGCTTAATTCTTCTGTCGCGACTAATTTAAAGAATCTCAATTTGATTTTTATCCGATACGATGTGTTTCGAGAATACGAAGATCAAAAAGGGCGTATTATCCAAAAAATGGGTTTAAGCATTGAAGTAAGCGGAAATAATAGAATCTATGCTTACAAAAATATTCTCGAACCACTCATTGGCTATACGCGTAAGATAGAAAGTAGTAATATCACGCGGGTAGATGGTGTCAAAGGCGCGGAAAAGTATTACAATAATATTTTATCAGGCAAACAAGATGGAAAGATCGTAGGCAAGCGTGATGTAAGCTTTAATGTCATTGCAAATAAATCCGCACAGATTCAAAGTCGTCAAGATGGATTTGATGTTACCTTAAGTATTCCGTTGGGATTGCAGAGAAAAATCGAGATGATACTTGATGATGCTAAAATGCGTTATAAAGTCCGAGAAATTGTCGCAGGTGTGATGGATTCTAAAACGGGGCGGATTCTCGTGCTTGCGACTTCAAATCGCTTTGATCCTAAAAATATCCAGCAAAAAGACTATCCGCATTTGAATCTCAATGCAATTGAATATTCCTATGAGCCGGGAAGCACGATTAAGCCAATCATCTATGCGATTTTACTTGAAAAGGGAATGATTGATCCTAGCGCAAGTATCGAGCTTGACAATGGCTATTATAAGCTTAAAAGTTACACGATTCGAGATACCTATCCGATGAAAACTGCCACGATTGAAGACATTATCTTGCGTTCAAGCAATATCGGAATGGTGAAGATTTCCAAAGATCTTAAGCCTAATGAGTATCATACTGCCTTGCGTGTTTTTGGCTTTGGAGAACCAAGCGGGATTGATTTGCCTTATGAAAAAACCGGCTTAGTGCCTACTCCTAAAACCTTTCAGAATGAAGTCTATCGCGCAAGTGTGAGTTATGGTTATGGAATGAGAGCGACTTTTATCCAGCTTTTGCGCTCTTATGCGATTTTTAGCAATGGCGGATATTTGGTAACACCACGCGTAGCAGATTATGTTACCTCGCCTAGCGGAGAAAAATATTTACCTAAAAGGCTAGAACCTATAGCGATTCTTTCATCACAAACCACCCAACAAGTCCAAGATACTTTGATTAAAGTCGTTCAAAAGGTGATTAAAGTCGCACAGGTCGAAGGTGTCATCACTGGTGGCAAAACAGGCACAGCTAAAATCGCCATTAATGGCAAGTATGACAATAAATACAACGGATCATTTTTTGGTTTTGCCAAAGATAAGAAAAATGCCTACACTATTGGTGTAGTCGCTTTTGAATCAGACATTAAGGATGATTATTATGGTGGGCGCACAGCCGCTCCAATTTTTAAGCAGATTGTAGAAACGATGCTTGAAGAAGGATATTTAGAGCGATTTAATCCTGAAGATGAAGATATCGAAGAGTCTCAAGATTCTGAAAGTCAAGCCAACGAATGAGGTTTGGTTAATGATTTTAAGCTTTAAGAATGCTAAAATATTGCAATGAAAGACAAGGAGCAACAAATGAAAACTAAAATATTTTTAGCAGGAATCTTATGTGCGTGTGCGATGAATGCTGCTGATATGGCATCATTACAAAAGACACTTGATGAGAATAAACTCAAAGCCAATATCCTCGAAGTGCAAGAGCTTGGGAGCGGTTTGGATATGGTGATTGTCAATATTAATGACCAGCAAGTGCCTTTTCTCGCGACACAAGATGGTAAGTTGATGTTTCAGCCAGAAACTTTACTCGTGCAGTCTCCCGCTTTAAGAACAAGTATTGATAGTTTTTATGAAAAACTTTACAAGAAAGAAAAGGCAAAGATTGATAATAAGCTCAAAAGCGTTTTTAAAAAACAATACGACAAAGTTTTTACCTTTAAGGCAAAAAAATCCACCAATAAAACCATTTATATTGTCTCCGATCCTAATTGCCCTTATTGCAAACAAGAATTTGCGATGCTTGATAAACGTCTTGAAGATGCTAATGTCGAGCTTTTAATCGTGGGATTTTTAAGTGAAGATTCTATGCTAAGAGCTGCAAATGCGCTGAAAGAAAAAACTGCAAGCCAAGTGAGTAATTTTAAAATGTTGCAAAAGATTTACTATGCTGATTACAAAGCTCCTAAGGTCGATACAGAGAGTGCGCGAGAGCTTACAGAATCTGTAATCCAAACAGGCGCAAGAAGTGTGCCTTACATTATTGAAGAATAGGTTTGCTCATTTTCTTATAGAATCTTAGTCAATTAAGATTCTTGTGATTTTTTGGATTCTGTAGATTTTTTAGAATCTAAAGTAGGCATTTGATTCCAACCCATTAATAAACGCGTATGTGCGACAAGCTCTTGCTTGATCATTGCAGGTGTTTGGTTTTTTAACTCGCCAATTTTTTTGACGAAATAACTCCCCGCGACAATAATCTCTACTTGTTCGTTAAGCATTTGCACTTGCTCATTTGAATTGATCCCAAATCCTAGTGCAATAGGCTTCTTGCAGTGTTTTTTGACGCATTTTATCCATTTGAAGATATTTTTATCAATCGGTGTTTTATCACCGGTGATCCCAGCCCTAGCGACAACATAAACGATTTTATCACTGATTTTAGAGAGTTTATGAATGCGTGAAATGCTTGCGTGTGGGGCAATAAGTGAAATGATGTTGATATGATATTTTTTGGCAAGTTTGCGGAGATTCTCATCATTTTCAATAGGCAAGTCAGGCACGATGATTCCCCATACTTTAGATTCTCGTGCATTTTTGAGAAATTTTTTCACACCATAGTGAAAGATAATATTCGCATAAGTCATAATGATGATATGTGTGCAAGTGTTTTGTGCAAGATAAGAGGCAAGCTCAAAGCCATCTTTGATCTTAAAGCCTTGTTGAATGCTTTGATCGCATGCTTGTTCGATGATTGGTCCATCGGCATTTGGGTCTGAAAAAGGAAACTGAATCTCCAGATATTTTGCCCCAGCTTCGCAGATTCCCAAAGCGGCATTAAGACTAGCCTCCTTGTCGGGATAACCCGCAATAATATGTCCCATAAGCTTTGGAGCGTTTTTGCTGTGTTTTTGCATACTTATTTCTCCCAATGTGTGATGTGATAATTGTAGCGCAATTTGTTTGAATTTTTTTCGTTTAAAGGTAAGGCTAATATATTTTTTTTTACAATCTCTCCATAAATCACACAAAGGCAGACAATGAGACAAAAAGACAAGATATTTTTAGAATCTAAAAATGGTTATTTTGGTGAGGATAAAAACGGCAAACACGCATTTGGGGGGCAATATATCCCAGAGATTCTCTTTCCTGCACTTAAAGAGCTTGAAAAGGCATATAAGGAAATCTTCCCAAGCAAAGCGTATCAAAAAGAGCTAAAAATGTTGCTTGATACTTTTGTGGGGCGTCCTACACCGCTCATTTACGCGGCAAATGCCTCAAAAATTTTAAAAAATGATATTTACTTGAAATTTGAGGGTTTAGCAAACACAGGTGCGCACAAGATTAATAACGCTTTAGGGCAGGTATTATTAGCTAAATATATGGGCAAGAAGCGCGTGATTGCCGAAACAGGAGCAGGGCAGCATGGTCTTGCTACAGCTGCAGCCTGCGCAAAACTCGGGCTTGAATGTGAAGTCTTTATGGGTGAGATTGATGTCGCTAGGCAGCGTCCTAATGTCTTTAATATGGAGCTTTTTGGTGCAAAAGTCAGCAGTGTGAGTAGCGGGAGTAAAACGCTCAAAGATGCGGTGAATGAGGCTTTACGAGAATGGAGCAAACGGAGCGAAGATAGCTTTTATGTGCTTGGAAGTGCGCTAGGACCTTATCCTTATCCAGATTTGGTGCGTGATCTTCAAAGCATTAACAGCAAAGAGCTTAAAACCCAAACCAAACTATTCTTCAAAGGTTTGCCCGATGTAATGATTGCATGTGTGGGCGGTGGCAGTAATGCGATTGGCTTTTTTGCGCATTATTTAGAAGAAAAGGTAAGATTGATAGGCATTGAGGCGGGAGGAATAGGCGAAGGGATTGGTGAAAATGCGATTCGCATTCATTCTAAAAACGCAAGTGAGGGCATCGCACAAGGATTTAAGAGTATTTTTTTGCAAGATTCAGAAGGGCAGCTAAGCCTCACGCATTCAATTTCTGCGGGGCTTGATTATGGTGGTATCAATCCGCAACTTGCGCATTTATATGAAGTAGGACGCGTGGAGTTTGGCAGTGCTACTGATAAAGAGGCATTGGAGGCGTTACAATTTTTTGCTTCAAATGAGGGCATTATCCCCGCTTTAGAATCTAGCCACGCTCTAGCAGGTGCGATTGCGCTTTGCAAACAAGGTATAAAGGGTAAAAAAATCATTGTCAATATTTCAGGGCGGGGTGATAAGGATATTTTTATCACTGCCAAAGCCCTTACACCTAAAGCTTGGAGCGCATTTTTACGAGAAGAAATTAAGCGGATTGAGAAAGATTTAGAATCTCCTAAATGAGGAGAATTGATGTTGTTGTGATTTTATCTAGCAGAGTGTCTGATACTCTTTGTGGGAGTTTCCTTTGGCAATTTGTTTATTAGTGAAAAGCTTTTTGCTTCTTTGCTACCGCTACTCCGCTGTGTTGTGATCATTTATTTGTGAGATTCTTATATCGCTATGCAAAGGGATTATAGAATCATAAACAGACAGAATCTCTTGCTTGGTATAAGACTTAATCACAGAATCTTCGCAAAATGTCTTGATAGGATTCTATGCGTCTATCACGCAAAAATGGCCACATTCGGCGCACTTCTTCGCTTCGTGCTAAATCAATCTCTGCTAAGATGAGTTCTTCTTTATTTTCACTCGCTAGAGCAATTTGCTCACCTTGTGCCCCAAAAATAAAGCTTGAACCCCAGAATCTTATGCCTTCACCCACACCGCTACTATCAGATTCAAAACCTACGCGATTAATCGCCATTGTGGGAATGCCATTTGCCACGCTATGCCCTCTTTGCACGGCAATCCACGCTTCTTTTTGTCGTTGCTTTTCTTCCGTGCTATCTTCATCAAACCAGCCAATCGCGGTTGGATAAATCAGCATTTGCGCACCTTTAAGAGCCATAAGCCGCGCTGCTTCGGGATACCACTGATCCCAGCAGATTAGCACCCCGAGCTTTCCTAAGCTCGTTTGAATAGGCTCAAATCCTAAATCACCGGGTGTAAAATAAAATTTCTCATAAAATTGCGGGTCATCGGGAATGTGCATTTTGCGGTATTTGCCAGCGATTGTGCCATCAGTATCAAAAACTACTGCGGTATTGTGATAAATCCCAGCAGTGCGCTTTTCAAAAAGTGAGGTGATAAGGACAATACGATGAGTTTTTGCGATATTGGCAAAATACTCAACATCAGAGTTAAAGTCATTGGCATAATCAAAAAACTTTGGATTCTCACTTTGGCAAAAGTATTCTCGCGTGTGCAACTCCTGCAATGCTACAAGCTGTGCGCCAGAATTGGCGGCTTTGGCAATCATAGTGCGAGTAGATTCTATCATCTCCTGCTTTGTGCCTTTGTAGGTTTGTTGTAAAAGGGCTATTTTGATTGTTTGCATATTCAAGCCTTATTCGTCATCGTATTCGCTGTCAGGATTCTGATAGTCATCATCGTCATATCCTCCATAAGATGAGTAGTCATCTTCTTCTTCGTAGTCTTCGTAATCATCGTTGTTTAGTTCTTGTTCGTCATCATTGTAATCGTAATCTTCTTGCATTTATATCTCCTTAAGTATATCTTGTATAATTTCACTTGCAATAGTTAGTCCAAAACTTGCTGTAACAGCACTGAAACTCCCTAATTCCTTACATTTTGGCACTTCCGGGCTAAAAACGACCTTAAAAGGTTTTTTGATTCCCGCTTTTTTTAAGCCATCGCGAAATTTTCGCGCAAATTTATCGCCATAACTTTTCCACACACTATCGACTTTGATGCACAAAGGATCAAGTTTTTTGGCACTTCCTGTGGCAACAATGTATTTTCCCATAGGCTTTGTGCTAGCGCGTCTAGCAATATGGATTTTTGCATCTATATCGTCTATGGCATCGACAATATAGTCAAATGTAAGAATATCAAAAGATTCTAAAAATAAAGGTGTAATAGAATCAGCAATAGGTGTAATGCCCGGATAAAGCTTTGAGAGGACTTGCACTTTTGATTCACCGATGTGTTCAGCTCCGATTTGGCGATTCTGATTGGTAACATCAAAATGATCCTTATCGACAATCGTTATTTGTGTCAAACCACTGCGATAAAGGCAATCCACGACAAAACTCCCCACACCGCCTACACCCATTATGAGTGCGGTTTTACTTTTGATGCGCTCAAAGTTTTCGCCAAAAAGCATACGGCTACGCGTGTAGCGATCAATCACAGAATCCATCTTATGCGTCAATCCATTGTGCTAAAGACGCACAATCTTCATAGCTTGTCATGTCAAGTTTTATGGGAGTTATTGAAATATATCCGTCATGTGTCGCAAGAAAATCCGAGCCTTCAAAAGGTGTACCAATGCGTTCTTGCCAACGCAATGGGTGTAATCCTAGCCAATAGTATTCTATCCCGCGTGGGTTGCGGTGCAAATGTGCGTCATCGCCGTAGATTCTGTATCCCATTTGTGTGATTTTGAATCCTTTACACGCATCAGTGGGGATATGGGGAATATTGACATTGAGAAATTTTCGTCCTTTGAGTGGGTATCCTTTCTCAAAGATTGATTGCACAAGGATTCTAATACTTTGCTTAGCAAGGGAAAAGTCAAAGTGTTCGGAGCGATTTTTATCGCTCATTATCTGTGAAATAGCTATAGAAGGGATACCTTGAATGCAGCCCTCCATTGCTCCTGCTGCTGTGCCAGAGTAGGTAATATCTTCGCCCATATTAGAGCCGAGATTGATGCCAGAAATGATTAAATCAGGCTTATAGTCGCCTTTGTAAAGGGCATTAAGCGCAAGATAGACGCAATCACTCGGTGTGCCATCTTCAAGCTTGTAAAAATCATCATCAATGCGCACAAAACTCAATGGTCGCGTGAGTGTGAGCCCATGTCCGCAGGCTGATTTTTCGCTTGCAGGGGCGACAATGAGAATCTGTGCAATATCTTTCAGTGCGTCCCTTAATGCAAGAATCCCGCTTGATTCAAAGCCATCGTCATTGGTCAGTAAAATATTTTTCTTTGGTTTCATTCAATATCCTTAAAATAATCCTGTAAAAGTGCGTTGAGATTTGTTTGGATTGCAAGAGGGAAGGATTCTAATGCACGTGTAATATCTTGCCGCATAGTTTGGAAAGTCTTTTGTGCATCTTGTAATCCTAAAAGATTGACATAGCTGTTTTTATCTGTGTCATTGTGCGTTGTTTTACCTGCTTGCGCACTTGTCGAGCATACATCAATAATATCATCACGCAATTGAAAAAAGACACCTAGATGAATGCCAAACTGATAGAGAGTTTCTTGAAATTGAGAATCTGTATCGGCGATAATCGCGCCACTTTGGAGAGATGCAGCAATGAGTTTGGCAGTTTTGTTTGTGTGGATTGTTTTGAGTTGCTCTAAGGAAAGCTTAGTGTCTTCAAATGCGCAGTCAAGCACTTGCCCCAGCACCATACCACCAATCCCTGCATTATGAGAAAGTGTTTCTATGAGAGCGATTTTTGTGTGCGGATCAAGCTTTGATTGAGCAAGTAAGGTAAAAGCGTGGGTGTTAAGTCCATCACCGATAAGCAAGGCAAGCGTTTCGTCATATTTGGTATGCAGAGTAGGGTGTCCTCGCCTTAAAGAGGCATTATCCATACAAGGCAGGTCATCATGGATAAGTGAATAAGTGTGGATACATTCAATACTTAGGGCAGGTAAAAACGCATTTTTGATGAGATGTGGAGAGAGTGCATCGACAATACAAAAGAGCAGAGCGGGACGAAAACGCTTACCACCATTAAGCATCATCTCCCATAAAGCTGTTTCATAATGCGTATGAAAACTTGGCACATTAGGGGCTTGGTCGGTTAGGAATGTTTCAAATTGTTGTAAAATTTCTTGAATCCTTGAAGATGTTTGAGACATTGTAAATCCTTAAAGTTTGACGAAGATTTCAAGCTGATCACGCACGATGAGTAACTGCATCTTGCCATCGTAAGTATCATCGTATGGTGTTTGGCTAAGCAAAAATTTTAGTCGGTTAAAACGTTGCGCGACACTTTGCGTTGCAGGTGTGATGATGGGTTGTTTATTAATCCATAAGATTCTATCCCCTTCCCGAAGAATGCTAAAACGTCCAGCAGTAGCGGGATTGATCTTTTGTATAACCATTTCATCATCAATATATATACCAAAACGTTCTAAAAATGTTTCATTCAGTAAAAATCCTCCATGCCGTTGCGCGACTTTGGCTTGCAAGGTCAATGTCTTGCCTTGTCGTTTGATGAGAACTTTTGCGATAGAATCTTTTTTGAGATTGCTTATTATCCATTCAAGGTCGTAGCTTGATTGGATTTTTGTGCCATTGACGGAGAGAATCTCATCTTGGATTCTGAAAGGATTGTTAGGAAAAAAGGGATCGACCGCATCGACTATTGCTTTTTTGGGGTTGGGTAAAAAGCGAATGCCTAAATCCCCGTAATAAGGAGTTTTTTGATTGAGGAAGCGATCAATATATTTTTTCTCGATAAAACGATTCCCGCCTATGCCGATACCATAAATTTGATAACAAATATTGCCTAGCACGCTGTTTTGTTGCACAGGAGCAGAAAAAGTTGCATAATCAACAAAACCATTTTGTCGTTTGGTAATATGTCCTTGTTGAGGTTTGTTGCGTGAGATAAAGGCGAGATTCTTATCAGTGAGTGTGCGTGCATCAAGAGAGAGAAGATTATAGCTTTGTTTTGTGTGTGGGGCTTCTATCAAGTAAAGCCCGACAAAAGGGTCAGCCTTGATGATTTTGACATTTTTAGGAGTCGAGGGAGAATACATAATATGAATCTGTTTTTTATTGTGTTCGATACTTATTGTGTTGCTTGAGCCAACAGGTGTGCTTGCAGCATTAAAATACTTTATACAATGAGAATAGTCGTATGCAAAAATAGGTGTAGCGCATAATAATATCCAAAAAATAGAGAATCTAAGCATTATTGCTCCCGCCGAAGAGATTGAGATTGCCTAGCATACTAAGTGCTGTTGATTGACGATTTTGCTCAAGATTCTTGTAAAGATCATTGATTGCGCTCATAAGTAGAATCTGTAAAGATTCTTTATCCTCCAAAAGGCTATCGTCAATACTAATATCGATTAATTCGCCATTGCCATTGCAACTGACACTGACTAATCCTCCGCCACTTTTGGCAGTCAGTGTAGTTTGTTTGTTTTGATTTTCCATATTTTTGAAAGTATCTTGCATATTATTAAGCATTTCCCCAAATTGTTTCGGATCAAACATTTTCATACCTCGTGTGTAATAGATAAAATAGCATTATGAGAATCTACTTGGACAATAGTCGGTGTATAGGATTCTAATTCATCTTGATGATAAAGTCCATAGGCGACAATAATAATAATATCGCCGACTTGAGCTTTTCTAGCAGCCGCACCATTGAGGCAAATTTCACCTTTTTTTTCACCATAAATGACATAAGTGCTGAAACGCTCACCATTATTGATATTGAGAATCTCCACTTTCATACCAGCCAAAAGATTTGCGCTTTGAGCAAGTGAGCGTTCAATGGTAATTGAACCGACATAATTGAGATTTGCATCACTGACTGTGGCGCGGTGAATTTTTGAGTATAGCATTTCTACTTGCATTGCAACTCCTTCAATATAAGATTCTTAAATTTATGAAAGCTTAGTAAGCTGTCTTTGTGATTTTGATAATATTATAATACAAATCTCTAATGTTTAAATTCTAACATAAAACTTTTTAAAATATTTAATCTTTTTGAGGTGTATCGAGATTTCTTCGAGAAGTAATTTATTGGGTAGATTCTCTAGTAGGAGTGCGGTGTTTATTGATTGATCAAAATAAAGATATATTATTTAAATTGTTTTGTGATTAATAAAAATAATTTAAATTCCCTCTACTCCTAAGCCCACTTTAAGCTTAAAGTATGTATTATTTCACTCCCTTACCGATTGAGCTTCTAGTCTCTCTTTTAGGTTTATCTGTATTATTACATAGGGATTGTTCCTTATCTTGAGGATTAAAGATAAGACAAGTTAATAGTTTTGTCTTCATCATTAAAGTCAAATATGGACAAACAGCTATGATATGTTAAAGATTATACTTAAAAATGTGTTTTAGAAGTGCATAAGTTTGGATTGTTCTTTATATCAGAGTAATATGGTGAAACCTTGAGTATAAATTGAACTCTTAAGGGTTATGCTTAATTATTTTGGTGTATGATCTTTGACATCTAAGCAAGAACATTAAGTTGATTTATCAATACTTGATATTCATAATTGATAAATTTTTAAAGACTTAATTTCTTAGTAATATTAAATATACAACTCAAATATAACTTTGAGCAGATTCTGAAACTATGATAAATGATACTTGATATTCTTTGTCATACAGAATCTACTCTAGTCTTTGTGATATATGAGATACACTAAGAGATAGGACAAATTCACTAAAGCTATAAATCAAGATAGAGTTTCTAAGATTTTCATCTTGAAATTATATATTGAGAATAGCAAGAGAAGTAAAACTTCTCATTTTTATGGAGAGTTTGATCCTGGCTCAGAGTGAACGCTGGCGGCGTGCCTAATACATGCAAGTCGAACGATGAAGCTCTAGCTTGCTAGAGTGGATTAGTGGCGCACGGGTGAGTAACGCATAGATAACATGCCCTTTAGTCTAGGATAGCCACTGGAAACGGTGATTAATACTGGATACTCCTTACGAGGGAAAGAATTTCGCTAAAGGATTGGTCTATGTCCTATCAGCTTGTTGGTGAGGTAATGGCTTACCAAGGCTATGACGGGTATCCGGCCTGAGAGGGTGAACGGACACACTGGAACTGAGACACGGTCCAGACTCCTACGGGAGGCAGCAGTAGGGAATATTGCTCAATGGGCGAAAGCCTGAAGCAGCAACGCCGCGTGGAGGATGAAGGTTTTCGGATTGTAAACTCCTTTTGTTAGAGAAGATAATGACGGTATCTAACGAATAAGCACCGGCTAACTCCGTGCCAGCAGCCGCGGTAATACGGAGGGTGCAAGCGTTACTCGGAATCACTGGGCGTAAAGAGTGCGTAGGCGGGGTTGCAAGTCAGATGTGAAAGGCTATGGCTTAACCATAGAACTGCATTTGAAACTGCAACTCTCGAGTATGGGAGAGGTAGGTGGAATTCTTGGTGTAGGGGTAAAATCCGTAGAGATCAAGAGGAATACTCATTGCGAAGGCGACCTACTGGAACATCACTGACGCTGATGCACGAAAGCGTGGGGAGCAAACAGGATTAGATACCCTGGTAGTCCACGCCCTAAACGATGAATGCTAGTTGTTGCCCTGCTTGTCAGGGCAGTAATGCAGCTAACGCATTAAGCATTCCGCCTGGGGAGTACGGTCGCAAGATTAAAACTCAAAGGAATAGACGGGGACCCGCACAAGCGGTGGAGCATGTGGTTTAATTCGAAGATACGCGAAGAACCTTACCTAGGCTTGACATTGATAGAATCTGCTAGAGATAGCGGAGTGCCCTTCGGGGAGCTTGAAAACAGGTGCTGCACGGCTGTCGTCAGCTCGTGTCGTGAGATGTTGGGTTAAGTCCCGCAACGAGCGCAACCCTCGTCCTTAGTTGCTAGCAGCTCGGCTGAGCACTCTAAGGAGACTGCCTTCGTAAGGAGGAGGAAGGTGAGGACGACGTCAAGTCATCATGGCCCTTACGCCTAGGGCTACACACGTGCTACAATGGGGTGCACAAAGAGACGCAATACCGCGAGGTGGAGCAAATCTTTAAAACATCTCTCAGTTCGGATTGTAGTCTGCAACTCGACTACATGAAGCTGGAATCGCTAGTAATCGCAAATCAGCCATGTTGCGGTGAATACGTTCCCGGGTCTTGTACTCACCGCCCGTCACACCATGGGAGTTGTATTCGCCTTAAGTCGGAATGCCAAACTGGCTACCGCCCACGGCGGATGCAGCGACTGGGGTGAAGTCGTAACAAGGTAACCGTAGGTGAACCTGCGGTTGGATCACCTCCTTTCTAGAGATTTTATCAGTATATTCATTTATGCTGATACAGATTAGAGATAGAGAGTAGAGATAAACACTTAATGAAATTGCTTAGTTTTCAGAGATCACCCAAGATAGCAGCTTAATTACAAGAGACTTTAGGGGCTTATAGCTCAGGTGGTTAGAGCGCACCCCTGATAAGGGTGAGGTCGGAGGTTCAAGTCCTCCTAAGCCCACCATCTTTTAGAATGGGGAATTAGCTCAGCTGGGAGAGCGCCTGCTTTGCACGCAGGAGGTCAGCGGTTCGATCCCGCTATTCTCCACCACTTTTGAGTTGATGAAGTTGTATGGAAGGTTTTTACATTTATAAGACTCTATAAAGTATTCAAGGATTAAAGTGATATGATGTCTTGATTCTGAAAGCAGTGTTTAGGCAGAATCTTTTTCTTTTTTCATATTGAGATTCGTTGATTTGAAAATAAAAGTCTGTATATGCAAAGAAGAAGTAGTATTTAGAGGATAAATAATATAAGCTTTAGTATTGAAGAATACGCACACAGCATTAAGTTTAATGTAAATTTTATCGATACAGAAAGATTTACATTAGACTTTATGTCTAAATGTTATTTGAAAATTTATTGTTAATAGCCTACAAAAATAGTAATTAACTACAATTACGCGATAGTGTTTTATTGTTTGTAATCATACATTCAATAAGGCAGTAACCTTAGAAGAAATAAGCTTTTAAGGGCAGATGGTGGATGCCTTGGGTGATAGAGGCGATGAAGGACGTACTAGACTGCGATAAGCTACGGGGAGCTGTCAAGAAGCTTTGATCCGTAGATTTCCGAATGGGGCAACCCAATGCGTAGCAATGCGCATTACCTTTAATGGAGCGAACCTAGCGAAGTGAAACATCTCAGTAGCTAGAGGAAAAGAAATCAAATGAGATTCCCTAAGTAGCGGCGAGCGAACGGGGAACAGGGCAAACCAGTAGCTTGCTACTGGGGTTGTGGACTGCAATATCCACTTGAATAATGAAGCAGAAGTATTTGGAAAGATACATCACAGAGGGTGATAGTCCCGTATGCGAAACATTATTTATAGGTAGCAGTATCCAGAGTAGGTCAGGACACGTGAAATCCGGACTGAAGCAGGGGAGACCACTCTCCAACCCTAAATACTACTATCACACCGATAGCGAACAAGTACCGTGAGGGAAAGGTGAAAAGAACCGCAGTGAGCGGAGTGAAATAGAACCTGAAACCATCTGCCTACAATCATTCAGAGCCCTATTGTTTACAAGGGTGATGGACTGCCTTTTGCATAATGATCCTGCGAGTTGTGGTATCTGGCAAGGTTAAGCACATGCGAAGCCGTAGCGAAAGCGAGTCTGAAAGGGCGTTAAGTCAGATGCTGCAGACCCGAAGCGAAGTGATCTATCCATGGCCAAGTTGAAAGTGGGGTAACACCCACCGGAGGACTGAACTCGTGCCCATTGAAACGGGCTGGGATGAGCTGTGGATAGGGGTGAAAGGCCAAACAAACTTCGTGATAGCTGGTTCTCTTCGAAATATATTTAGGTATAGCCTCAAGTGATAGTCATAGGGGGTAGAGCTCTGATTGGGCTAGGGCTGCTCACCGCGGTACCAACCCCTGTCAAACTGCGAATACCTATGACCGTATCTTGGGAGTCAGGCGGTGGGTGATAAAATCAATCGTCAAGAGGGAAACAACCCAGACTACCAACTAAGGTCCCAAAGTTCTATTCTAAGTGGAAAATGATGTGGAGTTACTCAGACAACCAGGAGGTTGGCTTAGAAGCAGCCATCCTTTAAAGAAAGCGTAACAGCTCACTGGTCTAGTGATTCTGCGCAGAAAATATAACGGGGCTAAGATAGACACCGAAGTTGTAGATTGTGCTGATGCACAGTGGTAGAAGAGCGTTCGTATTGCGTTGAAGGTATACCGGTAAGGAGTGCTGGAGCGATGCGAAGTGAGCATGCAGGAATGAGTAGCGATAAAAGTGGTGAGAATCCACTTCGCCGAAAATCTAAGGTTTCCTACGCGATGCTCGTCATCGTAGGGTTAGTCGGGTCCTAAGACAAGTCCGAAAGGGGTAGTCGATGGAAAATGGGTTAATATTCCCATACCAATGCAAGTGTGCGATGGAAGGACGCATAGGGCTAAATGGTGTTAGCGGATGGAAGTGCTAATTTAAGAGTGTAGATTGGAGGATTGGCAAATCCGCCTCTGTATTCGAAACTCCAATAGCTTCAAGCGAGCTTCGGCTCAATTGGAGTACCATTGATGCCGTCGTGCCAAGAAAAGTTTCTAAGTTTAGCTTGCATTGCCCGTACCGCAAACCGACACAGGTAGATGAGATGAGTATTCTAAGGCGCGTGAAAGAACTCTGGTTAAGGAACTCTGCAAACTAGCACCGTAAGTTCGCGATAAGGTGTGCCTACGCAAGTAGGTCTCAGCAAAGAGTCCCTCCCGACTGTTTACCAAAAACACAGCACTTTGCAAACTCGTAAGAGGAAGTATAAGGTGTGACGCCTGCCCGGTGCTCGAAGGTTAAGAGGATAAGTTAGTAGCAATACGAAGCTTTGAATTGAAGCCCGAGTAAACGGCGGCCGTAACTATAACGGTCCTAAGGTAGCGAAATTCCTTGTCGGTTAAATACCGACCTGCATGAATGGCGTAACGAGATGGGAGCTGTCTCAACCAGGGATTCAGTGAAATTGTAGTGGAGGTGAAAATTCCTCCTACCCGCGGCAAGACGGAAAGACCCCGTGGACCTTTACTACAGCTTGGCACTGCCGATGGGAACATTATGCGCAGGATAGGTGGGAGGCTTTGAAATCTTCACTCCGGTGGAGATGGAGCCATCGTTGAGATACCACCCTTAATGTTTCTGTCTGCTAACTGGCTCGAGTTATCCTCGAGCAGGACAATGCCTGGTGGGTAGTTTGACTGGGGCGGTCGCCTCCTAAAAAGTAACGGAGGCTTACAAAGGTTGGCTCAAGATGGTTGGAAATCATCTGTAGAGTGTAATGGCATAAGCCAGCCTGACTGCAAGACAAACAAGTCAAGCAGAGACGAAAGTCGGTCATAGTGATCCGGTGATTCTGTGTGGAAGGGTCATCGCTCAAAGGATAAAAGGTACCCCGGGGATAACAGGCTGATCTCCCCCAAGAGCTCACATCGACGGGGAGGTTTGGCACCTCGATGTCGGCTCATCGCATCCTGGGGCTGGAGCAGGTCCCAAGGGTATGGCTGTTCGCCATTTAAAGCGGTACGCGAGCTGGGTTCAGAACGTCGTGAGACAGTTCGGTCCCTATCTGCCGTGGGCGTAGGATTGTTGAGGAGAGCTGTCCCTAGTACGAGAGGACCGGGATGGACATGCCACTGGTGTACCAGTTGTTCTGCCAAGAGCATCGCTGGGTAGCTACGCATGGATGTGATAACCGCTGAAAGCATCTAAGCGGGAAGCCAACTCCAAGATGAACAATCCCCGAAGGTCGCAGCAAGACTAGCTGCTTGATAGGGTAGATGTGTAAGCATAGTAATGTGTTTAGCTGACTACTACTAATAGACCGTTTGGCTTATTTTTTAAGGATTACTGCCTTATTGAGTGTATGGATAAAATTCTTTATTAAGAGTATCTGTATCAAGAGAAAGATAAAATATCTGCAGTGATTGTGGTTTTACTACTTTACAAGGCTTTTAACACAATGATCATGACATTTTATGAAAAATGGAAATAAGAGCAAATACTTGTTTATAAAAATAGATAAATGTATAAAAATTGCTTTTATTTCCCTTTTTCTTGTGTCTATAGAGAGAAGGCAACACCCAGCTCCATTCCGAACCTGGCAGTTAAGCTTCTCTTCGCCGATGATACTGCACTTTTCAAGTGTGGGAATGTAGGTCGATGCAGGGATAGGGGAAATTCCTCTTAAGTCTTTCTGGTATTCTTTCAATGTTTAATTGAATCTAATAATTATTTTATGCTTCTTTTAGGGCTTTAATGTAACTATACATTTTAGCATTGTTCCAATGATATTAACCATACTCGTATTCTTGTATGTATGATGGTAAGATTCTAAAGAGATATGCTAAATAGAGAATCTACAATCAATGCAATAGTTTAATTAATGAGGGTTGATTGGTATTTTGAATGATGAGATAAAAGTATTTATATTAACCTTAAGACTTAATGGGTAACTATACAAATAAGAGTCTGTAGAATATCATTCATTTTACTCAATGCTTAACATTTGTTTGTCGAAGAGTTCAAGCCGTTTGTTGAGTAAATCGCAAATGTCTATTTGGTCGCAAATCAAGCTACTATTCAATGTCTTTGGGAATCTACCATCGAGAAAATGGACATTGATAATCTTCACACCTGAAATTTTCATTATAGTGAAGATTTCGATTTCCTCAAAGGGATATACCACCCAATGTCTGAAGCAATAACGACTTTCTACGCGATCTTTGTAGATTCTCAATATGGGTTTATGTAATAAACAAAGTATCATAATATAAAGACTGATTAATAGAGCTGTGGTAGATCCTAATACACAGATTCCAAGCAATATGCGATCAAAATTTGTTTGAGCCTTGTTGAAAAAAAGCCAAATGCTCCCAACGACAAAAGCCACACTTAGGACAAGTATAATTAGGCTTTGGAGACAACTCGGACAGATGCTGATTTGCTCTTCATTTATTTTGTCTGCATTCTCACTCATTACCAAATCCTTACCTAAAATCAGACATATTTTACATCATATTTTGTCTAAATGTCTTTCTACTCTCTGAATCAATACTTTATTATATACAATTAGCCTTTGAAGCAAATAAAGGACTTAGTCTCTTTGGTTAGCCGTGCAAGGCTAATCTAACACCTCGCAAAAAAGTGCGCACTCCCGACTGATGTATTCATCAATAGGCTTATAAATTTTAAATTGATAGCCGAGATTCCATGATTCGATCATTGGCTTGATATACAAAAAATGCTCGGGATTATGATAAATGCTAATAAGCATTGCGGGTTTTTGCTCTTTAATCGTCTTTTCCGCACCCTTTAAAAACTCTAGCTCAAAGCCTTCAATATCGACTTTAATAAAACCTACTTCAAGATTATGCTCTTTTATATAAGAATCTAAAGTGATAATTTCCACTTCTTCTGTTTGCGTTGCATTTCTTTGAGATATAAGGCTAGATCCGCCTCCATAAAGGTGGATTGTCATTGTTGAATGGGTAGAGCCTAAAGCCTTTTGGACAGGAATAATGGATTTTGTGTGATTAAGCTCTAAGGTTTTTAAGAGATGTTTAAAGTTTGTCGCTGTTGCCTCAAAAGTATGAATATTTTTGTATGTAAATTCTTGAAAAATAATTGCACTATCACCGATAAAACCACCCACATCGATAATGTCTTTTGTTTTGATTTTTTCAAGTGTTTTGGGGTCAAATATTTCAAGACTATGCTTGTAGTAGAATATTGCTTCAAATTGTTTGATAGGGAGAAAGTAGCCTTTGTATTGATAAATATCATCAGTAAGTTGTGTGATATGGGGAATAAAGTCTATTTGGAGATT